>DATLJB010000181.1:0-30656 GCA_035539075.1 Terriglobia bacterium
GCGCAGCCTGAAGATCGCCCGCAACACCGTGGTGCTGACCTATCAGGACCTGGTCGAGGAAGGCTATCTGATCTCGCGGGAACGCAGCGGCTTCTTCGTCAACCCGGATATCCTGCGCAACCGGGCGGGGAGCGGCGGCAAAGACAGGGCCGTGACCGAACCGCCGGCAGCCCAGACCGACTGGCAGGGCCGCCTGCTATCCCGGCCCTCGCAACAGCGCAGCGTCGTCAAGCCGCAGAACTGGGCCGACCAGCCCTATCCCTTTATCTACGGCCAGGTCGATCAGAACATCTTCCCATTGTCGGCCTGGCGGGAATGTTCGCGCCAGGCGCTCAGCATCGATTCCGTCAAGGACTGGTCGAAGGACCGCTTCACGGAAGATGACCCGATACTGGTGGAGCAGATCCGGACACGCCTGTTGCCGCGGCGCGGGGTGATGGCGGCGGCCGATGAGATCCTGGTGACGGTCGGTGCGCAGAACGCGCTCTATCTGCTGGCGCAATTGCTGTTCAATGAGGAAACCCGTTTCGGCATCGAGGACCCCGGTTATACCGATGCCCGCAATATCGCCTCGCTACGCACACCCCGCATTATGGGGCTGGATGTCGATGAACAGGGGCTGGTGGTCGGCCGGCAGCTGGCGGATTGCGACTACGTCTACGTGACGCCGAGCCATCAGTTCCCCACCACGGTGACGATGAGCCTGGCGCGCCGGCATGCCTTGCTGGCTGCGGCGCAGCAGGAGGATTTCATCGTCATCGAGGACGATTACGAGAGCGAGCTTGCCCATACCGGCACGCCCCAGCCGGCACTGAAATCGCTCGACAGCCGCGACCGCGTTATCTTCATCGCCAGCCTGTCGAAGACTTTGGCGCCGGGTCTGCGTCTCGGCTACATGGTGGGGCCGCGCGAGTTCATCCGCGAGGCCCGTGCCCTGCGGCGCTTGATTCTGCGCCACCCTGCCGCCAACAATCAGCGCACCGTGGCCCTGTTCCTGGCGGACGGCCATTATGACGGGCTGCTCCGGCGCCTCAGTCATGCCTATCGCGACCGCCTGCTGGAGACCCAGGCGGCGCTGGCGCAGCATCTACCCGATTTCACCGCCGATATCGCCAGCGGCGGTTCCGCGCTCTGGATCAAAGGGCCCCCCGGCCTCGACATGCAGGCGGTGGAGGCCGCCGCCTTGCGGCGCGGCGTCGTCATCGAGGCGGGCGCCGTCCATTTCCTGCGCCCGGCGATCCGCGGCCGGGACCGCAGCAGCTATTTCCGGCTCGGCGTCTCCTCGATCCCGATCGATCGCATCGAGCCTGGCATCAGGATCCTCGCCGAAGTCATTCGCGCCAGTGCGGGCGGAGCGCCGGTCAACAAACCGAAGCCTTGACGTCATCAACCGCCGCGGCCGAGACGTGCCGCTGGCCCAAACGGCCGGCGGGGGCTGGACCTAGGCGATGGCATATCGGCTTTCTATGCTGACCGCGGTTGGTTCGAGCGTTGCGCCACAGCGCAAGCCCGGCAATACCTAGTCTCCCTGGCCCGCGCCAACCCGTCCGGCGCGGGCATTTTGTTCTGAGGACACGGCACGCGATGGAGGGACAACAGCTTCTGATCATCAATGCCGGTTCGTCGAGCCTGAAATTCGCGGTCTATCGTCTGAGCGCGGAGGGCCCGATGGCCACGCTGCGGGGGCAGATTGCCGGTATCGGCCAGGGCAAGACCAAGCTCGATCTCACGCCCGACGAGATTTCGGCGGCCTGGACCTTTGACCCGGCGACCGTCGACAGCCATCGGTCAGCGCTGCGGTTTCTATGCGACAGGCTGGGATTGCGCGAGCGGCCGCAGGATTGGCTCGGCATCGGTCACCGCATCGTCCATGGCGGCACCGTTTTCACCCATCCCGCGGTTCTGACCGACCGCGACATCGCGGCCTTGGAAGGCCTGATCCCGCTGGCGCCCTTGCATCAGCCGCATAACGTGGGGGCTATCAAGGCGCTCCGCGCGATGTTGCCGCAAATGCCGCAGGTCGGCTGCTTCGACACCGCATTCCATGCCAGTAACCCGGAGCGCGTCGCCCGCTTCGCCTTGCCGGAGAAATACTGGCAGCAGGGAATCCGCCGCTATGGCTTTCACGGCCTGTCCTATGAAGCGATTCTGGCACGCCTGCGGCGCGAGAACATCGCCATCCCGTCGCGGCTGGTGATCGCCCATCTCGGCAACGGTGCCAGCCTGGCGGCAATCCGCGATGGCGTCGGCCTCGCCACGACCATGGGTTTCTCGACCTTGGACGGGCTGGTGATGGGAACGCGGCCCGGCATGATCGACCCCGGCGTATTGCTGCATCTGCTGCATCAGGGGATGGGCCTTGCCGCGTTGGAGGCGCTGCTCTATCGCGACAGCGGCCTGCTCGGCCTTTCCGGCCTCAGCGCCGATATGAAGACCGTGAGCCATAGCGCGTTGCCGCAGGCGAAGCTGGCGATCGACATTTACTGTCACCGCGTCGCCGTCGAACTCGGCCGCCTTGCCGCTGAACTTCAGGGGCTCGACATGCTGATCTTTACCGGTGGTGTGGGCGAGAATGCCGACGAGATTCGCGCGCGCATTGCCGGCGAATCTGGCTGGCTGGGCATCACCCTGGATGGAGAAGCCAACGCCCGAGCCCGGCAGGTGACGCGCATCGAAACGATCTCAAGGCCGCGCGCCCTCCCCGTCCTGGTGGTCTCCACCGATGAGGAAGGCATCATCGCCCGTCATTGTGTGAAGCTGCTCGGCGGCGCAGCTTAGGCCGCCGGGGGCAGCTACCAGTCGAAGCTGTCGGTCACGACGCGCCGGCCGACCAGGAAGGCGTCGGCGACAAGCTGCAAGGGTGCGGCATCGATCTCGCTTTCCTGCCGGTCCAGCAGGTCGGCGAAACGTTCGTAGATTGCCTCATATTCCGCGAGTGCCTCCGTCACCACCGGCTTGCCGTCGACGGCCAGCTTCGAACCGCCCTCGGTCAAGGCGAGCGTCTGGCCCTCCGTGGTCGCAATCGTGATGTTCCAGGTCTGCGGCCCGGTCTGGCGCCAATCGAATTCGGCGCGCAGATCCTGGCTGCCGCCGACGGCGGTCTTGAAGCGCAGATCGGCGGCGATCGGCGTATCGCGATTGGCGGGGAACCGCAGCTCCGCCTTCTCTACGAAGATCGGCGCAGGAAGGATGCGGGTGACGATCGAGAGGGCATTGATGCCGGGATCGAAGACGCCGAAGCCGCCCGCCTGCCAGATCCATTCCTGCCCCGGATGCCAGCGCCGCACATCCTCTTTCCAGTTGATATGCAAGCGGGCGATCTTCTTGCCCTGGAGCAGCTTTTTCGCCGTCTCGACGCCGGCATTGTATTGCGAATGCCAGGTCGTATAGATCACCCGCCTGGTCGCAGCGGCATGATCGATGAGGTCGGTGAGTTCAGAAATGGTGGCCGTGGTCGGCTTCTCCAGCAAGGCATGACGCCCCGCATCGAGCACGGTGCGGGTAATGCCGTGACGTACATTGGGCGGCGTGCAGATGGCAACCGCCTCGACGTCGGGCAGCGCGGCCAGCATTTCCTCCACCGTCTTGAAACTCGGCACGCCGGGCCGGACAACGCCGCGCTGGCTGACCAGCGCCGCCAGCTGGAAGCGGGGATTCTTGGCGATGACGGGCAGATGCTGGTCTTCGGTGATCTTGCCGATGCCGACAATGGCGATGCGATAGGTTTTCATGATGGTTCCGCCTGCGGATACGCGGGAGAGACCCTTGATGTATCGCGAGACTGATACCGCTGACAAGGCCTATTGCCGGCCCGGTCCGAACTCCCGGTTACAGCAAGGCCGCCAGAGCCTTGCCGGCGCTGAGCACCGCCAGCAACATGAGGAGGCGCAGCACCCAACGGCGGAAGGTCTCCTCCCCCACATGGCGGAAGGAGCGGGCGCCGAGCGAGACACCGACCAGCAGCGGTATCAGCCAGAGCGCCGCCTGCAGGAAGGTCTGGCGGGTGATGAGATCATGGTAGGCATCCCAGGCGAGGCCCATGCTGTCGGTGCCGATGAAATAGGCGATGACCGAAGCCCGGCCGATGGCGGCGGCACCCGGCGTCGAGAAGAAGAACAGGATGACCGGCGGCCCGCCGATGCCGAAGGCGCCGTTGAGCACGCCGGAAAAGGCCCCCGTCGCCGTCGTCGCCAGGGGCCCGGGCGTCTTTTCCAAATGGAAGCCGCGCAGCATCGCCGCCGCCGTGACGATGACGAAGGCAGACATCGCCAGGGTCATGGGTGCCGCCGGCACATTGGCAAGGGCGGCGACGCCGATCGGCGTGCCGATGACGCAGCCGAGCAGCAGGAAAGCCAGCGAACGCCAATGGATCTCGCGCCAGATGCCGGGGATGAGATGCAGGGAGGCGGCGATTTCCAGCAGAAAGATCGAGGGCACGACCTCGCTTTGCGGCATGATCAGCGTGATGGCGGTGATGCTGAGCAGCGAAAAGCCGAAGCCGGAAAAACCGCGCACGATCGCCGCGCCGAAGACGGCAAGTGACGAAAAAACGAGATGCCAGAGCGGGACGCCGAAAATTTCCATCTTGGCTGGATAGCAAATGCGTCGCCCGAAGTGATAGAGCCAGATGGTCGGGTAATTCGTGCCGCCACCAAGCCAGCACGGTCGCACTCCGCACGAAAAAACCCGCCCCGTTGCCGGGGCGGGATATCGCTATTCGGATGCTGCCGCCGGATTACTTCGGCAGCGAGCCTTCGACGCCATCGGCCAGCCAATCCATGCCGGCGATCGCGCCGTCATCGAGGGCGCTGCCATCGGCAACCTTCACGGCGCCGGTCTGATCCTTGATCGGGCCCTTGAAGATGACGATCTTGCCGCTGCCGATATCGGCCTCGGTCTGCTTCGCCAGCGCTACCACGTCGTCCGGCATGTTGGTATAGGGCGCCATCTTCAGCATGCCGGTATTGAGCTGCCGTCGAGGACAGCCTTGGCCCGCTGCACGTAATAGGGCTCCCAGTTATCGACCGAGGCGGTCAATTGCGAGGCCGGGCCGGCCGAGATCATGTCGGAGGCTTGGCCGAAGCTCTTGATGCCGCGCTGCTGCGCGACCTGAACCGGGGCGGTCGAATCGGTATGCTGCGCCATGATATCGGCGCCCTGGTCAATCAGCGCCTTAGCGGCATCGGCTTCCTTGCCGGGGTCATACCAGGAATTGACGAAGACCGCCTTGATCTTGGCCGCGGGATTGACCGACCGCATGCCGAGGATGAAGGCGTTCATGCCCATGATGACTTCGGGAATCGGCACCGAGCCGATATAGCCGACGACACCGGACTTCGAAAGCTTGCCGGCGATGACGCCCTGGATATAGCGGCCTTCATAGAAGCGGATGTTGTAGGTCGCTACGTTCTCGGCGCGCTTGTAGCCCGTCGCGTGCTCGAACTTCACCTTGGGGAAGCGCTTCGCCACTTTCAGCGTCGGATTCATATAGCCGAAGGACGTCGTGAAGATCAGGCCATGGCCCTTGGAGGCCAGTTCGGCGATGACGCGCTCGGCATCGGCGCCTTCCTTGACGCTTTCCACATAGGTGGTCTTGATCTTGTCACCGAGATCGGCTTCCAGCGCCTTGCGGGCGCGGTCATGCTGATGCGTCCAGCCGAAATCCTCGACCGGGCCGACATAGATGAAGCCGATTTTCAGCGGGTCGGCGGCGAAAGCCGGGCGGATGACGCTCGGTGCCGCCAAGGTGGCGAGCGAGGCGCCCAGCAATTTGTTGAAGGTTCTTCTTTCCATCATGATCCCCCTTGGAGTCAGATTTGTTTTGGCAACCGCCGCCACTGTCTTCGATTGCGGCGCAACGCGACCGGAATCGGTGCGGGACTGGCTTCGGCTAGCTTGGTGCGGGTATCCGCGCGTATGCAATCATCCCAGACATCATGACCGAATCGCCGCCGGACTTCTTGTGGGCAGACGCAGCGCGCGCTTGCGGAACCGGAGCGGAACGATTGATCAGTGAATTCCATAGCATGTGCAGTTTGCTGGCGGAAGTTTCACTATATATCACAGCCTGTACAAATGGTTGGCACATCTTTGTGGCTTGCACAGTGCAACAAACGGCGCTCGCATTCCGAGTCGCCATTTGTGGGACGGGGCCTTGCCGACTATTCCCCGGCTGCGGGAAGCCGTGGCCGATGCCGGCAGAGGGCCGTTTCCCGAGACTTGCACCGCAAGGAGGCCAAGGATAGCGTGACGGAGAAGCACCATTGGGACGCCCGCCGCCAGCAGGCCGATTGAGGTCCCGAGCCGGAGTCTTGCGGATGACCGACCTACCCGATTTCGCCGTCAACGCCATTAACCTTGCTTCGGCCCGGCTCGGTGCATCGGCGATCTTCGCGACAGACGATTTCTTCGCCGATAGATCCCGCATGCTGCAGGATGCTCCAGCCGTCTTCGTGCCGGACAAATACGACGCGAACGGCAAATGGATGGACGGCTGGGAATCGAAGCGGCGTCGCCAAAGCGGCCATGATTTCTGCATCGTCAAGCTGGGCGCCCGCGGCATCATCCAGGGTGTCGATATCGACACCAGCCATTTCACCGGCAATTATCCGCCGGCAGCGTCGATCGAGGCCTGTGTCTCGGCAACGGCACCGGACGACAAGACGGTCTGGACCGAGATCCTGCCGGCGGTCTCGTTGGGGCCGTCGGCGCATCACTTCCACGCCATCAACAGCGGTGAAGCCTGGACCCATGTCAGGCTGCATATCTATCCGGATGGCGGTGTCGCGCGCCTCCGGATCTATGGCGAACCGATCCCGGCCTGGGAAGACGCCGACGCCAAGGCGGAGCAGGAACTGTCCCTCGCCACCAATGGCGGGCGCATCATCGCCTATAACGACGCCCATTACGGTGCCGTCTGGACCATGCTGCTGAAAGGCCGCGGCATCAATATGGGCGACGGCTGGGAGACCAGGCGGCGGCGCGAGCCCGGCAATGACTGGATCATCGTCAAGCTGGGCGCCCCCGGCCTCATCGAGCGGGTGGAGGTCGATACCTGCCACTATAAAGGTAACTATCCGGATGCTTGCTCGCTACAGGCAGCCCTGGTGACATCGGTCACCGACAAATCCATCGTCACCGAGGCGATGTTCTGGCCGCAACTGATGGCGTCGCAGAAACTGCAGGCCGATCACATCCATGGCTTCGGCGGCGACACCCTCGCCAAGCTCGGCCCTGTCAGCCATGTGAAGCTCAACATCTTTCCCGATGGCGGCATTTCGCGCCTGCGCATCTTCGGGCGGGTCGCATGATCCTCCTCAAGCCGGAACCGCTGACCAAGGCCGCCTTCGCGCCCTTCGGCGAGGTGATCGAACTGGAAGACGCGCGGCATTACGGCATCAACCAGGGCTTCGCCGAACGCTATCACGAACTGGCGCATGTCGATGCGGCGGCTGACGGCGGCGAGCCGATCATCAGCATCTTCGTCGGCGAACCGCGCCCTTTGCCGGTCGAGATCGAGCTGATGGAGCGCCACCCGGTCGGCAGTCAGGCCTTCTATCCGCTGCAGGAGCGCGACTGGCTGGTGGTGGTGGCGGAAGGGTCGCAAGCGCCGCAATCCCTGCGTGCCTTTCGCGCCAGCGGCCGACAGGGCGTCAGCTACGCCCGCAATGTCTGGCATTATCCGCTGCTGGTGCTCGATCCCGCCAGCCGCTTCCTCATCGTCGACCGCAAAGGACCGGGCAAGAACCTTGACGAATACTGGTTCGATGCCGGGGTCAATATCCGGCTGGAGCTTTGATCAACGCGCTCAGCCGGGCCTGACATTCGCGCGCCAGTGCCGCGCGATATCGATACGCCGCGTGATCCAGACCTGCTCCTTCGCCAGGACATAGTCGACAAACCGCGCGAGAGCCTGGGCACGGCCCGGACGGCCGGCGAGGCGGCAGTGGAGGCCGATTGACAGCATCTTCGGCGCGCCGGCTCTGCCTTCCTCATAAAGACAATCGAAGGAATCCTTCAGATAGCTGAAGAACTGGTCGCCGCTGTTGAAACCCTGCGGCGTCGCGAAGCGCATGTCGTTCGTATCCAAGGTATAGGGGATGACGAGATGATGCCCGCCCGCCGGATTGGCGATCCAATAGGGCAGATCGTCGGCATAAGAATCGGAGGAGTAAAGAAACTGGCCGGTTTCCATCACCAGGGCCGCGGTATTCATCGAGCAGCGGCCGGTATACCAGCCGAGCGGCGGCGTCCCCGTGACGCGCGCATGCAGATCGATGGCCGCGCGGATCTGCGCCCGCTCCTCCTCCGGCGGCATGTCCTTATGCTCGATCCATTTCAGCCCGTGCGAGGCGATCTCCCAATCGGCCTCCAGCATGGCAGCGACCTGATCGGGCGAGCGCTCGAGGGCTGTTGCCACGCCGTAGACCGTCACCGGCACCCGGCGCTCGCTAAAGAGCCGCCACAGACGCCAGAAGCCCGACCGCGCGCCGTATTCGTAGATCGATTCCATGTTCCAATGGCGCTGGCCCGGCCAGGCCTGCGCACCGACGATCTCCGACAGGAAGGCTTCCGAAGCGGCATCGCCATGCAAGATATTGTTCTCGCCGCCTTCCTCGTAGTTGAGGACGAACTGAACGGCGAGATAGGCTTCGCCCGGCCAATGCGGGTCAGGCGTCTTGCGGCCATAGCCTTTCATGTCACGCGGATAGCCGGTCATGTACCTTCCTTCCCGCAATATAGGTCGCCGCGACGGCGCGATCGTCGCCGAGGATGGCCAAGGCAAAGAGGACATCCTCGAGCGTTTCCGACAAGGCGGCGCGGTCGGCCATGACCGGCGTCGCCATGGGATCGAGCACGACGATATCGGCCCATTTGCCGGGCTCCAATGCGCCGATCTCATCGCCAAGCTTCAGCAAGGCGGCATTGCCGCGCGTCGCCAGTTGGAAGAGCTCGATCGCCGTCGGCTTATAGCCGGTCAGCATCTGCACCTTATAGGCCTCGCCCAGCGTATGGAGCATGGAATAGCTGGTACCGCCGCCGATATCGGTCGCGATGCCATAGGCGACCGGGCGCTGCCGATTACCGAGTTGCGCCATGCTCATCAGGCCGGAGCCTAGAAAGGTATTCGATGTCGGGCAATGGAGAATGGCGCTGCCGGCCTCGTGAAGCACCTGGCATTCCCGCTCGGAAAGATGAATGCCATGGGCAAAGAGGCTGCGATCGCCGACCAGGCCGAAACGCTCATAGACCGCCGTATAATCGGCATCGTTGGGAAACAATCGGGTGATCGCCGCCATCTCCGGCGTGCTCTCCGATAGATGGGTATGCAAGAGCGCGTCCGGCAATTGCCGCAGCAACTCGCCGCAGACCGCGAGCTGTGCCTCGCTGGAGGTGATGGCGAAACGCGGCGTGACGGCATAGCGCGCCCGCCCGCTGCCATGCCACCGTTGGTAAAGCGCAGCAGTGTCGAGCGCGGCAGTTTCGGGATCGTCGCGCAGATTGGGCGGTGCGTTGCGGTCCATCAATGTCTTGCCGCTCACCAACGCCATGTTGCGCGCGGCGGCGGCGGCAAACAGCGCGTCGGTGCTGGCCTTATGGACCGTGCTGAATGCCAATGCGGCGGTGGTGCCATGCTGGGCCAGCCGGTCGAGGAAGACGATCGCCTTGTCGGCCGCATAATCGGACGCCACGAAGCGCGCCTCTTCCGGAAAGGTGAAACGGTCAAGCCAGTCGAGCAGATCGCGACCGGGTGCCGCCAGAAGGCGATATTGCGGATAATGCACATGGGTGTCGATGAAGCCCGGCATGATCAGATGGTCGCCGTGGTCGATGGTCACGGCATCGCCATATTGGCGCGGCAGGTCGCCGGCATCGCCGAGCCAGGCGATGCGTCCCTCGTCGTTAATTACCAGAGCACCCCTGGCTTCATGACGACAGGCGCCTGGTTCCGCCATAAAGCTGACAATCTGGCCGCGAAGAACGGTGGTCATGGCGCCACGCGCGCTTCGAGACGGAAGCGGATGATGCGGCCGACCTGATCCAATGTAATCGCCAACTCCTCATCGTAGGATCTATCGATCCGTTCAGCGAAGGCAGCGAGGATCTGGTGTTTGCTGGCGCCTTTCACGGCGAGGATGAAGGGGAATCCAAAAGCCGCCTTGTGGCGCGCATTGAAATCGGTGAAGCGGGCAAATTCCTCGGCTGTCAACGAGTCGAGGCCGGCGCCGCTTTGCTCGCGCGCCGAATCCGCTGTCAGCCTGGCCCGGCTGGCGAGGTCCGGATGCGCGCGAATAACGTCAAGCTGGGCGGCGCGGTCGGCGCGCGACAGCACCGCCGCAAAGGAGCGGATCATATGTTCCCGGTCGTGAAACGGCCGCTCGGCGGCGGCGGCCTGGGCCACCCAGGGCGAATGCTCCGCCACGTCGCCGAAAGCGGCGATGAACGCTCCCTCGCTTAAAGCATTGATCTCGGCAATATCCTTCATGCATTCTCCGCCGGTCATTGCTTGGCCAGCCAGGCGCCGAGCTTGGCGCGCTCGTCGGCCGTCATGCCACTGACATTGCCGAGCGGCATGGCCGAACTCTTGACCGCCTGCAGGTCGATCTGCGCCGCATAGCGATGAATCTCCGCAAGGGTTTCGAGCTTGACGCCCTTCGGCGCCTCGGCGAAACCGGCATGCGTCGGCTTTTCCGCGTGACACATGATGCATCTCGCATGGGTGATGGAGAGGATATCGGCATCGCTGACGGCAATATCAGCGGGCGCCTTGAAGGCCGGCGCCGTTACCACGATGGCGGCGAACAGGGTGATGAAGATCAGCCCCAGGGCCCAGGCTAGCTTGCGCACCGGATCGCCGACCTCATGTCGCATGAGGAAATGCCGGGCCGCCGCGCCGCCGATCACGATCAGCCCGACGATCAGCCAGGCATGGGGATGGCTGGTGATCATCGGGTAATGATTGGAAACCATCATCACCAGGACCGGCAGCGTCAGATATGTATTGTGCACCGAACGCTGCTTGCTGACCGCGCCGAGCCGCGGATCAGGCGATGCGCCGGCCACCAGGGCCGCCGTGATCTTGCGCTGATTGGGGATGATCACCATGAAGACATTGGTTGCCATCATGGTGCCGATGAAGGCGCCGACATGAATGAGCGCGCCGCGGCCCGAGAAGACATGCGTAAAGCCGTAAGCCGCCGCAAGGATGAGGCAGAACAGCAATACCGCCAGTACCGTCATATTCCGCCCGAGGACCGAGCGGCAGAGCTGGTCATAGACCAGCCAGCCGAGCGCCAGGCTGGCGACGGAAATGCCGATCGCCTGCCAGGGTGTCAACGGCAGCACGCCGGGATCGATCAGATAGGAACCGGCATTCAGGTAGTACTGCACGATCAGCAGCAGGAAGCCGCTGACCCAGGTGAGATAGGCCTCCCATTTGAACCAGGTGAGGTCGGGCGGCAATTGGGCCGGCGCCACCAGATATTTCTGCACATGATAGAAGCCGCCGCCATGGACCTCCCAGGCCTCGCCATAGACTGCCTGCGGCAGCGAGGCGTGGCGCTTCAGAGAGAGATCCAGGGCGATGAAATAGAAGGAGGTGCCGATCCAGGAGATGCCGGCCACCATATGCCCCCAGCGGATCAGCAGATTGAGCCAGTCGAGGAGAAATGGCGTCATCGGCTCCGCTCTCCGACCTGCTGCTTGAAGCGGATGATGGAATCGCCGCGCGTCGCGGCAGTCTGCACTTCTTCTGCACGCAGGAGGAGCTGTGCCGCAATTGCGGCGGCAATCGCCGCCGGATGCTTCGAGCGGATGGCTGTCAGCCCGATCGGGCAGACCAGGCTATCGATGCGGGCCGGATCGATACGCTCCTCCCGCAAGCGATGCAGGAAGCGGGCGCGCTTGGTGCCGCTGCCGATCAGGCCGACATAGGCGAGGTCCGGCCGACGCAAGGCCGCCGCCGTCAGTTCATAGTCCAGGGCATGGCTATGCGTCATGATAAGAACGAAGCTGCCTGGTTCGACATTTTCTATCAGCGAAACCGGGTCCTCGCAGCAAAGCGCCGTCACGGCCGGCGGCAAGGCCCGGCCGGCAAAGCACTCCGCCCTGCTATCCGCCCACATGACCTCCAGCGGCAAGGCGGCTGCGCCCTGGGCGGTATCTATCAGCGGTGACAGGGCCGCGATCACCGCGCGACCGACATGGCCCGCGCCGAAGAGATAGAGCCTGTCGCGCCGTTCGCCGAAATGCTCGACGAAATCTGGCGCGACGATGCGCCCGGTCAGCGTGAAGGAACCGGCGGCTTCGCGCGCAGCCATCCCTGCCAGGAACGGCCGATCGGCGACACCGAAGACCTCGGTGGCAATCTCGATACGGCCGCCGCAACATTGACCGAGGTCCGGCCCCAGGATTCGGGTCTGAAGCAAGGCTTCCCCCGCCGCCTCGCTCAGCCGCCGGCGCGCGGTCCGGATTGCCCGCCACTCCAGGCATCCGCCGCCGATCGTGCCAATCGTCTCATCGGCGGTGACGACCATGCGCGCACCGGCCTCGCGCGGGGCCGATCCAAAGACCCGGACCACAGAGACGAGCGCTGCGCGTTCCATCCGATCGACCGATTGCAGGAGGCTGGCCCAGATCAGCATCGCCGGACACTCATGCTTGCAGCGCCTCGACGGCGCGCAGAATAGCTTCCGGCGTCGCCGGCGTGTCGAGCGGCGGCACGATGCCGGGCCTGAGGCTGGAAATCGCATTCATGATCGCGGCCCAGACCGAAGTCGGCAGCATTAGCGGCGGCTCACCCACCGCCTTCGAGCGGTAGATGGTGTCGGCGCGATTGCCGCCGCCATCGAAGAGAGCAACCCGGAAATCCGCCGGCACATCGGATGCGCAGGGAATCTTGTAGGTAGAGGGCGCGTGCGTGCGCAGCCTGCCCGCTGCGTCGAATACCAATTCCTCGCTTGTCAGCCAGCCCATGCCCTGGACGAAGCCGCCTTCGATCTGGCCGATATCGATGGCCGGATTGAGCGAGTGGCCGACATCATGCAGGATATCGACGCGGTCGACCCGCATCTCGCCGGTCAGCGTATCGATCGTCACCTCGCTGCAGGAAGCGCCATAGGCGAAATAGAAGAACGGCCGGCCTTCCGCCTTGGCGCGGTCCCAGGTGATAGTGGGGGTCGCATAGAAGCCGGTCGAGGAGAGCGAGAGGCGGGCCTGATGCGCCCTCTTCGCCAGCTCGGCAAACCCGATCGCATGATTGCCCGATGCCGCCCGGTTGTCGGCAAAGACGATGCTGTTCTTCTCGACGCCCCACTCCTTGGCCAGCAGATCGGCCATGCGCCCCTTGATGACGGCCGCTGCGTTGCGCGCCGCCATGCCGTTGAGATCGGAGCCCGAGGAAGCGGCCGTCGGCGAGGTATTGGGCACCTTGCCGGTGGTCGTTGCGGTGATCCGGACGTGATCGATGGGAATGCCGAACTCCTCGGCCACCACCTGCGCGACCTTGATATAGAGGCCCTGGCCCATCTCGGTACCGCCATGATTGAGATGAACCGAACCATCGGTATAGACATGAACCAAGGCACCGGCCTGGTTGAGATGGGTCAAGGTGAAGGAGATGCCAAATTTGACCGGCGTCAACGCCAAGCCCTTCTTCAACAACTTGTTCGTGGCGTTGAATGCGGTGATCGCTTGCCGCCGGGCGCGATAATCCGACGTCCTTTCCAGCTCGGCGACGATCTCGGGCGCGATGTTGTCTGCTACCTTCATGCCGTAGGGCGTCACATCGCGGCCGCGACCATAGAGATTGGCCTTGCGCACATCGAGCGCATCCAGCCCCAGGCGAATGGCGATCGCTTCCATCATGCGCTCGGCAAACAGCATACCCTGCGGCCCACCGAAACCGCGAAAAGCAGTATTGGAAACGGTATTGGTGCGCAGCCGCCGCGACTGGATCGACACCACCGGATAGAAATAGCTATTGTCGGCGTGGAACATGGTGCGGTCGTTAACGCCCTGCGAGAGGTCGGCGGAATAGCCACAGCGCGCCAGGAAGGCGACATCGACGGCGTTGAGCCGGCCTTTACCGTCATGGCCAGCCGTATAGGTGACACGGAAATCATGCCGCTTGCCGGTCATGATCATATCGTCATCGCGGTCGAGCCGGCATTTGACCGGCCGCCCCGTCACCTGCGCCGCCAGGGCCGCCAGCGCCGCCCATTGGGCCGCCTGGCTTTCCTTGCCGCCGAAGCCGCCACCCATGCGGCGGCACTCGCAAGTCACCCGCGCTTCGGGAACGCCCAGCATCCGCGCCACGCAGTGCTGCACCTCGCTTGGATGCTGGGTCGAGGAATAGACCAGCATGCCGCCTTGTTCGTCGGGCATGGCGAAGGCGACCTGGCCTTCCAGGTAGAAATGCTCCTGGCCGCCGATCAGGAAGCTCTCTTCCAGCCGGTATGGCGCCCGCGCCAAGGCGCCGCGTATATCGCCATGGCCGAAGCCATAGGGCGGCAGGACATCTTCCGTGCGCATTTCAATGGCGTCGTCGACCGTCAGCGCGGGCCTTTCCCCCGCGATTTCGATCCGCGCCAGCCGCGCGGCCCGTCGCGCCGCCGCGCGCGTCCGGGCCACGACGGCGAAAACGACCTGGCCGTGAAACGCAATGCTGCCATCAGCAAGGATGGGATCATCCCCCATCGCCGGACTGCAGTCATTGTGGCCCGGAATGTCGGCCGCCGTCAGAACCGTCACGACATCCGGCGCCGCGCGCACGGCATCGAGATCAAGCCTTGAGATCCGACCGCGCGTGCCTTCCAGCGCGTAGCCGGGCGCGACATGCAGTGTACCTTCGGGCTCGCGCATATCGTCGATATAGACCGCAGATCCCTGCACATGCAGCGCCGCACTGTCATGCGCCAGGGCAAGCCCGACCGATTGGCGCTGCTGCAATCCGGCATGGATCTTCGCCGCCATCTCAGGCCACCTGCTCCGCCACAGCTTCGCGATGGCCTGCGACGCGGCTGACATTGCTAGGCGTTCCACTCGCCTCCAGCAGCGCCTTGCGCAGCAGCGATTGCGCGACCTGCAGGCGATAGGCGGCGGAGGCCCGCATGTCGTCGATCGGCTGAAAATCCTGCGCCAGTGCGGCGCAAGCCTGCTGCCAGGTTTCCGGCTGGTCGAGCCGCATGCCGCGCAGAACCAACTCGGCGGTCACCGCACGCTTCGGCACCGGCGCCATGCCGCCATAGGCGATCCGCGCTTCTGATATCCGGCCATCCGCGAGGCGGAACTTGAAAGCAGCCATCACCGCAGAAATATCCTGGTCGAAGCGCTTGGATATCTTGTAGCAGCGGAACACCTCGTCGGCGCCCAGCTTCGGGATCGTGATCCGCCACAACACTTCGCCCGGCCGGCGATCCTGTTTGCCATAGCCGAGGAAGAAGGCCTCCAGCGGCATCCGCCGTGTCGCCAAGGCCTGGCGCAGTTCGATCTGCGCGCCAAGTGCAATCAGCGCCGGCGGCGTGTCGCCGATCGGCGACCCGTTGGCGATATTGCCGCCCACCGTCCCTGAGCTGCGTACCTGCGCAGCGCCGATCCGGCGTAGCAGATTGCCGATATCGGGATCGATACCGCCCAGGGCCGGAGCGGCCCTTTCATAGGTCACGGCGGCACCGAGGGTGATCTGATGCGGCTCATCCGCGATCGCCTGCAGATCCGGTACGCGCGCCACCTGGATGATCTTGCGCAAGGGCCGCATCTGCTTGGTGATCCACAGCCCGACATCGGTCGCGCCGGCGACGAGCGTCGCATCCGCATGCGCCGCTGCCAGCGCGAGCAATCCCTCCGCATTGGCGGGCGCCGCATAGAATTGCCGATTGTCGCCGACCAGGATGTCCTCGCCATCCGCCAGCTTCGCCAGAGTCTCGGCCGTCGCCGCGGCATGTCGAGCCCAGATATCGGCCGCAGCACCGGTGCAGGTCGCAAGCGCCGCATCGACGATCGGCCGATACCCGGTGCAACGGCAGAGATTGCCGGCAAGACGATCGAGGACGTCGCGGCGATCCGGTGCTTGTGGCGCGTGATACAGCGTGAAGAGCGACATGACGAAGCCCGGCGTGCAAAAACCGCATTGCGATGCATGGTGGTCCACCATCGCCTGCTGCACCGGATGCAGTCGGCCGCCCTTGGCAAGGTCCTCCACCGTCACCAGTTCCTTGCCGTCGATCTGTCCCAGCAGCAGGATGCAGGCATTGACGGGTTCGTAGACGACGCGACCGTCGCGCAGGCTGCCGAGGGCGACGGTGCAGGCGCCACAATCGCCTTCGTTGCAGCCCTCCTTGGTGCCACGCGCCCGCTCTTCCAGCCGAAGGTAATCCAACAGCGTGCGGGTCGGCGACAAATCCGCCAGCGAGACGATCTCGCCGCGGCCCAGGAAGCGGATGCAGTTACGCGCCATGTTCAGCTCCCGCGATAGGTGGAATAGCCGTAGGTCGAGAGCAGCAGCGGTACATGATAGTGCTGATCGGAATGGGCAATGCCGAAGCGGATCGGGATCACATCAAGAAAGGCCGGCTCGGCAACGTCCGCTCCGCCTCGCCGAAGATAGTCGCCCGCATGGAAACGCAGCTCGTAGACGCCGGGCCGCAGGTCATCGCCTTGCAGCAGCGGGGCATCGACCCGGCCGTCTTGATTGGTGACGACCGACCTGAGCAGCACCGCATCGCTGCATCGCCATAGCTCGATCAGGAGCCCGGCAGCCGGCTCGCCCGCCACCAAGTCAAGGACATGCGTCGTCAATCGGCCCGACAAATCCCTCTCCCATGGCTGCTTCGCCTGGCGAAGCAAACGGCGCTATGATTGACTGCCGGCTACGCTTCGCTTCATCGAGGTCGGCCGATTCGTCGAAGTCGGGGGCAGCCCCGCGCCTCTTATTTTGTATCTGTGATTTTTAGCACAAACCTGCTGTGCGAAATATAAGCGTCTTTATTACACTCTGTGCGTTCCATTAGAACGATGCTATCTCTGTCCCGCGCGCATTTCGGTCGCTTGCAGCAGGCGGCGCCGAGCGAGATCAAGGAATGCGCTCAGCGGCGAACGGGCCGTGAGCTTTTGCCGCCGCACCAGCTTCAAGTGGTCGAGCGGCAGGCGACGGTCGGTCAGAGGCTTGAACACCAGTAGCCCTTCCTTGATCTCCTGCTCGATTCCGATCTGGGTCTGGAAGGCGATGCAGGCGCCGCGCCGCGCCAGCGACGCCATCAGGCGCAGGGAATTGCATTCGAGCGCCGGCAGCATCTGCCCTGCTCCCGTCAGGCCCTGGTCGATGATATGCCGAAGGCTCAACCCCCGTGCCGGCCAGGCCACCGGAAAGGCCAGGCAATCCGCCAGGGAGATCTTTGGCCGCGAGGCCAAGGGGTGCTTCGGCGCCATTGCGGCGCCGAGCCGGAAGCTGCGCTCGAACTCGACATTCAATCCCTCCAGCGGCGCGGCGCTGAAGGTGAAGCCGATATCCGCATCGTGATCCCGGACGAGATCGATAACCGTGTCGGCGTCAGCCACCGTCACCGCAACCTGGATGCCGGCAAAGAGCTCGACGAATTCGGCAACAAGGTCCGGCAGGATGGCGACAGAAACGCTTTCGACCGTCGCCACGCGGATGCGGCCGCGTTTCAGATCCTTGAAGGCGGTGAGGGCCGCCAGCGCCTCTTCATGGCCGACCTGCAGATGTTTCAGGCTTTTCAGCAACACATTGCCGGCATCGGTCAAGGTCAGATGGCGCCCGCGGCGTTCGAACAGGCCGATGCCGAGTTGGCCTTCCAGTAACAGGATCTGCCGGCTGATCGCGGAAGCGGCGACATTCAACTGGCGCGACGCGGCGCGGACGGAACCAAGCTGGGCGACGCAGAGAAAGTAGCGATAGCTGCTTGCCAGGACCGAATCCGCATACTGCATCACGACCCTCGCCGGCCGGCGGGGCGGAAGAGCGCTTCAGCTCGCCGCATGGAACGGCTTTCCGAGACAGGCCGGCGCATTGAGGCGGATCTTGGTGCGGTCGCGCGAGATGATCACCAGCACGACGATGGTCGCGATATAGGGCAGGCTGGAAATCAACTGCGACGGCAGATGCACGCCCTGCCCTTGCAGGTAGAGCGAGAAATACATGATGCTGCCGAAGAGATAAGCGCCGATCAGCAGCCAAAGCGGCCGCCAGGTGGCGAAAACGACCAGGGCAAGAGCGATCCAGCCACGCCCCGCCGTCATGTTTTCCGACCAGCTCGGACTATAGGCCAGCGACATATAGGCGCCGGCCAGGCCCGACATGCCGCCACCGAAGGCGGCAGCGCCGTAGCGGATCAGCGCCACCGGATAGCCGATGGCATGGGCGGCGTCATGGGAATCACCGACCGCCCGCAATACCAGGCCCGGCTGGCTGCGATAGAGGAACCAGGCGACGCCTGCCAGCAGCAGGAACGAGGCATAGACCAGGGCGTCCTGGTGAAACAGGACCGGGCCGACGAACGGCAGGCCGCTGAGGCCGGGAATATCGAGCTTCGGCAAGGGTTGTAAGGCCGTGCCGACATAGCCGGCCCCCATCAAGGCGCTGAGCCCGGTGCCGAAGATGGTCAGCGCCAGGCCCGTCGCCACCTGGTTGGCGAGGAAGGTCAGCGAGAGCACGGAAAAGATCATCGCCATGGCGACACCCGCCAGGACCGCCGCGGCGACGCCGACGAGCGCGCTGCCGCTATGCACGGAAGCGGCAAAGCCGATCACGGCGCCCACCAGCATCATTCCTTCAACCCCGAGATTGAGAACGCCGGATTTCTCGGCGATGAGCTCACCCGTCGCTGCCAGCAACAGCGGCGTCGAGGCGGTGATGATGCTGAGGATGATATTGACGCTTTCGACGTTCATCGTGCGGTACCCTCGCCCATCGCCTGGCGTGCGACGGGACGCTTGGCGGCCCAGCTGATCCGTGGCCGGTAGAGAATGAGCACATCGCTCGCCAAAAGGTAGAACAGCAAAACGCCCTGGAAAATGCCGGTGACGGCATTGGGCATGCCGAGATCGATCTGCGCCGCCTCGCCGCCAAGATAGGAAAGGGCGAGCACCAGTCCGGCCAATACCACGCCGACCGGATGCAAGCGCCCCAGAAAGGCGACGATGATCGCGGTGAAGCCATAGCCGGGGGAGATCGCCGGGGTCAGCTGGCCGATCGGACCTGCGACCTCGAACATTCCGGCAAGCCCGGCGAGGCCGCCGCCCAGCATGAGCGAGAGCCAGATCAGCCGCCGCTGGCCAAAACCCGCGAAGGCGGCCGCGCGGGGTGCCAGGCCGACGACACGCAATTGGAACCCCAGCATCGATTTCGATAGAATCAGCCAGCCCAGCAGCGCCACCAGCAAAGCGGCGAGGACGCCGAGATGGACACGTGTCTCAGCGACCAGGATCGGCGAAAGCGCCGCGTCGGCAAACATCGCCGTCTGGGGAAAGCCGTAGCCTTCCGGATCCTTCCATGGGCCGGTGACGAGATAGATCAGCAGCAATTGCGCAACATAGGTGAGCATCAGGCTGGTGAGGATCTCGCTGGCGTTGAACCAGACCCGCAGCAGTGCCGGAATGCCGGCCCAGATCATGCCGCCGAGGGCGCCGAGCAGCAGCATCCCCGGAAAAACCCACCATCCGCCGGCATCACCGGCATGCAGGGCAAAGCCGCCGGCGAAGATGGCCCCCAGCGTAAACTGCCCCTCGGCGCCGATATTCCAGACATTGGCGCGGAAGCCGAGCGACAGGCCCACGCCGATAAGCACAAGCGGTGCTGCCTTGACGCAGAGTTCCGATAGGCCGCTGCTGCCGGTCAGCGGAGCCACCAGGAAGGTATATAAAGACGTTCCCGGATCATGGCCCATGAGCGCAAAGATCACGCCTGCGGTAATGACGGTGAGCAGGATCGCGAGAAGCGGCGAGGCGAAGGTCCAGAACGCCGAGTAATTTCCCCGTGATTCAAGTTTGAGCCGCACGCTGCCCGTCCTCTGCTAAATGTTGGCGGCCGCCGCTGCCCGGACCGCCGGAACCTGTCTCGTGATCGCCGGCGGCCGGACCGGCATGGCCGCGGCCATCGTGGACCCCGCCCATCAGCAGGCCTATCTCCTCGACCGAGATCGCCTCGACCGGCCGCGGCGCCGACAAGCGCCCGAGATTGATGACGGCGATGCGGTGGCACACGGCCAGGATTTCGTCGAGATCCTGGGAAATCATCACGATGGCCGCACCGGCGGCGGCAAGATCGAGCAGCGCCTGATGAATGGCCGCGGCCGCCCCCGCATCGACACCCCAGGTCGGCTGCGCCACGATCAACAGCTCCGGCTGCTGCAGGATTTCCCGGCCGACGATGAATTTCTGCAGGTTCCCGCCGGACAACGAACGCGCCGGCGATTGCACGCCGCGGCAACGCACGTCGAAGGCGGCGATGATGCGGCCAGCGAAGTCACGCATGCGCCGGCCGTCAATCAGGCCCCATTTGACCAGGTGGCGGCTGTCATAGGCGGAAAGAAAGGCATTCTCATCAAGCGACAGAGGCCCGACGGCGCCATGGCCGTTACGCTCTTCCGGTACGAAAGCCGCTTTCAGGCGCCGGCGGCGGGCCGGTCCCATCTGCGCCGCGGGCGCGCCGTTGATGCGAATGGTACTGGCATCGGCGAGCCTGACCTCGCCGGACAAGGCGGCCATCAATTCGCCCTGGCCATTGCCGGCAATGCCGGCGATGCCGAGGATTTCGCCGGGCCGTACCGTAAAACTGATATCGACGAGGTCGGTGCCGAATTTCTGCTCGCTGCGCAACGACAGATGCGTGACTTCGAGCCGTGGCGCGCCGCCGCCTGCCACGCCCTGGCCGCGCCGCGCGGAAGTCACCCGCGTCCCGATCATCAACTCGGCGAGATGCTCCGCCGTTTCCTGGCGCGGGTCGCATTCCGCGACGACGCGACCCTGACGCATGATGGTCGCGTGGCGGCACAGGCTGCGAATTTCCTCGAGCTTGTGACTGATATACAGGATGGCACAGCCTTCATCCGACAGCCGGCGCAAGGTGGCGAACAGCTTGTCGACCTCTTGCGGCGTCAGCACCGAGGTGGGCTCGTCCATGATCAGCAGTTTTGGGCGCTGCAGCAGGCAGCGCACGATCTCGATCCGCTGCCGCTCGCCCACGGATAGATCATGGACTGCACGCTGCGGATCCAAGGGCAGGCCATAGGTGCCTGAAATCGCCGCAATCCGGCCGGCCAGCCCGCGCCGTTCCGCTGGGTCGTTGATGCCGAGCGCGATATTCTCGGCGACGGTCAGCGATTCGAACAGCGAGAAGTGCTGGAATACCATGCCGATGCCAAGTTGCCGGGCCTGGGCGGGGTTGCCGATGCGGACGGGCGCACCCCGCCAGCTGATTTCCCCCTGATCCGGCTGCTGGACACCATAGATGATCTTGACCAGGGTGCTCTTGCCTGCGCCGTTTTCCCCCAGCAGCGCATGGATCTCGCCCGCGCGGATGGTGAGGTCGACCGCATCATTGGCGAGGCAGCCGGGAAATTCCTTGCTGATCCCCGCCAGTTGCAAGAGCGGCGGCAAATCTCCTATTGGTCCGTCATGCGCCGCGCCGCCTGCTCCTTGCGATACCGGCATCATCGGTCCTCCGGCGCGTCATGTTCATCAATGGCATCATGCCGAGCGAAGGTCTCATCCACGGAGGTCTCATCCACGGAGGTCTCATCCACGGAGGTTTCACCCACAGGGGCAACCTCGGGGTCGACGCGGCAATTCATCGGCCCGCCCTGGTCGGCTGGTTCCGCCATAAACATCCCGATGCCCGACATGCTGGCCCGCTGCGTAGCACTACGCAGCGTCAGAAGACCCCTCACCTCTCACCCTCCCAGTCAACGGCGCCGGCATGGCGGCGCCCCGCCGGGACCGTTGGCGAAAGAAGCGGACATGCAAGACTGCTGCCCCCTCCGTCGCGTCGATCCACGGCAAATCCGGCTATCACAAAGCGCCTGTACGCGCAAAACGACCGTGCTCACAAACGCCTGTGCGAAACAGAAGCATATCGACGACATGCTGTACTGTCCATTTGAACAGGCCGCATGCCACAAGCGCCGGTTGCCGCAGCCTCTTTGCCCGCAGCGGAACTGGCGTCATTTTCGCTCAGCGCTGCCCGTTCCCGCCACCCGGTTCTCTTTCCCGGGAATGCCTCTGCGCCCATGCCAGGGGGGCGCCAGCAAAGCGGCAGGTGCCGTTCTGTAGAAATAAACTGTTACGCGTAGTCGTCGCGGCGTGGCGGCGAGCCGAATTCAAGGGCGTGGGGCGGCAATCGCACGCGCGCTGCCACAGCGAAATTCCCTTACTTTCTTCACTCTTGCTCTTCAGCCGATACCACCCAGGCCACTGGGAATATTAGCCGACGCAACGGTCTGCCATTTTGGGTGTTACTGCCTGAAGATCAGCCGGGTTTCCTGCTCTCCTGCGTATCAACACTGATTTTCGACCGCTAGCAGCGCTCCCGACAGGAAAGGGAAAGCTCGGCCCCTATATCGGTGAGCGCAATTTAAAGTTTTGTCCGCCACGCATTACGGAGTATGCAAAGATGACCAGTTTAGTGCTAAAAGAAAATCCGCAGGGGCAGGACCTGGAAACCGGGCCAAGCTTAGGATCGGGACGAGTGAAAAAGATATCGCTTCCTGCCGAGCAATTGACGGCAGAGAATTTCGCCCCGTTTGGCGAAGTGATCGAAATTGGCGATCGCGAATCCATCGTCAGCGCCGATGGCTTCCTGGAATCCTATCAGGATCTCGCGCGCATCGAGCTGTCGGCCAAAGAAGGCCGGCCGCAGCTCAACTTGCTGCGCGCGACGCCTCGAAAGCTGCCGCTGCAGATCCAGGCGATGGAACGCTACCACCTGTCGACGCGCACCATCATGCCACTGCTGTTCTATCCCTTCATGATCATTGTGGCCCCAGCCGGGGGCTCGATCGACATGGGCGCCATGCGGGCCTTCGTTTCCGACGGTCAGCAGGGCGTCAACATCGGTCGCGGCATCTGGCAGCATCCTCTCATCGCCCTGAAGCGCCGCATGAACTTCCTCACCATCGACCGGCAGGGGCCAGGCCGCAACCGCGAGGAATCTACCCTTGATGGCCGCCTGCAAGTGATCGCCAACATCTAGGCGGTTGAACGGCTCCCGACCTACCAAAGCCAGCCAGCCAGCCAGCCTGCATTCCGCTCTCGCCAGCAACAAGCCGGTGCAACCCTGCGCTGCCGGTCAGTGTTCAAATGGAAGCGACCAGCTTCCATCTGGCGAAGTCGCGCTCTATGGTGGGCTGAGCGGTTCTGCCAGCGGGACAGATTTCCCGGCAGTCGCGATGTCTAGGTTGTATGGAGACCTGCGTGCCCGGGCGCAAGCCAGACCACAACACGACCTTCACCTTGCTGATCGACCCCCTTTGCGGGTGGTGTTACGGAGTCATGCCGCAAGCCTCGGTCCTGCGCGAGCGGGTCGGTCCCAGCCGGCTGGACTTGATGCCAACCGGACTGTTTGCCGGCAAGGGCGCACGGCCGATGACCAGCCAATTTCGCAATTACGCCTGGGCCAATGATCAGCGTATCGCCGCGCTGACCGGCCAGACGTTCAGCCAGACCTATTACGATCGGATCCTGTGCGATGAGACGCTCGCCCTGGATTCGGGACCGGCCAGCCTGGTCCTCGCCCTCGCCGAGCTGATCCAACCCGGCAGCAGCTTTGACTTGCTGCAGGCTTTGCAACGGGCCCGCTTCATCGATGGCCGCGACATCACCGACCAGCAGGAATTGACCGAGATCGCCATCGCCAGCGGCTTGTCGGCAACGGCCCTGTCCGCCAGTTTCCGTGATCCAGCGCAGATGGAACTGGCGGTCGACCGCATCACTGCCGGACGTCGTTATCTTTCGCGGCATGGGTTGGAAGGAGTTCCGGCCTTGCTGCGCCATGACGGCGAGAACACCGATATCATTCCAAATCCCTTGCTCTTCGGCCCCGCCGAAGCCCTGATTCGTCATTGCCTGGCTTTGCCCGCCATTTGAGCGCAAGCGAAAGTCGCCACATCCATCCC
Organism: Terriglobia bacterium; assembly: GCA_035539075.1. Classification (GTDB taxonomy): domain Bacteria; phylum Pseudomonadota; class Alphaproteobacteria; order Dongiales; family Dongiaceae; genus Dongia_B. The sequence continues at coordinate 24,129 of DATLJB010000181.1, forward strand.
TTCGTCGGCACATGGGCCCACAGCTTCTCACGGCGATGTGACGGGCTGCGATCATAAAGCTGTCCGCACACAGCACAGGGTTCATCACAGCTGCAGCGTATACATGACAAGAAATGCGCCGGGAGCCGCCGCGAGTTGCGATCCAACCCAGCGACATTTTGCCTGCGGCGTCGCATCGCCGTCGTCGTGCCCGGATGCGTTCTCGCGCCGGATGCTTTTCTGGAGACCGAAGATGAAACTGCGTACCTTGCTTTTGCTTTCCGCCTTGACCTTGACCGGCCCCGCGCTGGCCTTTGCCGACAATGCCCCGGCAACTTCCCCTGCCGGCGATCATCGCCATCCTTCCCCTGTCGTGATGCAGCATCTGGCCGATGGACGGGTCGCTTATATCGAGACGGCGCTCAATCTTTCCGGCGATCAGCGGAAGCTGTGGCAGCCCGTTGCCGATCTGTTGCGGCAGCCGGCAGTGGGACATCCGATGGCCGGATATCAGCCGGGCGAACGCCCATCCAGCCTCAGCGACGTCCTGAATCATCATGCCCAGGCCATGGCGAGCCGCGCGGCCTATGATGAGAAACTGGCGACAGCTCTGAAATCGCTCGAAGCGTCGCTGTCGCCTGAGCAGAAAGAGACCCTGAAGATCGCCTTCTTCACCTCGCTGCCGCGCCCGCTGCATGAGCGTCCGGGCTTCGGCGGCGGAATGGGGCCACATCACGAGGGCGGCGCTCCGATGCAGCCGGATGACGCGCCGGGCACCCAGTCGCAGCCCGGCTAAACGGCTGGCATCGCCGCGCCCAACCGCCGCGGCAGGCGATCCCACCCCTCGCCATAGAGCCAGTCGCCCTGTTATAGTCGTTTCAAGAATTCGCACCCCGCCTTCCAGGTGGGGTGCGTTTTCGTTGTATGTATGTGCTACGACCCGGGAGTGACGAGACGATGCGGCCGGCTTTTCCATCCATCCGCGCTTTGGTTATCTTGCTGGCTCCCTTGTGGAGCACCTACTTCGCCACGCCGGCCTCCGCCTTTCAAATGCGCAGCTTCACCGCCGGATCGCAGCTTTATCAGGTCTGCTCCGAAGACCGGGAAAGCTGCTACATGTATGTCTATGGCGTCCTCGATATGGTGATGCTGACGGACGACGCCAACAAGACCTGCACTTTCAGCCCCGAGGGCATTGCCGGCGACAAGGCCGTCAACGCGGTATTGTCCTATATGCGCAGCCATCTGGATCGCTTGGATTGGAGTGCCGCCGCGCTGGTGCAGAACGCGATCCGCAGCAAATTCCCCTGCCCCAAACAGAAAGGGACGCCGGCGCCTGCTCCCAATCCTGCCGAATAGCACATCAGGCCGCGCAAGCCCTGCCGACCGACGCAGCCTGATCTGGTAAAGGGTCGGCCCGCTGAGCGAACGCCGCCCGGCGGACTTTCACTTTCAGCACCCGTTCGGCATTACTCAGCCGCGTGCGAACTGGGGCGGGTCTTGCTTTCGGCCGGCAGGCGAGAGATCAGCGAGGACAGATCCTCGGCGTGCTCCTCTTCCTTTTCCAGAATGCTTTCGATCAATCGCCGGCTGGTGGGATCGCGGTCGCCGAGCCAACGGGCGATTTCGGAATAGGTTTCGATGGCGATCCGCTCGGCAACAAGATCTTCTTCGATCATTTTCACCAGGTCATTGCCATCCGTGTAGTCGGCATGGCTTCGGTCGGCCAGGCTCGCGGGATTGAAATCCGGCTTGCCGTTGAGCTGGACGATCCTCGCCGCCACGGAATCGGCATGCGCCTGCTCTTCAGACGCATGTTCGAGAAACTCCGCTTTGACGGAATCCGAATACAGGCCCGAGGCGGTATAGTAATGGCGCTTATAGCGAAGATAGCAGACGAGTTCGGTCGCCAGCACCTCGTTCAACACCTTCACCACTTCTTCGCTGTTGGTCTTGTTTGCCGCGGTCACGGCGCCGTCGGAGATATGCTGTTTCGCCCGGTCGCGAATCTTCTTCATGTCGGCCACAAATGCGCCCATGTTTCCTTCTCCCTCTGCTGTAGATCGGCCTGCAGGATGCTCGCGGCAAGAACAATGGGCCGCCTCCAATGGTTCCGTGCCGCGCACGAGACGGGCTCCCCTACTGCGCGGGACATCCGGGATATCCGGATGCGCATGATGCGATGTGTCGTCAGAGGTAGGTTATCAATAGACACCCGTCGGCGGACGCGGCGGCCGGCTCGTGGCAGCGGTATCGCTGGTCTTTCCTTCCGATGCCTTCCCTTCTCTATCCTTTCCTTCTCGCGGGCCGAGTGAGACAGCCCGGCACACCGAGGTGATGACGCGCGTCCACCGCCCGTGACGATCGGCTCGCTCTTCGGCGTCCCGCGGGTTTTCCCGCTGCTCCTCCCTCGACCCTGGCATACGTCCCTCCCCCATTCGGGATGAGTTATGAAGATTGCCGCTTCTGCTTGTCGACAACCGGAGCGCCGATCTTGGCCGGCCCCACTGCTTCGGGGTCATGGGGCGCGCCGAGTTCGCTCAAAACGTGTCGCAGCTCGACGACTTGCTCGCTGACCTTGCCCGAAGCGCTGCTGTCGCCGCTCGGCATGTTTTCCTCGCTCGCCGTCAGCAAAAGTTGCAAATCATAGTCCCATTGCTCCAGCAACTTGAGCTTCTGCTGCCGCGTGAATCTGTCGTCGCCCAGGATATCCTGGGGCTTGGCGAAATGCTTGGCCACGTCCGTGAGAAGCGGTTCAAAATGCCTGGCTTCCATGTCGGCCTCCTTATCCTCCTCGGTGCATCCTGCAACGTAGGAAAGGAAATCCTCCAACCGCTGCGTGGTTCCCCCGAATCGTCCGCGAAGCGGACAGTAAACCTTTTTGTGAGACGGTGAGATACCCGAGAGAAAATCCCGTGACCCGGAATGGCTGCACGAGTGGTGCGGCCTGCTGCATATAGCTGCATTCAAGGGCGTGCTGCCCCCACGTATGCACAGCTATGCGAACGTTTTTTTAACTCCGCACCGTCAAATAATTGCCATTAGCCTCCCAGCAGGAGCACGGGCCAATGCGGCTTCGCCTCAAGATTATCCATATGACCCTCGGCGGCGCTGCATTGATCGGCGTAGCCCTGGTAGCCCTGCTCTTCACGAATGCCCTGGCACAACGCGAACTCAATATCGGTGGCAGGATCGACCGTCAGATTCTCCTCGGCAAGGATCTGGTCGCCGATATCCTGCCGCCGCCCGAATATGTCATCGAGGCCTATCTTGAAGCGACTTTGGCGCTGCAAGCTCCCGCAGAGTTTGCACAGCACCGCCAGCGTCTGCAGCAGCTCCATAAGGATTACGACACGCGCCGCGATTACTGGAGCAAGCAAGACATCCCGACCGCCTTGCACGACAAGCTCACCAAGTCATCCGATGCGGCGGTCAGTGCCTTCTGGCAGGCGCTGGAAAGCCGACTTCTGCCGGCCATCGCGAAAGGCGATACCGCGGCTGCGGCGACAGCCTATGGCGAGTTGAGCAAGGCCTATGCAGCGCACCGCGCCGTCATCGACCAGCTCGTCGGCGACGCCAATGCGCTGCAGATCGATACCGAGCGGCAGGCAGCCGAACGCGCCGCGACCTATCAATGGCTCGGCTGGTCCGTCGCCGCCATCGCCGTGCTGGTCATACTGGCCGCCGCCCTCGGCATCGCTCTTGGTGTCGTCAGGCCGATGGCGTCACTGACGGCGATCATGCACAAGCTTGCAGCGGGGCAGCTTGATGTTGCAGTGCCGGTCAGCCGCCGTCACGACGAGATTGGCGAGATGGCGAGCGCTATCCGGGTCTTTCGCGAGAACGCCATCGAGACGGAGAAGCTGCGTACAGCACAGGAGACGGAGCGCCGACAGGCTAGCGAGCACCTGCGCCAGGAGATGCTGGTGTTGAGCGAGACGCTGGAGAGCGAGATGCGTACGACCGTGGGCGATATCTCCGCGCAAGCGCAGCGCCTGTCGGCCAACGCGCGGCATCTATCGGAAACCGCCGTCGGCCTGCATGACGTGGCGCGGCAAGTCGCGGGGCTGGTCGAAACCACGAATGGCAATGTGCAGACGGTCGCCAATGCCACCGAGGACCTGGAATCCTCGAGCCAGGCGATCTCCGCGCAGATCGACAGCAGCACGCGGCTGACCGAGACGGCGCGGCAGTTCGCCGATCAGGCGAGCTCACGCATGACCGGGCTTAGCGTGGCGGCCAACCGGATCGGCGATGTCGTCACCATGATCCAGACAATTGCCGGCCAGACCCGCATGCTGGCGCTCAACGCCACCATCGAATCGGCGCGGGCCGGAGAAGCCGGCAAAGGATTCGCTGTCGTCGCCGATGAAGTGAAGAGTCTCGCGCGCCAGACCGAAGACGGCATTGCCTCGGTCAGCAGTCAGGCGGAAGAGATCAACCATACCACCCAGGGGGCGGTCGAGACGGTTGTGCGCATTGCAGAACGAATCCGTGACATCGACAAGGTGTCCGCCGAAGTCGCCAATGCGGCCGGCGAGCAGAGATCGGCCACGGCCGATATCAGGCGGAGCGCGGCCGAGGCGGCTGCACTGACCGATACCGTGGCGGCAAGCGTCACGCGCATGTTGCAGGGAGCGGAGACCACCGGCGAGACCGCGAAGCAGGTCGAGGACCTTTCTATGCTGGTCAATCGTGATATCGCAGCCCTGCAGCAGCGCCTCTATGTCATCCTGCGCTCTTCCGCGGGCGGCAACCGCCGGCGCCATGAACGCGTGACGGCGGCGTTGGGCTTCAAGGCGCAGTTCGGCAACGAGACTTTCACCGGCTTCACCGGCGACATTTCCGTCGGCGGCGCGTTGCTCATCCCTGCAGGCAGCGTAAAGCCGCATGCCGACAAGGGAACCGTCGATCTCGACGGCGTCGGCCATTTCTCCGGGCGGATCGTCGCCCAGAGCGTGGCCGGATTGCATCTTGCCTTTGACGAGCCCAGCCGGGAACAACTGGACAGGCTGCAGGCGCGCCTGGTCCAGGCGATCGAGGAGAACCGGCCCTTTATTGAGATCGCCGAATCCGTCGCCGCCCGGGCAAGTGCCGCCCTGGATGCGGCACTTGGCGCCAACCGCATCACCGAGGCCGATCTGTTCGACACCGAATATCGCATGATCAAGGGCACCGATCCGATCCAGGTGATGGCCAAGCACACCGAGCTGATCGAACAGCTGTTCCCGCCGCTGATCGAACCTGCCTTGCAGCAAAGCGATCGCATCGTCTTTTGCTGCGCCACCGACCGCAACGGCTATATCGCCGCCCACAACAAGAAGTACTCGCATCCGCAGCGGCTCGGCGACCGGACCTGGAACGCTGCCAACAGTCGCAATCGTCGCGTCTTCGATGATCGCACCGGCATCCTTGCTGCCCGCGCCAGCAAATCCATCGTGCAGACCTATGCCCGGGATATGGGCGGCGGAAATTTCGTGATGCTGAAAGAGATCGACGCGCCGATCAGGGCCGGCAACCGCAATTGGGGCGCCGTGCGTATGGCGGTGAAATTGTCTTGAGGCTGCCCTATTTCCTCCACAAAACGCCGCCAGGATCTTGCCGCGCAACCAGCCGCGTATAGCGACAAGAGATGAACCGGGCTGCGCTGGAAGCGGCAGCCGTGGGATTGCCTGACATGGGATCGCCTTGCAGATGCACTACCCCGTATCCATCAAAGGCGTGTTGATCGAGCCCGACGGCGTCATGCTGCTGGAAAACGAGCGCGCCGAATGGGAGCTGCCCGGTGGCCGCCTGGAACCCGGAGAAACACCACAGGCCTGTCTCGAACGGGAGGTCGAGGAGGAACTTGGCATCAGCGTCGCGGCCGGCCTTCTGTTGGATTGCTGGGTTTACGAAGTCCTGCCCGGCCGCCATGTCGTGATCGTCACCTACGGGTTGCGACGACGCGACAACAGAGCTCCCAGGATCAGCAACGAACACCGGCGGTTCGGCTGCTTTGAGGCCGCGAGGCTGGGGACGCTCAATATGCCGGAGGGCTATCGCCGCTCCATCCGCGCCTGGCAAAGCCATTTCCCCGGCGGGTCGGAGGATGCGGTCGGGGCCGGACCAAAGATACCGGGGCCAACGGTCTGATCGGTTGCAGGGTCCGCCGCCTGTCCCGATCGCGCCCTGGCTGATTGCCCGGGTTGATTGCTGGACCCATGAATCCTGCGGAACTGGCCTGAAAGTACGCACTAATTCGAGTCGAATGCCGCCGATCCACCTCGATCAGAGCTAAATGGCGACAAAATTCCCGCGAAATGGGAATTGGCGCGGCAACTTCAAGAAACCGTTAACAGTCGCTTCTTATGCTCCCCGCAAGAGACACGTTGCAGAGACAGGGGAAGTCCAACGATGTTGACCCGGTTCGCGCATTTTCGCATCAAGACATGGTTGCTGGTCGGCTTCGGGTCGATCACCGCGATGCTGGTCCTGGTCGTCGCCATCAATTTCTGGCAGGTGCGTGCGAACGCCGCCATCACCGTCCGCATGGTCGACCAGCGGCTG
>DATLJB010000182.1:0-4252 GCA_035539075.1 Terriglobia bacterium
GTCATCAGGCCGGCGGCAAAGAGATTGGTCCCGGTGGCGCCATCGGCCATCAGGAACGGCTTGTCCTGCAACAGCTGCAGAAAACGATTGGTCATGGCCGCCCTCCTTTCCGGTCCGCTGATCTGGCGCAATCCGGTCAAAAATCCTCAATAAACTGGCCGCAGACTAGGGTTTTGGGGGCGGGGCCGCAAGCTTGGTTTCGGCATGCCAGAGCCCCGGAATGCCCGGCCGCAATGGAAAACGCCGGAACGGCGGCTTCCGTCCCGGCGCTTCCAGTTAGTTGGTTACGGCTTATTTGCCGGCAAAGGCCTTGCGCAAGGCTGCATTGGCCTGGTCGACCGCAGCCTTGGCTGCAGGCGTACCGGCGACGGCATTCAGCATGACGAAGTCATGGATGGTGCCGTTATAGCGCACGGCCGTGACAGTGACGCCGGCCTGGGCGAGCTTGCGGGCATAGGCTTCGCCCTCGTCGCGCAGCACGTCATTCTCGTCGGTGATGACGAGGGCATCGGGCAGACCCTTCAACTGCTCAAGCGAGGCGTTCAGTGGCGTCGCGGTCGGCTGCTTGCGGGCCGCTTCGTCCGGCAGATAGGCGTCCCAGAACCACTTCATCGCCGCCTTGGTCAGCCAGGGGCCATTGGCGAACTGGTTATAGGAGCTGTCCTCGAAATTGGCGTCCGTCACCGGATAGAACAGCACCTGGAAATCGATCTTCGGTCCCTGGCGTTCCTTGGCGAGCAGCGCGACCACCGCCGCCATATTGCCGCCGACGCTGTCGCCAGCGACAGCGAGGCGTTTCGGATCGATACCGAATTCTTTCGCATGCTCCGCGACATATTTCGTGGCCGCATAATCCTGTTCGATCGCCACCGGATAGCGGGCCTCCGGGGAGCGGTCATAATTGACGAAAACCACGGTGGCATGGGCGCCATTGGCGATCTGGCGGATCAGCCGGTCATGGGTCGCCTCGTCGCCCAGAACCCAGCCGCCGCCATGGAAATACATCACCACCGGCAGCACGCCTTTCGCACCGGCCGGCCGGACCACATGGACCTGGGTCTTGCCGGTCGGACCAACGGGCAGTGTTTTCGCCTCGATATCGGCAGGCAGTTTAGCGGCCGGGCCGGCCTGGGCGCCGGCGAGCACGTTGCGGGCGTCGGCGGGGCTCAAGGTATAGATGGCCGGGCCGCCCTTGGCGGTCAGCGCATCGATGAAATGCTGCGTGGTCGGCTCGAGAGCGGACCCATCGGCGGTGGAACCGTCGGCCTGGGCGGTGCTCACAGTCAGGCCGGTCGTCAAGGCAGCGCTAACCGCCAAGGCGGAAACCGAACGGGCCAGAGTTTTGCGGATCCGGGAGGCTTTCGAGGCGAGAGACATATGATGTTCCTTCTTGGAAGTGCGGGGTAACGCCGGAATATTTGTCAGCAAATAAATTGTACGCAATTTAAAATGCTGCATATGAGGCATGCATTAAATTGATATCAATCTAATTTTATGCCACTGATCTGCTGCGGGGAGCGAGCCCAATGAAAATCGGCGGTCCGCTGCCGGACCGCCGATCTTGTTTGCCTAGTTAAGCCGCCGCTATCAGCTGCGCGGCTTCAGGTTTTCCGGATCGTAGAGCGGCTTGTAGCCGACGCTGGCGACCTCGACCGGATAGGTCTCGCCGAAATATTCGACCGTCAGCTTGCGGCCTTCCTGGCAGTAGGACCAGGGCAGATAGGCAAGCGCGATGTTCTTGCCGATTGTCGGACCATAGGCGACCGAGGTGGTGAAGGAACGGCGGCCGAGTTCGTCGACCAGCGTCTCGCCGGTTGCCGGGTCCATCACCGGCATGGTGCCGACCGGATAGCGGGCGACGCCCTTGGAATCGATGTTGTCGGTCATCACCAGCGTGCAGAGCATGGCCGGCTGGTTCTTCCGCGCCTGATACTCCAGATGCTTCGCCTTGCCGCGGAAATCGGCCTCCTTGACCTTCGGACGGGCAAGGCCGGATTCGAACAGATTGTACTCGGTCAGGAGATCGGCGTTCTGCAGGCGCAGGCTCTTTTCCATGCGGCGGCTATTGGCATAGGTCTCGACACCGAAGGCCATGACGCCGGTCGAGCGCAGGGCATCCCAGACGGCGAGGCCGTCCTCGTACTTCATATGCAATTCCCAGCCCTGTTCGCCGACATAGGAGATGCGGAAGGCGGTGACGTTCTTGCCGGCGATCTTGATCTGCTTGATGGCGGCGAAGGGGAAGTTCTCGTTCTTCAGACCTTCCGGATCCTCGACCACCTTCTGCAGGTTCACGCGGGCATTCGGACCCCAGATGCCGATGGTGATGTATTTCGAGCTGACATCGGTGACGGTGACGTTGAGGCCCTTATCCTCGGCCATGCGCTTCAGGTAGTGGTAATCGCGCGGGCCGGCATCGGCGCCGTCGACCACGCGGCAGCGGTCGGGCATGCGGATGACGGTCAAGTCGGCGCGCACCATGCCCTCGTCATCGAGGAAGTGCGTATAAATGCCCTTGCCGAGCATGTTGTCGCCACCGACCTTGGCGGCGCAGACCCATTCCATCAGGTCGACGGCATCGGGACCTTCGACATCGATCACGGCGAAGTGCGACAGGTTGACGATGCCACAATCCTCGCTCATGGCGAGATGCTCGGCATTGGAGACGCGCCAGAAATGGCGGTTGTCCCATTCGTTCTCGCGCACCGGCACGCGGTTGCCGTATTTTTCCAGGAGATGCTCATTGGCCTTGTAGCCATGGGCGCGTTCCCAGCCGCCGAGCTCCATGAAATAGCCGCCCATTTCCTTCTCGCGCTCATAGAACGGCGAACGGCGGATATTGCGGCCGGTCTCATAAGGTTCGCGCGGATGGACCGCCGGGTTGTAGACCTTCATTGCCGCTTCGCTGCAACGGCCGGCAATGAACTTCTCATCCATCATATGCGTGTAGAAGCGCGAGAAGTCGATGCGCGCATGGTCGATCTTGGTGCGGCCGTCCGTCATCCAGTCGGCGACCAGCTTGGCCATGCCCGGGCCGTCCTTGACCCAGATGCCGACGGCATACCACAGGCCGCGCACCTTCTGGCTTTCGCCGATCGACGGGCCGCCATCGGTCGTCACCTGCAGGAGGCCGTTGAAGGAGCGCTTCTCTTCGTAGCCGAGCTCGCCGAGGATCGGCGTCAGCTCGATGGCGCGTTCCAGCGGCTCGAGGATCTGGTCCATCTCGAGATCGCGCTGCGAGGGCGACAGGCGCGCCTCATGCTTCTCGAGGAGTTCGCGGGGATGGACGAGGCGTGGATTCTTCTCTTCGTAATAACCCCATTCGATCATGCCGCCTTCGGCCGTCGTGGGATCGCCGGTATCGCGCATATAGGCGGAATTGCCCTGATCGCGCAGCAGCGGCCAGCCGATTTCCTTGCCGGTATTGGCAAATTCGGTGTACGGGCCGAAGAAGCAGAGCGGATGGTCGATCGGCATGACCGGCAGGTCCTCGCCGGCCATCGCCGCGATCAGGCGGCCCCAGAGGCCGGCGCAGACCACGACGTAATCGGCCATGATGGTGCCGCGCTCAGTGACCACGCCCTTGATGCGGCCGTTCTCGATCACCAGTGAAGTCGCCGGGGTATTGGCGAAGACCTGCAGCTTGCCGGAGGCCTCGGCCTGCTGCACCAGCTTGCCGGCAACCGTCTGCGAGCGGGGAATGACGAGGCCGGCATCGGGATCCCACATGCCGCCCTGGACGACGCTCTCTTCGATCAGCGGGAACTTCTTCTTGATCTCGGCCGGCCCGATCAGGCGCGCTCGCGTGCCGAAGGCCTTCGCCGAGGCGACTTTGCGCTTGATCTCGTCCATGCGGGCATCGTCACCGACGCGGGCGACCTCAAGGCCGCCGATGCGCGCGTAGTGGCCCATCTTCTCGTAGAAATCGACGGAATAGAGCGTGGTCCAGCAGGACAGGAAGTCGTGGCTGGTCATGTAGCAGAAGTCGGAGGCATGGGCCGTTGAACCGATATCGGTCGGCACGCCGGACTTGTCGATGCCGACGATGTCGTCCCAGCCACGCTCGATCAGGTGATGGGCAACCGACGCACCCACGATACCGCCCAGACCGACGATGACGACCTTCGCCTTTTCCGGAAACTCTGCCATTTGCCCTGACTCCGAAGTGATATTGCTGGCATTGGATTAAGCCCGACTCTAGTCAGTCACTTGGCATCCCGCGACAGCAAATTGCGCATTCGCGGCAGGCGCC
>DATLJB010000183.1:0-36219 GCA_035539075.1 Terriglobia bacterium
GTTGGACCTTTTGCCGGATACCGCGACGTGCCGGCCAGTATGAGTGGAGGGTACCATGTCGGATCGTGCCTTGAAGTTCCTCGAAGAGACCCAGCCGGCGACGCCGTGCCTGGTGGTCGATCTCGACATCGTCGAACGGAAGTACCAGGGACTGACCCAGAGCCTGCCGTTGGCCGAAATATTCTATGCCGTGAAGGCCAATCCGGCGCCGGAAGTCCTCGCCCGTCTCGCCAAGCTGGGCGCCAGCTTCGACACCGCCTCATCCGGCGAGATCCGCGCCGTGCTGGCCCATGGCGTGCCCGCCGAGAAGATTTCCTTCGGCAACACCATCAAGAAGGCGGCGGATATCGCCTGGGCGCACCGCCAGGGCGTGATGCTCTATGCCTTTGACAGCGAGGCCGAGCTGGAAAAAATCGCCACCCATGCGCCGGGTGCGCAGGTGTTTTGCCGCATTCTGGTCGAGGCCGAAGGCGCGCTGTGGCCGCTCAACCGCAAATTCGGCTGCGTGCCGGAGATGGCGGCCGATCTGCTCGGCAAGGCGGCGGCTCTTGGCCTGCAACCCTACGGCATTTCCTTCCATGTCGGCTCGCAGCAGCTCGATGCCAGCCAATGGGAAAAGCCGGTGGCTGCGGCCAAGGTGGTATTCGACAAGCTGGCGGCGCAGGGCTTCGAATTGAAGATGGTCGACCTCGGTGGCGGCTTTCCGGCCAATTATGCCACCGGGGGCAAGGAAATCGAAAGCTATGGCAATGCCATCATGACCTCGATGACCAAGCATTTCGGCAACCGTCTGCCGCGCATCATCATCGAGCCCGGCCGCTATATGGTTGGCGATGCCGGTGTGTTGGAGGCGGAAGTCGTGTTGATCTCGCGCAAATCCTATAATGCCGACGACCGCCGCTGGGTCTATCTCGATATCGGCCGCTTTGGCGGCCTGGCCGAGACGGAAGGCGAGGCAATCCGCTATCGTATCGAGCCCAGCCGCAGCATTGCCGGCGACTCACAGCCGGTGGTACTGGCCGGTCCGACCTGCGATTCCGCCGATATTCTGTACGACAAGGCGCGCTATGAGATGCCGCTTGGGCTCAAGATCGGCGACCGGGTGCGGATCTTCTCGACCGGCGCCTATACCACCACCTATTCGGCGGTGAACTTCAACGGCTTCGAGCCGCTCAAGGCATACTATATCTGATCAGGTCGTCAGCTTGAGGTGAAGCGAGCCGCCGGCCGACTGGCCGGCGGCTTTTTCTGCGGATCGCGCCCTGCCGATCGTCCGCGCCGCGGGATGGGGGCGGGGGCGCAGCCATCTGACACAACTGTGATCAGCCCGCCGCCCGGGGAAACCAGGAGGGAGCGGGCCCCTGGAGGGCGCGCGCCGTAGATTTCTCGGATAACCTTTCGCGGTCGGCTCGCCCGATCCGGCCTCGCCGGCTAGCGCCATCTGGTTTGACTTTGCGTAGGAATGGCATTTCTGCTATCCGCAATAATTGAGGGTGCGTCGATGCCGACGGCCCCGCGGAGATGATTACGTCATGGCGACCGCCGCAGACTGGGTCAGTACGACGCGACAAGGGCCAGAGGCGATCTGGTCCCTCAATGGTGATTGGACCATCCATCATGCGCAGGAGATCGATCGCCTTCTGCGGCGCCAGTCCGATGCAGCCGGCCGTGGCGAGCGGCCCCGCCGGATTGATCTCGATCTCAGCAATCTCACCAGTCTGGATTCCGCAGGTGCCTGGCTCCTGGCCCGCCTGGCGCGGGACTACCGTGCTGCAGGCACGGCGATCGGCTTGGTCCATGTTGATGCCCGTATGCAGGGATTGCTGCAGCGGGTCATCGATGCCGCTCCGGAGGAGAAGGCGCCCGAGCCGCCCAGCCGCAGCCTGGCAGACTGGGTAGCGCAGATCGGCAAGGCCGTCCTGGATATCTGGGACGAGACGGTCGATCTCCTGGCCTTCTTCGGTTCCCTGGCGCTGGTCACGCTGCAGGCGATGATGCGGCCCCGGCGCCTGCGCCTGAATTCGGTGGTGAGCCATATCGAGCAGACCGGCCTCAACGCCATGCCGATCGTCGGCCTCATTTCCTTCCTGGTCGGCGTCGTGCTCGCCTATCAAGGCGCGGATCAGCTGGCGCGCTTCGGCGCGCAGATCTTTACCGTCAACATGGTCGGCATTTCCGTTCTGCGTGAGATGGGCATATTGCTGACGGCGATCGTGGTTGCCGGCCGGTCCGGCTCCGCCTTCACGGCGCAGATCGGCACCATGAAGGTGAACGAAGAAGTCGATGCGCTGGAAACCATGGGCCTCAATCCGATAGAGGTCCTGGTGCTGCCGCGCGTGCTGGCGCTGGTGATCAGCCTGCCGCTGCTGACCTTCTTTGCCGATCTCATGGGCCTGCTCGGCGGCGGCCTGATGTGCGTCCTGCTGGTCGATATGAGCTTCCAGCAATACCTGAACCTGCTGCGCCAGGCGATCACGGTGTCGCAATTCGGCGTCGGCATGATCAAGGCGCCGGTCTTTGCCACATTGATCGCGCTGATCGGATGTTTCGAAGGGATGCGCGTGACCGGCAGCGCCGAGAGCGTCGGTAAGCTGACGACGAAGTCGGTGGTCGAAGGCATCTTCCTGGTGATCGTTTTCGACGCCTTCTTCTCCATCCTGTTTTCGATGCTGGGTGTGTGAGATGAGCGCCTCCGCCTCAGGCAACACCGCAGATGTCGCCAGCCCTCCTCAGCTCGGCTCCACCTTGCCGGGAGCGCGCGAGGAAAAGGCGGTCTCGATCCGCGGCCTGGTGAACCGCTTCGGCAAGCAGGTCGTCCATGACGGGCTCGACCTCGACATCAAGCGCGGCGAGGTCATGGGGATCGTCGGCGGATCGGGCACCGGCAAATCCGTCCTGCTGCGGACCATTCTCGGCCTCAACAAACCGGCCGAAGGCGACATCATGCTGCTCGGCCAGCGCGAGCGCGATCTCAGCGAGGCGCAATGGCAGCGTGTCCAGGCTCGTTGCGGCGTTTTGTATCAGAGCGGCGCCCTGTTCAGTTCGCTGACGGTCGCTGAGAATATCCAAGCGCCGATGCGCGAGCACAGCGATCTCAGCCAGGATCTGATGGACGAGCTGGCGGCATTGAAGATCCAGCTGGTAGGCCTGCCGCTCAATGCCGGCGACAAATATCCCTCGCAGCTTTCCGGTGGCATGAAGAAGCGTGCCGGCTTGGCCCGTGCCTTGGCGCTGGACCCGGAAATCATCTTCCTTGACGAGCCGACGGCCGGGCTCGACCCGATCGGCGCCAGCGATTTCGATCAGCTTATCCTTAGCCTGCAGCGCAGCCTGGGCATCACCGTGGTCATGGTAACCCACGACCTGGACAGTCTCGTGGCGATCTGCGACCGTATCGCGGTGCTGCTGGAAAAAAAGATCCGCGTCGGCACCATGGCGGAGCTGATGCAGGACCCCCATCCCTGGATGCAGGAATACTTCCACGGGCCTCGTGCGAGAGCGGCCGGGATGGGCAATGCAGGGGCAGGCGTTGGCGGAACAAGGGTAGGTGACGAGCCGCGCCCTGCCGGTCAGCAGACGGAACGAGGTTAGGCACATGGAAACCCGCGCGAAACATATTACCGTCGGCCTCTTCGTCCTTGTCGTGATGCTGGGCATCGCCGGCTTCTGCCTGTGGGCTGCGAACGTCCAGACCAAAGACGACTACTCGAAATATTTCATCCGCTTCACCGGCTCCGTGGCGCAGTTGCGGGTTGACAGTTCCGTGCTGTTTGGCGGCATCCCTGTGGGACGCGTGACGGATGTGCGGATCGATCCCGATAATTCCGAGCTGGCGCGGGTCGATATCGCCGTGCGCAACGGCACGCCGATACGCAAAGACAGCCAGGCTTCGATGGAGCTGCAGGGCATCGCCGGCGGTGTCGCCCTGCAGATCACGCGCGGCAGCCGCGACGCTGCGTTGCTGAAGCCGGGCGAGGAAATCATGTCGGCCGCTTCACCGCTGGAAAAGCTCGCCAAGAAACTTCCGAACCTGCTGGACCAGGCCTCGGTCGTCGCCGATCGTCTGAACAACATGCTGAGCGACGACAACCAGAAGGCATTCACCGCCGCGGTCCAAAACCTGGAGCATCTCACTGTCAACCTGAACAAGGCGACGGAGCATGTTCCCGAAGCGGTGGACACGGCGCAGATCGCGCTGAAGAACCTCGCCAGTGCCAGCGACGCTTTCCAGAAGCTGGCTGTCCAGCTGCAGGGGACCGCGGGCAATGTCCAGGGCAATCTCCAGCACACCACGCAGGATATTTCCAAAGCTGCGCAGGATTTCGCCCAGGCCGCCAATCGCTTGACGGCGATGCTGGATGAAAACCGCGATCCGCTGAAGCAATTCACCGGTTCGGCTCTCTATCAAACGACCCAGTTGTTGTCAGACCTGCGGCAGCTGGTATCGTCAATGACCCGCATCGCTCAGCAGATCGAACGTGATCCGGCCCGGTTCCTGCTCGGTGATCGCAACAAAGGCGTGGAGGCTAAATGATCGTGTCGAAATCTCTGTCGCGCCGGGACTGGCTGCTTGCCGCGCGCGGCCTCGGTCTCGTCGCGGCGCTCTCGACCGTCGCCGGCTGTGCTGTGCTTGGCGGCGTCAATACGCCGACGCCGCTCTATGATCTGAAGCCGCAGGTGGATCTGCCGGCCGGCTTGCCGAAGGTGAAGTGGCAGCTTGTCGTGTCCCAGCCGGATGCGGATGCCGATCTCGATACAGCACGCATTGCCTTGCGGCGCGGCGGCAATGTCACGGAATATTTCGCCAATGCGGCCTGGACCGATAACGTTCCCAATCTGGTTCAAAGCAAGCTGCTGGAGGCATTCGAACAATCGAATTGCGTGGCGGTCGGCCGCGACGTCGCCTCGCTGATACCGGACTACGTCCTGCAGATCGAATTGCGGGATTTCCAGGCGGAATATGGCGGGCCGGTTGCCGGCGCTCATGTTCGCATGACGGCAAAGATCGTGCGCATGAGTGATCGGCGCATCATCGATACCATCAATGCCGAGGCCAGGGCTCAATCCAGCGGAACGGACATGCAGCAGGTGGTCGCGGCTTTCGATAAAGCGCTGGGGCCGGTGCTGTCGCAGATCGTAGCGGGGACGCTCAAAGCCATCCCGGCCAGCTGAACTCTCGCCACTTACCGCCAGTCGACCATGAAGCGGTCGAAAGCCAACGCGATTTCTGCGATCGGCACATCGTTCCGGGCGCGGAAGATCCCCATGCGTCCGGCCATCCGCTCTAACTGGGCAAACCTTTCGATGACGTGATAATTGCGCCGGTCGCCGTAATCGTCGAACAGGATGGTGCTGTCCCGGTTGCCATGCAGTTGCATGAGGGAAAAGAGCGCGCAGGCAATGCGGAAGCGGCCGTCGATCAGAATGAGGTCCGGTGTCATGCCCGGCGGCAGCCGCAACCAGGGCGCGCTGACATAGCGTTTCCACAGTTCTAACCGGTCGCTCTTCGGCCGGGTGAAAAGCGGCGCACCCCAGGCTCCCGTGGTGCCGATATTCACCGCGATGATGTCGCCGGCGCCTTTTGACGCGCCGATGCGACCTGTTACCGCTCTGGAAAAGCTGATATCGGATTCGACAGAGATGAATGCCTTGCCAAGATGCGCGGCGAGAACGGTGCTGCCGCCTGAGCCGTACTCCATGTAAAGTCGGCTCTGCTGGAGGAGTTCTTCAAAGAGCAGGGTGCCTTGCCGGTCGAACCAGGGACGATCGGGCACCTGCATGCGGGAGAAGCTGCGGCGAAGGAAGTACTTGGCGTGCTCTTTGAGCCAAGCGGACGCAGACGGGACTCTCCCCGGAACGGGCAGCATCTCTTCATTTGCCAAAGGCATGTCGGTACCTTTCCAAGGCGGCACCCCCGTGAGGATCAAATGCCTCGATACGGTGTAAGTTCCGCCGGCCGGGGCCATTGTCCCGCAACAATTGCACCCTTGGCCGCTGAACGTCGTCGCGCTAAGACCATGGTCGAACCGCCTAAGGCATTGCCAGGGCGGCGCATTGCCAGCCAATCGTGAGTGCGTCATGAGCCATGTCTTCCCCCGCGATATCAGCAACAAGCTCCCCAGCATCGTGCGGGGTGAAGGCAGCTACCTGATCGATTCCGACGGGCGGCGCTATCTCGATGCCTCCGGCGGGCCGGCGGTTTCCTGTCTCGGCCATAACCATCCCAAGGTGGTGGAAGCGATCCAACGCCAGGTGAGCGAGATCTCTTATGCTTACTCGCTGTTCTTCACGACGCCGGCGATCGAGGAATTGGCGGAGATACTGGTAAGCCAGGCACCGGCGGGGATCGAGAAGGCGTTTTTCGTCAGCGGCGGTTCCGAGGCGATCGAAGGCGCCTTGAAGCTCGCCCGGCAATATTTCCTGGAAATCGGCCAGCCGCAGCGGCGGCTGTTCATCGCCCGCCAGCGCAGCTATCACGGCAATACGCTGGGCGCTTTGGCGCTGGGGGGCGACGTCAATCGCCGCCAGCCCTATGAGCCGATGCTGCAGGCGGTGACACATATCGCGCCGTGCTATGAATATCGTCATCGCCGCGCCGGCGAGAGCGCCGAGGAATACGGGCTGCGGGCGGCCGACGAGCTGGAGGCCGCCTTGCTGGCGCAGGGGCCGGAGAACGTCGCCGCGTTTTTCTGCGAGCCGGTGGTCGGCGCCAGCCTTGGCTGCGCGCCCGCCGTACCCGGCTATCTCAAGCGGATCCGCGAGATCTGCGACCGCTACGGCGTGTTGCTGGTGTTTGACGAAGTGATGTGCGGCATGGGGCGGACGGGGCATCTCTATGCCTGTCAGGAAGACCAGGTGACGCCCGATATCATCACCACCGCCAAGGGGTTGGGTGGCGGCTATATGCCGGTCGGCGGCCTGCTGATCCATGACCGGATCTATCGTGCCGTCGCCGACGGGTCGGGCGCGCTGAAGCATGGTCACACCTATGCTGGCCATACCCTGGCCTGCGCCGGCGCCCTGGCCGTACAGCGGGTCATCAAGGAAGAGGGCTTGCTGGCGGAGGTGCGCCGCAAGGGGCAAATCCTGCGCAGCCGCCTGGAGGAGCGATTCGGCCAGCATCCCCATGTGGGCGATATCCGCGGCCGGGGTTTGTTCCTGGGCCTGGAACTGGTCGCGGATCGCGAGACCAAGGCGACCTTCGATCCGGCCCAGCGGACCTGGCTCAAAATCCGGCGGACCGCCCTGGAGCAGGGCCTGCTATGCTATCCTTCAGGTGGCTGTGTCGACGGCAAGAACGGCGACCACATCATCCTGGCGCCCGCCTACAACATCCCGGACAGCCAGTTGGATGAGATTGTCGACAAGCTGGGCCGGAGTCTCGACCTCGTGCTCGGCGCCGCCTGAGGTGGCGCCGGCATCAGGCACGGCGGGGCGGAGGTGGCGGCGGACTCTGCTGTAATCTTAACGATTTAGATGGGGTTCGCTGCCAAATCTGTGCAGCCGGGAAGGCCTCCGGTATCAGATTTTTAACTTTCTCGATGTTTGATCTGGGATGAACCGCCAGCGGACCAGCCGAGGCGGACCAGGACGGAGATTGAGAGTATGGCGGGAATCCTCAGCGAAGCGGATGTGCGGCGACTGCTCAACGATCCGTCAGTTGATGCGCGGGCCGGAACCGCCGCCAAGGTTGCCGAAGCCTTCGATGCGAGCGAATTGTCGGAGGCGGAGCGGGAGCTTGCGCGCGAGATTTTCCGCATCATGGCCAAGGATGCCGAAGTCATGGTGCGCAGCACCTTGGCGAAGCACCTGAAAGCCAATCCGGACCTGCCGCGGGATGTGGCGCTTGCCCTGGCGCGTGATGTCGAGGAAGTTTCGCTGCCGGTGCTCGAGTTTTCCAGCGTCCTCGATGACGGGGACCTGATCGAGATCGTCCGCAGCTCAAGTGCCGACAAGCAAAAAGCCGTAGCGCGTCGCGACAGCGTCTCGCGCAAGGTCGCCAATGCCCTGATCGATCACGGCAAGTCGGCCGGCGTCGTTGCCGAGCTGATGAACAATCGCTCGGCGCAACTGGGCGAGGCGGAATATGCCAAGGCGCTGAAGAAGCACGGCGACGATCCGGCAGTCGCGAATTCCGTCGCCAGCCGCCCGCAGTTGCCGATCACGATCGCCGAGCGCGTCGTCAACATGGTCTCTGAGCGGCTGCGTGAATTCCTCTTGAGCAAGCACGAGATCGCGCCCGAACTGGCGACCGATATCATCCTGCAGGTGCGGGAGCGGGCGACGGTAAACCTGCTGCCGCCCGATGCGAAAAGTGCCGATGTGGTCGATCTTTGCCGGCAGCTGCGCGACAACCGGCGCCTGACACCGTCGTTGATCCTGCGGGCGCTCTGCACCGGAGATCTGGCATTTTTCGAGGCAAGCCTCGCGGTTCTTTCGAATACCAGCATCGTCAACGCGCGTATGCTGATCCACGACGAAGGCCGGCTCGGCCTGAAGACGCTCTATGGCTATACCAGCCTGCCGCTGCATCTCTATCCGGCCTTCCGCGTCGCCTTCGACGTCGCGCGCGAGGCGGAGATGGATGGTGGCGAGAACGACCGTCAGCGTTTCGCTGTTCGGGTCATCGAGCGCATCCTGACGCAATTCGATGATCTGGCGGCTGACGATCTCGACTATCTGCTGACCAAGCTCAACCAGCTTGCTGCCTAGCGATCCCGCCCCATCGTTCGAGGAGGCGAAAGGTGTCGTCAGCTCCTGGTCTGCAGCCCTAGGCTAGCGATGCCGCCGGTCATCAGGGTGATACAGCCGATCTGCCAGGCATCCATGCCCTGACCGAGCCAGAAGGCGCCGGTCAGGATAATGCCCAGCGCGCCGATCGCGATTCCGATGGCGGCACCGGTGCTCCGGCGCAATGACTTGAAGGCCCAGCCAAGCAGGACGAAGCTGCCGAGCATGGCGGCAACCGTGGCGAGGCTTGGCAAGAGGGGCGAGAATCCATGTGTTTCGCGAAGGCCGACCGCCCAGATGACTTCAAGCCCGGCTGCGGCGATAAGCAGGATCCAGGGCATTGCTAACTCCTTAGCAGTACCAAGGTCGTCCTTGATGGTGAGAGTATCGCGAGCGAGGCCGTCCACGCCCGAAGCCCGGACCGCAATCGGCCGGCGCCTTGCCTATATTGTCCCCCAGGATGACGCCTTCAAGGCAACCCGGCCCGGCGAAATGCCGCATGTCGAGAGCGCTTGAAAACCGGATATCTATTTGGCGGGTAAGGCTTGGCTCCAGGCCTTGCCGGCGGCCTCGATCTCGAGGATAGGCCTGCCGTTATCATCTTCCTCCCAGCTGAGCAAAAGCCGGTCGGAACCGTCGACCGTCGTGAAGGTGACGATGCCGGCGGCATTGGCGTCGAAGCCGAAGTCGAAATTGACGTCCGTGATCGAGCCGATGCGCATCGGCCCGCAGGTCGAGGCGAACTCCGTCCAGATCAGCACGGGTGCCGGATTGAGCGCATAGAGCCGCTCGACGAAGGCATGGAAGGCGGGCGTCTTGGTATGCGCGAAGGGAATGCGGATGCGGCGCCGCGGCAGATCTTTCATCTCCGCCATCTGCTGCTTGAGATGGCGAGCGATATCGACATCCATGAGATCGCTCTCGACCGCTTCGAACAAGACGAACAGCGACAGCTCCTGCAGATGCTTGTGCATGTGCCGGTGATAGGCGAGGCGCTGCTCCAGCGCGTTAGCCTCGTTTTCGTCCGTCGTCGTCATCGCGGTCTTTCAAGTCGATGGCTTGGCTAGGATGGAACGCATCCACTCTATTCAATACGATAACGCATTCTCTGCAAGACCGACGATGATGAGCGATCGGAGGGGCGCCGCTGCGCGACGGGAGATGATGGATTGTCTTGGTTTCAACCGCGCCGGGACGGCGGTTGAATGGTCGGAGTGAGAGGATTCGAACCTCCGGCCCCTAGCTCCCGAAGCTAGTGCTCTACCAGGCTGAGCTACACTCCGACACGCGGGAAAAGGCCGTTAGGCCCTGCTGGGTGAGCGCGGTTATAGCGACAAGCCGATGACAGCGCAAGCCCTTCCGGAAAACCCGCCAAAACCTTGAAAAAGAGCCTTAATCGGCCGGTCAGCAGGGAGAATCGCCAGTCGCGGCCAGCCGCTGCGGCCGGTATCGTAAGGCGTTTGGGGTAAGTCCTTAATGGCCGCGGCGGATGACGAATTCGACGACGTCGATCAGCGCGCGCTTCTCCGGGCTTTCCGGGAAGATACCGAGGGCGTCGCGGGCGATGGCACCGTAATGGGCGGCGCGCTGAACGGTATCCTTGAGAGCCCCGTGGCGTTCCATCAAGCCGAGGGCCTGGCGCAGGTCGTCATCGGTCTGCTCGACCTGTTCCAGAGTGCGGCGCCAGAATTCACGCTCCGCCTCGTCGCCGCGCAGGAAGGCGAGGATGACGGGCAGCGTGATCTTGCCTTCGCGGAAATCATCGCCGATGGTCTTGCCGAGCTGTTCCTGCTTGGCCGAATAATCCAGCGCGTCGTCGATCAGCTGGAAGGCGATGCCAAGATTCATGCCATAGGAGTTGAGGGCTTCCTGCTCCTTCTTGGGGCGGTCCGAGACGACGCCGCCGACTTCGCAAGCGGCGGCGAACAAGGCGGCGGTCTTGCCCTTGATGACTTCGAGATAGGCCTGTTCCGACGTCGCCGTGTCGTTGCTGGTCACGAGTTGCAGCACTTCGCCCTCGGCGATCACGACAGAGGCGTTGGACAGGATTTCCAGTACCCGCAGGTTGCCGTCGGCTACCATCAGCTGGAAGGCGCGGCTGAACAGGAAATCGCCCACCAGCACGCTGGGCTTGTTGCCCCAAAGCGCGTTGGCCGAAGCCTCGCCGCGCCGCAGCTTGCTGTCATCGACGACGTCGTCGTGCAGCAAGGTGGCGGTATGGATGAATTCGACGCAGGCGGCGAGAGCGGCATGACGCAGCCCGCGATAGCCACACATCTGTGCCGAGGCCAGGGTCAGGACGGGGCGCAGGCGCTTGCCGCCGGCAGCGATGATATGGCCAGCCAGTTGCGGGATCAAATCAACCGGGCTGTGCATGTTTTCGATGATCAGGCGATTGACCTGGGCGAGGTCATCCTGCACCAGATCCGACAGCCGGGTGAGGGCGTCGGGCTGATCTTTCTCGCGTTCCTGATCCAGGTTGATGATGACGGCCACGCTCTCTGTCCTCAATTCTGCCAACCGGCGCCGTGGGCTCAGTATGCCATGGGACTGCTATCGGACATGTTGTGATCCCGCGACAGGGAATCGCACCAGCCGTGTTAATCATCGCCCACCAGCGGCTCCAAAGCCTGCCGCTCTGTTTCGTCCGGGCGATCTTCCCGTTAACCGAGCCCCCGCCAGCTTATGGTCGCGGAGCATAGAAACATATTAAGATAGGTCAAGGCTGCTGGCAGGCTGCCCAACATGGGTTATTGACGGATAAACTGCGGCGAAACGGCACAGGTCCTGCCCGGAAGGGTTGTGACCCCGTCCGCCGCCAGGGACGAGGAATCGGAGCGAGTATGGAGGAATTGACGCGCAGTACCGATCCGATCCGGCTTTCTTTTCTGATTCATATCCTGGATGAGGCCGGAATCAAAGCTGTGCTGCTGGATCAGCATACCAGCCAGATGTTCTTCGGCAGTCTTTCCGGTTTGGAGCAGCGCCTAGTGGTGGCGAGCGAGGATCTTGTTCGCGCTCGACGCCTGATGCATGAGGCCGAGGCCGCCTTCGACCAGTCTTCTGTCCACAGCCTGAGCGGGCAGCCCGATGGCAGCTGAGACGCCCCTGGATATCCCGGGCATGGCCCGGTCCGTGCCGCCGCCTGCGGTCGCCGAGGGGATCGCCGTCACCACGGATTCGTTCCTGGACGGTCGGCTCGTGCTGCGCCAGCCAGGCGAGGGCTACCGGGCTGCGATCGATCCGGTCCTGCTGGCCTCAGCCGTCACCGCGCCGATGGGCGCGCGGCTGGTCGATCTCGGCTGCGGCGTTGGTACCGCCGGCCTGTGCGTATTGGCACGGCTGCCGGGTATTGATTGCATCGGTATCGATCTTCAGCCGCCATTGGTCGAACTGGCAAAGGCGAATGCCAGGGCCAATGATCTGGGCGAGCGCTACCAGGTGCGATGCGGCTCCATTCGCGCGGAGGCGGTGTTGCGCGATCTCGGCACGGTGGATCAGGTCATCGCCAATCCGCCCTATTTGGCGCAGGGCCAGGCCAGTCCCTCGGCCCATCCCATCAAGGCCCTCGCCAATGTCGAATCCGATGCCTTGCTGTCGGACTGGGTCGGCGCGGCGGCCCGCATTGTGCGGCCGGGTGGCGTTGTCACGTTCATTCATCGCGCCGACCGGCTGCCCGAGCTGCTGGCGCTGATGCGGGAGAGCCTCGGCAGTCTCGTTATTCTGCCGATCCAGCCGAAGGCCGCCAGCGATGCGAACCGCGTCATCGTGCAGGGGCGCAAGGGGAAGCGCGCGCCGGCACGCTTGCTACCTCCCTTGATCCTTCATGAAGCGGACGGTCGGTACGCGGCGGCGGCACAGCATGTGCTGCGTGACGGCGGTTCGCTGGATTTGTAACGCCGGCTGCTGCCGGTGCGCCCGGCCTTGACCGCCGCCCTCAGGCACCGCTAAATGGCCCGATGTTCGGAATCCCCACTATCCCCAAATTCCTGGTCCTGGTCGCCGTTATCGTCGTCGTGTTCATGTGGTCACGGCGCAATGCCGTGCAATCACGCGGCGGGCAGGCGCCAAATCAGCGCACGGGCCAGGCCGGGAGCGCAGGTCCCGCTGGAAAGGCCCCGGCGGGAAAGAGCGCCGCCGTCAAGCAGAAGGCCGTCGAGGACCTGGTGAAATGCCCGTCCTGCGGCACCTATATCGCCGCCGGCAGCCGGTGCGATTGCGGTCAGAGCCGCCGCTGAGCCTCACTCCGCCGTTACCGCCGCAAGTCGTTGATCGCGCTACCAATCACGGCCTCGTGCTTAGGGGCTGGCTTTCCTTGATTATTACGTGCCGGGTCTTTATTTTGCGCCGCACTATAAGAAGTCACACCGGTGTCTCGCACCGGTAGCGGAAACGCGCCCGATCGTACCGGGCGCCGATATGGGGTAACCGATGGGGCGGATCGCCAATCCCGATACTTGCGTCCAGGCTTTGATCCTGAAGCTGCAGAACTATTGGTCGCGCCAGGGTTGCGCCATCCTGCAGCCTTATGACATGGAGGTCGGCGCCGGCACGTTTCACTGGGCGACCACCTTGCGTTCGCTCGGCCCCAGGCCCTGGAATGCCGCCTATGTGCAGCCCTCGCGCCGGCCGAAAGACGGCCGCTACGGCGAGAATCCCAACCGATTGCAGCATTATTATCAGTTCCAGGTCATCCTGAAGCCCTCGCCGGCGGACAGCCAGGACCTTTATCTCGGCAGCCTGAAGGCGATCGGCATCGATCCGCTGAAGCACGATATCCGCTTCGTCGAGGACGACTGGGAAAGCCCGACGCTGGGCGCCTGGGGCCTCGGCTGGGAGGTCTGGCTGGATGGCATGGAAGTCAGCCAGTTCACCTATTTTCAGCAGGTCGGCGGGCTGGAAGTCGATCCCGTCTGCACCGAGCTGACCTATGGTCTCGAGCGCCTCTTCATGTATGTGCAGGGCGTCGAGAACGTCTATGACCTCGACTTCAACGGCGTCGAGGGACCGGCCGGCTTGTCTTACGGGGACATTTATCTGCAGGCCGAGCAGGAATACTCAGCTTTCAATTTCGAATATGCCGATACGAGCCTGCTTTTTCAGCATTTTCAGGATGCCGAGAAGGAATGCGCGGCGCTCTTGGACCTGCCCAAAGCCCTGCCGCTGCCGGCCTATGACCAATGCCTGAAAGCCAGTCATCTGTTCAACCTGCTGGATGCGCGTGGCGTCATCTCGGTGACCGAGCGCCAGGCCTATATCGGCCGCGTCCGGGCGCTGGCCAAATCCTGCTGCGAAGCCTGGGAGGCGACGCAGCGCGTGCCCGCCAAACAACCGTCACCTGATCAAAAGAAGGCCGGCTGACAATGGCCGAATTGCTCCTCGAAATCTTTTCCGAAGAAATCCCGGCTCGCATGCAGGCGAAGGCGGCCGAAGATCTGAAGCGTCTGGTTACCGAAAAGCTGAAGGCCGCCGGTCTCGCTTTTACCCGCGCCGATGCCTATGTGACGCCGCGGCGCCTGACCCTGGTGGTCGATGGCCTGCCGGTGACCCAGGCTGACGTCAAAGAAGAGAAGAAGGGCCCGCGCGTCGGCTCGCCGCAGATGGCGGTGGACGGTTTCCTGAAATCCGCCGGCATTACGTCGCTTGACCAGTGCGAGCAGCGCGATACTGGCAAGGGTGTCTTTTACTTTGCCGTCATCGAGAAGAAGGGCGCCGCCACGGCGCAGGTACTGCCCAACATCATCACCGAGGCGATGCTCGCCTTGCCCTGGCCGAAATCGATGCGCTGGGCTGGTTATACCCAGCGCTGGGTGCGCCCCCTGCACAGCATCATCGCCCTGTTCGACCGCAAGGTGCTGGAAGGCGGTTTCGATCTCGGCGGCAAGGCGGTCACTTTCGGCGCAGCGACGCGCGGCCATCGCTTTCTCTCTTCCGGCGAGATCACGGTTACCGATTTCGCCGATTATCAGGCTAAGCTGCGCGCGGCGCATGTCGTGCTCGATCCGGCTGAGCGGCGCGCGCTGATCAAGTCGCAGGCGGATACGCTGGCCAAGGCCAACGGCTTCCGCGTGAAACCCGATGAGGGGCTGCTTGACGAAGTGACGGGTCTGGTCGAATGGCCGGTCGTGCTGATGGGCGGGATCGATCAGCAGTTCATGGATGTGCCGGCTGAGGTTCTCACCACCTCGATGCGGACGCATCAGAAGTATTTCGCGGTCGAGCAGACCAACGGCAAGTTGGCGCCGCATTTCCTGGTAGTAGCCAATATTACCGCCGCCGATGGCGGGGCGCAGATCATCGCCGGTAACGAACGCGTCCTGCGGGCGCGTCTGTCCGATGCGCAGTTCTTCTGGCACTATGATCAGAAGATTAAGCTGGCCGATCGGCTGTCCGGTCTTGATACCGTCACCTATCATGCCAAGCTCGGCACGGTCGGCCAGAAGGTCGAGCGCAACACCGCGCTGGCGGTGGAATTGGCGCGCGAGATCGGTGCTGATACCGCTGACACCAAGCTGGCGGCGCAATTGGCCAAGGCCGATCTCACCAGCGGCATGGTCGGCGAGTTCCCGGAACTCCAGGGTATCATGGGCCGTTACTACGCCCAGTTGGAAAAACTGCCGGAAGACGTCGCCGATGCGCTCGCCGACCATTACAAGCCGCTCGGTCCCAATGACCGGGTGCCGGCGGCGCCGGTGAGCGTCGCCGTGGCTTTGGCCGACAAGCTGGATACGCTGGTCGGTTTTTTCGCCGTCGACGAGAAGCCGACCGGTTCGAAGGATCCCTTCGCCCTGCGCCGGGCCGCTCTCGGCGTTATTCGCCTGATCGTGGAGAACAAGCTGCGGCTCAGGCTGCGCGACGTATTGGGGCGCGCCTATAGCGGCTATTACGACCATGGTGGCTCGGCCGGCGGCTTCGAGAAGAACCAGCCGAAGGCGGTCGTCGCCGATCTGATGGAGTTCTTTGCCGACCGCCTGAAGGTTGCGCTGAAGGAGCAGGGCACGCGCCATGATCTGATCAGCGCCGTCTTCGCCCTCGGCAATGAGGATGACCTGACGCGTCTGCTGGCGCGGGTCGATGCGCTCGCGGGCTTCGTCGCCAGTGAAGACGGTGGTAATCTGCTGACCGCTTATAAGCGTGCCAGCAACATCGTTCGCATCGAAGAGAAGAAGGACGGCAAGTCCCATGACGGCGCGGTCGACGCTGTCCTGCTGGAACAGGCGGAAGAGAAGGACCTGCACCGCGCCCTGACGACGGCATCGGAGCAGGCGGCGCATGCCGTGGCGAAGGAGGAGTTCGCCATGGCCATGGCGGCCCTGGCCCAGCTGCGGCGGCCGGTCGATGCCTTCTTCGACAAGGTGACGGTGAATTGCGAGGATGCTGAACGGCGTGTCAATCGCTTGCGATTGCTGTCGGCCATCCGTGCGACCCTTAACAAGGTCGCAGACTTTTCCAAGATCGAAGGGTGAGATAGATCATGGCGAAATGGGTATATCGCTTCGGCGACGGTCAGGCGGAAGGTCGCGCGGATATGCGCAACCTGCTGGGCGGCAAAGGTGCCAATCTGGCGGAGATGAGCAGCCTCGGCCTGCCGGTGCCGCCGGGCTTTTCCATCACCACAGAGGTCTGCACCTATTATTATGCCCATGAGAAGATCTTCCCGGACGACCTGAAGGATCAGGTCGAAGCTGGCATCACCCATATCGAAAAAATCGTCGGCATGAAGTTTGGCGACGCTGCCGCACCCTTGCTGGTTTCCGTGCGCTCGGGCGCGCGGGTGTCCATGCCGGGCATGATGGATACGGTGCTCAATCTCGGCCTCAATGACGAGACGGCGGCGGGCCTCGCCAAGCAATCGGGCGACGCGCGCTTCACCTATGACAGCTATCGCCGCTTCATCCAGATGTACGGCAATGTCGTGCTCGGCGTGGAACACCATCATTTCGAGGAGATCCTCGATCTCCACAAGACCGATCTCGGCCTCTCGCTGGATACCGATCTCACTGCCGAGAACTGGCAGAAGGTGATCGCCGACTACAAGGCCAAGGTCGAGGAAGAAATCGGCAAGCCCTTCCCGCAGGAGCCGCGCACCCAGCTCTGGGGTGCGATCGGTGCCGTCTTCGCCAGCTGGAACATCCCGCGCGCGATCACCTATCGCAAGCTGAACGACATTCCCGAGGATTGGGGCACCGCCGTCAACGTCCAGGCCATGGTATTCGGCAATATGGGCAGTGATTGCGCAACCGGCGTCGCCTTCACCCGCAACCCCTCGACCGGCGAGAAGGAATTCTACGGCGAATATCTCGTCAACGCCCAGGGCGAGGACGTGGTCGCCGGTATCCGCACGCCGCAGCATCTGACCGTCGCCGGCAAGAAGGCCAACAATTCCACGCTGCCGGCGATGGAAGAGGTGATGCCAGCCGTCTTCAAGCAATTGGACGAGGTGCGGCACCAGTTGGAAACGCATTACCGCGACATGCAGGATATCGAGTTCACCGTCCAGAAGGGCAAGCTCTATATGCTGCAGACCCGCAACGGCAAGCGCACCGCCCAGGCGGCGCTGAAGATTGCGGTCGATCTCTGCCATGAAGGCTTGATCGACAAGAAGACGGCGGTGCAGCGTATCGAGCCGACCTCGCTCGACCAGTTGCTGCACCCGACACTCGACCCGAAGGCCAAGCGGGAAGTCGTGGCGCGCGGCCTGCCGGCGAGCCCGGGTGCCGCTTCCGGCAAGGTTGTCTTCACCGCAGACGAGGCCGAAGACCGAGCCGCCAAGGGCGACAAGGTGATCCTGGTCCGTGTCGAGACCAGCCCCGAGGATATTCACGGCATGCATGCCGCCGTTGGCATCCTGACCACGCGCGGCGGCATGACCAGCCACGCCGCCGTGGTGGCACGCGGCATGGGCCGGCCCTGCGTCTCGGGTGCGGGCGATCTTCGCGTCGACGCGGCGACAAAGCAGATCATCGTACGCGGCCAGAAGATCCTCGATGGCGATCTCATCACCATCGACGGCGGCACGGGAGAAGTCATGATCGGCGCCGTGCCGACCATCGAGCCGCAGCTTTCCGGCGATTTCGCCACCTTGATGAGTTGGGCGGACGACGTCCGCAAGCTGAAGATCCGCACCAATGCGGAAACGCCGCTGGACGCCCGGATGGCGCGCAAATTTGGCGCCGAGGGTATCGGGCTCTGCCGCACGGAACACATGTTCTTTGACGGCGACCGCATCATCGCCATGCGCGAGATGATCATGGCGGAAGATGTGGCGGGACGGAAGAGGGCGCTGGCCAAGATCCTGCCGATGCAGCGCCAGGATTTCGTCGAGCTCTTCACCATCATGAAGGGCCTGCCGGTGACGATCCGCCTGCTGGATCCGCCGCTGCACGAATTCCTGCCGAACAGCAAGGCGGAGATGGCTGAAGTCGCGGCGGCAGCGGGCGTTTCGGTCGACGCTGTTGCCGCCCGCGCCAGCGCCTTGCATGAAAGCAATCCGATGCTGGGACACCGTGGCTGCCGCCTCGGTATTACCTATCCGGAAATCTACGAAATGCAGGCCCGCGCGATCTTCGAGGCGCTGGCCCAGGTGAAGAAGGAAACAGGCGATACGGCGGAAGCGGAGATCATGATCCCGCTGGTCAGCATCCCCAAGGAACTCACGCTGATGAAGGCGATCATCGACCGGGTGGCCGGCGAGGTCAGCAAGGAGAGCGGTGTGGAGCTACCCTATTCGGTCGGCACCATGATCGAGCTGCCGCGCGCGGCATTGCTGGCCGGTGAGATCGCCAAGGATGCTGCCTTCTTCAGCTTCGGCACCAACGATCTGACGCAGACCACTTTCGGCCTCAGCCGCGACGATGCCGCGCGCTTCATCCAGGCCTATGAGCGCCAGGGTATCCTGGCTCGCGATCCTTTCATCACCCTTGATCCCGATGGTGTCGGCGAACTGGTGAAGATCGCCGCCGAGCGCGGCCGCAAGACCCGGCCCGATATCAAGCTCGGCATCTGCGGCGAACATGGCGGCGATCCGGCATCGATTCATTTCTGCGCCAAGGTCGGCCTCAATTACGTCAGCTGCTCGCCATACCGCGTGCCGATCGCCAAGCTCGCCGCCGCTCAGGCGGCGATCACCGGCACGGATGGCCGCAAGGGCGAGGGGTGAGCGGGCCGACTGAAGAAGAAAAGGGGCTCGCTGGTCGAGCCCCTTTTTTTATGGTCGCCCTATCAATCGACAGGGCGCGATAGCCGTGGCTCAAGACGAAATCTATAGCGGCGCCATTGAACCGTCGAACGTGGCAACTCCCGGGTTCCTTAAACTATATGAACGATAGCCCTCCGACTGCCTGCAGGTCGGATTTGATAAACCTTTGCGCAAATGCCGGTAGATCCGGATCGCTTTGCACGGAATCCTCTGCGGTTCAGGTAAAGCGCGAATTCGCCTCCCTTCAATAAGATAGAGGCAGTTCGCCGTTTAAAATGGAAGCCAATCCGTCTCCATTTGGAACCATCACGTTCCGGAGACGCGGCCTAGCGGCGGCACTCCTTCGCCCTTTGACACCGGCAGCAGGGCGAGTATCTTATTCTCTTCATAGTAGAGGAGGATCGCACCCATGAACCGTATGATCAGAAGCATTTTGTTGGCGGCACCATTGCTGTCGCTGCCGTTGGCAGCGAACGCCGAGAAGCTGTCGCCCAGCCAGTTCATCAGCGTCATGCAGAACAACACGCTGACCGGCCGCGACGCCGAGAATCACCGCTTCCATGTCTATTTCCTGCCCGGCGGCATCGTTACATACGAGAACCGGCGTGGCGTTAACGATCACGGCACCTGGATGCTGAACAAGAACGGCGATGTCTGCATCACCTGGGCGAGCCTGATGGCCGGCAAGCAGAATTGCTACTCGGTCAATGTCGACAAGAACAATATCACTTTCGGCAATGAAAATGCCTCGCTGAAGGGCGATCTGCTGGGTGGCGTGCAACCGCTCAGCAAAGACTAGAGCGCGATCGTTCCTGGCGGAAGCACGTCCGCTTCCGTCAAGAACGTGAATTCGTTTAGTCGATCAGCGGTAGCCGTTTAAGGGCGGGGCGCAAGGTGGCGCCCAGCTGTGCATTCAGTTCTTGCTTCAACTTATCCCGCTGGGCCACTGTCAGTGCTGCGACGCCATCGGCCCAGTAGTCCTTATTGACGGCGTCATAGTCGACGACATCAATATTCGAAATCGGTTGAAAGCTATGTCCGTCTATTACCGTCATCTTGTAAATGACACCGGCGTAATGCTGGTGGCCGTTGACGGTGGAGAGGCGGGCCATGAAGGCGCCGCGCACATGACGGCCTGAGTTGCCGACTTCGATGGTGGTGGTCAGGACGATATAGGCATCGATGGCGGGATCAGCACTGGGAAGCATGGTTGCGTCATGCACCATCGTGCCGATCGGCGCTTTCATGCCGTCACTACGAAAGTCAGTTGATTTATAGTTGACCGGAACGATCCGATAATGGTCTTTCAACCGCTCAGTGAGTTGGGCGATGACATGGGCGTCAAGACCGAGATCGGCGATTGGCCCCTTTGTGACGCTGCTTTCCATGCCGAAGAACGGCACGTCGATGGTCATCATCTCGTCGCCAACAGAAGAAACAATGGCGATGGTCTTGATTGCCGCTGCCTGCTGCGACGTCATTACCTGTCGACCCATACAGCCGCTCAGCATCAGGCATAACAGCCCGACCAACACACGCTTCATCATGATTCCCCAGAAGTCGACCCTGCGCGCTCATTGCGAGGCGCAGAGTCTCATATCCCAGATCATTTGGGCCGCGAAGGCATCAAATAGAGACGTCATATACCGGTATGCGATGGTTGGTTGGGCTGAGAAATCTGGTCTATAACAGGGTGTTTCCGGAGGATCTGTCTTGCCTGTTCACCGCTGCACCTTACTAAAAGATGGCCGTTTACCGGCAGATGCAATCGCCGCCTATCACCGCGACGGCGTCGTCATCATCGACGGCTTCAAGACGAAAGCCGCGTGCGAAAGACTGCGGGCGCGGGCGGCTGAACTCGTGCTGGAATACGGGCCGAAGGCGGCGGGGACGATCTTCTCCACCAAGCAGCCGCAGCACCAGGACAGCCGTTATTTCATCAACTCCGCCTATGGCATCGGCGTCTTCTTCGAAGAGGAGGCTTTCGATGCCGCTGGTAAGCTCGCTTATGACCTGCCGCTGGCGGTGAACAAGCTTGGCCATGCCATGCATGATCTCGATCCGGTGTTCTCAGATTTTTCCAAGGGCAGGGACTTGCAGGCGGTGAGCGAGAGCCTCGGCGTAACCGATCCCAAGGTCATGCAGTCGATGTATATCTTCAAGCAGCCCGGCATCGGCGGCGAAGTGATCTGCCACCAGGATTCGACCTATCTATATACCGAGCCGATGTCGGTGATCGGCTACTGGTTTGCGATCGACGACGCGCATCAAGGCAACGGCTGCCTGGGCGGTCTGCCGGGCGAGCATCGCCGGGGGCTGAAGAAGCTGTTCCGGCGCCAGGCCGGTGGGTTGATGGCGACGGAAACGCTTGATCCGGCGATCGACTGGGACATGAACGGCCTTGAATGGCTGGAAGTCCCGGCCGGTACGCTGATCGTCTTCGACGGCTGCTTCCCGCATCTCTCCAATGCCAACCGCTCGGCCCAGGCGCGGCATGCGTATACGCTGCACGTCGTCGATGGTGCTTGTGACTACCCGGCCGATAACTGGCTGCAGCGGCCGAAGGACCGGCCCGCACGCGGTTTCATCTGACCTCACCGCCGAACGGCAAACGGCCCGCCGCAGGTGCTTCGCGCGGGCCGTTTTATTTGCGCCGGTCGGCTAGTTCGCCGTGGTCCCAGGGTAGGCCGCGTCCAGCAGGAAAGGATAGGGGCCGGGATAGGATTCGATGTAGGCGTGATGGGTGGCGAGGCCGGTCTCCGGATTCCAGCGATGCAGCAGGAAAGAAGGCGGCTCCAGCGAGAAGGTCTCCGGCATCGCCGGATCGAGATCGAGCGAGACCTGATGGGCGGTGCTGGGCGCCACCTGGACGATGGTGCCGGCGAAGCGGGTGACGATCACCCGGTGCGAGTGGCCGCAGAGAATGCGCTCCACCTGCGGATGCTTGCTGATGACCGCGCCGAATTCCTGCGCCGAATGGAGATTGATCGTGTCCATGTTGCGCAACCCGCATTTGGTGGGCGGATGATGCAGCACGACGAGGGTCGGCTTGTCAGGTGCGGCGCTGAGCGCGCGGTCGAGGAAGTCGAGCCTTGCTTGGCACAGCTCGCCATGGCTGCGGCCCGGCACTACCGAATCCAACATGACGAGGCGCAGCGGGAAATCATCGATCACATACTGCACGAATTCGGGGTCTTCGGCGATACCGGGGAGATGGGCGAGCTTTTCCTTCATGACGTCGCGCCGGTCGTGATTGCCGGGGACGAGATAGACCGGCATGGCGAGATATCGCTTCAGCAGCTCGGCGAGGATTTCGTATTCCTCGGCAAGGCCGCAATCGGTGAGATCGCCCGAGACGACCACGAGGTCGGGCTGGGGCCGGAGCGCGGCCACCCGGCGCAGCGCGCGCTCCAGCATCATATTGGTGCTGACGACGCCATAGGCGGGCTTGCCATGGGGGCGGACATGCAAATCGGTCAATTGGCAGATAATCATGGTTCCCTCGACTGAGAGGAAATGGGGCGGCGCTGGTCCCTAGAGACCGGGCGCCGCCCCATCATACGCTGTTCTTCAGTTGGTGTAGTTCAGGTATTTGAGCGCCGTCTGTTCGACATAGGGGCGCATCAGCTCATCGGCCGCGGCCTGGGCGGCTTCGATAGCTTCCTTCGGCTGCTTGTCACCGGAGAGCACGGCCTGCATCTGGTCCTCGAGCGCCTTGCGGACGCCGACCACGTTGTAGGTGGCGAACCAGGAACCGGCATAGGCCAGCTGGTCGAGGGCAACCTTTGCGTCCGGATGCTGCTGCAGGAAAGTCTTCATCTCGTCCAGTTCATAGGCATGGCGGTTCGGCGCGAAATAGCCGGTGAAGCGGCTCCATTCGCCGGCGATCGCCGGGCTGGTCAGCCACTTGACGAGGGTCCAGGCCGCCTTCTTCTGGTCGTCGTTGAGGCCCTTCGGCATCATCAGCGAGGCGCCGCCGATCGGCACTGAGTTGCGGATATTTCGCGGCAGGAAGGCCACCTTGTAGGGATGCTTCATGCCGTCGCGGACGAAGCTCAGCGAACCGGTGGAGAGGATCGCCATGCCGAGATCACCGGCGAAGAAGGCATTGGTCACGGCATTCGCATCGGTGACGCCCTTCGGCATGACCTTGTACTTGAAGACCATGTCGCGGAAGAGGGAAACGGCGCCCAGCATTGTCGGCGTGTTGTAATAGACCTCGCCGCCGTAATTGGCGTTGTAGTACTGGCCGCCATTCAGCATATCGAAGGCGCTGGTGATCCAGCCGAGATAGTCATAGGTGCCGGGCATCATGAAGCCCCAGCGCTTGACGGTATCGCCCTCGCGCTTGGTGAGCGCCTGGGCGTCCTTGATGAAATCGGCCCAGGTGACAGGCGGCTGATCCGGATCGAGGCCGGCATCCTTGAAGGCGTCGACGCTGTAATAGAGCAGCGGGGTCGAGTTGTGGAACGGCACGCCATAGACCTTGCCGTCGATGATGGCGTTGCCATGCAGGGCCGGCCAGAACTGATCCATGAACTGCTGCGGCGTCTGTCCGTCGGCCTGGATCAGCGAATCATAGGGCTCGACCTCGCCGTTGATCACATATTCCAGGATGAAGTTGGCGCTCATGATGACGACGGCGGGCGGCTTGCCGGCCTTGATGGCAGCCCGGGTCTTCAGATTGGTGTCGTCATAGCTGCCGGTATAGACGGCGGTGACGCTGGTGTCCGGATGCTCCTTGTTGAAGCGCTCGACCAGGGTCTGCATCTGGTTGGCAAGCTTGCCCTGGACCGGCACCGGAAAGAAGAGCTGGATGTCGGTTGCCGCTTCGGCCTGGCTGAGACCAAGCGTAAAGGCTGCGGCTGCGCCCATCGCGGCGAGCTTGCAGGCCTTCAGCATTGATGACGTCGATAACCACGGTTTCATGTCGATAACCCCCTATTTGATACCCGTGAAGACAAAGCTCGAGACGAAACGGCGCTGAAACAGGATGAAGGCAATCAGCAGCGGCGCGGCGACCAGGAAAGTGCCGGCGGCGATGACGCCCCATTGCGAGGCGCTTTCGGCACCGCGCGCGAAACTGGCCAGGCCCACCGTCAGCACCTGGTTGCTGGGCGAGGTTGTCGCCATCAGTGGCCAGAGGAACTCGTTCCAATGCGCGGTGACGGAGACGATGGAGAAGGCGATGAGACCGGGCTTGGCGAGCGGCACGAGGACGCGCCAGAGGATCTGCAGGGGCGTGGCGCCGTCGACCAGCGCCGCTTCCTCGAAGTCGCGGGGAATCGTCTTGAAGGTCTGGCGCATCAGGAAGACGCCGAAAGCGGAGGCGAAATATGGCGCCATCACGCCGACCAGCGTGTCGTAGAGGCCCATGTCGGAGAGCAGCACCAGGTTGGGCACGATAAGGACAGGCGGCACCAGCATCAACTGGAGCAGGAAGAGATAGAAACAGAGCTGCCGGCCCGGGAAGTCGAGACGGGCGAAGGCATATCCCGCCATGGTGATGGTGATGAGCTGTACGATGAGAATGCCGCCGCACAGCAGCACCGTATTCAAGTACCAGAGCGGGAAATCGCCAGAGGTCCAGGCCTCGACGAAATTGCTGAAGCCGGAATGGATCGACGGCCAGAGCGAGGCGATATCGGCGCCGGCATTGTCGGGCCGCAGGGCGGCGACCAGCATCCAGAGAAAAGGCGTCATCCAGATGAAGGCTGTCGCGGCGAGCAGGATGGCGGCGGCAAGGGCGATGGAGCTGCGCCGGTTTCCGCGGGTTCCGCCGGTTGGACGATCAGTTCTCATAATGGATGCCGTGTTCGAGCGTGCGCAGCGAGATCAGCGACAGCGCCAGCAGACCGGCGAGACTGACGACGGTTGCGGCCGCGGCCAGGCCGGCATCGTAATTTTGCGCGGCCTGCTCATAGATATAGAACAGGATCAGGTTGGTGGCGTCGTTCGGTCCGCCCGAGGTCATCAGGATGATGTGATCGACCGTGGTCAAGACCTGCAGCAGCGCGATCACAAAGACGAAGGTCATGGTCGGCATCAGCAGCGGCAGGGTCACGCGCCGGAAGCGCTGCAAGGTTGTGGCGCCTTCGACGCGGGCCGCCTCGTGCAGATCTTCGGGAATGCCCTGCAATCCGGCCAGGAAGAACAGCATGTAGTAGCCGGCATTCTTCCAGATGGTGATGGCAATGACGGAGGCGAGGGCAAGGTCCGGATCGCCCAGCCAATTCACGGCACTCAGGCCGAAACGGCCGAGCTGGTAGTCGATCAGACCGAAGCGCGGCAGAAAGATGAAGGTGAAGAGCGCAGCGGCGGCAACCAGGGGAATGAGGGTCGGGAAGACGAAGCAGGCGCGTAGGATCGCCGAGAGGCGGGTCGATTCCTTGAGGCCGACTGCGAATAGCAGCGACAAGGCGATGCTGGGAATGATGGTGGCGATGCCATAGATCACGTTGTTCCAGACCGCCTTGCCGAAATGAGGATCGGCGAAGAGCCGGCGGAAATTGTCCAGGCCGAGATGCGCCTTGCCGCCGAAGGTTTCAACGGAGAGGGACTGGTAGAGGACCTGGAAGATCGGCCAATAGGTGAAGAGGGCGAGGAGCGCGAGCGACGGGGCCAGCAGGATCGCGGCGCGCCGCCAGATGCGGATATTGCCGATGCGCTTGCGTGCCGGCGAGAGGCTGATTCCTGATAATGTGGCCGCGTCCGCCATCTGCGATCCATCCGCGCCAGCTGAATCTCTGAAATTTGATTCTGGCGCTGTACCCAAGTTTCAAGTGCGCGGGACTATGGCTTTGCAGCAGGACATTTCGATGACGCCAGGGCGACAATCGAATGACATTCGGCATCATCAAAGTGTCATGTGATGGTGCTTGGAGATGGTGTTAAACGGACCTTGCTCGTGACGTCAT
This sequence comes from Terriglobia bacterium, assembly GCA_035539075.1. GTDB lineage: Bacteria > Pseudomonadota > Alphaproteobacteria > Dongiales > Dongiaceae > Dongia_B. The sequence continues at coordinate 25,846 of DATLJB010000183.1, forward strand.
TTAGTCGTGGCGCCGCACCTGTCATCCCATTCGGAGCTGGCCATGGCCGAAGTCAAATTGCGCAATATCCATAAGCGTTTCGGCGAGACGCGCGTGCTCAACGGGGTGGATGTCACAATTCCCGATCATGGCTTCGTGGTGATCGTCGGGCCGTCCGGCTGCGGCAAGTCGACCCTGCTGCGGTTAATCGCCGGCCTGGAGACCGCCGATGAAGGCGAGATACTGATCGGTGGCCAAGAAGTCGGCCGGCTGGAGCCGGGCGCACGGGATGTGGCAATGGTGTTTCAGAATTATGCGCTCTATCCGCATTTGACCGTGGCCGAGAATATCGGTTTCGGTCTTTCGGTGCGCGGCGTGCCCAAGGCAGAGATCAAGGAGCGGGTGCAGCGGGCGGCGGAAAGCCTGCATATCGCCAATCTGCTCGACCGTCGGCCGCGCCAGCTCTCCGGCGGCCAGCGCCAGCGGGTGGCGATGGGCCGCGCCGTGGTGCGCAATCCCAAAGTGTTTCTGTTCGATGAACCGCTGTCCAATCTCGATGCCAAGCTGCGCGTCGTCATGCGGACGGAGATCAAGCGGCTGCATCGCAGCCTGCAGGGCACCAGCGTCTATGTAACCCATGACCAGGTCGAGGCGATGACTCTCGGCGACCGACTGGTGGTGATGAACAATGGCGTGGTGGAGCAGGAAGGTGCGCCGTTGGAGATCTATACGCGGCCGGCATCCGCTTTCGTGGCGGGCTTCATCGGTTCTCCACCGATCAATCTGCTGGAGGCGCGGCGGACGCAGGGTGGGATCAGCGTAGCGGAGGGCGCCGTGATCGGCCTGCCGCAATATCCTGACTTGCCGGAGCGGGTCCGCGCCGGCATCCGGCCGGAACATCTGCTGCCCTGCGCCGAATCCGAAGCGCAGATTCGCTTGACGGCGGAGGTCGTGGAGCCGCAGGGAGCCGAGACCATCGTGCACGGTTTTGCCGAGGGCCTGAAGCTGACGGTGCGGCTTGATGGCGCGGCGGCGGTCACGGAAGGCGAGGCGATTCCCTTGCGGGTCGCGGCTAACGGCCTTCACCTGTTCGATTGCGAGAGCGGACTCAGGTTTTCCTGAGAAGATTGCGTCGCCGCTTGGGTGCGGGTTTAGTCCTCGATCAGATTGAGCTTCCGCAGCGCCGGCGCCAGGGTAAGGTCGATCCGCTTCTGCCAGATGGCAGCCAGCTGCAGCTTCTGGTCTGCGGTGAGGGCATCCACCCTGTTCGCCCAAACGGCCGGATCGACGGCATGATCGGAAAGTGTATTGACGTTGCCGAGGGATTGCAGCGTGTGCCCGTCGATCACCGTGATCCAATACACCACACCAAGATTGTAGGCCGGAGCGCCATCCGCGGCGGGAAGACGGGTCAAGCTGGTGCCGTAAAGAGATTGATCGCCAGCCTGCAGCTTTGCGTGGCCTGAGAGGAAGACGAGATAGATATCGACCCCCGAGCCGGTACCGGCCGCCATGCCAGTGGGCAATTGGGTGGTTGCACGGATCACCTGGCCAAGCGGACGACCCTGCACCACATCCGCATGCAGCGATTGTTCCCGTTCAGTCTGATGAAAGATGCCTGGCTGGTAGGCAACGGGGATGATCTCGTATTTGTCCTTCAGCTTGGCGGTGGCCTGCTCAATCACATAGGCGTCAAGCGCCAGGTCGGCGATCGAACCTCGATCGATCAAGCCATCGGGGTGGCTGACATCGGGTGCGAAGCTGCGGATATTGAGCTCGTCACCGATCGCCGAGATGATTCCTATCTTATGGACCTCTCCCGTCTGCTGGCGTGTCAGGGTCGTTTCCGAGCAGCCGCCCAGCAGAACCAGCAAAAGCCCGCATATCAGCCGCTTCATAAATCCTCCCTGGCGTCTTGCGGACCGTTCGATCCGCTGCGGTGATCAAGCCGCCGCATGATGACTGAGCTTCGGAGTCGCAGGAAGTTGTCTTGTGCCGTTTTGTGCGCGAACGCACGGGCATGTCCGACGATCACATTTCCCGCGATCAAATGCCGGGTAAGCTGAGATGGGCGATCCACGCGGTCCCCCTTGACGGCACGGCATAAAGCGAAGGAAAACAAGGCCTTGATCTGCGAGCACGGCGACCTGCAAGGCGAGGATAGCTTGACCGGTGGTAATTTGCAGCGAGGTCTCCCTGGCCGTCCGGCGGGGCCCAGAGACCCGGTGGTTTTGTCGACGGGGAGACGGACTTGAGCCGCGCTGCCATCGATCTGGCGACGCTACGGCAGGGCGGCAAGACCCTGATGGCGCAGGCCCTGGCGCGGCTGGAATCGGCGCCGGATGATCTGCAGACCGTGGCCCTTCTGGACGAGGCTTTCGACCAGCCGTTCGGACAGGTAATCGGGCTGACGGGACCGCCTGGCGTCGGCAAGTCGACCCTGCTGGGGGCGCTGATCCGTGCCTATCGCGCGGCCGGAAAAAGCGTCGGTGTGATCGCGGTCGATCCGTCGTCCAAGCGGTCGGGCGGCGCCCTGCTGGGTGATCGCACACGGCTGCGTACCGATCCGGAGGATGACGGCATCTTCGTGCGCTCCATGGCGGCGCGCGATCAACTGGGCGGGCTCGCGGAAATCACCTACGCGGCCACCATCCTGATGCGGGCGGTCTTCGATATCGTGCTGGTCGAAACGGTCGGTGTCGGCCAGTCGGAAACCGATATCGCACTGGCGGCCGATACGGTTGTCTTCTGCGTGCAGCCGGGCTCGGGCGACAGCCTGCAATTCATGAAAGCGGGGATTGTGGAAATTCCTGACATCGTCCTTGTCACCAAGGGCGACATGGGGAAGGCGGCGCTCCGCGCCAAGACCGATGTCCTGGGAGCCTTGTCGCTGGGTGCCGGCAACGGCCAGGACTGGCCGGTCGCCGTGCTAACGGTGGCCGCCACGACCGGGGAAGGAATCGGCGAGTTGATTGCCGCCGTCGACGGTCATTACGCCTGGCTGCGGCAGGCCGGCCGCCTGCAGCAGAAGCGCCACGATCAGGCGGAAGCGTGGCTGAAGCAGGCGATCAAGGAGCGTTACGGCCGCGAGGGCCTGAAGCGCCTCGGTGCCCTGTCGCTTACCCCCGGCACATCGCCTTTCGGTAAATTGGCGCCGCAGGAGGATTGACGGCGTGGGGCCGCAATCGACAGGGCGGCCTAGCGATCTTGAGCTGCGGCCCGCGCGGCCGGCGGATGATCAGGCGATCCGGGACCTGACCTATGCCGCCTTCCAGAATCATCCCCACCATCGGGCGGGTGCCGCGCCGAGCGAGCATCTCATCATGGGGCAATTGCGCGATGCGGGCGCTTTGACGCTTTCGCTGGTCGCGGAGCGAGGTGGCACGGTTGTCGGCCATCTTGCGGTCTCGCCGGTGGAGATATGCGCCGCCAAGGATCAGGGAAACAGCGTGAACTGGTTCGGCCTCGGACCGGTGGCGGTATCGCCGCGCTGCCAGCGCCTTGGCATCGGCTCGGCCCTGATCCGGTGTGCCATCGAATGCCTTCGCCAGAAAAAAGCCTCCGGGCTGGTGGTGCTGGGCGAACCTCAATTTTACCGTCGCTTCGGCTTTCGGGCCGAGGCGCAGCTCAGCCTGCCGGGCATTCCACCCGCCTATTTCATGGCGCTGCCCATTGGCGGCCCATTGCCGCACGGGAACGTCAGGTATCACCCGGCCTTCGGATGACCTTCGAGGAGCGGATCGGCGCAATGAGAGGCGCCGATCGGCCTGCCGCAATTAACCCGTGCTATTGCGGTCCCGTGCGATGATTGAGGCTGTAGATATAGCCGCCGAGCAGCCCAGCGCCGGTGCCCACGCCGGCGCCAAGCGCGGTGTTGCCGCCCAAGGTACCGATCATGATGCCGGTGGCGGCGCCGGCGATGCCGCCGATGATGGTGTCTCTCTGCGCCTCGGTCATTTCCGCGCAGCCGCCGGAGAGCAGCGCTGCCATCAGTGCCAGCACGGAGAGGCGACGTTTCGCGACCGACCTGCCGGCTTTGGCAGGCTGCGGCGCGACGAAAGAAACGGGAATCAGTTCTTGCATGGCCAGGTATCCGTCAACCATTTGAATTGCGCTTCGACGGCGTCCTCGCCGGCGTATTGGGGATGGGCGTCGAGCCAGGAAACGAATTCGGCGGCGGCTTTGCCGCGGCTCGGCTCGCCCCCTTGAAAGCAGATCACCGGCTTGGCGCCAGGACCGGCCTGGCTGGCGAGGTGATAGCGGTAAGCGCCGGTGATGAAGCCTTGGCAGAACTGGGCGGCGGCCAGCGAGTCATCGTCGCGCGGCGCGGCGCGGCAGAGATCGGCCAGTTGGCGGGCTGTCTCGACCCGGAAGTCGTCGATCGTCACCGCATTTGCCGCGACCGACAGGCTGCCGAAAGCAACGCAGAGTGACAGGAGTCCGATGAAGGCGGAGCGATATGCCGCGACCCGATATGGCTTGTTTCCGGATCGGCGCGATGCCGTCCGCTTGGTGCCGGCACCCGGCTTGTCGATCATCGCTGTTCTCCTCTGCAAAACTTGGCCCTGGGTTACCGCAAGATTAGAGGGATTCGCGGCTGCCCGACTTTGACCAGGATCAAGTCGTGGCGGGCGCGTTTTCGTCTCCGCCGTCGTTTTTTACGCTCCTCTAACCATTCCGGCAGTGAACCCACCTCGCCGCTTTAGTGTTCGGGGCTCTATTGATGACGAAGTGCAGTCGAAAATGCGTTTGTGATCATGCCCGGCTATTTCGTCCTGGGTCGTCCGGCCCGGCTTCGCGCGGCTCAGCCCGATGTCGAATTCTATCGTCTGTACGGCGCCAAGCCTGATGGCGCCGTCGTTGCCCGCTATTGCGGGCGGGATGTCTGCGATGTCGTGATCGACGAATATGGACACCGCTACGTGTTCGCCGGAGTGGCGCCAAGGCTGTTCAATGGCAACTATGATGTCCGGGGGCTGAAGATCGGCGAGGTCATTCTGGAGCCAGGGCTGATCTATCAGCTCATACCGGTAAAAAGGCACGATTCCATCTGATAGAGGCGACAAGAGCCGCTGCCGCCGCGTTTCGATTTCCGTCCCCTACCCAAGCCGGTCGTGCCTTTCAGCTCCGCTCGGCCACGAAGGCGTCTGGGTTAAAAGTCCGCAGCCTTTTGACGTGGCTCAAAGTGCGCTCCCGGGCCGCGTGCCATGAATCCCATCATGCGGCGCATATATCTGCCGTAAATGCCTGTTCCAAGGCTTTTCGCGCGGCCTCATCGCCTGGAGCGCCCAGGCAAATGCCAGCGTGAATGAAAGGCGGCATGTCGGATACAAGGGAGATGGAGGCTTGAGCGACCGCAGGGGAAATATCGCGCCCGGTGCCCCTGTCATCGGCCGCATCGCGGGCGCCGAGCCGGATAAGGCGGTGACGGGCAAAGCGGCACCGGCGCGCGGCGCGCGGCGGCGCCGGCGGTTTCTGGTTCCCATTGTCATTCTGCTGACAATTGCGGCGATCGCACTCGCCGTCTATCTGCCGGCACCGCGTATCTCCGTTTACCAGGTCACCCGGCACGATCTCATCCAGACCATCGTCGCCTCGGGCCATATCGAGACGCCATATCGGGTGAATATCGGCAGCCAGATCACGGGGATCGTATCGGAGGTTCCAGTTGAGGAGGGGCAGGCGGTCAAGGCGGGCGACGTTCTCGTTCGCCTCGATGACCATGAATATGCCAGCGCCGTGATGCAGGCCAAGGCGGCGGTCGCGCAGGCGGAAGCGAAGCTGCGCCAGATTCGCGAGGTATTGCTGCCCTCGGCGGAACAGACGCTGAAGCAGGCAGAGGCGACGGTGGCAAATGCCCGTTCCAGCTACGCCCGAGCGGTCAAGCTGCTGACTGACGGCTACACGACCCAGGCCGATTATGATGTGATCCGCCGCGACCGCGACATTGCCGAGCTTATCATGCGCAACGCCGCCCTCCAGGTGGCGACGAACCGCCCGGGTGGCAGCGATTATGTGATGGCGGAGACGCAACTGACACAAGCCCATGCCAATCTCGACAATGCCCAGGCAAAGGAGAGCTATACGACCATCACCGCGCCGACAGATGGGCGCTTGATCACGCGGAACGTGGAACGCGGCAATGTCGTCAAGCCGACAGATACACTGATGATTCTGGCGCCGACCGGCGAAATCCGCATCGATCTGCAGATCGACGAGCGCGATCTGGGTATGCTGCGCATTGGCCAGAAGGCCCTCGCCTCGGCGGACGCCTATCCCAACCAGATTTTCGAGGCTGAAGTTGCCTATATCAATCCGGGCGTCGATATCCAGCAGGCTTCGGTCCTGGTGAAGCTGCGCGTGCTGTCGCCGCCCGCCTACCTGGTTCAGGATATGACCGTCTCCGCCGATATCGAGACGGGGCGGCGTCACGCCGCTCTGGTTCTGCCGGTGGTCGCCGTGCATGAGGTTAAAAGCGCCGCTCCTTGGGTCCTGGCGGCGGAGCAGGGAAGGCTGGTCCGACGCAAGGTGACCATTGGCATGCAGGCGGATGATCTTGTTGAAATTACCGGCGGTCTTGAGGAGGGTGCACTGGTTGTCCCGGCAAGTGACGCGAGCAGGGCGGAGGGCGATAGGGTCCGGCCGGCGGTCATTCCATCCTCGGCCAACTATTCTCCGGCTCGTGAGGGGTGATGCGCCGCTTCCTGCCCTTCGAATGGATCCTGGCTACGCGCTTCCTGGGTGAAGGGATCATGCAGACGCTGCTGATCATCACCGGTGTCTCGGTTGGCGTCAGCGTCATCGTCTTCATGTCGGCGCTTCTGACCGGCCTGCAAACGAGCTTTCTTTCTCGGATCTTTGCCTCCCAGGCGCAGGTCGTCCTGGAGCCGCCCGACGAAATTGCCCGTCCCTTGCGTCACGATGACAAAGCTCTGATTCTGACCGTCAAGGTGATGCCCAGCCAACGCCTGCGCTCGATCGATCAATGGCAGAAGGTATCCGCCCTGGTGCAACGGTTGCCCGGGGTCCTGGTGACCTCGCCCATGGCCTCGGCGGCCGCCTTTGCGACGCGGGGGGAAGTCAACAAATCGATTTCGCTGATGGGCATCGAGCCGGACCGCTTCTACAAGATCGTCGATCTGCCGGGGAAGCTGGTGCGCGGCTCGCCCTGGCTGGAAGTTCAGGACATCCTGATCGGCACGCAGCTCGGGATCGACCTCGGCGTCGATATCGGTGACAAGCTTCGGGTGACGACCGGAACAGGCGCCAGTCAGGTCTTCACGATCCGCGGGATTTTCGATCTCGGCAACAAGGGTGCCAACCAGCGCAATACCTATGTCATGTTACATACGGCGCAGCCGATGATCGGCCTGATCGATGGCGTCACCAGCATCGATGTGACGATGCGGGATGTCTATCAGGCCGAAGAGCTGGCCCAGTATATCGCCGCCTTTACGGGCATCAAGGCGGAGAGCTGGATCAAGACCAATGCGGACTTCTTCAGCGTGATCAGTTCGCAAAATATCTCCAACACAGCGATCCGGCTGTTCGTCGGTCTTTCCGTCATCTTCGGCATTTCGAGCGTGCTGGTTGTGTCGGTGGTACAGAAGTCACGCGAGATCGGCATCCTGCGCGCCATGGGCGCTTCGCGTTCGCAGATCCTGCGCCTGTTCCTGCTGCAGGGCGCCATTGTCGGTTTCCTTGGGTCGTTGATTGGCTCGGGCTTTGCCTATTTCATCCTCGATTTCTGGCAGGCCTATGCGCGCCGGCCGGACGGAACGCCGTTATTCACCGCCGAGATCGACACCAATCTCGTGGTTGCGACCGCACTGATCGCGACCCTCAGTGGCGTGCTGGCGGCCTTGCTGCCCGCCTCGCGGGCGGCGCGGCTCGAACCCGTGGTGGCGATCCGTGGCTGATCCCGTTCTGTCGCTGGTGGATATACGGAAGTCGTACAATATCGGCACGCCGGTCGAAACGGAGGTTCTGCACGGCATCGATCTTGTTGTCGCGCCGGGAGAGTTCTGCGCTCTGATCGGGCCGTCGGGGTCTGGCAAAAGCACGCTGCTCAATATCATCGGCTTGCTTGACCGCGCCACCGCCGGGCGGTTGACGATCGCCGGATATGAATCGGGCGAGCTGGAAGATACCGAGCTGACCCGCTTGCGGGGCCGCAGCATCGGTTTCGTTTTCCAGTATCATCACCTCCTCAATGCCTTCACTGCACTGGAGAATGTGATGATGCCGATGCTGGTCGAGCGGGGCTTTCCCAGCGGCGAGATGGAGCAGCGCGCAACGGCCTTGCTGGAGAAGGTGGGATTGGCCAAGTGGAAGGACAACAAGGCGAATAACCTGTCCGGCGGCCAGCAGCAGCGCGTGGCGATCGCCCGGGCGCTCGCCATGAATCCGGCGCTGGTTTTGGCGGATGAGCCGACCGGCAACCTGGATACCGCCTCGGCTGACGCCGTCTTTGCGCTGATGCAGCAGGTCAATCGCGACTATGGCACGACCTTCGTCATGGTCACCCATAACACCAGCCTTGCCGAACGCTGCCAGCGGGTCTTCGAAGTGGTCGACGGGCGTCTCACCGCCGACCGGCGCGGCCTCCATCAATAGCGCATTGGAAGCATGATATTTCGCATTCCGTGAGAAGAAGCGGCCGGTGGCAGTGCCCCGGCCGCTTTTCGTCAATCTGCATTGCCTCGGCGATTATGCGTCGAGCCAGACGAATTCGGCGATGCGGCCGTTATAGAGGCTGTCGATGCCGCCGGTCTTGTAGCCCTTGACCTGGGTGCTGCGGGCCTCCAGTTCATCGGCAAAGACGGGAATGACGGCGCCGCCATTCTCGTGCAGCAGGCGCTGCGCTTCCCAGATATAGGATTTGCGCTTGGCGGTATCGATCTCGGCGGCGGCATCGATGAGCAGCTTATCGAACTTCTCGTCATGCCAGGCGGTTTCGTTCCAGGGCGCATCGGAACGATAGGCGACGCTGAGGATCTGCAGGGCGGTCGAACGGCCCTGCCAGTAGGAACCGGTGAAGGGTCGCTTCAGCCAGACATTCGACCAGAAGCCGTCAGCCGGCTCGCGATGCAGGTCGAACTTGATGCCGGCCTTGGCAGCTGAAGCCTGATAGAGTTCGGCGGCGTTGACGGCGCCCTCATAGGTCGTATCGGAAGCGCTGAGCGGCAGCGCGGCGCCGAGATTGGCCTTCTTGGCATAGAACTTCGCCTTGTCGAGATCGAAGGCGGTCTGCTGCAGCTCGGTATTGAAGAAGGGGTCGCTCTTTGGCACCGGATGGTCATTGCCGACCGAGCCATATCCGTTGAAGAGGGTCTTCAGGATCTGCTCGCGGTCGATCGCATGCTTCAAGGCAAGGCGCAGATTGGCGTCGCTGAAGGGGGCAGTATCCAGCCGGGCCGCGAAAATCGCATGCCAGCCGGTCGGGCCGGTTTCGACCCCGACATTCGGGCTCTGCTTCAGGAGGTCGACGGTCCGCCGGTCGGCACGGTTGATGATATCGACCTGTCCGGCGATCAGCGCGTTGGTGCGGGCGGCACCATCGGCGATGAATGTCACCTCCACGGAATCGACGAAGGCGCGGTCCGAGCGCCAGAAATTGGCGTTGCGGTTGGCGCGGAAGCTGACGCCGGGCGTGAAGCTGTCAAAGACGAAGGGGCCGGTGCCGACCGGTTTCGCCCAGTCGGTGAAGCCGTTCGGCACCACCTTGAAGTGGAAGTCGCCCAGCAGGTTGATCAGTTCGGAATCGCCGCGGGTGAGGGTGATGGCGATCTGCTGGTCAGAGAGCTTGCGGATGTCGCTGATATGCTTGGTCTGTCCGACCACGCCGGATTTCGAGTCACCGCGATGCAGGTTCAGCGAATAGATGATGTCGTCGACGTCCAGGGTCTTGCCGTTGTGGAAGGTGACGCCCTTGCGGAGATTGAGCACCCATTCCTTGGCGCCGGCTTTCACTTCCCAGCTCTCGATGACGCCCGGCAGCAGGTTATGGTGTTCGTCAAATTCGACCAGACTGCTGAAGACCTGCGCGCCCAGGGTGATGACGCCGATATCGGCATAGGTCCTGGGATCGAGGCTGTCGGTCGTGCTGGCGCCGCCGATGCCGATGCGCAGATTGCCGCCGCGCTTCGGCGTATCGGCATAAGCCGGCGCGGGGCCGATCAGATTCGTGGCTGCAGCGGCCAGTCCCAGCGCAGTGGCACCGGCAAAGAAATCGCGGCGAGACAGACGGCCTGCCGTGAAGGCGCGGCGCAGGTCGTTGAAGCTGGTCATGATACTCTACTCCGATTGTAGGGATTACCGTGGCCGCAAACTGCCTGTGCGGCCACGGATTAACAATCGAGAAGAATTTAGGTGCCGAGCGCGAAAAACTCGCTG
>DATLJB010000184.1:0-23398 GCA_035539075.1 Terriglobia bacterium
TGCTGGGCGATCTGCGTCTCCGGCAGGTCGAAATCGAAATCGGTGGTCAGAAGGGTCACGGGCTTCAACGGATGCTATGGGGCCAGGGCCAGGCATCCAGGGGCCGGCCGGCTGATCGGCGCTTGAGGTAGCCCGGACGGAGGAGCCTGACAACCCGGATTCGCGCAATCCCCGGCCGCGCCGCCGGCGGTTGCGGCGAAATCCGTTAACTATTTGATTGCTGCGGGAAAACCGGTGGCGGAAGGCGCCCTATTCGGCGGCTGCCAGATTGGCGCTGGCCGGTGCTGGGGCTGGCTTGCCGCGCATCTCTTCGCCGGCATTGCGCGGGAAGGCGAGGCAGACCGGCGAGGCCAGCAGCGAAACCCCCGTCACCACCAGGAAGGCGACCGAGAAGTCGCCGAGGCCGGCCGAGTCATGGCCGGAGAGGGCGACGGAAATATGCAGGGCGCCGGAGGCGACGCAGATGCCCAGCGACAGCATCAATTGCTGGAAGGTGGCATAGAAACTGGTCGCCTGGCTCATCCGGCTGCGCGGGATGTCGGCATAGGCGACGGTGTTATAGGCGGCGAATTGCAGCGACTGGAAGAAGCCCCCCGCCAGCAGCACGATATAGATGCACCAGAGCGGCCAGCTCGGCCGGAAGGCGGCATAGGTGGCGATGCAAGCGGTGGCGATGAGGGCGTTCCAGACCATGGTCTTGCGGAAGCCCCAGCGCCGCAGCATCGGCGTCGATGCGGCCTTCATCGCCATGAAGCCGATGGCATTGACGAAGGTGACGAAGCCGCTTTCCGCCGCCGACATGCCGAAGCCGAGCTGCATCATCATCGGCAGCAGGAAGGGGGTGGCGCCGCCGGTGATGCGGGTGAGCCCACCGGCGATCACCGACAGGCTGAAGGTCGGAATCCGCATCAAGGTCATGTCGAGGATCGGCTCGGCCGGCGCCGCCGCATGCTGCAGGCGCCAGGCATGGACGAAATAGAGCAGCGTGCCGGCAAGTGCCGCGCCGAAGACCAGGACCATGCCCTGATCCGAGAGCACGCCGCGCGTCCCCATCTCCACGCCGAAGGTGAGGCAGGAGAGCGCGATGCCGGCCAGGATCAGGCCGATATAATCGAAGCGTCCGGCCGGCGGCTCCTTGGTATCGGCCACCAGGATGGTCGCCAGGACGATGCCGACGATGCCGATCGGCACGTTGACGTAGAAGATCCAGCGCCAGTCGAGATAGGTGACGATCAACCCGCCGATCGGCGGACCGAGAATGGGGCCGATCAGGGCCGGCACCAGCATCCAGGACATGGCGGAGATGAAATCGCTCTTGGCGACGTTGCGCAGCAGGATGAGCCGCGCGATCGGCACCATCAAGGCGCCGCCCAACCCCTGGATCAGCCGGGCGACGACCAGGAAGGTGAGGCCGGGGGCGAGGCCGCAAAGGATCGAGCCCAAGGTGAAGATGCCGATCGCCGCGCAGAACACCTTGCGGGCGCCGTAGCGGTCGGCAACCCAGCCGCTGGCCGGGATGAAGACCGCCAGGCTCAGCAGATAGGCGGTGAGCGCGATGCTCATGCTGAGCGGCTTGACGCCGAAACTATGCGCCATGGTCGGCAGCGCCGTGGTGAGCACGGTGGCATCCAGCTGTTCCATGAAGAGCGAGCTGGCGATGACGATGGCGATGATGCGGAAATTGCGCGGGCGCTTGGTCGTGGCGGCCGGCAAATCAGGTTCGGCAGACATGATAGCGCTTAACATTGCCCGATTTGGCGGCATCTACCAGGGGCAATTCCGCATGGCTCATGACTTTGATTGCATGCCAGTGGCGCGGGCCGGCGATCGCGTCATTCTGCCGCAGGCGGGGGCTGCCTCGGTGCGGCGACATGATTCAAGTCGGTATGGTTACCGTCAGGTTAATTGCCGATATTTCCGCCGCGCAGGATCAGCGCCGTTTCAGCCTCTGGATCGCGCGTTCCAGCTCCTGCAGGAAACTGGAACGGTCCTGCTTCGAGAACGCGGCATTGTAGCCGCGGATTTCCCCGAGGTCGCGCAGCTGCGAATTCAGCTCCCGCATCGCCAGGGCCATGCCGATATTGGCTTCGGTGAAAGCCTTGCCGGTCGGGCCGAGGACATCGGCCCCGGCCTTCAGGCAGCGCGAGGCGAGCGGGATATCGGCGGTGATGACGATGTCGCCGGCCTTGGCATGATCGGCGATCCAGTTATCGGCGGCATCGAAACCTTCCGTCACCACGACGCGCCGGACCAGCGGCGTCTCCGGCACCCGCAGCCAGCGATTGCTGACGAGATGGGTGACAATTTCATGGCGCGCCGCCACCCGCAGCACCTCGTCCTTGACCGGACAGGCATCGCCATCGACATAGATATCTGTCACCTGCGCTCTTCCTTGCATAAAGACATATTACTCACATATACGGCCTGGTGCATGCAAAGCTCGATCAATCCGCTGGTCCGCGTCTATAGCGAATTTGCCAGTCTGTGCCGTGGCTTTGTGCGGGCGAAGGGCCCGGGACGAATGCCGCCCTCTACGCGTTTCATCATCATGAAGGTCTCGATGCGATCCACCGCGTTTATCCTGTTGCTTTCGCTCATTCCCGTCCTTGCCGGCTGCAGCCACGCCGAGGTTACGACCCAGTCCATGTATGAAGGGACGGCCTTGCCGCGGCCGGCGGTCGTCTTGGTCCGCGATTTCGTCGTCGCGCCCGGTGACGTGGCGCTCGATAGCGGCCGTCTTGCCCGTTTGCGGCGCGCGCTCAGCGGCGAGAATGATGGCCAGCAGCAGCAGGCGGCGGCGCAATCCGTCGTCGACGCCCTCGGCAACACGCTGGTCGATGCCATCGCCAAGATGGGCCTGTCGGTGCGGCGCATTTCCGCCGATGCGGTGATCCCAGCCGGCGACAATGCCGTCCTGGTCGACGGCAATATCGTCGCGATCAATGAAGGCAACCGGGCGAAGCGCGTGTTGATCGGCTTCGGCGCCGGGGCCAGCACCGTCGATACCCGGGTGGCGCTGACTTATCTCGCTGCGGCGCAGGCCGAACGGCGTCTTGCCGACTTCCGGGCAAGCGGCAGCAGCGGCGCGGCGCCCGGCATGGTGGCGACGGGCGGGGCCGGCGCTGCCATCGGTGCCGCCAGCATCGCAACCACGGCGGCGGTCAGCGGCGGCACGCAGGCCATTCGTGAAACCCAGGCTGCGACCGTCAGTCATGACGCCGACGATATCGGCGACAAGATCGCCGCGGCGCTCAAGCCGATCTTCATCAAGCAGGGCTGGATCGCGGCGAACTGAATAAGGTCGCCCCAAGCAAAAAGGGCAGCCCGCGCGGGCTGCCCTTTCGGTGCTCGTGGCGGCGCCCTCAGCCGGCGCGAACCTTGGCGATGAAGCCGTCGACTTCCAGTGCCAGCGATTGCGACTGACGGTTAAGGTCGGCAGCGGCCTGCAGGACATGCGAGGAGGCCGAGCCGGCATCTTCCGAGGCGCGGCTGACGCCGGTGATGTTCTGGTTGACCTCATCGGTGCCGCTGGCGGCCTGATGGGCATTGTTGGAAATCTCCTGCGTCGCGGCCGATTGCTCCTCCACCGCGGCGGCGATGGCCGAGGAGATCTCGTTGATCCGGTCGATGGTCTGGCGGATTCGCGACATGGCGCCGACCGCTTCCTGCGTCACCGACTGCATGCTGGTGATCTGGCCAGAAATCTCGTCCGTGGCGCGGGCCGTCTGATTGGCGAGGTTCTTTACCTCCGAGGCAACCACCGCGAAGCCCTTGCCGGCATCGCCCGCGCGGGCCGCTTCGATCGTGGCGTTGAGCGCCAGGAGATTGGTCTGGCTGGCGATGTCGTTGATCAGCTGCACGATGCCGCCGATCTTGCCGGCCGCTTCGGCCAGGCTCTCCACGGTCTGGCCGGTGCGGGCCACCTCGTCGACGGCGCCGCGCGCCACCGAATTGCTGTCCGAGACCTGGCGGGCGATTTCGCGGATCGACGAGGAAAGTTCCTCCGCCGCCGCCGCAACCGTGGTCACATTGGCCGAAGCCTGGGTCGCCGCGGCGGCAACCGCCGTCGCCTGGCGGGCGCTGGCATCGGCCACCGACGACATGGACTGCGCATTGGATTCAAGCTCGGTGGCCGAGCTCGAGACCGATTGCACGATGCCCTTCACGCTGGCTTCGAAGGTGTTGGCCATGTCGAGCATGACGCGGCGCCGCTCTTCGGCGGCGGACTTCTCCGACTGCTCCTGCTGCTGGCGCAGCTCTTCGACCTCGATCAGCTTCTGGCGGAAGAATTCCACCGCCTTCGCCATGACGCCCAGCTCGTCGCCGCGCTCGGTCATCGGCACCGTCACGCTGGTCCGGCCGTCGGCCAGAGTCTCGACGGCCGCCGTCAGTTTGGTGATGGGCCTTGCCGCCACGAAGCGCACCAGCAGCATGATCACGATGGCCAGCAGCACAACCACCGCGATGGCGATCAGCAGATTGGTGGTGACGATCTCCTTGACCGGCGCCAGGACCTTGTCCTGCGGCAGGCTGACCATGACCGACCAGGGCTTCGGCGCATTGCCGATCTGCATCGGCACCAGGATCCGCGTGACATTGGTCTGCAGCGCCTTGGAGAAATCTTCAAACATGAAGCTTTCGCCCTGCTGAATGCGCGGCAGGGCCGGCGGGAAGGCGGGGCTGGCATCGGCGAAGGGCTTGCCGAGATTCTTCTGATCGATCGAGGCGGCGAACAGGCCGCCGCTGGAGATGACCGCGACCGAACCGGTGCCATAGGGGCGGACCTTGGTCAGATCCTCGTTCATCTGGTTGAGCGAGATGTCGACACCGACGACGCCGATCACCTTGCCGTCGACCTTGACCGGCGTCGCCAGGCTGACCAGCAGCGTATCTTTGCCGGCGAGCGGATAGATATAGGGCTCAAGCACGGTATCTTCGCCGGTTTTGAAGGGGATTTGATAAAAATCCCCATCACTTTTCTGGCTGTCCAGGGCCACCATCGGGTCGAGCTGAACGCCGCCGGCCTTGGGATAGATATAGGGAACGAAGCGCCCCTGCGGATTGGCGCCCTCGCTGCCGATGGCCGCCTTGTCGTCACCGTCGAAGGCATCCGGCTGGAAGCCGGCCCAGACGCCGACCAGCTGCGGGTTGGCTTTGATCGCCGCGCGCATCGCCGCCACCATGGCGGCGCGGTTCAGGGCTTTTTCCTGGCGCATGCCGAGATAGGCGTCGCGCAGATTATAGGCGATCTGGTAGTTGGTGTTGAACATCACCTGCATGCGCGCGGCGCGCGACTGCGCCATTTCCTGGCCTTGTCCAAGGGCCAGTGATTTCATCAGCTTGCCGCTCTCGCCGGAGGAAATCCAGGTCGACACCGTATAGCCGATCGCCACGGCGCCGAGGATCGGCAAAAGGATTTTCAGGGAAAGCGGCAGGCGCGACAACAAGCCGGACGAACGCATTCTTGGTTACCCCTCGATAGGACGCAAAATTCCGTGGAGGCGGTAACATGTCGAATCTTAAGGAATGCTTTCTCAGCCGGCAGTTGCCGGAGCATCGGCCGCATGGCTGCTATTCGCTTTTCCCGGAAGTAACAAAACGATCACGCCGGCAAGCAGCGCCAGGCCGAGCGAAGACTCCCAGAGCAGGTCGTAATTGCCATAGGCACCGGTGACCCAGCCGCCCCAAAAAGCACCGGCCGCGCCGCCCAGAGCATGGCCGGCTGCGATCAGCCCCATGGCGAGGCCCATGATGCGCAAGCCGAGATGGCTGGCGACCAGGCTCGCCGTCACCGGGACCGTGGCATAATCGACGAGGCCGAAGGCCACGGCGAAGACCGTCAGCCAGGCGAGATCGCCGCCAGTCCTCATCAGCAGCAGGAAGCAGAATCCGCGCAGGATATAGATGCTGCCGAGCAGCAGCGGCCGGTTGAGCCTGTCCGTCATCCAGCCGACGAGAATCATGCCGAGCAGATTGACGCCGGAGAGCAGTCCATAGGTCGCGGCGCTGGGCAGCGGCGGCAGGCCGCAAAGTGCGGCATAAGGCAGGAGATGCGTCTCGATGGCGCCGGTCGTGGTGAAGCCGCAGATCACGAAGCTCCAGTACAAGGCATGGAAAACCGGTTGCTTGAGAAGTGCGACGAAGCGCTGCTTGAACGTCTCGCCGTCTTGACGCGTCACGGCGCTTCGTCGGGCGCCGCGCCGCAAGAAGATCAGCGCGACGATGGCGAGCAGCGCGGCGCCGACGGCCAGGGCGAGAAAACCGTGTCGCCAGTCCTGGCTTTGCATCAGCCAGGCGAGGCCCGGCACCAGCAGCAATTGCCCCGCGGTGGAGCCGGATGTGGCGAGCCCGGTCGCCAGGCCGCGCTTGCTGCTGGTTTCCTGGGCGATTGCCGTGGCGACGACATGCTGCGCGACCAGGCCGAAGCCCACGGCGCTGATGAGGCTGAAGCCCGGCAGCAGGAGCCAGCTCTGCCGCGCGCAGGCAATCACGGTCATGCCGGCGCCCACGATCAGCAGACCGGTCACCAGAATCTGTCGCGGGCCGCGCCGGTCGAGCAGATTGCCGGCCAGCGGGGCCACTGCCGCCATGACGATCAGGGCGGCGGCGCCAATCTCCGAGGTGAAGGCGATCGGCCAGCCTTCCTTGCTCCAGATCGGCATGGCCAGCGAGAATGCCGCGCGCGCCGAAAAGGAAACGGCGAGGGCGAGAAAGCCCAGGATGGCGATACCCCAGAGCGCTGCCGCTCCGCCGGCAGGGCGGCTTTGCGTGTCCTGGATCTCCGTACCGGTCTCTTCCGTCCGCACCGCCATATCCGCCGCTTCCCTCGTCATGCACTGCTCTACCTCGCCTCACCTGAGCGCATCACGGCGCCGGCGGCAAACCACATTCTTGCCATCTCAGTTTAGCTAAACTAATGTATTTGCATGAGCTCATCGCTGCCTCTGCTGGCCTTGCGTGCCTTCGCTGAAACCGGCCGCCTCGGCAGCATGAAGGCCGCGGCCGAGGCCATGCATGTGACGCCCGGTGCCGTCAGCCAGCAGATCAAGCTGCTGGAAGACCGCCTGGGGCAGAGATTGTTCGAGCGCCAGAACCGCGCCTTGCAGTTGACCAAAGCCGGCCGCAGCCTGTTACAGCCTTTGCTGGAAGGTTTCGAGCGCATCGACGGCGCCTGGCAATCGGTCAGCAATCCACGTCGCCGCAACCGGCTCGGCATCAGCACCACGGCGGCTTTGGCGGGCGGCTGGCTGGTGCCGCGGCTCGGCCGTTTTACCGCCGCCCATCCCGATATCGAACTGCATATTGAAACCACCAACCGCCTCGTCGACCCGCGGCGCGACGGGATCGATCTCTGTTTGCGCCACGGGCTCGGCGATTATCCCGGCCTTGCCGCATTCCGCTTCTTGACGCCCCGCCTGCTGCCTGTCTGCAGCCCGGACTTCCTTCGCCGGATGCGCAAGCGCGGGCTGCCGCCGATTCGCCGGCCGGCGGATTGCCTCGATTACCCGCTGCTGCAGGATATTAACCGGGTCGACTGGCCGCTCTGGCTGCGCTGCCATGATGTCGATGACGCGCGGGGCAGCGAGGGGGCGAGCTTCGAGGGCGATCTCCTGCTGGTTCAGGCTGCCTTGGCCGGGCAGGGTATCGCCCTGGTGCGCGATATCTTCGCATCGGCGGAGCTTGCCGGCGGGCGCCTGGTCTGCGTGCTGGATCTCCCCTGGCCGGGGCAATTCGCCTACTACCTGGTGACACGGCCGGAAGCGCTGCGGCAGCGCAAGGTCGCGCTGTTTCGGGACTGGGTGATGGGCGAGGCAGCGACAGATGGTCCGAATGACCTGCGCGATCGATTGCGGCTGACGGTTGCCTGACCGCGTTAAGACCTGGCTTGGTCGCCGCCGCCTCGCCGGAGCCTCTGGCGACTCAATCGCTATCCCGATACTATAAATGTAACTGAGGCCGTTAACGACTGACGGCGGGTGCTGCCGGCGGGGAGCTGGATCGGAAGATGAGGCAGTCATGAGTCGGGCCTGGCCCGAAGCACAAACCATTGTTGGGCAGAAGCTGTCGCAGGAAGCGCTGCGACGCATCACCGAACTGCATGCCGACTGGCGCCGTCAGCGCCGGGAAGGACGGCGCTGCATGTTGCAGCGCTGCGATCTCTCGGGGCTCGATCTCAGCCTGCTCAATCTCGAAAACGCCATCCTGGTGGAATGCGACCTCAGCCACGCGACGCTGCGCGGCGTCAATCTCAAGGGCGCGGATCTGCGCGGCAGCCGCTTTGACGAAGCCGATCTGACGGCGGCGCAACTCGTGCGCGCGGATCTGCGCGGTGCGCGGTTCGAAGATGCCGATCTCAGCCGCGTGGCGGCGGAGGGGGCCGATCTTTCCGGCACCTATGTCACGCTGTCGCCGGACACCTTGCCGGGCGCCTTTCGCGGCGCCTGGATCAAGGATGCCGATTTCTCCGAGGCCCGCATGCCGGGCGTCGATTTCTCCGGCGCGCAGATCGCCAATGCGGCCTTCCGGCATGCCGATATCCGCCGTGCCTGTTTCGATTGCGCCGATATCGCCAATGCCGCCTTCGTCGGCGCCAAGATGGCCGGGGCCCGCTTCGTCGGCAGCTCGATGGATGCCGCCAGCCTGCAGGCGCTGGATCCGCTGACGGTGGAGATCACCCCGGCGCGGCCGATCAGCTCATCGGAACTGCAGGCCCGCATCCGCGCCCATGGCGAATGGGTCGACAGCCTCGGCCGCCGCGGCGTGCGGCTCGATCTCAGCAACTGCGATTTGCGCAATTCGGATTTCAGCGGCGCCAATCTGTCGGCGGCCATCTTTCATGGCGCGCTGCTCGGCAATGTCAAATGCCGCGACGCCCGCCTGCTCTATACCGATCTCAGCGGTGCCAATCTCGGCGGCGCCAAACTCAGCCGCTCGGATCTGCGCGGCGCCGATTTCACCGGCTCGTTCCAGCGCGACCTGTCGCTCGATGCGACACGGATCGGACCGATGCCCTATGTCGCGGGCATCGCAACCAAGGGATTGCGCGGCATCGCCTAGAGCGCGTGAATCGCCCTCTATCCTTTTAAGTAGAGCCGGATCGGTTGATTGACGGTCAGGCGCCGGCGGATCAGCCCTGCCGGACCCGATCGGCCCGTCCGGGCAGGCGGATGGTGACCGTCGTACCCTTGTCGAGTTCGCTCTCGATCTTCAGCTCCCCGCCATGTTGTTCCGTCAGGGCCTTCACCATCGGCAGGCCAAGGCCGGTGCCCTGATGGCGGCGGGCATAGGCGTTGTCGAGCTGGCCGAAGGTGGAGAGGGCAACCGGTATCTGGGCCGGCGCCATGCCGATGCCGGTGTCGGCGACGGTGATGATCGCCCCGCTATCTTCCGCGACGCAATGCAGTTCCACCTTGCCGCCGGCCGGCGTGAACTTGATCGCATTGCTGAGCAGGTTGAGGACGATTCGGATGACTGCACGCCGGTCGGCGAGGAGGGGCGGCAGGCGCTCCGGCAGATGCACCGTCAGGCTTACCCTGGCTTCGCGGGCATGCTGTTCCACCATATGGACGGCGCCGAGGACCAGGCCGCGCAGATCGATGCTCTCCAGGTGCAGCCGGTATTTTCCGGCCTCGATCTTGGACAGGTCGAGAATGTCGTTGATGAGCGACAGCAGCAAGTGACCGCTTTGATAGATGTCGGCGGCGTATGACTCGTAATGCGGATTGCTCAGCGGACCGAAGACCTGCAGCTTCATGGCTTCGGAAAAGCCGATAATGGCGTTGAGGGGTGTTCGCAATTCATGGCTCATCTGCGCCAGGAAGTCGGACTTTGCCTGGTTGGCGATCGCCGCTTCGCGGGCCGCCGCTGCCCACTTCGCTTCGGCGATCTTGGCGTCGGTGATGTCGAGCACCACGCCGACCAGGCCGCCGAGCCGGCCGTTCGCGCGCGAGAAGGTGGCCTTGTGAAACATGACGTTGCGCACGGGTCCCGTAACGCCCTGCACCTTGGCTTCATAGACCTGGGTGCCGCCATTGGCGAACAGGATGTCGTCGGCCGCGCGATATCGATCCGCCAGTTCCTTCGGCGCGATGTCATAGACCGTTTTGCCGATGAAATCTGCGCGCGCCACGCCGATCATCTGTTCATAGCTGTGATTGCCGCCGAGATAGCGGCCTTGTTCGTCCTTGAAAAAAACCGGACAGGGGATCGTGTCGACCAGTTGCTGCATGAAATGCAGTTGCTGGTGCACGGCCTGCTGCGATCTTTCCGCCTCGATCGCAATCGTGGCGATATGGGCGGCCGTGTTGATGACGCGGCTGGTCGCGCGCCTGTTCGGATTCGCTCCGTGATAGAGCACAAGGCTGCCGAGGCTATCGCCACGCGGCGATAGGATGGGCGTCGACGTGCAACCGGTCAGCCCCGCTGCGCGCGCCGCCGCAGCTAACGGCTTGATCTGTGGTTCGTTGGTGATATCGCTGGCGCAGCCTGCCTGCTGCCGGTGGATGTCGGCACAGCAGGGGCCGCAAGCCGGCTTGAAGGCGAGGTCATCGAGAACCCGGCGGCAGGGTGCCGGCAATTTCCCGATACCGCCCAGACGCAGATGGCGGCCTTCCGGGTCGGCCAGCAGGATCGCACAGGCCGTATCGGCGATCTGCGCTTCGATGAAGGCGGCGAGGTGATCCAGCGTTTCGCCGAGCGGCGCACCCGTTGCAATCATTTCCAGCAGCCGGCTTTGTCCGGCATGCAATGATTCGCGGCGCTTGGTGGGCGGTCGATCGGAACTCGTCACGTGCGGTCTATTCGTTTCCACTGTCCTGGCGAACCAGAAATGACGGCACAAGCCCTCGCAAGAGCGAGCGGCGATCTGCCGACGCCGCGGACGGCTTTTTCACCTGCGGCGCTTCGACAGGTCACTTATCAAATGAACCGGTCGAATGCTAGGAGGGCCAAGATTGAGAATATGTTAATCATGCCGGCTGTCAGCGCTATCAGATGACATTTTCATGACCTGATCTACCGCAAGTATCGCAGCAGCAATCATCAGTAGCCTCCCTGCAAAGAGCGCATCTTCAGGCAGGGAGACAGGGCATGACAGTCAAGCTTGAGATCATGGAACGCCTGGGCGAGAAGGCGGTGCTGCTACCTTCGCTGCTGGCTGCGGGTCTTGCCGCCAATGACCGCATCAAGCTCGGCCTGACCTTGATGCAGGAGGCGGTTCTGCAGGCCCATTCGCCCGGCCGCAAGCCTAATCTGATGATCGCGGAGCGGCGCGCGGCGGGTCTCGGTGACGGCCAGTATGACAACCTGGTCGCCGGGGTTCAGGATGTCGGGCAGGGCCGGCTGATCATGCCGGGCGTCCATCATCTGCTGCGGCAGCTCGGCGACGATCTCGGCACCATGCTGGCCCCGGTCGAAGCCGGCGCGGCGGAAGAAGGTGCGGCCCTGCGCCAGCGCCTTGCGACGATTGTGGAGAACCTGCCGGCGGCGGAAAGCGACCACCTCGCGATCGATGACGTCAAAGCCATCACCTCGGCGCGGCGCAACGGCCGCGACAGCGTTCACCTGCTGACCATGGATCTGCATAAGGCCATCAACCGCCTGTCGGTCGAAGCGGCCGGCGAGGTGCTGGACGGCGCCCGCGCCTATTGCGTGGAAGCGCCCGATCGGCCCCGCATCCGCGCCTTCATGCGCGGCCTGAACCGCACCGCGCCTTTGGCTTTCGGCCATCCCGGCCTCGGCACCACGGCGGTGCGCAGCGGCGAGCGCCTGACCATTCAGAACGACATCGGCACCACCGACGCTCATGTGCTGGTCGTCCATATCGATGGCGCCGCGGTGACGATCACCTATACCGATGTCCATCGCCCACGCGCGAAGTTCTTCATGACGCTCTTCGCCGACCGCCAGGTCGCCTGGAGCAAGCTCGATGAACAGGCCTCTGCCGGTCTCGGCGAAGAGGATGTCTTCTACATGCTGACCGGCCGCTTTGAAGCGTCGGATGAGTCGGCGCTGGAGGATTTCCTCGCCTTTCTCGGCTCCCGCATCGTCTTCCTGATCGACTGGAACAAGGCGCGCAAGGCGCTGCAGACTTTCGTCGGCAAGGGTGTCGCGATCGACCTGCTGATCTGGGCCGCGCAGCATGATTACGGCCATCGCGGCTTCCTGGAACTGGGCGGCATCGATCTCGTCTTCGAGGCGGTGGGACGCACCGCCGCCGGCCGCATTCCCTATGGCATGCGGCTCGACCGTGCCCTGGGTGAAGTCGAATGCCAGGAATTCCTGCGCCATGTGCTGCATGAAAGCAGCACGGGGCTTTCCGCCGGGCGCACGGCGCGCCTCATCCGCGACGAGATACAGGCCGATCTGGCGCAGCGCTTCGAGACGGCGGAAAGCGCCGTGCTGACCGTCCTGGTGCGGCATCTCGGCCTGTCGCGCATGCTGGCGGGGGCGATCGCCGCCGCTATTTCAACGCCGGCTTCGATGACGGCGGCCGACCGCCATGCTTTGGCCCGCCAGTCGAAGCGGCTGGAAGAGAAGGCCGATCGTCTCACGGTGCAGGCGCGCGAGATCGCCGCCCGGGTGCGCGAGACCGGCAAGCTGCGCCCGGTGATCGATGAAGTGGAAAACGCGGCGGACGCCTTCGACGAATGCGCCTTCCTGCTCAGCCTGCTGCCGGAGCCTAACGCGATGCAGGCCTTGGCGCCGCTGGCGGATCTTGCGGATATCGCCGTCGACAGCGTCGGCCAGATGGTGCGGGCGATCGAGGCGGCCTCGTTGCTGCCTTTGGGGCAGCGTTCGGATGCCGTCGATTCCCTGCAGGCGATCGATGCGGTGGTCAATGCGGAGAAGCGCGCCGATCAGGCGGCGCGCGCGACCTTTGCTGCCCTGATGTCGGTGCCGGCGGCCGATGCGCGGGCGCTGACGATCGGCATCGAGATGACGCGCCAGATCGAGACCGCGACCGATTATCTCAGTCATGGTGCCCTGGCGCTGCGGGACCGGGTTTTAGAGGAGTTGTCGGCATGAGCAATATCGCCGTTCATTTCATCGATGCGGGTGCAACTGCCGCCACGCCGATAGGCGCTGAAGTCGTCGGGTCGAAAGCGGCGCAACTGGCGGTGATGAACCGCCTCGGCCTGCCGGTGCCGCCGGCCTTCGTTCTGCCGACGACGCTTTGCCAGCCCGTCAACCGGGGCGATACGGCGGCGATTAGCGCGCTCAAGGACGGGCTGCGGCAGGGCATCGCGCGGCTCGAGGCGCGTACCGGCCGGCGCTTCGGCGATCGGCGCAACCCGCTGCTCGTCTCGGTGCGTTCCGGTGCCGCGAAGTCGATGCCCGGCATGCTGGAAACGATCCTCAATGTGGGGTTGAATGCCGAAAGCCTGCGGGGCCTCGTCCGCCTCACCGGCAATCCGCGCCTCGCCTGGGACAGCTATCGGCGCTTCATTCAAAGCTATGCGGAAGTGGTTCTGGCCCTGCCGGCTGCGCCATTCGAAGCGGCGCTCACCGAGATGATCCAGACCGAGGAAGTCGTCGGCGAAGCGGAACTCGATGGCGAGGCGCTGGAGCGGCTGACGCAGAGCTATCGCGAGATTGCCCAGCATGGCGCGAAGGCCCGCATTTCCGACGACCCGATGGAGCAGGTCGTGGCGGCGGCGCTGGCCGTCTATCAGTCCTGGGAAAGCCCGCGCGCCCAGGAATATCGCCGCCTCAATGCGCTTGAGGGGCTGAGCGGCACGGCGGTCACGGTCCAGGCCATGGTCTTCGGCAATGCCGGCAGCAAATCCGGCGCCGGCGTTGCCTTCTCGCGCAATCCCGCGACCGGCGCGCCGGGCCTCTATGTCGATTTCCTGCTCGATGCCCAGGGCGAGGACGTGGTTTCTGGCCGCCGCAGCCCGGGCGATGCCGCCTTGTTGACCGCGCGCCTGCCGCGCGTCATCGGCGAGCTTGCGGCCGGCGCCAAGCGGCTGGAACGGGAATGCGGCGATTTGCAGGATATCGAGTTCACCGTCGAAGAGGGCCGTCTCTATTTCCTGCAGACCCGTTCCGCCAAGCGCACGCCGCGGGCCGCGCTGCAATGCGCGATCGATCTTGTCCATGAAGGCATCATCGATGCGGCGACCGGGCTCAGGCGCGTCGGCGATATCGATCTTGTCAAGGCGGGCCTCACCCGCTTCCTGGAACGCGGCCCCGCCGTCGCGCGCGCCGTTTCGGCCTCGCCCGGCATGGCCTGCGGCCGCGCCGTCTTCGACAGCCGCCGCGCCAAGGAACTGGCGGCCGATGGCAAGCCGGTCATTCTCATCCGCCGCGATATCTCGACCGAGGATATCGCCGGGCTCGCCGTCGCCGATGGCACGCTGACGGCGATCGGTGCCAGGACGGCGCATGCCGCAGTTGTCGCGCGCCAGTTGGGCAAGGTCTGCCTGGTGGCCTGCACGGCGCTGGAGGTGGAGGATGGTGCCCGGCAATGCCTGCTGGCTGGCCAGCCCGTGGCCGAGGGCGACTGGCTGTCGCTCGACGGCGAGACCGGCGAGATCAGTCTCGGCGAGAGTCGTATCGTCAGCGATCCGCCGGAAGCGGCGCTGGCGGAAATCGCCCGCTGGCGCGCGATGCTGGCAAGCTCGCAGGTTGAAGCCGTGCCGGAAAGGCGGAAATCCGAATCACACGGCCAGCCAGCCGCCGCCCTCTGACCCGTTCCTTGCCGAGCCGCGGATCGCCGCTTCCATGACTGCGCTGATCCGCGCCGCCTCGGCGAGATCGGGGCCGGCGGATCGTCCGGTCATGACGGCATCCATCAATTCCTTGACCTCGATGACCTTGAGGTCGTTGAAGCCGAGCCCATGGCCGGGGGCCGGGATGAAATTGCCGTAAGGCGGATGGTCGGGATTGGCGAGAATGGTGCGGAAGCCGGCTTGCGCCAATCCTGCCCGCCGGTCGAAGACCTGCAGCTCGTTGATGCGCTCGCCGTCGAAGCGCAGGGCGCCTTCCGTGCCGGTGATCTCGAAGCCGATATTCATCTTGCTGCCGGTGGCGATGCGGCTCGCTTCGAGATAGCCGCCGGCGCCGCTGGCGAAGCGCACCATCATCTGCGTGATATCGTCATTGCCGACATCGCGCATCTCGGTGCCGCCCGGCGTCGTCGGCCGCTGCTTGATCATCGTGCGGCGGCTGGCATTGACCTCGACGATCTCGCCGCAGAGGGCCCGGGCCAGGCTGATGATATGGGCGCCGAGATCGCCCAGCGCCCCGGCGGCACCACCGATCGCCGGATCGCAGCGCCAGGTGAAGGGGCTCTGCGGGTCGCAGAGATAATCTTCGTTATGCTGGCCGCGAAAATGCGTGACCGCGCCGATGGCCCCGTCATCGATCAAGCGCCGCGCCAGTCCCAGGATCGGGTGGCGCAGATAGGTGAAGCCGACCAGCGAGCGGCGCCCGGCCCGGGCAGCGGCATCGGCGATCTCCTGCGCTTCCGCAACGCCGAGGCCGACCGGCTTCTCGCAATAGACATGCTTGCCGGCGGCGATGGCGGCCAGGGCGATCGGCTTGTGCAGATTGGACGGCACGCAGATGTCGACGATATCGATCTCGGGATCGGCCACCAGGCGGCGCCAGTCGTCGGTGGCGCGGGCAAAGCCGAAGCGCTCAGCCGCCGCTTCCGCCAGCGCCTGGGTCTGGTCGCAGACCAGGGTCATCTCGGGATGCGCCGGCGCCTCCGGGAAGACCATCGGCAGGACGCGATAGGCATAGGCATGGCAGCGGGCGATGAAGCCGGCCCCGATCAGGCCGATACGCAGTTTCGGTGTCATGGTCTGGGTCCCCGGTTGGGTGGTCCTGTATCGGGCGTTCTTATTCCCCGTCGCGCGCCTGGATCTTCTGCCGGTAGCCGGCATAGGCGGTGACGACGGCGCCGCGGCGCGAGACCTGCGGCACCGGCACGTCCCACCAGGCGCCGCCCGCCGCCGTGGTGCGGTCGGGATCGGTCTCGATGACGATCACATGGCTGCGGGGCGAGCCCTTGGCACGGTCGAGGGCCGCTTCCAGCTCGCCGATCGATGCCACCTTCTCGGCAATGGCGCCCATCGCCCGGGCATGGGCGGCGAAGTCGATATCGACCTCTTCCGCGCGCTTCGCATCCTTCAGAAGATTATTGAACGGGGCGCCGCCGCAGGCCTGCTGCAGGCGGTTGATGCAGCCGAAGCCACGATTATCCAGCAGGACGACATCGAGCTTGGCGCCCAGCATGACGGAAGTCGCGAGCTCGGAATTCATCATCATATAGCCGCCGTCGCCCACCAGGACGAAGACGCGCCGCTCCGGGAAGGCAAGCTTGACGCCGAGGCCGCCGGCGATCTCATAGCCCATGCAGGAATAGCCGTATTCCATGTGGTAGCCCTTGGGATCGGCGGTCTTCCACAATTTATGCAGCTCGCCCGGCAAGCCGCCGGAGGCATTGACGACGACATCGGTCCGCGCCGCCTTGCGGTTGACCGCACCCAGCACCTGCGCATCGCTCGGCAGTTGATTGCCGCCGGTTCTATCGTCTTTCGGTGCGGCGGTGGCCGCCGCCACGGTATCGAGCCAGGACCGGCGCAACGTCGCGCCGCTTGCCGCCCAGTCGCCGGGTGCGCGCCAGCCCTCGAGCGGCCGCGCCAGGGCCGCGAGGCTGGCCCGCACATCGCCGACCAAGGGCTGCGCCTGATGCTTCCAGGCGTCATGACCGTTGACGTTGAGCTGGATCAGCTTCGCACCGGCTGCGAACAGCGCCCAGGAGCCGGTGGTGAAATCCTGTAGCCGCGTGCCGATCGCCAGGATGACATCGGCCTTGCGGGCAAGCTCGTTGGCGGCGGCGGAGCCGGTGACGCCGATCGAGCCCAGGTTATGCGGATCGTCCCAGGAGAGGGCGCCCTTGCCGGCCTGGGTCTCCGCTGCGGGCAGATCATGCTGCTGCAGGAAGCGGCGGACATCATCGGTCGCCCGGCTGTAATGCACGCCGCCGCCGAGGATGACGAAAGGCGCCTTGGCCTGGCGCAAGATGGTTGCTGCGGCCTCCAGTTCCCGGGCATCCGGCACCGGCCGGCGCAGCCGATGGACGCGTTTTGCAAAGAAGGCGAGGGGATAGTCGGCGGCTTCCGCCTGCACGTCCTGCGGCAGGCAGAGCGTCACCGGGCCGCATTCGGCGGGATCGGTCAGCACCCGGATCGCCTGCGGCAGGCTGGTCAGCACTTGTTCCGGCCGCGTCAGGCGGTCCCAGAAGCGCGAGACCGGGCGGAAGCAGTCATTGACGCTGGTTGTGGGATTACCGAAATCCTCGATCTGCTGCAGCACCGGATCAGGGCGGCGGCTGGCGAAGATATCGCCGGGCAGCAGCAATACCGGCAGGCGGTCGACATGGGCCAGCGCCGCTGCCGTCACCATATTGGTGGCGCCGGGACCGATCGAGGTGGTGCAGGCCATGATCTGCGTGCGATCCTTCGCCTTGGCATAGGCGATCGCGGCCAGGGCCATGCCCTGTTCGTTATGGGCGCGATAGGTCGGGATGTGGTCTTCGCTCTCGGGGTTCGCCGCCTGGGCCAGGGCCTCGCCGAGGCCGGCGACATTGCCATGGCCGAAAATCGCGAAGACACCGGCGACCAGCGGCTGCTCGCTGCCCTCGACCTCGACATATTGTGCGGCAAGATATTTGACCAATGCCTGGGCCATGGTCAGCCGGATCGTCGCCACGATATCCTCCCCTTCATCTCGGCCCCTGTCGCGGATGTTGCGGGCCGCTCCGATAATCCATCATAGGCCGATCTTTGCCGGCCTTCCCGCTAGCCTGGCCATCGCTGGCCCGCATGATCTCCAGCCTGCGTGATCTAGCGTGCGCGGTAGCGCAGCCAGATCTTGATCAACCGGCGATAGCTCTCGGCGACAGTGGCAATGAACTGCGCGCTGTCGGCATCGTCGCCCGGTCCGTTCAGCCAGTCGCGCGCCGGCTGCATGAAGATCGAGCGGCCGATGGCGAAACCCTTGCAGATCGCATGCTGCGCCGCCAGGGCAAAGGAGTCCGCCAGCACATTCTCCGGCGCCTCCAGTCCCAGCAGCACGACGCCGCGGCAATGCGGGTCATGCCGCGCGATCAGCGCATCGACGGCCTGCCAGCTCTCATTGCCGAGGCCCGGCAGCTTCCACCAGTCGGGGCGGATGCCGGCGGCATAGATCTGTGCGACGGCGCGGCTGACCGCATCGACGGCCGGCGGCATGTCCTTGGGCGGAATGACTTCGATGAGGAATTCATGGCCGGTGCCGATGGCGGCTTCCTGCAGCGTCGCCAATTGGTCGATCTGTACGCGCCGCAGCTCCTCGGTGTCGTCGGGATGGTAAAAGACCAGGCATTTGGCGATATGTTCCGACGGCCAGTGCCGCATCGCCAGCGCGAGATTGTTGCCGGCCATGAAGCGCAAGGGGCGCGAGCCCGGCAGCTCCACCGGCCGGCCGATCCACAGCCCGCGGCCGGTCAGATGTTCCAGCACGTCGCGGCCATAGATATCGTCAGTGAGAACACCGGCGCGGCCGGGATAGTCGGCGGCGACCTGCAGCACCGCTTCGCCGATCAGCTGCTTCAGCACCGGCACGCGGGCGATGTCGGCCTTGCATTCGGCGGCGAGTTGTTCCAGCTGCAGGCGGTGGTCGAAGGCCAGCGCCATCACTTCCGGCCAGTCATGATGCCGCGTGGTGACGCGGTGCAGATGGTTCAGGCGCTCGTCCTGGTCCGGGCGGGCGATCTTCGAGGCGCGGGCGAGATAATCGTCCAGCTCCGCGCGCGTCGGTGCGGCCGGCGAGCAGCCATGCCGCGACACGACCAGGGCGCCGCAGGCATTGGCGTAGCGGCAACAGGTCTCCAGCTTCTCGCCGCGCAGCCAGCCGCGCAGGAAGCCAGCGAG
Organism: Terriglobia bacterium; assembly: GCA_035539075.1. Taxonomy (GTDB): domain Bacteria; phylum Pseudomonadota; class Alphaproteobacteria; order Dongiales; family Dongiaceae; genus Dongia_B. Next base: position 18,924 of record DATLJB010000184.1, read on the forward strand.
GAAGCCGTCGCCCGCACCCAGCACGTTGAGAACGTCGACCGCGACCCCTTCCACCGTGATGCCGTCGTCGAGACTGGCGCCGATGCGGTCGGGAAAGACCGAGCAGCCATAGGGGCCGCGCTTGACGACGAAGGTGGCGGCACTCAGCTCGCGCAGGCGGTGCAAAGCCTCGATCACCGTGTCGCGCCCGCCGGCAATGCGGATCTCTTCCTCGGTGCCGACGATGAGGTCGCAGAGCGGCACGATCTGCTGCAGATGGGCGCTGACCGAATCGGCGGCGATATAGCGGATCTCGCCCTCGCCGCGGCCGGCGAGGCCCCAGAGCACTGGCCGGTAATCGATATCGAGGATGACCTTGCCGCCGGATTGCCGGGCGAGATCGATGGCGCGCCGGCTGGCCTCATAGGTGCCGGGTGTCGAGAGATGGGTGCCGGTGACGAGCAGCGCCTGGGCCCGGGCCACGAAAGCGGCATCGATATCCGCGGCCTCGATCGCCATATCGGCGCAGTTCTCGCGGTAGAAGATCAGCGGGAAGGTGTTGCGGTCCTTGATGCCGAGCAGGACGAGGCCGGTCAGCCGGTTCTTGTCAATGCCGACATGGCTGATATCGACCCCTTCGGCGGCAAGCGACTCGCGTACGAAGCGACCCATATGCTCGTCGCCGACCCGTGTCAGCATGGCGACCTTGAGCCCCTGGCGGGCCACGCCGACGGCGATATTGGCGGCGCAGCCGCCGAGATATTTGGCAAAGCTGCCGGCATCTTCCAGCCGGGCGCCAGGCTGCTCGGCATAGAGATCGACTGCCGCGCGGCCGAGGCAGATGAGATCCAGCGGTTCTGCTGTCATCGCTCAGGCCTTGCCGCGGCCATTGCTGTCGCCGGCCTCGTCATCCCGCAGCTCGTCGGGGAACCACGAGGCGGCGCCGGGCTCGTTGACCCAGGCATGCTCGGCGGTGAATTCCGGCACCGTATAGGGGTTGTCCGGCAGATGGCGGATGACCCAGGCATAATACATGCCGTAGCCCGGCGCGGCGGTCTGCGGATGGTCATTGCCGTCGAAGATCTTCACCGTGTCGTATTGCTTGACCCTGAGCACGTCCGGCCCCAGCTCGCACAGCCCGTAGCCCTGCGGCTTGGTGAAGCGATAGTGGTAGATCTCCGGCTGCGGGTGATGATGCGGCGGATAGCTCGACCAGCGGCCCGGCATGGTGACCACTTCGCCCAGCACCAGCTGTGCTTCCGCCGGGCTGTTGCGGCGGTCGAAAATGGTGCGGACGAAGCGCAGGCAGGCATTGCCGACCTGGCCCTTGCCGCGATGCTCGTTCGGCACGTCCTCATAGAAGCGGCTGGCGAAGGCCGCCTTGTTGGCGCAGCGATAGAGGGTGACTTCGCTGTCGGCCTTCGCCTCGATCGTCAGCGTGACGGCCGCCGCGGCATGGGCCGCCCGTGGGCTTTCGTCGAACAGCGAGTGCCGCTGCCAGTTCCGGCTGTCATTGCCGAGGCGGATCGTGATGTCGCCCTCCATCAGCAGGGCGGCGGTCTCGGCGTTAAGCGTTTCGGTCCAGGTCTCGCCGGCTTTCAGCCGCAGGACGCCGAAGGCGATACCGGTATCATCCGTCGTTTCATGCAGCGCTGTCACCCAGGTCAGGCCGAACGGATAGCCGGTGCGATGTGCCGTGATGTGCCGTGTCATGATGTCACCCCGCTTGCGCCGGTCGCCTTTCACGCCGCCCTATTCTAGCGCGCGTTGCGACCGGTCGACTCTCTTCGTTGGCACCTTATTAGAATATTTTTTCCTTATCAATATCGATATAGAAAAATTTATTCTGCAGCGCGATATCTGAAATTCATCACTTTTTGCAATGCGATATATGAATTTTTGTTTTCGCGGCCGCAGGAAATGAAACGACAATAGAAAATAGATGCCAATTTTCTGTTGTCTGGAAAATTTTTTCATCTAAGCTTGCCGACGGTTTGGCCACGCGGCCTGCCGCCATCCGGTCGCTCTGGCTTCGTGCTAGTGGCGATAGAGCCAGAAGAAGCCCGGATTGGCCGATATAGGGGAGGATCTCAAATGATTTCACGCATTCAATCCCTGGCGACGGCCGCAGGTCTTGCGGTGCTGACGACGCTGGGCGCTTTCTCGCTGTCTCAGCCGGCGCAAGCCAAGACCGCCGCCGAGACGCGCATCGTTTTCGTCACCCACGGCCAGGCTTCCGACGTCTATTGGTCGGTGGTGAAGGCGGGCATGGCGGATGCCGCCAAGGTGATGGGCTCCAAAGTCGAATACTTCGCGCCGGAAGTCTGGGACGTCGTGAAGATGCAGCAGATGATCGACGCAGCCGTCGCCTCCAAGCCGGACGGCCTGGTGGTTTCGATCCCCGATGCCAAGGCGCTCGATCCCTCGGTCAAGAAGGCGGTGGCAGCGGGTATCCCCGTCATCGTCATCGATAGCGGCCAGGATGAAGTGGCCAATGTCGGCGCCCGCAACTATGTCGGCAGTGCTTCCGATTTCGATGCCGGCAAGCAGGCCGGCCAGAAGATGAAGGCGGCCGGCGTCACCAAGGCGATCTGCATCAACCACGAAGTCGGCAATGTCAGCCTCGATGACCGCTGCAACGGCTTCAAGGAAGGCCTGGGCGGCAGCATGGAAGTGGTCTCGGTGACCATGGATCCGACCGAAACCGCGACCCGCGTCACCGGCTATCTCTCGGCGCATCACGACGTGCAGGGCATCCTGACCCTCGGGCCGACCCCGGCGGCGCCTGTCCTGGCGGCGCTCAAGAAGGCTGACCTCCTCGGCAAGGTCAAGTTCGGCACCTTCGATCTTTCCACCGAGGTGCTGGAAGCGGTGGCCAAGGGCGACATGCTGTTCTGCATTGATGCCCAGCCCTATCTGCTCGGCTATCTGCCGGTCGTCAATCTGACCTTGAACGCAGTCAACGGCACCATGCCGACCTCGACGATCTATACCGGCCCGGCCTTCATCACCAAGGACGATGCCAAGATGGTGGTCGAACTGGCGAAGAAGGGTACCCGATAAACCCAGCGGCGGAAGCGACGGGCGTCATGCGCGTGTCGCTTCCGCCGTGCCCTTCGGCCACGCTTTGTCTGTACCAGCAGAGACGATGCGGGCAAGCGGCAGCGAAGCGGCATCACCCGGCAGGATCATCGGCAGCCCGTCTCGATGATCGGCCACCCGGCAACACATCGTCTCCATGCGGATCGAGCTAGATGCAGAATGATTTGACATTGCGTGTCACCAGGAAGGGCGCGTCACCCCGTGACGAACGTCTGACGACGGCCCATTGGTGGGTGAAACTTCTGCGGCGCCCAGAGCTCGGCGCCTTGTCGGGTACGGTTCTGGTGCTGGTCTTCTTCGCCGTCGTCGCCGGCAGCAGCGGCCTGTTCAGCCCGCCCGGCATCGTCAATTTCCTCGAAGTCTCGGCCGAGCTCGGCATCCTCGCCTCGGCGGTCGCCCTGCTGATGATCGCCGGCGAGTTCGATCTTTCCGTCGGCTCGATGATCGGTTTTGCCGGCGTCGTCATCGGCATGCTGGTGTCGGAGGCCGGCTGGCCGATTCCGCTCGCGGTGCTCGCCGCCTTCGTGGTGGCGATCTTCGTCGGCTGGGCCAATGGCTGGCTGGTCATCAAGACCAAGCTGCCCTCCTTCATCGTGACGCTGGCATCGATGTTCATCCTGCGCGGCCTGACCCTGGCGCTGACCCGGCTGGTGACCAACCGCACCCAGATCCCCTACATCACCAACGATCACGAGAACGACTTCATCGTTCAGCTTTTCTCCGGCCATCTCGGCAACGGCATTTTCGTCTGGCTGGCGCAGCACGGTTATATGGCCCAGCGCAGCGACGGCGCACCCTTCGTCGACGGCATACCGGTCGCCATCCTGTGGTGGCTGGGCCTCGCCGCCGTCGCCACCTGGATCCTGGTCCGCACCCGCTTCGGCAACTGGATCTTCGCCTCGGGCGGCGATGCCAATGCGGCGCGCAATGTCGGCGTGCCGGTCGCGCGCGTGAAGATCAGCCTCTTCATCATGACGGCGGTGGTCGCCACCGTCTTCGCCTGCGTCCAGGTCTTCTCGACCGGTTCGGCGGATACCCTGCGCGGCACGCAGAAGGAATTCGAGGCGATCATCGCCGCCGTCATCGGCGGCAACCTGCTGAGCGGCGGCTACGGTTCGGCGGTCGGCGCCGTCTTCGGCGCCCTGATCTTCGGCATGGTGGAGATCGGCATCTTCTATACCGGCGTCGATACCGACTGGTTCAAGGTCTTCCTCGGCGTCATGGTGCTGCTGGCCGTGCTGTTCAACGACTTCATCCGACGCCGCGCCACGGAGGCCCGCAAATGAGCCAGGTTGTTCTCGAAGGCGCCACGCCGCTGATCGAATTGCGCAATGTCAGCAAGTTCTTCGGCTCGATCGTTGCCCTGAAGAACATCTCCTTCGCGGTCTATCCGG
>DATLJB010000185.1:0-6858 GCA_035539075.1 Terriglobia bacterium
CTCAACGAATATTATTGGTTCTGCCTGGATCACGTGCGGGAATACAACAAGTCCTGGGATTTCTATGCCGGCATGAACCAGACCGAGATCGAGCGTCAGGTGCGCCAGGATATCGTCGGCCATCGGCCGACCTGGCCGCTCGGCCGCTGGGGCGCCCACCGGACCCGGCACTTCAAGGCCGATTTCATCCCCGACGATCTTGCCGAGACGCTGAACGGCGAAAAGGCCAATGCCCACCGCAAGGAACGGGCAAAGGCCGCCAGTTCGCCGGAGGACCAGGCCCTGGCCGTGCTTGAGCTGACCGGACCGGTCAGCTTCGCCGAGATCAAACTGCGCTATAAGACCCTGGTGAAGAAGCTGCATCCCGATGCCAATGGCGGCGACAAATCGGCGGAAGAGCAGTTAAAGCTGGTCAATCAAGCCTATAGCACCTTGAAGGCCGCCGCGCTCGCCAGCGCGTGAGACCCGGCATCTGAAAGCAGCAGCTGGGAATTGCCTTGGGACCAGATTGAACAATCGGCTGGGCCAGTCGTTATTGCCATGCTTGCGGTGATGGGGGGCCCTGCGCGAAGCGAGAGACTAAACGTCGCTTCTGGCGCTCAACCCTAGCCGAACCGCCCTATAATCGGGTAAAAACTTCCAGCAACACAGAATTGTAACCATTAGCGGATCACCCAACATGGCAGCCCAGAACGCGGCGGCAGAACCGACCGCCACTCCCGATATTTCGATTTCCGTCCGGCAGATGTTCGGGCTCGATTCAGAAATGCAGGTTCCGGCCTTCAGCCAGCGCACCGAGCATGTGCCCGATCTCGACGAGTCCTATCGCTTCGATCACGACACGACGATGGCGATCCTGGCCGGCTTTGCCTATAACCGCCGCGTCATGATCCAGGGCTATCACGGCACCGGCAAGTCGACCCATGTCGAACAGGTCGCGGCGCGCCTCAACTGGCCTTGCATCCGCATCAATCTCGACAGCCATATCAGCCGCATCGATCTGATCGGCAAGGATGCGATCGTCCTCAAGGACGGCAAGCAGGTGACGGAGTACCGCGAAGGCTTGCTGCCCTGGGCCCTGCAGCATCCGACCGCTTTGGTGTTCGACGAATACGATGCCGGCCGCCCGGACGTGATGTTCGTGATCCAGCGCATCCTTGAGGTCGAAGGCAAGCTGACCCTGCTCGACCAGAACAAGGTCATCCGCCCGCATCCGGCCTTCCGTCTTTTCGCCACCGCCAACACCATCGGCCTCGGCGATACGACCGGCCTTTATCACGGCACGCAGCAGATCAACCAGGGTCAGATGGACCGCTGGAACATCGTCGCCACCCTGAACTATCTGCCGCATGATGACGAAGTGAATATCTGCCTGGCGAAGTCGCCGAGCTATGACAATGACGCCGGCCGCAAGACGATCAGCGCCATGGTCGCCTGTGCCGACCTCACCCGCGCCGGTTTCATCAACGGCGATATATCGACCGTCATGAGCCCGCGCACCGTCATCACCTGGGCCGAGAATGCACGCATCTTCGCCGATGTCGGTTTCGCCTTCCGGGTCTCGTTCCTGAACAAATGCGATGAGCTGGAACGGCCGATCGTCGCCGAATATTATCAGCGTTGCTTCGGCGTCGATCTCAAGGACAGCGTCGCACCGGCGAAGCTGATGTGACGACCATCGCGGATCGGGTTTGAAGCATGTCGGGTCCCACCAATCCGTCGCCGCATAGTCCGCTGGAAGAGTTCCGCCGCGTCACCGGCGCGACCATGCGGGCCATTGCCGAGCGCAATGACCTGCAGGCGAGCTTTTCCACCGGACCGGCCAATCTGCTCGGCAGCGAGGCGCGGCTGCCTTTGCCGGCCCGCCACCTGCCGGCCAGCGAGGTGGCCTATGCCCGCGGCGAGGCCGACGCCATCGCCCTCAAGGTCCGCTACCACGATGCCAAGCTGCATGCCCGCGAGGCGCCGAAGACCCCGCTCGCTCGCGAGGTCTTCAACGCCGTCGAACAGGCGCGGGTCGAGGCGATCGGCAGCGAGCTCATGGTCGGGGTGTCGGAAAACCTGTCGGCGGCCCTCAACGAGCAGTGCAAGCTGAAGGGCTTTGCCCGCGTCCATACGCGCCAGGAAGGCAATCTGCCGGACGTCATCCGCCTGCTTGTCCGCGAAGCGATCAGCGGCCAGGCGGTGCCGGAATCGGCCAAAGCCATGGTCGATCTGTGGCGCGGCGATCTCGACCACAAGGTGCGGGCCGATATCTCGGCCCTGCGCGGCCAGACCCATGACCAGCGCAGCTTTGCCAGGACGGTGCGGCGCCTGCTGGCCGATCTCGAAATGGAAGCAGTCGACGAAGACTTTGATTCCAGCGAGGACGAAGGCGAGCAGGACGACAATCAGCAGAACCAGCCGGATGAGCAGCCGCAGCAGGAAGGCGGCGAACAGGGCGAAACCGAACAGCAGCAACAACAGCAGCAACAGAAGACGGCTTCCGACGCGCAGATCGAGGCCGAGGAGATGGTCGGCGCCGAAGAAGAAATGGACATGCCGACCGAGGATGGCGAGGAGCAGCCCGGCCAGCCCGGCCGCCGCAACGAGCATGACCTTGGCCGCAACCGCCACGAGCCGACCTACAAGGCCTTCACCACGCAGTTCGACGAGATGGTTGGCGCCGAGGACCTGTGCGACGCCGACGAGCTGACCCGCCTGCGCCAGCTGCTGGACCAGCAGCTGATCAATCTGCAGGCCGTCGTCGCCAAGCTGGCCAACCGACTGCAGCGCCGCCTGCTGGCAAAGCAGAACCGTTCCTGGAACTTCGATCTGGAAGAAGGCCTGCTCGACGCCGCGCGCCTGCCCCGCGTCATCGTCAATCCGGAATTGCCGCTCAGCTACAAGCAGGAGAGCGACACCGAATTCCGCGACACCGTGGTGACGCTGCTGATCGACAATTCCGGTTCGATGCGCGGCCGGCCGATCACGGTTGCCGCCATGACCGGCGATATCCTCGCCCGTACGCTCGAGCGCTGCGGCGTCAAGGTCGAGATCCTCGGCTTCACCACGCGGATGTGGAAGGGCGGGCAGTCGCGCGAGGCCTGGATTGCCGCCAATAAGCCGGGCAATCCGGGGCGGCTCAACGATCTCCGGCATATCATCTACAAGGCGGCCGATACGCCGTGGCGCCGCGCCCGCAAGAATCTCGGCCTGATGCTGCGCGAGGGCATCCTCAAGGAGAACATCGACGGCGAGGCGCTGCTCTGGGCCCATAGCCGGCTGGTGGCCCGGCCGGAACAGCGCAAGATCCTGATGGTGATTTCCGACGGCGCGCCAGTCGACGATTCGACCCTCTCGGTCAATCCGGGCAACTATCTCGAACAGCATCTGCGCGAGGTGATCGACTGGATCCAGACGCGCTCCGCCGTCGAGGTGATCGCCATCGGCATCGGTCATGACGTCACGCGCTATTATCGCCGCGCCGTCACCATCGTCGATGCCGAGCAGCTGGGGGGAACGGTGCTGGAGCAATTGGCGGCGCTGTTCGAGGAAGATCATCGGCCGCGGCGGCGACGCTGACGCCGGCGCTGACACCAACCGCCATATCCCGACCTCAGGGGAGAGGGAATTGATCCGTTCGATGCTGCGGGCGCTCCACGGCCTTCTGCTTGCTGCGACCTGCGCCGCGAGCTTTTTCGCCACGGCGCATCCAGCGGCCGCGGCCGATACCATCGACACGCTGAAGCAGCGCAAGATCATCTATCTCGGCATCCGCGCCGACCAGCCGCCGTTTTCCCAGATCGGCGCCGACGGCGTGCCGACCGGCTATGCCATTGCCCTGTGCGGCGAGGTCGTGCAGACCCTGCGCGACAGCGAGAACATGCCGGATCTCACCGTCAAATACATCACGGTCTCGGCCGATTCACGGTTTGATGATTTGCGCACGGGCAAGGTCGATCTGCTCTGCGAGGGGACCAGCGTCACCTTGCAGCGCATGCAGAAATTCGATTTCACGCTGCAGACCTGGGTATCCGGCATCAGCCTGATGACGCGCAGCGAGACCTCGATCGGCAATATCAAGGACCTGGAAGGGCGCCGCGTCGGCGTGGTCGGCAGCACCACGACCGAGGGGCTGGTGCGCGCCTCCTTGCAACGAGCCCTGGTGACGGCCGAAGTGGTGACCTTCGCCACCCATGTCACCGCCATGCAGGCCCTGCTCGACAAGAAGATCGATGCCTATTTCGGCGACCGCGACACGTTGACGGTGCTGCGCAAGCAAAGCAAGGACCCGGCCAAGCTGAAGATCGCGGAAGAAGTCCTCAGCCTGGAACCCTATGCCTTGGCCCTGCGGGCCGGCGACGACCGGCTGCGCTACGACGCCAATGTCACCCTGGCGCGGCTGTATCGCTCCGGCAAGATCCAGGACATCCTGCGCAGCTATTTCCCCGGCGCGGAACCGGGATCGCTGCTGAAGGCGCTCTTCATCCTGCAGGCGATCCCCGAAATTTGATCCGCTTCGAGAGCCGGATCGTTTCAGCTGCCGATGGCCTGTTTCAGGAAAGCGACGGTGCGGTCCCAGGCCAGCCGCGCATCCTCGGCATCGTAATTCTGCCCGGTCGGATTGGCGAAAGCGTGGTTGGCATTATAGCGATAGATCGTCGCCGTCTTGCCGATCTGTTGCAGCCGCGCCTCGAAGGTATTGACGGAATCGGGCGTGATATTTGTATCCAGATTGCCGAAATGCCCCAGCACCGGACCCTTCAGCGACTGCAGCGCCTCGGGCGAGGGCGTCACGTCGCCGTAATAGATGACGGTGGCATCGACCGGCCGCGCCATCGAGGCCCGCAGCGACCAGCCGCCGCCGAAGCACCAGCCGATGGTGGCGAGCTTGCCGTCGCAATCGGGCCGCTTGCGCAAGCTGTCGATCCAGCTGGTCAGCGTATCGATCGCCTGTTCCGGCTGCGTCGAGCGCGCGAGCTGCCGGGCCATGTCGGGATTCTGCGCCACCTTGCCGTCATAGAGATCGGCGGCGAGGGTGAGATAGCCGAGATTGGTGAGTTCCGAGGCAACGCCGCGGATCTGCTGATTGAGGCCCCACCATTCATGCACCATCAGCACGGCCGGCGCCGGCGTCTTTGCCGGCACGCCGAGAGCGCCGGTGACTTTCCGGCCGCCGGCGGTGGTGATGCTGATATCGGTGAGGCCGGCCGCGGCGGCGGCAAGCCTGATGGGGTCAGCGAGCAAACCGGCGAGCGATAGTCCTGCCAGTCCCGTCACCACGTGACGGCGGGGTACTTGGTTCATGCAAGCCTCCGTTCTGATCGCGCAGCGTCTCGAGACTACGGCGAAAGGCGGCGTGAGAAAACCGCAAATCGGCTGCCCGCCATTACCTTCCCGGCAATCGCTTGATCAACTGCAGCGGCCCGGCGACGTGATCACACGGTAAAGGAAACGAGATGACCGGAACCGCCTTGTGTCGCGGCACGATAGCGCAGCCGATCCTCGGGCGGCAGGAACCAGCCGGCGACATAGATATAGGGTGCTTCGATCACCGCCATGGCGAGACGGATCCAATAGGTGCCGATGATATAGGTGAAGACCAGCGCGCCGATGGAGAGCGGAGTCTCGCCGATGACCCAGGGGAACACCACCCAGGCCAGAGTATTGAAGATGGTGTTATCGACCAGCGCCGAGATTGCCGTCGAGCCCGCTGCGCGCAGCCACATATGCCTGACGCCGGTGATCTTGCGGATCTTCTGGAACACCATGACATCGTTGAACTGGCTGATCAGATAGCTGGTCATGCTGGCGGCGAGCAAGGTCGGCGCCGGCAGGAACAGGGCGACGATATGATCGTGGTTGGGCAAGGCCCAGGCCATGGCATCGCCCGCCTCGGACGGCGTCATCGGCCGGTAGCCCATGGCCAGCATCATCATGGTGGTCATCAGCAGCATGGCCGCGAAGCCGAGCAGGATGCCGCGCCGCGCCATGGCCTTGCCGTAATATTCGGTGAGCACATCGGTGCACAGATAGGAAGAGGCGAAGAGCACGGTGCCGAGGGCGGTCGGATCGCTGAAGATGCTGAACTTGACCGCCTTCAGCACCTGGATATTGGCGCCGACAATGCCGATGGCGATATAGACGAACATGCCGGCCGGGCCGAACAGGCGCAGCATGACGGGGATAAGGGTGAAGCAAATCGCCATCTCGATGACGAGCATGGCTTCGGGCGGCAGCCCGTTCATCCAGGCAACCAGAGCGGTCAGCATATTGGTCCTTTCCTCGGTGGCCGGGATTGCCCGGGCGAGCCAAAAGGTGATGTCCGGGCGCCGCCAGGGCGCCCATGCGAAGTCAGTGCCGTCGGAACCGGGTTCATTCCCGGACGACCGGCCGCACCTGCCCCGCGAGGGCGGATGCCGCGACTGACGGGTTGGCACTATAGCAAAGAAAAACCCGCGACAAGCGCGGGCTTCACTTCGATCGATCGACCAGCCCGGTGGGCTGGTCCGGCATCGGCAATCTCAGGCAGCGGCCTTGGCGGCAGCCTTCTCGATGCGACGCTTCAGCTTCAGGGCCGGAGCAGTGAGCTTCGAATCCGAGGTGCCCAGCAGATAGGCATCGATACCGCCGTTATGCTCAACAGTGCGGATCGCATTCACCGTCAGACGCAGCTTGACGGCCTGACCGAGGGCATCCGAGATCAGCGAGGTTTCCTGCAGGTTGGGCAGGAAACGGCGCTTGGTCTTGTTGTTGGCATGGCTGACACTATGGCCAACCTGAACACCCTTGCCGGTGATGGCGCAACGACGAGCCATGACCAAATCCTTTTCTTTTCAGATACTTACAAAAATCAAATCGGCCGGATAAGCAGGT
>DATLJB010000186.1:0-27680 GCA_035539075.1 Terriglobia bacterium
ACGATTGGCGAGGAAGTCGTCGAGGTTACACATTTCCTGACGGATGAAGCCCTTTTTGGGCAATTTCCCCTCACCCTGCAAATCCACCATGGCACAAATTCCGGCCGCTGTCGTGATCTGAATTGCACTCATCAGCTTTCCGCCGATTTCTTTTGCATAAATTTTCTTCGCATAGGTCTGCTGCGTGAGGCGGCCTTCTTTGATACCGGTAACGGTGACGAAGATCAGCACCACGTCCTGATGGGTAATGGGCACTGACCTTTCCATGATGTCCTTCAGGAGATCGCGTCGATCGCGCAGGCGCAGATCTTCCAGCAGCAACTTCATGATGTCGCGATGACCGGGATAGCGCACCGTCTTGTAATTGAGGCTCTGCACCTTGCCATCCAATGACTCGCACAAGGTGCCGAGCCCGCCCGAGGTGTTGAAGCATTCGTAATCAACGCCATCGAGCGAAAAATGCTCCAGCCCTTCCAGCGGCATCACCTCGACGGATTTGCCGTCATAGATCGCCTCGCAGGGATTGCAGTATTCGTTAATCAGGCCGTCGGTCGACCAGGTGAGATTGTACTTGAGGCCGTTGGCCGGAAATTCCGGCAGCGCACCCACGCGCATATGCACTTCGCGCAGGCTGTCGAAATCCTTTGCGAGATGGTTGGCGACGATTGAGATGAAGCCCGGTGCAAGGCCGCATTGCGGCGCGAAGGCGGTGCTGGCTTTCTTGGCGACGCTGCGCACAGCGCGGGTCGTGGCAACGTCCTCGGTCAGATCGAAGTAATTGGCGCCTGCCTCGGCGCAAACCTTGGCGACACCGGGATTGAGGAAGAAGGGCAGGGCGGAGAGGACGGCATCCTGCCCCTTGGCGACCTTGGCCAGCGCCTTGGCATTGGCAACGTCGATCTTCTCGGTCCGCGCCTTCTTGCCGCCGGCCTGTTTCAGGAAAGCCGCGTCATTATCCGCCAGGGTGATGGTGTAATCGCCGCTGGCATGCAGCAGGTCGACGATCGCCCCGCCGATTTTGCCGGCGCCCAGAATCAGTACCTTGCGGCTCATGGTCTATCCTCTTGTGCAAAAGTGTTTTTGGTCGGGGCAGCATAGAGAGGGGCTGGGCTTGCCTAAACCCGGCGAAAGGTGGAAAACCGGGGCGGGGCCGTCGATTCGCCGGCCCCCGGAAGACAGTTTGGGGGTGCCGCACCGGCCGGCCCAGCACTTGGCGGCGATACTGATGCGCGGCACGATGCATCGCCCGGGCACCTGATGCACGGGGCAACTGATTCGCTTCGAGCCGGCAGGATGCCGATATGGATCGGCGGGCATGATCGGATTGGGCGTTCAACGGATGGAATTGAGGGGTAAATGGTAAAACGGAGTTTGGACGACACCGATCAGCGTCTGCTGGCGCTTCTCCGGGCAAATGCCCGATTGCCGACGGCAGCGCTCGGGCGTCAGCTCGGCCTCTCGCGCAGCGCCGTGCAGGAGAGATTGAAGCGCCTGGAGCGTGACGGGGTTATCAGCGGTTATACCGTCGTGGTCGGATCGGAGACCGAGCGGCCGGGCGTTACGGCGCATGTGCTGCTGACGCTCGATCCGAAATTTCAGGATCGCGCCATGGCGGCGTTGAAAGGTGTTCCCGAAGTGATCGCCTGTTACACTGCCAGCGGCATCTATGATGCGATCGCCATGATCAATGCCAGTACCTCCGCCCATCTCGACGAGGTGCTGACCCGGATCGGCAAACTGCCCGGCATCGCCCGCACCACCTCGGCGATCCTCCTGTCGACCATGTTCGAGCGCAAGTAACGGCAGCGGGTAACATTGCCGGCAACCGACGCGGCCCCGGGGCGGGCGCGCCGTGACAAAGAGCAACGGGGCGCAATGATAAGCATCAGCATCGACGATATCGAGCGCGCCGCGCAGCGGCTGGCCGGCGCGGTTCGCCGCACCCCGGTGATTGAGCTGGAGCCGGGTGCCTTCGGCCTGCCGACACGCCTCATCCTCAAGCTTGAAATGCTGCAGCATGCGGGATCGTTCAAGGCGCGTGGCGCTTTCAACGCCCTGCTGTCGGCGCAGGAGCGCGGCGGCGTTCCGGCGGCCGGCGTGATCGCTGCTTCCGGCGGCAATCACGGTGCGGCGGTTGCCTATGCCGCGCAGTCGCTGGGGCATCGGGCCGAGATTTTCGTACCCGAAGTGGCAAATCCCGCCAAGGTCCAGCGGTTGCGCGATTTCGGTGCCGAGATCCGCGTCGTCGGCGCTACCTATGCCGAAGCGCTGATCGCCTGTCAGGCGCGGCAGCAGGAGTCCGGCGCCCTCTCGGTGCATGCCTATGACGAGCCGGCGGTCCTGGCCGGCCAGGGAACGCTCGCGCGCGAATTGCAGAGCCAGGCATCGGATATCGACACGGTCCTGGTTGCGGTAGGTGGCGGCGGCCTGATCGGCGGCGTCGCCGCCTGGTATCAGCAACAGGACGGCCTCGGCACCAAAGTTGTGGGCGTCGAGCCGACCGCCTGCCCGACCTTGCATGCGGCGCTGGCGGCAGGCCAGCCGGTCGACGTGACCGTCGGCGGTCTCGCCGCCGATTCACTCGGCGCCCGGCGCCTCGGCGCGTTAACCTTTGCGAACCGTCAGGCCATTGCCCAGTCGCTGCTGGTCGAGGATGCGGCGATAGCCGAAACCCGCACTTTGCTGTGGCGCGATTTCCGTCTGGCGGTGGAGCCCGGCGGCGCGACGGCCCTCGCGGCGCTTCTCTCCGGCCGCTATGCGTGCAAAGCGGGCGAGCGGATCGCTGTTATCCTGTGCGGCGGCAATACCAATCCGCGTGATCTCGGCTGAGACCGTCGCGCCGGATCGACCCGGAGGTCTGCGGCGTGGATGAGCGCACAGGGAATCCGAAGCAGGCGCGTAGCAGTCTCGGACCCCCTGGTATCCATCACCCGCGTCGCGAAACGCGTCAAGAAACAGACAAGGATCGCTGCTAGAGAATGCTGGCCGTTGCGGTGCAACACCGCAGCGGGTTTTTCCGTCCCGAATAACACTGTTCTCATCTTTCGGGGCTCGTCATCCGAGGGATACCAAAACACTCAAGACCACACTATCTGCGGGTCGATCGACTGCCCCGTCATTCGTGTCTCTCATTCGTGTCTGTCACTCGCGGGTTTTTGATGGGCCAGTATGTTGCTCTATTATGGCAAACCCATCATAATTTCATGAAATTGCGCAGCCCTTGCGCTTAAACAAAAAATCTCTGCCTAAACTACCGGAGCGGGCCGATTGTGATGAACGCGCTGTTTCGATCGATGAAAAGCCGCAGGTTGCGTCAGCGCTGGCTGGTTCCCTTTGTCTCGACGACCGTTCTCTATCTGCTCGGCTACGGCATCCCGGCGCTGTTCTTCGGCATCTATATCAAGCCTGAACGCATCCCCGCCGATTTCGGCCTGCAGCTGGCCCTCGCGCTGCTGGTCTTTGCCGTGTCGCGGCGTATATGGGCTTTCCTGCTGCTGCAGGCCCTGCTGATCGGCGTCCTCTATATCGGCAGCGCCATCAAGACCGCTCTGCTGGGGCGGCCGATCATGCCGGAGGACATGCATAACGTCAGCGCGCTCATTCACATCCTCGGCACCAAGGGCTGGCTTCTGGTCGGCCTGCCGCTGGCGGCGATATTGGGCCTCTTCGTCTTCAACCTGCGTCTGCGCGGCCGCCTTACCGCGGCGGCCTGGGGCGTCCTGATCGCCTTGCCGGTCGGCGCCGCCGCCGGTCCGCACGTCATCGAGCAGACCCTGGACAAAGCCTTCAACAACTTTCCCTGGGACCAGCGGCAGAACTACATCTATCGCGGCGGCACGATCAACTTCGTGCAGGAATCGGTGCGGGCCGTGGCCGAGGCGAAGCCGGCGCCGAGCGATGCCGAGGTGCGCAACGCGGTGGCGCGGCGCCAATTGGCCGAAGGGCCGCGCGTCAATCTCGCCGACCGGTATTCGCCGGGTGAACCCAGCTACCGGCGCAAGCGCAATATCCATATCATCCTGGAGGAAAGCTTCTGGGATGCCGATCTCCTGACCCAGGCGCATTTCAGCGTCTCGCCGATGGATCCCCGGTTCATGGATCTGTGGAAACAGACCGGCTATTCGCATGGCATGAGCCCGGCCTTCGGCGGCCAGACGGCGAATGCCGAGTTCGAGATCCTCTGCGGTTTTCCGATCAACGAGGTGGCGGTCAAGTTCGAGTATGGGCTGAAGAACAACACGCCCTGCCTGCCGCGCCTGCTGGATCAGGCCGGCTACCGCACCATCGCCTCGCATCCCAATCTGCCGGCTTTCTGGAATCGCCAGGTGGCCTTCAAGCTGATCGGCTTCCAGAGCTTCTGGGCCGGCAGCGATTTCCAAATGGACGATCTCAGCGGCAAGCAGTTCCTCTCCGACAAATCGCTGCATGAGCAGGTGGCGGCCAAGCTGGCGGCCGACCGCCAGCATGACGACCGTCCGGTGCTGGACTATATCGTGTCGATCTTCGGTCACTGGCCCTATCCGCCCAGCGACAACGGCAACCATCCCGATATCGTTAAATCCGATACCAGGGTGCCGGAGGTCGTCAATTACGCCAATGCCATCTATTACAAGTCCCGCGACATGATGGATGAGATCGCGCGGCTGCGGCAGAGCGATCCGGATTCCATCATCGTCGTGTTCGGCGATCATCTGCCCACCCTGGGGGCGAAGTTCGGCGGCTTCACGGAATCAGGCGTGCTCGCCGACAATTTCGGCGATTTCACCGCCAATATGTACACGTTCTCCGCGGCGACGCCGCTGATCGTCATCGACGGCCGCAACGGCCCGCTGCGGGTCGGCGATCTGCCGATGTATCGCCTGCCGCGCCTGGTCATGGATCTGATCGGCGAAGACGGACCGACGATCTTCGACCTTGCCGCCCCACCGCCGCATACCGCGCCCCGGCCGCTGCCGGGCGTCCTGCTGGACCGCCGCGAGGCCGCGGCCGACAAGCTCTGCATCGATCAGGACAGCAGCGCCGATTGCCGGCAGATGACGGCTTGGCTCGACGACGTCCTGCTCATTTCGCACGATATCTTCAGCGGCAAGGCGCATGCCCTGAAGCTGTTGGGCGGCCGCGCCATCGCCGGTGGCAATGGCAATGACGATGCCGACGGCGCGGTCGATGCGGCGGAGGATGTTCCCGATATGCAGTCTCCGGCCGCCCATGCCGACCTGCCCGGCGGCAATGATGCTCTCGGCAATGCGCTCGGCTTCAAGCCCGACGCGGTGCAGCCGGCAGGCAATCGCTAGAGTCGGATCGCTTTACACGGAATCGCATCGCAGTTCCGTGTAAAATGTGAATCCGCCTCTCTTCTATAAGATAGAAGGCGTTCACGTTTTAAGTGGAAGCCGATCCGCTTCCATTTAAAACGATCGCGCTCTGGCACGCGGTCTTGCAACAAGCATAAGAGAGGAAAAAAACCGAGGGCGCTGCTGTCCGAGAAGCGCTCTCCGCCGGCCAGCTAGACGGCGAGGGCGAACAGGCTGGGCTGGCTGTCTTCGCTCGGCAGCGGTGGTTCCGCGCCGGCCCGGCGATAGGCCTCGTCGGCCGGCTGCAGGGGCGGGACATGCAGACCGACGCCCAACTGCTCCTGGGCAATCTGCTGTGCGGTGAAAGTGACGGTCGGCTGAGTTTGCGCCGTGCCGGTGGTATCGCCAGACCCTTGCGCCTCGCCCGGATTATCCGCTTCCGTTCCCGTGCGCGCGCCGGCAAGGGCGGCTTGTTCGGTTTGCTGCTCGGCCGCGCTGTTGCTCTGGTCGGCCTGTTGATCGGCCGCTTCCTTGGCCGCGCGGAAACCGTCGGCCCGGCCCTGCTCCAGGCTGGAAACCTGTGCCGCTGCGTCGGCGGTCCGTTGAGCCTGGTCGACCAGGGCGTCGAAGGAGCGCTGGCGATTTCGACGCAGCTGGATTTCCGCGGCGGCGGAAACCGTCGGGTCGCGATAGGTCAGGGCTCTCGTCGAGATAGTCGTATCGGCCATGTTCTGCGGCTGGTTCGTTGCTTGCTCTATCTGCTCGGCAATGTCATAGACCAGTATGTCTATTAGGTGGCACGGCCGAGGAACTGCTCAATAGTAGTTTCGTAGGCTGCGATAAAACGTTACGAGGAACAAGACCGAATTCATGCCGGTCATATTCCGGGCGGCATCTTTAACTTCCGCCTATTAACCATATGTTATGAGAATTAGGTTTTTAGACTTACCTTTATGCCTTGTTAACGCTCTGCATCCTAGCATTCTATGGACCGGGCATTCTGTGGATCGGGCTACCGTTTGACCGCGATTGAGGCTCAACGTCCGGCAGGCAGTCTGGTTCAAGAGCAAGAAAGAAAAGGCACCAGCGGTGGGACTTCCCTTGGGCGAACCAAGCTTGGGCGAACCAGGCACTGATCTGCCGACGGCAGCCTTGGAGCGGCTGCAGGCGTCGCTGCTGGGTGCCGGCGATATCGCCTATCATTGGGATGTCGCCAGCGACCATCTGCAATGGTTCGGCAATACGCTGGATATTTTCGGCGCTCCCGGCAAGCAGGCCGAAATCGACGGTCGTATCGTCACCGGCCATAGCTATAACAACCGCGTCCATCCCGAAGACCTGCCGGTCCGGCTGAAGGCGCTTTCCGACCATTTCGCCTCCGGCCTCGCCTTCGACTGCGAATACCGGCTGCGCAGCGGCCATGGATCGGTGGTCTGGGTGCATGACCGCGGCCAGGCGGTCATGGGGGCGAACGGCGTGCCGGTCAGCATGAGCGGCGTGCTGCGCGTCGTCACCGCGCGCAAGCAGGGCGAGGCGCGGCTGGAACGGATCGCCAATTACGACGACCTGACCGGGCACTACAACAAGCGCCGCCTGCGCGAGGAGCTGGAACAGGCGCTGAGCTATGCGCGGCGCTTCAGCGTGCCCGGCGCCTTCGTCGTCATCGGCGTCGACAAGCTCGCCATGATCAACAGCGCCTATGGCTATGAGGTCGGCGACGCGGTCCTGGTGACGATCGGCCAGCGCCTCGACCGCTTCCTGCGCTCCAGCGATATGATCGGGCGCATCGGCGGCGACCGTTTCGGCGTCATCCTCAGCCAATGCCCGGAAGAGATGGTGGTCCATGCCATGGAGCGGATCATCGAGGTGGTGCGTGACAAGCCGGTGGAGATCAACGGCAACATCATCCCGCTCACCATATCGATCGGTTGCGTGCTGTTCCCCGGCTTCGTCAATACCGCTTACGACCTGATCGCGAAATCCGAAACGGCGCTCAGCCAGGCCAAGCGCGCCGGCCGCAGCTGCTACAGCATCTATCGCGCCTCTGAGCAGCAGACGCTGCTGTTTCGGCGCAGCCTCGATATCGCCGCCCAGGTGCAGGCGGCGATGCGCGAGCGCCGGCTCAGTTTCGTCTATCAGCCGATCGTGCGCGCCGATACCTTGCAGGTCGCCAAGTACGAATGCCTGCTGCGGATGCGCGGCGATCGCGGCGAGATGATCTCGGCCGGCGCCTTCGTGCCGGTGGTCGAGCAGCTCGGCATGACCAAGGTCATGGACCGCTATGTGCTCGACCTCGCGGTGGAGGAACTGCGCGCCCATCAGGATGTCAGCCTGGCGATCAATATTTCCGGCCTCACGGCCACGGACCAGACCTGGCTCAGGGCGCTGATGTCGGCGATCAAGGCCAGTCCGGAAATCGGCCCGCGCCTGGTGGTCGAGATCACCGAGACGGCGGCCCTGCACGATATCGATGAATCGGCCCGCTTCGTGAACGTGGTGCGCGATCTCGGCTGCCGGGTGGCGATCGACGATTTCGGCGCCGGCTTCACCTCCTTCCGCCATCTGAAGGCCCTCACCGTCGATCTGGTGAAGATCGACGGCTCCTTCGTGCGCAATCTCAGCCAGAGCCAGGACAACCAGCTTTTCATCCGCAATCTGCTGTCGCTGGCGGAGACCTTCGGCCTGCAGGCGGTGGCGGAGTTCGTCGAGAATGCCGGCGATGCCGATCTGCTGACCAAGGCAGGCGTCCATTATCTGCAGGGTTACTATTTCGGCCGCCCCAATCCGCGCCGGCCCTGGCTCATTGGCGAAAAGATCAATCCGCAGACGGTGCCGGCCACCTTCCACGACTGATGCGCATATCGCCGGTGCCGCGCCGGCGGCGGCCAATCTCCCCCGCCGTCCTTCGCGCGGGACGGGATTGCCAGCGGCCTCCGGCTTCGTCATAACATCCCCATGTTTCGCTTCTGTTCACTCGGGCGTCGACCCTTGCGACGGTTCCCTGCCCTGCCTGCCGCGACATGACGGACCGTTTGCCTTTGGCGCAGCGGCCGGTCCTGCTGGCCGGCTTCAGCGATATCCGCTGGCTGGAGGGCGCCACGCTGCTGCCCGGCCAGGTCCAGCATCTCGACCGTGCGGCAGCCATCCAACGGGCGCGCCAGACGCCACCTTTGCTCTGTCATCTGCCGACGGTGCTGCGGCGGCTGCGCTGCGAGCGCTTTCCCGCCTTCGACCTGCTGGAACTCTTTGCCTTCGTGCGGCCGGCCAGCTTCTGCCTGCCGACCGCCCGGGGCCTTGCCGAGGCCTTGGGCCTGCCAGTTACGGCGGATGCCGAAGGCGGCGATCTCCTGCTGCTGCGGCAGGTGGCGGCTGCGCTGCTGCGGGAGTTGAGCGCGCTGACCAAGGGGCGCCGCCGCCTGCTGGGCCTGGCTCATTATCTGACCCGGGCCGGCTGGTCTTGGGGACCTGAGGTCCTGACGGCGTTGACCGGGAATGGTGCTGCATCCGGCGAGGCATCGAGCAAGGGTGAGGCATCGCTCACGGCGAAGTTGGCGACGGTGCCTGGCATTGCGGTCTGGGAGGATTTGCCGGAATGGTCCGAGGCGGCCGCCGAGCCGCCGGGCGATTCCTGGCCGGTGGAGCCGGAGGAAATCCGGCACATGCTGGCGGAGATATTGCACGAGGGGGCCGAGCAGCGCCCGCAGCAGATGGATTATGCGACGTCGCTGGCACCGGCCTTCGCGCCCCGCCTGGAACCAGGTGCCCCCAACCTTGTGCTCGCCGAGGCGGGAACGGGTGTCGGCAAGACGCTCGGCTATCTGACGCCCGCCAGTTTGTGGGCGCGCAAGAACAAGGCGCCGGTCTGGATCAGCACCTATACGCGCCATCTGCAGCATCAGATCGATCAGGAGCTGGATCGGTTTCATCCCAATGCCGCGGTCAAATCGGGCAAGGTGGTGATCCGCAAGGGGCGCGAGAATTACCTCTGCCTGCTCAATCTCGCGGAGACCGCCCACAATGCCGGCCAGGCGCAGACGGCGATTGCCGCCGGGCTGATGGCGCGCTGGGTCATGGCGACGCGCGACGGCGATATGATCGGCGGCGATCTGCCGGGCTGGCTGCCGGATCTCCTTGGCATCGGCCGGGTGCAGGGGCTTGCCGATCGCCGCGGCGAATGCATCTACGCCGCTTGTCCGCATTACACCCGCTGCTTCATCGAGCGCTCGGTGCGGCGCGCCCGCAAGGCCGAGATCGTCATCGCCAATCATGCGCTGGTGATGATCCAGGCGGCGCTCAGCGGCGATGAGCAGCAATTGCCGACGCGCTATGTGTTCGATGAAGGCCATCACCTTTTCTCAGCGATCGACGGCGCCTTCGCGGCGCATCTGACCGGCCAGGAAACGCTCGATCTGCGGCGCTGGCTGCTGGGTGCCGAGGGTGGGCGATCAAGCCGGGCGCGCGGGCTCAAGCGCCGCATCGAGGACCTCATTCTCGACGATGCCACCGCCATCGATCTCATGCAGCAGGTGATCCAGGCGGCGCGCATTCTCGCCAGCGAAGGCTGGCATCAGCGTCTGATCGATGCGCATCCCGCCGGGCCGGTGGAGGCCTATCTCGCCGCGGTGCGGCGCCAGATCCTGGCGCGCGCACCCAATGACGGCGCCGGCTACAGCCTGGAGACGGCGACCTTGCCGCTTGATGACCGTGTCGCCGAGGCGGCGGAGGATCTCGATCAGGCCTTCCACAACCTGCAGCGGCCGCTGCGCGACCTTGCCGCCCGCCTTGCCAAGCAGCTCGACGCGGCGGCGGACACGCTGGACACGCCCCAGCGCTTGCGGATCGAAGCCCTTTCGCGCGGCCTGGCGCGCCGCGCGGAAATGGAACTCGGCGCCTGGCGCGCCATGTTGGCGTCGTTGAAAGGCAGTGCCGGCGAGGATTTCGTCGACTGGTTTGCCCTCGACCGCGCCGAGGGACGCGAGTTCGATGTCGGCCATTACCGCCACTGGCTCGATCCCACCAAGCCCTTCGCCGAGATTGTCGCCAAGCCGGCGCATGGCATCGTCATCACCTCGGCAACACTGACCGACGGCAGCGGCACGGCGGAGGCCTGGGCGGCGGCTGAGCTGCGGACGGGTGCCGTGCATCTGCCCATGCCGGCGGTGCGGGCACGGGTCGCTTCGCCCTTCGATTATGCGGCGCAGACGCGGGTTTTCATCGTCAACGATCTCGGCCGTAACGACCTTGAGCAATTGGCGGCCGCCTATCGCAGCCTGTTCCTCGCTGCCGGTGGCGGCGCGCTGGGGCTCTTTACGGCCATCGCCCGGCTGCGCGAGGTGCATCGCCGTATCGCCCCGGTGCTGGAACAGGCCGGCATCGATCTCCTCGCCCAGCATGTCGATGCCATGGAAAACTCGACGCTGATCGATATCTTCCGCGGTGAGGTCGATGCCTGTCTGCTGGGAACGGATGCGGTGCGCGACGGCGTCGACGTTCCCGGCCGGGCGCTGCGGCTGATCGTCTTCGACCGCGTTCCCTGGCCCCGGCCGGATCTGCTGCATAAGGCGCGCAAGGCCAGTTTCGGCGGTGCCGCTTATGACGATCAGCTGACCCGGCTGAAACTGAAACAGGCTTTCGGCCGTCTGGTCCGGCGCGCCGACGACCATGGCGTCTTCGTGCTGCTCGACAAGGCCATGCCATCGCGCCTGCTGACGGCCTTCCCGGAAGGGGTGACGGTGGAGCGGCTGGGCCTCGCCGAGGTCATCCGCCGCACGCGGGAATTCCTGGCCACGCCGGATCAACCAGTAAAAATAGCAGCGGAAGAGGCGCGCCACAGCTGAAAGTAAACCCTCCGCTGACGGTGACGTTACAAGGCCGGCGCTTGAGTTTCCCGGCGATCCCGCTAGATTGGCGGCCGAATTCGGACCAGCAACTCATCGGAGAAGGCCATGATCAATCATCACGCAGCGCTGATTTACACGATGGTGCTGATGTCAGCCGCTGATCGTGAAATGTCGGATGCCGAGATGGCGTCAATCGGCGATATGATCGGTCATCTGCCGGTATTTCGCGGCTTTGATCGCAAGAATATCGGCAAGACCGCTTCCGCCTGCGTCGATGTGCTGCAGGGCAAGGACGGCCTCAACCAGCTGCTCAAGGACATCAAGGGCGGCTTGCCGGAGAAATTGCGGGAAACCGCCTATGCCTTGGCCTGCGATGTCGCGGCCGCCGACGGCAAGGTCACCCAGGAAGAGGCGCGGCTTCTGGAGCTCATCCGCGACACGCTGGAAATCGGCCGCCTGACGGCGGTTGCCATCGAGCGCGGCGCCCGGGCGCGTCATCTGACCCTGTAAGGCGCGGCGCATCCAGCGCCATCGGCGGGCCAGCATAAGGAAATGGCCGATCATCTCGCGATGATCGGCCATTTTTGTCTTTGCACTGAACCGTCACCTCCCCGATCACCGCCGTCGATCGCGGGACCGGGAGTGAGGACTTACTGCGAGGCCCAGACGATCCGCGCCAGCCACTGCACCTGGTCGGCGGCCATGAACTGGCTGGCCGAGGGGGTATGGGCCTGATCTTCAGCCAGGGGCTCGACATAGATGCCGTCGGTGTCACGGCGCCCCAGACGCCGGATCTGCACCCCGGCACCGGCCGTTCCGACCAGAACCCGGTCGCCGCGGCGGATTTCGGCATGCGGCGAGACCACGATCACATCGCCATCGCGATAGACCGGGTCGAAGTCGCGACCATTGATTTCGATGGCGTAGGAATCGGCATCGGTGCTGGCCACATCCGGCGTGGTGCGGCCCCAGGCTGAGCCCTGTGGCCGGCCCTGGTTGTCGAAGCAATCCCCGTCGCCGACACGGCTCAGGGCGACGATCGGCAAGGCGCGGCCGGAGCCGGCGCTGCCGCCGTTCTTCACCGCAATCCTGCTGGTGGCGCCAGCCTGCTCCGCGCCGCTGCCCGGGGCGCCGGTCAGCGTGACAAAGCCGCTGAAGGTTTCGCCGGTCACGGCCAGAACCTTCGACAGCGATTCCGTGCTCGGCCAGCGCGGCCGGCCTTCGCGGGTGATGCGCTTGCTGGGGTTAAACGCCGTGGGGTCCAAGCCGGCGCGACGCGCCAATCCCGAGGCGGAAAGGCCATATTTGGCCGCCAGGCGATCGATACCGCGCCATACATCTACGTGCTGCAACATTGCAGACCTCCTCAATTTGTCCGCCGCGTGGACCACTTCAAATGAATACATCCCGGTCAGCTTCGCGCGGCCCTGGCAGGGATCATGGTCTCTCAAGGAATGAAGCTTCAAATCCTATGCCACTCGATTTCCATCCTAGGATTGTGTTGTCTGCCGGTAAGGGGACAAATATTGCCGCTAAACCTTCATATTCGGCGCTGCCGAACATAAATTTTTGCAAAACGATAATATAGAGATGCATTTTGCAAATATCGACATTGCATTTTGCACTTGCGGCAGAGGAAATTTGCTTTGGTCGCAGCGGCTGGGTATAGCGGTCGCATCGGTTCCCGGCGGGCAACGGCCGGGGTGCACAGCATCACAGGAGCGACCATGCGGGCGGCCATGCCTGTTCAATCGAAAGGGACAGGGCCCGACTTCTATGCATTGCTACGTCCTCTGCTGTTCCGCTGCCAGCCGGAAGCCGCACATGGCTTGGCGATCCGGACCTTGCAGCTGTGGCAGAGCTGGCCCGGCCGCGCCGTAAGTGCGCCGGCGGATCCGCGGTTGCGGCAGCGGCTCTGGGGGCTGGAGTTCCCCAATCCGGTTGGTCTGGCGGCGGGCTTTGACAAGAACGGCCAGGTCTGGCGCGGCATCCTGCGTCTTGGTTTCGGCTTCGCTGAAATCGGCAGCGTGACGCCCCGAGCCCAGGAGGGCAATCCCAGGCCGCGATTGTTCCGCCTGACCGAGGCCGAGGCCGTGCTCAATCGCATGGGCTTCAACAATGCCGGTATCGCCGCCATGGAGCGGCGTCTGCGCGCCGATGGCCGCGCCGCCGCCGGCCGGCCGGGTCTGCTCGGAATCAACCTCGGCAAGAATAAAAGCACCGAGGACGCCGCGGCCGATTACGAGCTGGGTATTCGTGCCCTGGCCCGGTTCGCCGATTATCTCGTCATCAATGTTTCATCGCCGAACACGCCCGGCCTGCGCGCCTTGCAGGGCCGCGCACCGCTGCAGGCCCTGATCGGCCGCGCTCGCCAGGCGCTTGACACGGCGCCGCTCGATGCCGGCTCCGCCGGACAGCGACCGCCGCTGCTGCTGAAGATCGCGCCGGACCTGACGCCGGAGGATCTGGCGGATATCGCCGCCGTAGCTCTCGAAGGCGGGCTTGATGGCCTGATCGTCAGCAACACCACCATCACGCGTCCCGGCGTCGATCCGCGCTGGCGCGAGGAAGCGGGCGGGCTCAGCGGCAAGCCGCTTTTCAGCCTTTCCACTCGGGTACTGGCTGATATCTACCGTCTCACGGAGGGCAGGCTGCCGCTGATCGGCGTCGGCGGCATCTCTTCGGCGGTGGAGGCTTATGCGAAGATCCGTGCCGGCGCGTCGCTGGTTCAGCTCTATAGCGCCCTCATCTATCGCGGACCGCGGCTCGCCAGGCGGATCAACCAGGATCTGCCGGCATTGCTGCGGCAGGATGGCTTTGACACGATTGCCGCCGCCGTTGGCGCGGACCACCGCCAAACGGCGCAGGCCGCCAGGTAGATCGAAGCCGGTAGGTCACGGCGGCAGCCATGAAGCTGTCAGGCGAAAGGGCAGGGTTACTGCTTAATTCAGTCTTAACACTAAACCGCTAGTCAGAATGGACGATGCGCATCCTCTCACATCTTCTGCTGCTGCTCTGTAGTTCGAGCGCTGCCATTGTGGTGGTTTGGCTGCTGCCCGTTTATGCGCCGGGTCTCTCGCCGGTGCTCGCCGTCATTTCCGCCGGTTTCGTCTTCGGGCTCGGCTGCCTGGCGCACCTCGCTGTCGCGCAGGTCATCGTCGCCAGGCGCCATCGGCAGCAGATGGCCGGCCTGGCCGAAGACATGACGCAGCTTCTCGGCAACCAGCATCGCCTGGCGACCGCCGTTGACCGCCTCGACATCTCGGTCGCCAACCTTGAAGGCCAGCCGCCGCAAAACGTCGACAGCGTCGTCGCCGAGGTGAAGGTGCTGCAATCGCTGGTCGAGCGGCTCTATTCGGCGCGCGCCAAGGAAACCGTCGACGCCGTGCCGGCCGGCCGGCCGGCCGCCACGGCATCCACCGCCACGCTGGCGGCGGCCGCGCCGCGCGTCACTGGCGGCGGTACCAGTTTCTCGTCTGCCGCGGCGAAGGGCACCGCCGCCACCTATGCCCAATCGCCGGCCTGGCGGGCCAGTGCCGGCGTCAGCCTGACCGCTTCCGGCAAATCGCCGCAGAATGCGACCGCCGCGCCGCGGCCGGTGCCGGCAAAACCGGCATCATCCGAGGCGCCGACAGCGGATTCCGCCAGCGGCAGCCTGCCGATGCCGCCGATCGCGGAGGGGTTGGACGAGCGCACCATCCTCGATCTCGTGCGCGACGGTTTGCGCGAGAACGGCGTCGAACTGGCTCTGCAACCGATCGTCAGCCTGCCCCAGCGCAAGCGCCGCTATTACGAATGTTTTTCGCCGATCCGCGCCGGCGCCGACCGCGTCCTGCTGCCGGAGCAGTATATCGAAATTGCCGAACGCAACGGGCTCATCACCGCGGTCGACAACCTGATGCTGTTCCGTTGCATTCAGCTGGTCCGGCGCCTGCGCCGCAGCAACACCACCGCCGGCTTCTTTCTCAATATCTCGCATCACACCCTGGCGGATCGCGACTTCTTCCAGCAATTCATCAACCTGATGTCGCAGCATGTCGAATTGGCGCCCAACCTGGTGTTCGAATTCGCCCAGCGCGGCATTGAAAACGCCGATCAGGCGGTGTGGACTGATCTGGCGCGCCTGGCGCAGATGGGGTTCCGCTTCTCCATCGACCAGATCTACAGCCTTGATATCGATGTCGCGGATCTCTCCAGCCGGCATGTCCGCTTCTTGAAGTTCGGCGCCGACACCCTGCTATCGGCGGTCTCCGCCGGCCAGATCGGCGAAGATCCGGGCGCGCTCAAGCGCATTCTCGATTCCTATGCCATCGATCTGGTGGCCGACCGGATCGAAAGCGAGACGGTGTTGCGCGAATTGCTCGACTTGCATATCGATTACGGCCAGGGCTATCTGTTCGGCGAACCGCGGCTGGTGCGCAACGACATGTCGGCGCCCGGCGGCTGACGGGCCGGGCCCCGCCAAGCGGCAACCGCGATCTTTCCGACCGCCCGGTAAATGCCCTATATCACGACTGCCATCTCGGCGCGGGATGACCCTGCCGCTCCAACAAACTATCGCCAGTAACCGGATCAGAACCATGACTACCTCTTCCGCCGCCACGCTCGACGCGCCGCAATTCTGCGGCGGCCTGCGTGATATCGCCGACCAGATCGACGCTCTCATTCTCGACCTCTGGGGTTGCATGCATGACGGCATCGTCTGCTATCCGGCGGCGCTCGATTGCCTGAAGCAGGCGCGCCGTCTCGGCAAGAAGGCTGCGATCATTTCCAACGCGCCGCGCCGCGCCGCGCTGGTGGCGAAGCGCATCGCCGAAATGGGCATCACGCCCGATCTCTATGACGGCCTCTTCTGCTCGGGCGAGGAGACCTGGCGCGCCTTGCAGGAGCGGCCCTCGGCGGATCTGCGGCATCTCGGCCGCGTCGTCTTTCCCATCATCCCGGACAAGGATTTGAGCCTGGTCGACGGGCTGGGGCTCGATCTCACCAGCGATCTCGACCGCGCCGGTTTCCTGCTGGTGGTCGGGGTGGAGGGGCCGGACGATACGGTCGCCCAGTTCGAGGAGACCTTGCGCCGCGCCGCCTGGAACAACCTGCCTTTGCTCTGCGCCAATCCCGATCTCATGGTGCATCGCGGTGATATCGCCGAGATCTGCGCCGGCGCCATCGCCCAGCGCTATCAGGAACTGGGCGGCAAGGTCTTCTGGTTCGGCAAGCCGCATGCCGGCATCTATCGGCGCTGCCTCGAGGAACTTCGCATCGACAATCCGGCCAGGGTCGTCGGCGTCGGCGATTCCTGCCGCACCGATGTCGCGGGTGCTGCCGGGGCGGGTGCCAAGTCGCTGTTCCTCGGCGGTGGCATCCACCGCGATGACGTCCTGAAAAATGGCGTCATCGATCCGCATCTGACGATCGATCTGATGCGGCGGCACAATGTGATGGCCGATTTTGCGATGACCGCCCTCGCCTGGTGAGCGCCGCTCCCGGCCATGCTATCCTGATGCGAACGGCCGGACGGGGCGACATGCGATGCCCGGCCAAGGACAGCTGGGCGGGAAATGGCTGAGGCGCAGACACGAAGCTGGAGCTGGGAATTCGACCATCCGCCGGCGGTGGTGTGGTCCATCATGGCCGATACGGCGCGGGTGAACGAAGCGATCGGCCTGCCGTTGCACAAGATCACCGAGACGCCGCAAGCCGATGGTTCGGTCGTCACCACCGGCGAAGCCAGGATGCGCTGGTGCGATCTCAAATGGCGGGAGATGCCGGTCAACTGGATCGCCGGGCAGTGGCTGGAGCACAACCGGGTCTTTGAACGTGGGCCGCTGAAGTTTCTCGGCGCCGAGCTGCGGCTGAGGCCGAGCGTGCGGGGAACCACGCTCACCTATCGCGTGACCGCGACACCGGCCAGCTGGTTCGGGCGGCTGCTGTTGAAAACCGGCTTCTTCCCGGCGATCGAACGCAGCTATGCCGGCCTGGTAGCTTCGGCCAACACCTTTGCCGGCGGCAACAGCCACCAGATATTTCCCTTCAAGCCGCCGGAAACTTCGCCGGCCTTGCGCCAGCGCATCGATCAGATGGTGGCTGCCATCGAGGCAACGCCGAACGGCCACGGCCTCGCCCGACGCCTTGCCGATCACGTCCTGACCGCGCAGGAAGTCGATCTCTGGCATATCCGGCCGCTGGCCCTGGCGCGGCTGTGGCGGCAGCCGGCTTTGCCGGTGATCGAGCTGTGCCTGCAGGCGGTAAGGGAGGGTTTGCTGGAGCTGCGCTGGGACCTGCTCTGTCCCGGCTGCCGTGGCGCCAAAGCCTGGTCGGCAACGCTCGACCGGTTGCCGAGCGGCGCCCATTGCCCGTCCTGCAATATCGATTACGACCGCAATTTCTCGCAAAACGTGGAAGCGAGCTTCCGTCCCGCCGCTGCCATCCGCATGCTGGAAGCCGGTGAATATTGCATGTGGGGGCCGATGTCGGTGCCGCATGTGAAGGCGCAGATCAGCCTTGCTCCCGGCGAGACGCGTGAGCTGCCGATATCGTTGGCTGCGGGTCCCTATCGTCTCCGCAGCCTGGAGCCGGGACCGGCCAGGGAAGTCGACCTGGCAGCGGCGATCGGCGGCACCGGCGATAGCTACCAGACCGATGGCGCCGAACTGCCGGGCTTTCCGGCCGTCACCTATGAAGATAACAGCGTTGAGATCGGCGCGCCGGCCAAGCCCGGCCTGCTGCATCTCGGCAACCGTCGCGACCGGCCGGTGACCGCCGTGATCGAGGAGCGGCAATGGGTCGTCGATGCGCTGACCGCCGATCGCGTGACGGCCCTGCAGGCTTTTCGCGACCTCTTCTCCGCCGATGTCTTGCGGCCGGGGGATGACGTGGCCGTCGCCCATATCGCCTTGCTGTTCACCGACCTCAAAGGGTCGACGGCGCTCTATCGACGGATCGGCGATGCCGCGGCCTATCGCCTGGTGCGCAATCATTTCGCCTTCTTGACCGAAGTCGTGCGCGATCACGAAGGAAGCGTGGTTAAGACTATCGGCGACGCCGTCATGGCGGCGTTTTGCGATGATCGTCAGGCCGTTCGGGCCGGCCTGACGATCCAGCAGCGGGTGGCGGCGTTCAACCGCGAAAACGGCCTGGCCGACGGGCTGGTGATCAAGCTCGGCATTCATGCCGGACCGACCATTGCCGTCACCTTGAACGACCGCCTCGATTATTTCGGCTCGGTGGTCAATATGGCGTCGCGCCTGCAGGGCCAGTCCCTCGGCGGCGATCTGGTGTTGTCGGCGGAGGTCGCCGCCAATCCGATTGTTGCAGCACTACTGACAGAACATGTGGTGATGCAGGACCGCGCCCAGCTCAAGGGCTTCGACCGGCCGCAGCCGTTCCTGCGCGTGCGGTTCTGATTTCCGCCGGTGCAGGCAGCGCGTTCCGGCCGCTGGGGAGCGGGAAGCTTGGCGGCTCGGCACGGCTATGCCATTATACCGCGTTCGGAACGCCGGCACGGTTTTGCCATTTCGCGGGTCCGGATTGGTTCAGGAAGGCGCCGGGTTCGAGGTGGGCCCATATTCCGGCAGCGGACGGGAATAGGAATTGGAAGGCGTGCAGACAATGAGCGCCAGTGCGGCGGAGAGCGACGAAGCGCGCCATCAACGGTACCTCGATCTCTGCAGTCGCGCCCAAGGGACCAATGTCAACGAGCGGACGCTGCTGGCGACCGACTATCTTAACCACGTCAATGAAATCGTCATGCTGGTCGAGATCATTCCCGATGCCCCGGAATGTCTCGATGATTGCAAGACATGGCAGCCGATGACCTATCAGGAGCATTTCGCCCAGAGCGGCATCGCCGACCGCGACCTCGCCATCGAGGCCTATGACTACTCGCCGCCGGAATTCCGGCTCGCTTTCGACAAGCTGGTCGCCGAGATGAACCGGCTGGTGGCACTGACCATCGCCCGCATGGAGGAAGCCCTGGCGGAGGGCAATGACGACATCACGCGCATGATTGCAACCCGGGCCTCCCGCAATCTGCAGGATCTCATCGGCCAGGCCAGCGCTGTCATTCATGGCGAGACGGCGGCGCTTGACCAGGCGGAGATCGACCGTCTGATGGAGATCGGCTGACGGCCGCGGCTTGCCGTCTCCGGCCGAGATATCGCTGTCAGTTGCGGGCGCCGGCCCGACCGGACGGTCCGGGACCAGCAGTCGTTGCCGGCATGGCTCGGCTGCAGCCAGGCGGGGCTTGGCTTTCTGGACACCCTGACGAAGGCTCCGTTATAGTTTAAGACTGCAATTTGAATGGTGTTGCGGCGTCGACTCGGGGCATTCGGTCGACCGTCCGGACCCGTATTTAGGACAGGGTTGAGGGGAGGCGTTCGTGGTCGATTTTCCGAAAGTTCCGTTGAGCGACTGGCGCAAGCTGGCAGCCAAGGAATTGAAGGCCGCTGATCCCGACGGCCTGAACTGGGCGACGCCCGAAGGGATCACGGTCAAGCCGCTCTATACCCAGGATGATCTCGAGAAGCTGGAAGTGACAGGCACCTTGCCCGGCCTGCCTCCTTATGTGCGCGGGCCGCGCGCGACCATGTACGCCAACCGTCCCTGGACCATCCGGCAATATGCCGGCTTCTCGACGGCCGAGGAATCCAACGCCTTCTACCGCGAGAACCTGCGGCGCGGCCAGATGGGGCTCAGCGTCGCCTTCGATCTCGCCACCCATCGCGGCTATGATTCCGATCATCCCCGCGTGGTCGGCGATGTCGGCAAGGCCGGTGTCGCCATCGATTCCGTCGAGGATATGAAGATCCTGTTCGACGGCATCCCGCTCGACAAGATGTCGGTCAGCATGACCATGAACGGCGCCGTCCTGCCGGTCCTCGCCGGCTTCATCGTCGCCGGGCAGGAACAGGGGGTGCCCCTGAACCAGCTTTCCGGCACCATCCAGAATGACATCCTGAAAGAATTCATGGTGCGGAACACCTATATCTATCCGCCCGCACCCAGTATGCGCATCGTCGCCGATATCATCGAATATACGGCGCAGAACATGCCGAAATTCAATTCGATCTCGATTTCCGGCTATCACATGCAGGAGGCCGGCGCCACGGCGGTACAGGAACTGGCTTTCACCATCGCCGATGGACTGGAATATGTGCGTGCCGCTCTGTCCAAGGGACTTAAGGTCGACGACTTCGCGCCGCGCCTCAGCTTCTTCTTTGCGATCGGCATGAACTTCTTCATGGAGATCGCCAAGCTCAGGGCCGCGCGCTACCTCTGGGCCAAGGTGATGAAGCAGTTCGATCCCAAGGACGTCCAGTCCCTGGCGCTGCGCACCCATTGCCAGACCTCCGGCGTCAGCCTGACCGAGCAGGATCCCTATAACAACGTGGTGCGCACCACCATCGAGGCGATGGCGGCGGTGCTCGGCGGCACCCAGTCGCTGCACACCAATGCGCTGGACGAAGCGATCGCCCTGCCGACGCCCTTTTCCGCGGCGATCGCCCGCAACACGCAGCTGGTCATCCAGGAAGAGACCGGCATCCCCCATGTCATCGATCCGCTGGGCGGCAGCTATTACGTCGAGAGCTTGACCGACAGCCTGGTCAAGGAAGCCGAAAAGCTGATCGCCGAGGTCGAGGCGCTGGGCGGCATGACCAAGGCCGTGGAAAGCGGCCTGCCGAAGCTGAAGATCGAGGAAGCGGCCGCGCGGCGCCAGGCCCGCGTCGATCGCGGCGAGGACGTGATCGTCGGCGTGAACAAATACCAGTCGGGCCAGCAGGCCGAAATCGACGTCCTCGACATCGACAACACCAAGGTGCGCGAGCAGCAGATCGCGCGGCTGCAGCGTGTCAAGTCGACACGCGATGACGCGGCGGTCAAGGCGGCGCTGGCGGCGCTGACCGACGCGGCGAAGAGCGGCGCCGGCAATCTGCTGGCACTCAGCGTCGATGCGATGCGCGCGCGGGCGACGGTGGGCGAGGTTTCGTCGGCGCTGGAGGCGGTCTATTCACGGCATAAGGCCGAGATCCGCTCGATCGCCGGCGTCTATGGCGCCGCCTATCGCGACGATCCCGATTTCCGCGCTATCGAGCAGCAGATTCGGGACTTCGCCAAGGCGGAGGGCCGCCGGCCACGGCTGCTGGTGGTCAAGCTCGGCCAGGACGGTCACGATCGCGGCGCGAAGATCATCGCCACCGCCTTCGCCGATCTCGGCTTCGACGTCGATGTCGGGCCCTTGTTTCAGACGCCGGAGGAAGCGGCGCGCCAGGCGATCGAGAACGATGTCCATGTGGTCGGCGTCAGCAGCCAGGCCGCCGGGCACAAGACACTGGTGCCGCAATTGATCCGGGCCTTGAAAGCGCAGGGCGCCGGCGACATCCAGGTCGTCTGCGGCGGCGTCATACCGGCGCAGGATTACGATGTCCTGAAGCGGGCGGGGGTCGCGGCGATTTTCGGCCCCGGAACCAATATCCCGAAAGCAGCTGCCGAAATCCTAGCGCTGGTCCAGCGGACCAGTGCAGCGGCATAAAGAGGCCCCCATGGTCGCTGACAGCAAATCACTGCCGGTTCATCGCGAAAGCGCCCGGCGCGGCTTCCCCTGGGCGATTCTGGTGGCCGTGCTGCTCAGCGGCGGCTATGCCATCGCCTATGTCAAATATCTCGACCGCAGCGTCGGGCTCGATATTCTGGCTGAACTCACGCCCTGGGAATTGGGCAGCATCGTCACTCTCGGCGTGCTGCCGCTGCTGCTGATCTGGCTGATCGCCGGTTATGTCTCACGGCGCGGCGAGTTCACGCAGCATACCGCGCAACTGCGCCAGCGCCTGCAGCAATTGACCTATCCGGCCGAGGACGGCGCCGAGCGCGTGGCCACCATCTCCGCCGCCTTGCGCCAACAGGTGGTTGATCTCACCGCCGCGACCGATGCGGCGCATGAGGTGCTGGCCTCGGTCCGCCACGCCTTCCGCGGCCAGGCCGGTGATCTTGCCGAGGTGGCGCAGACGGCGACGGCGCAACGCCAGGAAATCGAGAACAGCCTGACCGAGCAGCGCCGCCTGCTGAGCGAGATGGCGGAGCTGCTGGAGCAGCAGCGGTCGCAAGTCTCGACCGCCGCCAGCGAGCAGGTGACGACGCTGGAGACGCTCGCCGCCTCCGGGGTCGACCGCATCGTCAATGTGCTGGACGACAAGCGGGTCGCCATCGAAGGGATCGTCGAGCGCATCCTCGATCACGGTTCCACGGTGCGCGATGCGGTCGAGGCCGAGGCGGCGCGCCTGGGCGATATCGCCGATCAGGCCGTGGCCAAGTTGAATGAAGAACTGTCGGTCGTCACCGAGCGCATCGATGCGGCCGCCGCGCGCGCCGCGGAAAGCGAGCGCAAGCTGCGCGACCAGGTCGAGGCGCAGAGCGCCAGCCTGGAAAGCGCCAGCCATGGTGCCGCTGAGCGCCTCACCGGCGTGATTGCCAATCTGATGACTGGCCTTGCCCGTGCCGGCGATTCGGCGTCCAGCCTGGCCGGCGAAATGGCCGAACGGTTGTCCCAGGCGCTGCAGCGGAACCGCGACCAGGCCGGGGAACTGCTGAGCGATGTTCTGGCCAAGCTCGACGAGGGCGGCCGCGCCATCGTCGCCGCGACGGCGCAGAACCGCGAGGCGCAGACCGATCTGACGGGGGCGCTGGATCGCAGCGTCGCCGCGCTCCAGTATCAGGTTGAACAGGCCGGCGAGCGCCTGTCGCAGGTGGTGGCGGTGGAACGTGCGGCGCTGGAACGTGCGGCCGAGGATTCCGCCGCGCGCCATCAGGATCTCGACGTGGCGATCGGCGGTCATCTCGCCGGCCTCGCCCAGGCGGTCGAAGGGCACGGCAAGGCTTATGCCGACAAGGTCGAGCGCGAGCGCCAGCAGCTCTCCGATCTCGCCCGCGCCACCGACCAGCGCCATGCCGACCTCGCGGCCTCGATCGAACAGCATCGCAGCGCCCTCGGCTCGGCGGCGGATGACGCCGCGGCCCGCCTGGCGGCGGCTCTCAAACGGCATCAGGAAGTCGCCTTCGCCAGCGCCAACGCGACCATCGCCGAGGTCACGCGCAAGACCAGCGAAGTGCAGCGCAGCCTGCGCGAGCAGGGCGATGCCATCGTGCAGACGGCGCGCAATGTGGCCGAGGAACTGATTGCCGGACTGACGCGTCTTGGCGACCAGCTCGGCAAGGCAGGCGTGCAGAGTGCTGCGGATCACGCCGGCCTCGAGGAATCCCTGCGCGAGCATGCTGAGCATCTCAATCAGGCGGTGCTGAATGCCGGCACCTTGTTCCGTGCCAGCCTCGATCGGCTGGCCGGCGAGGTTGCGACGGTCGCCGACCAGACGGCGGGCAGGATCGGCGATCAGGGCCGCGATCTGACCGCGGCCCTGGAGCGGCAGCGCCATATGCTGACCGATTCGGCGCGCGATACCATCAATCAGTTCGCCGGCCGGGTGCAGGATCTCGGCGCCGAAATGGGCCGGGTCGCCAACGATGTCGGCGACCAGACCGGGCGCCTGGTGGAACTGGTCGACAGCCAGGGCCAGCGCCTGTCGTTGGCGGCGGATGCCTCGGCACAGCGCTTCAAATCGCAGATCGACGCGCAGCATGCGCATCTCAGCGATCTGGTGGAGCATGCCGAGCGCAAGAACAACGAGCTGGTACAACTGCTTGATCGGCAGGCGATGATCCTGGAAATGGCGGCCAATCGGGGCGCCGGCCGCTTCTCGGTGCTGCTCGATGAATTGCGCGCGCATCTTTCCGGCGTCATTGCCGATGCCGAGTCGCGCAACGCGGCGCTGATGCAGCTCGTTGATGAGCAAGGCGGCAAGCTTGAAGGCGTTGCCGAGCGGGTCAGCGAGCGCTTTCTGGATCACCTGCGCGCCCATGAACGCAAGCTGGGCGAGATCAGCGATATCGCCGACCAGCGCAGCACGAAGCTAGCCGAGAATGTCGATGAAGGCGCGCAGAAGCTGGATCGTTCGCTGCAGGCGGCGGGACAGCGCTTCGCCGAGCATGTCGCCGCCCAGGGCAAGCAGCTGGAAGCCACCACGCAAACCACGTCGGCCCGCCTGCAGGAGGAGATCGCCCGCCACATTGCGGCCCAGGATCTGTCGATCACGCAGCTGGAACAGCGGGCGCAGAATGCGCGCGATGTGCTGAGCCAGCAGAGCAGTCAGCTCGGCGACGTCGCCCAGGCGGCGGCGGAGGGCTTCAAGGAGCTGCTGCGGCGCCAGGCCGACGAATTCATGGCGGCGGTGGATGTGGTCTCCGACAAATCCGCCAATCTCGCCGCGGTGACGGTCGAGCAGCGCGAGGCGCTTATTCGCGCGGCGGAGGAATCCGCCGGCTTCTTCGAAACGGCCTTGCGCAGCCATGCCCGCGAGATCGCCGCCGCCACGGCGGCAGCGGTGCAGCAGACGGAAGGGCTGACCGCCGCCGCGCGAGTGCAGGCGGAGAATATCGCCGCCAGCATCCGTTCCGGCACGACGCAGCTTGACGAGGTGGCGCGCCAGCAGACCGAGGCGCTGCAATTCAGCAGCGACAGCCTGGCCGCGTCGCTCCGCGCGACCCTCGAGGCTGAGGCCAACCGCATCGAGGGGCTGTTCGCGACCATCGTCACCCAGGGCCAGAAACTGGCGACGGCGGCCGATGCCCAGGCCGCCAATCTCAATCAGGCGACGGCCCAGGCAACCGAAGCGGCGCTCACCATCCGCGACCAGCTCGCCGAACAGACCAAGGCCGCACAGGTCGCAGGCACGGAGATCAACGACCGGGCGGCGGAAGCCGGACGGCAACTGCAGGCCCATGCCGAGGAACTCGCCGGTGCCGTGCAATCGATCATGTCGAAACATGCCGGCGGCATCAAAGCCGCCAGCGAGGCTGCCGCGGCCCATGCTGTCGAACTCGCCCAGAGCCTCGCACGCCAGCAAGAGGGGCTGACCCAGGCCCTCGGCCGCACCAGCGAGGCGACGGCGGAGATCCGTCGGGCGCTGCAGGTGCAGATCCAGGATCTCGACAACGTGGCGGAAACCGTGACGCGCGACGCCCAGACGATCGGCACGGTGTTCCGCACCGAAGCAGCCGCTTTGAGCGAGGCGGCCGCCAAGGCGACGGATGGCGCCAGCGGCATGCAGGCCTCGCTGAAGCAGCATCTTGCCGTGCTCGACGAGGCGGCACGACTGGCGCTGGACAAGGCCGCGGGCGCGCGCCAGCAGATCGAACAGCAATGCCAGGCCCTGCGCCAGGCCCTGGACGACAGCCTGACGCGCGGCGCCGGTCTCGGCGAGCTTTACCAGGCGCATGCGAAATCCCTGCGCGAGAACAGCGAGGTCGCGCGCGACAAGCTGGAGCAGCTTGGTGACGTGCTGCAAGGCCGCGCCGATGCCCTGCTGGCCGTGATCGAGCAAACCACGTCTCGGCAGCACGATGTCCACCATCTGCTGGCGGAACGCGTCGTCGCGATCGCCGATGCCGGCCAGGCCGGCGAGGAGCAGATCCAGCAGCTCGGCGTCTCGATCGAGAATCTCGTGCGGCTGCTGCGCAACACGACGCAGGAAACGGCCCGCCAGGCGCATGGCATCGTGCAGTCCTTCCGCGAGGGCGCCGATGCGCTCGGCACGGTGACTCAGGGCTCGCTCTCGCAGATCGCCGGCATCAAGGATGCGCTGCGCGACCAGATCACCGATCTCTCGGTTCTGGCAACGCAGGTCGGCGATCTCGGCCAGTCGATCCGCGCCCAGCTGAAGATGCAAATGGCGGAATTCGGCGCCGCCGCGACGGCGGCTCGGCAAAGCGCCGAAGCGGCCCGTAACGAGGCTTCCACGACCGGCGGCCTGGTGGCGCAGCAGGTTGTCGGGCTCGGCGAGGCGGCCGATCGCATGAAGCGGCAGCTGGTCGACGTGGCGCAGTCGCTTGACGAGCGGATCGCCGCCATGGCCAAGGCGACCGAAACCGCCCTGGCGCGTGCCGGATCGCTGGGCGAGGAATTCCAGGATCAGGTCTCGCAGCTCGGCCGCGCCATCGAACAGGCGAACAGCCAGGCCGATCGCCTGGGCGAGAACTTCAAGCAGCAGACCGCGAATCTCGATCACAGCGCGGCCCAGGCCCTGGAGCGGATGGAGAAGCTGCGGGAGACCCAGCAGAGCGCCTCGCGCGATACCTTCCTGCGCACCGCCCGGGTGATGACCGAGGAGCTGAACAGCCTCGCCCTCGATATCCACAACCTGCTGGATTCGGAGATTCCCGACGAAGTGTGGCGGCGCTATCGCGAAGGCGATCGCTCGGTCTTCGCCCGCCGTCTGTTCCGCATGAAGGATTCCTATGTCATTCCGGCGATCGAGCAGCGCTATCAGCGCGACGAGCGCTTCCATGACATGGTGGATCGCTATGTCCGCAAGTTCGAGGACCTGCTGGCGCAGTCGGACAATGCCGATCCGGAATCGATCCTCAATGCTACTTTCATCACCGCCGATGTCGGCAAGCTTTATCTGGTCATGACCCGCAGCCTGGGTCGCGCCACCGAGCATTGATCACCGGTCATCGATCGCGCCGCCCCGGCGGTGGCGCGATCGATGCGTCAGCGAATTGGATAGATGAGAATGAAATCGAGTGACAAGAGCCAGCCTGCCGTCGAGCACGGCCAATGGCAGGCCTTCAAGGCGTTGCTGCCGCATCTTTGGCCCGCCGGCCAGCTCGAGTTGCGCACCCGGGTGGTCGCCGCCCTGGCCTGCCTGGTGATTGCCAAGGTCGCCAATGTCTATGTACCGATCCTCTTCAAGCACATGGTCGATCACCTGTCGCTGAAACCGGTGGCTGATGTCGTGCCGGCGCTCTCGGTGCCGGTCGGCCTGTTGCTGGCCTATGGCATTGCCCGCGTGCTCAGCCAGAGCTTCGCGGAAATGCGCGACGGCATCTTCGCCAAGGTGGCGCAGCGCGCCATCCGCGCGGTGGCGCTGGAGACCTTCCGGCATCTGCATGCGCTGTCCCTGAAATTCCATCTCGACCGGCAGACAGGCGGCCTCAGCCGGGCGATCGAGCGGGGCGCCAAGGGCATCGAATTTCTGCTCTTCTTCGTGCTCTTCAATGTCATCCCGACCCTGCTCGAGATCACCCTTGTCTGCGCTATTCTCTGGCATCTCTATGACTGGCGTTTCGCCGCCATCACCGCCGCCACGATCGGGCTTTATATCTGGTACACGCTGGCGGTGACGGAATGGCGCATCAAGTTCCGCCGCCAGATGAACGAATCGGATCAATCGGCCAATACCAAGGCGATCGATTCGCTGCTGAACTTCGAGACGGTTAAATACTTCAACAACGAGCGGCATGAGGCCGAGCGCTACGATGTGGCGCTGCAGGCCTATGAGAAGGCGGCCGTCAAGAACCGCACCAGCCTCGCCAATCTCAATATCGGCCAGGCCTTCATCATCGCCGTCGGCGTCACCCTGATGATGACCCTGGCGGCCGATGGCGTCGCCGCCAAGCGGCTCACCGTCGGCGATTTCGTGCTGGTCAACGCCTATCTCAT
>DATLJB010000187.1:0-53217 GCA_035539075.1 Terriglobia bacterium
GAACATCAGCGAGGGCTTTGAGACCGTCGTGATGGTGCTGGATAAGTACAAGGGAGCGCCGGAGAAGATCGGGCCAAAGATTTTCAAGGCACTTGCGTTACGCAACAGCCTCACGGGTGACGAGCGGCTGACGATGGATGACATCTGATGCCAGAGCTCCGCTGCCGAATCCCCGAACGCCTGATCGACTTTACGCCGCTGCTGGGCGTCGGCTTGCGTCATCTGGTGGCGTTGGGCGGTCTCGGTGCGGTGGTCGATAAAGAGCCTGTGAAACAGGTTCGCATCAAATATAGCATGGAGGACCAAGTCATCCTCGACCAGCTGATGACCGAGTTTGCGGCGAAGCAACCGCGCGTGATCATTGCCGCGCTCGAATGCGCGAGTCGCTGTCGGCTGGACCCGATACAGGAATCAGCGCGGCCGAAAACCGCTGCCTAGCACTCTGTTCAAATGCTGGCCGGACGCGTCGCTCGACGCGGCCGACTTCTTTTCGCACCCTAGCCGATAGCGGTAGCCGGCCGCGCCAAGCATCACCGACCCAACATTGTGACCTATTCAGATCCTTCCACCTAAAGCGCGCCGGTTACGAAAACCGCACTTTCCTTAAACGACCGCGCGCGAGTATCGTTGTGTAACAGGGGTGAGGATGGGGGCGATGTCAAAGCTGATATGGATCGGGTTGGCGCTGCTGGGCGTCGCGCTTATTCAGGTGCTGCCGTACGGAACACCTGGCGCTCTGCTGATGCTCTTCGTTGCCTATCTCACCCGCAAGGAGTGGGTGGAATATTTCCGACCTTCCAAGGCCGAACAGCCTAAACCCCAGCCGCAACGGCCACCGCGCTCGTCCAATGAAGTCTATGAGGACTATGTGAAGCAGGCGAACGAGCACAAGATCGGCGCCATGTCCCGCGAGGACTGGGACAAACTGAGGAGACCGTCGCAGGGCTGGGGGGAATGAATGATCCGAGAGGCGAACAACCTATTATACTGCCTGCGGGGATTTGTCTCTGGAGCTAAACGGTGAAGATTGGCGGCAAGTACCGTGACAAGATCCATGTGACGATCACCGGGCAGGCAGGTGATCCGCCGTCATGTCGGATCGATCTTCAGGCGGAAACTGTCCTGACCTATCGGACCTTCAAAGCCAAGCCCGCCGCTGCGCAGTGTCCCCATTGTCGACGCCACGCCAAGATACAAATCGCTCTCGGCAATTGGAGTTCTTGAAGAGCAGGCGCTGCGGAACTAACTCCCTAGGACCACGTTCGCGTGCTGGTCGGCCAACGAGGGGGTGCGTCATGCCTGGGATACATGGATTCCGGCTGTCGAGTGCTTGGATTGAAACGCCAAGTGATCATTCAATCCACTGCTATTTCAATTCGCCTTCCGGGCGTATCGCCTGCATACTGCAGCCGGATGCCGTGGAACTGATGGCGCCGCGCGTCGGCTCTGAAAGCGCCTGGCAGATTATCAGCAGCCTCTGGAGCGACGACCTGACAGCGGTCGCTGAAGCGAAATATCAGCATAGCCCCCAGCATCCGGTGCTGATCACAG
Source organism: Terriglobia bacterium (assembly GCA_035539075.1). Lineage (GTDB taxonomy): Bacteria > Pseudomonadota > Alphaproteobacteria > Dongiales > Dongiaceae > Dongia_B. The sequence continues at coordinate 1,552 of DATLJB010000187.1, forward strand.
CCGAAGACCTGCGCGCCACACGCCATTAAGCGCCATGCGCTGGCGCTTATTTGGATAAAATTGCATGCAAAACAGTGTGAGAAAGCGAAGAATATTTAGGAAAAATTAATCCCCGCCATCGTTAATGACGCGTGAGTGTGGGGAAACAATTATGCATTGGATGAAATGCTCTCTCACGGGCGACCAACTTGCGGAAGGCGCCCTTATCCAAATCACCAACAACTTTACCTATCTGGTCCTAGATGGGCGTGCGCCAACAAACGCGATCCTCTTTTACCGCGAGCGCACTGACGGGATGGACTTCTTTGCCTCTCCCTTGGCGGCCGGCCTATTGGAAGACCCCGCGTTGATGCGCTTCCACTGGAGACAGTGCGACAAGCCTTGCATGGAAGGCCTGATGGTACTGGCGGGCCAAGGTGATCCCTCGACACTCTTCGGTGGCGATCGGCAGCTGGTCACCTCCTAGGTCTGGCATCAAGGCCTGGCATTGGCGCAAAGGCTCCCGCGCCCGCCAGGCGACCGATGACAAGCCGAAAGCGACTGAGGCGATCGCCGATCAATAGTATTGGACAGATCGACCGGCGCAAGCGGCAGCTTGATATTCTGCGGGCATCACATATGCGGCCGCGCCCTAAATCACTCCGGCATCATTGCCAGGCTTGTGTGGTGCCCTTCGAGATCACCGGCTGAGATGACGACAAAACCCTCTGGGTTTCTCAAGAGCTTATCTGCGGCGATTGCCGTTAGCTGGTCACTCCAGCTGCCGGTGATAATTCGCCAACCGACTTCATAGGGCTGGCTACCCGCCATAAATACGACGGCATCATCTTTGATGATGCACGGAACAATGCCGTTCGATGACTGGAAATAGCAGTGGATGGAACGATCGAAAGGCACCTCGACCCAAGCATTCGATAAGCGCAGATCGTGAGTCATCCCGGAATCTCCGCTAACCCTCTGATTCACAGAAAAACCGCTACCACATTTTGGTTCCCGACCTGAACCGCAATTCGCTTGGACGAGCAAATCGGAGACAGGCGCGGAAGATGATCTCAAGGCACGGGGAATTCCGTAGCTCCTTACCATAATGCTGGTCCTCTGAGCCCCCGCCAGAGACAGGGAAGAGTCCGCAGGTTTAATCTTTTCGCGGCCCGATTCCCTTCAATTAAATGTGTATTTTCAGCGAAAGAAGCTGCAGACTGTACATATTGGTCGAATATTCGCAGCGGCCCTTCGTTCTGTTGGCGTGGGCCATATAAGGCATGGCCTAACAAGATCGTGGTTGCCGAAAGAAGCAATGCCATCGGGTTGGGTCAGGGCTGAGACGGAAATGCGCCACAATTAAAGAAGCGCTTGAGCCGTCTCGGATGATGCGGGGGTGAAGAAGGAAATGAGTCGACGCGAAGATGAGAAGCTGATGCTCGACATCGTGGGCGGCCGAAACAGCACGAAGAAGATACCCAAAGACAAGGTGAATTGGCTCACCTTCTTGTCGGCCGGTTTCTGGATCGCCGCGATCGCTGCAATTGGCCTCGTTGCCTACGCCTATCAGCGGTAGGTGCTAAGGAAACCCCGCCTGTGCCCCAACTTCATCTAAAGCTGGGCACCGTGCTAAATCAATCGGTATCCATGAAGCCCCGTATCACCTTCGGCCTGCGGTTCCGCGCCTGGTGGGAAGGCGTCGAACCTGAGGACTTGCTCAATTCACAGCCAACGGCAACAAAGTCACGGGTCGTTCAAAAAGAGAAGTCTCTCGTTGCTCCCTTGGAGGAATGGGAGAACGCGCGCATTCGTATCATGCAAACGATCTGGGGAGCCGGACAGAATATGCCCGGCGGCAAAGAACATATCTCGGAGCTGGCGAAACCGTTCGGCCTTGATCCCAGCAAGAGCATGATGGTGTTTGGTGCTGGCCTCGGTGGGGCTGTGCGGACGATAGCCACCCAATTTGGGGTTTGGACGACCGGGTATGAAATGGAAGGTGAGCTTGCCCATGCCGGAAAGCAGCTTTCATTCTCGGTTGGGCTCGATCGCAAAGCGGAAATGCAACTCTATGTCCCGACAGACTTTGAAATGTCGCCCAACAGCTATGACTGTATCCTGTCTCCGGAAGCGCTGTATCGCTACAAGAACAAGCAGGACATTCTCGCCAAATTTCACAAGTGCCTGAAAGCCAAGGGGCAACTCAGCATAACGGATTTCGTGCTCGCGCCCGGCGTCATGCCGGATGACCCGCGTCTGAAGCCTTTCAAGAATCAGCCGCTGGAATTCTGGCATCTGGAGCAATATGAACGCCGTTTTCGCGAGCTAAGCTTGGATCTTCGCGTGACCGAGGATATCAGCGACAAGTACCGGCAGATGATTTTGCAAGGTTGGGCAGAGCTCGCACGCGGGGATCCCATCAAAGTAGCCACGGCTCGAGCCTATGTGGCGGAACTTGAAGCCGAGCTGGCCTATTGGGCAGATCGCCTCAAGGCCTTGGAAAGTGGCGCACTCCAGCTCCTGCGCTTCTATGTTATCAAGAAATCTGAAACCAGATTGATGTCAGACTGGTAGCCGTCAGCATTGGCTGCCATGTAAGCAGGAAGACAGGTTGCGTGAATATTCAAACGATAATGTCAGAATCATCGAATACCGTGCTCTCCCTGCGCGGCCAGGTCTTACCGCTCGATAACGTAAGAGCGGTCGTCTTATGCTTTTATCTTGGTACAAAGAATATAGAGCATGTCGCATTGACGACGGCCGCGGCCCTGTCGCTCTATCGAGCAATCAAGACCTATGTGAGCAAGGGACACTGCCGACTGCCTGGCATTGCCGGTCGCGAGGTCATCGCGAGACGCATGAATGAGCTGAACAGCCACTACGCAGATATGATCGCCGACGAATTGAAGAGAATAGATGATGACGAAATTGTCGTCACCGAAGTAGACCCCATTCCCGATTCAAGCGACCTGCTTCTTCAATCGATCTCACGATCTGCCAGCATCAGGAGTTATCGGCTCGACGTTTTTGCAGTTCATGCGATTGTGGCTGTTCTGGAACTCTGTCTCGTTGGCTCACTCGCACCGGTGAGTGATTCCAGGCATTGAACGCTGCCTATGGACGGATCAAGCGCTAAATCGGCCAGCTCCCAGAACGAATCTGTTACGTTATCCGCCAGCTACCGGAGAGACGCATCGTATGCCGCAGTGCTGCGACGTGATGCACGCGCTGATGACGGCGGGCGATGAAGTGCTATCAACCCCGCCTAAGGGCAAAGGCAACACACTCAAGATCCGCTATAAGCTTCCGAGACGATAACACCGCCGCCGTTCGCCCTTCGGGCGACCAAGCGGGCGCACCGGAGTTCACCAAGATAGATCCGATCCTTATCGCTCGATGTCCTTGTCCCGGTCGCGCCGCCGCGCCGGACCGTAATTGAGCTGCGGGTTCATGCGCCTCACCACGCGAATTTCCTCCTGCGCCTTCGGCGGATAGGCCTTTATCTGCCGTTCGGTAAGCTGCTGCGTGTGGACCGCCAAAGCCTCTCGAGCTGCTGCCGCGCGCATGGGGTCGGTCGCCTTGGCGGCGTGGATCTCGCGGAGGTCACGCGCAATCAGCTGACGCAACTCCTGCGAGCCGGGCTTTTGACGTGGCGCCGTAATCCGCTCGGACCAATGCGGCTCGGCCTTGGCCGGCGTGGCTGCCGCGGGCTTGTCCGCTGCCGGCGTACCGGGTGCGTTCGGCGTCTCGGCCGGCACGCGCCCGCGCCCGCGAATCCGATCCCACCAGCTGGTGCGCGGCGTGCCTGCCTCCGCTGGTGCCTGCGGAGTGGGCTCCGGTCCGCGAGGCTGCGGTGTCTGCGTCATGCCCGGCATGGCCCCGAAACGATCTGCGGCACGGCGCGCGATATTCCGGCTGAACTCTCGGCCGCGTGCGATCTGCCGATCGCCGGCAATCCTCCGGGCTGATCGTTCCGCCTGGGCGACGGCCTTTGCCACCAGGGGCGCGCGTGGCGTTGCCACACTCAGCCGGCGCGCGGCTTCCGTGCGCCAGGCCTTCGAGATCTGCGCCTCGCGCGGCTCGAAGGTCGAAACCCGCTCACCCGCTCGACCGGTGCCGAATACCTCTGGGCGGTTATTGACCGCCCAAACCGCAAGGCCGGCCTTTTCCGCGTACATCTCAAGGAAGCGTTGCCGCGCCTCGGTCGGATCGGCATAAGCCCGGAATGTCTTGTGGAGGGCGAGCTGTGCGCGTGCCGTCAATGCCGGCATTTCGATAGGGTTGGGAGCGTGTTGGCTTGGCTGCAGGGTTGCTTGCGCGCGGTGCTGAACCTGCTGGCGGAACGCCTGCCAGGTCTTAGACAAGCGTGTGCCCTGCTCCGCAACCCACTGGCGGCGCCGGTCGGCCCATGTCCGGCTATCCATGGTCCGCTCGGTAGTCGAAGCCTCTATGCCGTGCATTTCAGCAAAGCGCGCGGCCGGCGCCGGTGCTGCTTCGCGGAGATAATCGATTGTCGTTTCGGCGCGCTCGGCCTTGCCGGCGATCTTCGCGACCTGGCTTGGGCTGGCGGCGTCACCCGTCGCGGCAAAAAGCGCCGTCGTGTCACGGTGACGGCTCATGGCGACACCAAGCAAATGCTTGTTCATGCCGAGGGAGGCCAGCACGAACGAGCGATCGACGGTAACACCCTGCGCCTTATGGGTGGTGACGGCATAGCCGGGGGCATAGCCGTCAAACTCATCGGGACTGAAAGTGAAGGTCTGCCCGCCGTCGAGCGTGACCGTAAAAGCGATCTCACCGTCAGAAGCGCGCGCCGTGCTACTGATCGTGCCAAGCGTGCCATTGCGAACGCCAACCGCGTCTTGGCTGGCGCCAAAGCGATGCGTGCGGCGGAAGAGAATACGATCGCCGGTCATGAACGTTCGGGCGCCCTCTTCTGTGACGGTCGCGATCTCTTCTCCCTGCAGGACTCCGATTATCTTCAGACCCTCGCGGATGCGGGCATTGAGATCGGCCGCGTCTTCGTTTGTGTGGGTGAGCACGATCCGCGATAGATCCGGCGCCGATTGGTAGTCAGCCAACCACGCGGCGGCGAGATCCCGTTTGGCGCCGCTGCGCAGATCCAGGCCGTAACGATCTTCGGGCAGCAAGCTCTTTTCGATATCCAAGATGCCGATGCTTTCGGCATGGCCGGCGGCCTTCTCCACGGCCTGCCTGCGCGACATATTTTCTGTGACAAGAATGTCCGCCGCTAGATGCTCGCCATTGATGGCAAACCGCGCCAGCCAGGGCTTATAACCCTCGATGTCTGCGGCGATGGTTGCCGCTGCGCTGTCACGGTCCTCTTTAAATTCGTAAAATAGCGTCGCGAGCGGATCGTTCGATTGTTCCTTGATGAGACGGAATGCGGCGCCTGCCGCGCGGCGGGCCTCTACGTAGTCGATGATCGTATTTATCCGCCGCTCATCTTCGGGCGTGATCTCATGTTCGGTCTTGAGCTTACCTAGGGTCTCGGCTCGGTCGGCATTTATGCGGGCGTGAATAGCGCCCGCTTCGTCATAAGCCGTGATCGCCCGATCGGCCGGCCCGCGCGAAATATCCTTGGTGGCGGCGCGCATCCATTCGACGCGCTGCCGGCGGACATCTTCAAGGGTGACGCCTTCAGTCGATTGGAAGATGGCGCGGAACGCGCCGCCGATTTCGATCGGCTGGATCTGCTCGGGGTCGCCGACCAGGATGATTTTGGCGCCGGTCCCTTCGACGGCGTCCAGAAGGCGAGCCATCTGCGCCGAACCGATCATGCCGGCTTCGTCGATCACCAAAACTGTGTTGGTGTCAAGCGGCGCGAAACGCTGTGTGTCGGTCGCCCAAGCGCGGGCATAGTCGGCTGCCTCCTGGCTGAGCTGGCCTGTCATCAGCTCGTCGCGCCAAGCCTGCAGAATCGCCGTACTCTCGGCATTATCCGCGCGCTCGATCTCCCGTTCCAGGTGACGGGCAAAGCGGGTTACAGCTGCATCTGTCATCTCGCCGGTCGTAGCGAGCGGGTGCAAATCTTCCTGCTCATCGATGCGCAGGAGCAAAGCGGCGATTGTGCTGCTCTTGATGCCTGACTGCGCAAGGTTGTCGGCCGCGATACCGGCGAGGGCGGCGCCGCGCACCTGGTAGCCCGCCCCTTCCCATGCCATGCGGGCGGCTGTCAGCATTGTGGTCTTGCCGGTACCGGGAAGGCCTACCACGGCGCGGAGGCCTCCGGCCTCGGTGATGTGCTGCGCTGCCTCTTTCTGCTCGTCTGAGAGCTGATGTCCGGCTTGCGCCTCATATTGGGCAACGGCTGCTTTGAAGGCGCCAGATTCAACATCATGGCTGGCGCGAGCGTGTAGACGCTCGGCGGTGTCGAGCATCCGATTTTCTAGCTCGATCGTAGCTTGCATGGCGTATTTAGCCGGCGGCGCCTCTTTGCTTTCAGGCGTCGGCGTGAGCTGCACCAGGTCCGGCCGCTGCAGGACAGCGGCGAGGGCCTGAGCCGCGGCCTCTTGGTCGCGGGTGTGCTTGGCGATTTCCCGCTCGATGGCGGCATGGTCGAAGACAGCACTTTTCGCGTTCAAGGTATCGAGGATCGCGAGAGGCGACAGCGGGTCGATCGCCTCGGCCGGCGCGGCCATGCTGTTGTCGTTGGCGAGCTGGGCTGCGGGTGTCGCTGGTGACGGCTCGGAAAGGACCGTGGCCGCCGCCAGGGCATGCGCGGCCGCTTGCGGATCTGCGGCGGGGATCTCGACCAGGCCGGCAAGGCGCTGCTGATAGTCGGCGCCGTGGCGGTCGTAATAGATCGGCGCTTGTTTCGCGAGCCAATGGATATGATCGAGGCTGTTCGCCGCCTTGATGTCGTAATAGGTCTTGCCAGTCCTCGCCGGTAGCTCGCCGGCCGCGATGCTCAGCGCCAGGTCGGAGCGGTCTTCCCTGGCGGTCGCAACGAGCGGGACACCTACCTCTGTCGATTTCTCGGCGAAGATCGCCCGCATCACCCGGAGGTCGTCGGGCTGAATCCTGACCTGTCGGCCCCTGGATGTGGTCGCCTTAAAAACCACATGGGCGTGAGGTCGAGCTGAATGGTCGGTATGGACGACAAAGAGATATTCCACACCTGCCTTGCCGAATATCTCTTCCAGGGCTGCCTTGGCGGCGTCATGCACCTGGTCTTGGCTCGCCTGGGCGTGGGGCGGCATGGATAGAATGAGATGGCCAGTCTGCCGGCTCTTATAGCGCTCCTGCTCGGTCATGCCGGCGCGGGTTGCCGGGTCGGCCGCTTTGGCTGCCGGTGACAGGTTGTCGGCGTTCGCCTTCAGCTTCCATCCCTCGACCACCTCCCGCAACCGATCTGGTGGAACCTGGTTGCCGTTCTGATCGGTCGCCGTCAGAGCAAGGGCGGGGTTATCGCTCGGCCTGGTGCGCGTGATATAGGCGACGGAATGCTGTGCGGCCCTTGGGGTCTTGCCCCAGGTCGCGAGCTTGATAACCGCCTCACGCGGCCCCTTTCCGCCACTGCCGCCGCCCGAGGAACCGGCCGCGCTCGCGCGACGCCGGCTCTCTTTGCGGTTGTCCCGCATCTTCTGGCGAGCCTCGGCCCCAATGATCCGGCCCTTGCTGTGAACATCAAAAAAGTCCTGTGCGCTCATTCGGCGTTATCTAACAGGTTGCGAATGACTTGGCTGGCCTGGCCCAGCTTGCCGGCAAGGGCGGACAGGTCTTCGAGCTGGAAGTCTTTCAGGTTGCCGTGGGTGTTTATCCGCTTGGCGATCTGGTTGAGGTTGTTGCCGATCTGGCGCGTCTCCCAAAGGAGCTGATCAAGGCGGTCGGCCTCGCGCTCGGAGAGGTAGGGGTTATTGAGGCCCCTTTCGATCAGGCGCCGGACGGCCTTGCCTCGGTTCGCCTCGCCTGCCGCCTTCTGGCTGGCCTCGATCTGGTCGGCTAGGTCTTTGCTGACCCGAACCGCCAAGAACACCTCTTTCGCCATGCTATCCCCGGTGCTGGAACCCCCGGCCGGCGCCGCAGGCGCCGGCCATGCCCGCAGGAGGGCCAGCGGCCAGCATTTTGTTTAACAAAATGCGTATCCTGCCACTCTATCCCTTCTGCTTCCTCCTTTCTGCCAGAATGACAAGGCATTGTAAAGTCTCGGTTTTTCGGCGAATCGCCAGATAGCGACACGGCAGAAGCCGTGTCACAGATTGGGTTGGGGCGGCTTCTTGGCCGTCACAACGACGCCCGGAACTGTCACGGCGACCCAAAACACCGTCACGAGAGGCAAAAACCGCGTCACATTTCGTCACGGTGCCTCTAAGGCCTTGATAATGCTAATTATAACACAAATACCGATAAAATCCGCGGCGGTTTTAGAACAGAGCCTTATCCCCGCTTTCCAGGATGCGAAGATCAGCAGCGAGCATCCCTTGTAGGCGGAGCGACCCCGCCGCCCCCATAGCGAAGCGAGGGGCGCGGAGCCTGTGGCAAGCGTGGAGAAGGCGCCAGGCCGGCAGGTCGGCCAGGTCGGCGCCAGCCCGGCATCGAGCCGGGCTGGCGCCGGGTTTCGGTATTTGAAGAGGTAAGGCGAGGGGCATTGAAGGGGAGCGGGGCGAAGGGCAATCGGTCATCACGCGCCAGCGTGGGGTGCCCTGCCCGCTCTGTATTGTGCAATCCAACAAGGTCGAGCGGCCAAGGCGAAGCCCGCCGACCTGGATTGCACAATACATAAAAGGCCCCCTTGCCTTACTTCTGGATTGCACAATCCATTAATGTTCGTAGGATCATAAGCGCTGTATTGTGCAATACATCTTTTCGGGATCTGCCTTGGAACCGACGCGCGAAACCTATCAAGCTCTGCAAAGAGCCTATGACTATTTCAATAAAGAGTTGTTCGCCGATTCATTGCCGAATTGCCTGCTGACGCTGCAGCGGCAGCGGCGGACCTACGGCTATTTCAGCGCGGATCGGTTCGCGGGATCGGCCGGGCGGACGGATGAGATCGCACTCAATCCAACCTACTTCGCCCTGCTGCCGGTGTTCGAAAGCCTGTCCACCCTCGTCCATGAGCAGGTGCATCAATGGCAAGAGCGGCACGGCAAGCCAGGCCGGGGCCGCTACCATAACAAGGAATGGGCGGCGAAGATGGAAGCGGTCGGCCTGATGCCGAGCGATACCGGCGAGCCGGGCGGCAAGAAGGTCGGCGATCGGGTATCCCATTACGTCATTGAGGGCGGCGCCTTTGACCACGTGGCCGGCAAGCTCTTGGCGACCGGCTACCTCATACCCTGGGCCGATAGCGCGGCCGAGGCCGAAGGCGAGGACGGCGCAGAAGGGGAAAGCGGTAAGCGCAAGAACAAGAGCAACCGCCTTAAATTCACCTGCCCGGATTGCGGGGCGAATGCCTGGGGCAAGCCCGACCTCAAGCTCATCTGCGGAGCCTGCCGGGTCGATTTCGTCTCGCCGGACGCGCCAGCGGGCGACGATGAAGAAAGCGACCAAGATTAGAACGAGACGAGAACATTAACTATTTAATGTGGTGACGTTCGCGGCTATCGTGTGCGGGCGGTACAGGCTGCGGAGCCGATGACCGCGAGGTAAGAAAGATCCCCGCGTGTGACAACGGTACACGACGCCGCGTCAACAACACCGCGCGGGGATCACTTAACCCCCTACTCTTCCTCATCCTGATCTCTGACAAACTTGGGCTGCACCGGATCACTCGCCGGTTGTGGCACCGCCGCGACGATCGGCGCGGCCGGCCGGCCGGCCTGGTGCTGATAGACTTCCCAAACGGCGCGGGCATAAGCCGCTGCCTTCTCTGGCGACTTCGCGTTGTAAGCACCAACAGCCGTCCAGTTGTATCCGTGCTCGCGGATCTCCTGTTTCAGAATCCAGGCGCCAACGTGAATATTGGTGCAGGCATTGAGCAGGAGATCATTGCGACCAATCCGAAACGGCGCCAGGGCGCCAAGCCACCAGCTATTGATTTGCATCATGCCGATGTCTTCGGAGCCGTCCGGATTCTCGTGCAGGGCGCCGGCATAGAAGCTGCTTTCGACTTGCGCGATAGCGCGGAGCAAAGCGGGTTCGATGCCGTAGAAGCGGCCGGCAGCGACGAAGCAATCTTCGCCCGCGGCCGCCGGCGACGACACGAGGCCAACAGCTAACGCGAGCGACAATGCGATACGGGGCGGAAAAAGAGAGGTCATCGGTGCGCAAAGAAAAGCAAGAGCCAGACGGCGGGGTTGGCGATAAAGGTCCAAAATAGGGCGATCGCGAGCTCGCGGCCGAACTGCGATAGTCGCCTCATCTCCGCGCTCCCCGCTTGATCAAGCGGCTCATATGGCGGTCCTTGTCCCAAAACGCTGCCTTGCACAAGATCGGCCGCGTGTAGTGCTGCTGCGCGAGGACAACCAGGCGCCCGAAGGGAATTTCGCCCCACTGTTCTTCACGAATAAGCGGCACGCCTTCTTGGCTGACGTTCGTGGAGCCAAAGAACTTATCTACTTGCTTGCTGTGGGTCCGTTTGGTGCGCGTCGTCTTCCCGACCAGTCCGGTGAGCGTCTTGGCTGTATAAGGATTCGCCTGGGTGAAGGCGAGAAGATAGGTGCAATTGGTGATGAGCTGGTCAACGCCTTCCTGTTTGTATTTCTCCTTGAACTGCGCCAGCTCCTGCAGAACGATCATGAGATGCAAACCCATGCCGTTGCCCTTGGCGAGTGCGTCAAAGACGAGCGGTATGACCGGAAGCGATGCCCATTCTTCGCCGACAACGAGGACCGACTGATCCTTTTTGCCTGCCGGCGTGTCGAGCGCCCATGCAAAGAGCGATTCCAGAAAGATCGCGGTCAAAGGGCCGAAGGCCTTCGCATCGGCTTGACCGAACTTGATATAGATCGCGGTCGGCCGCTGCCGCAACTGCGCCAAGCTGAAATCCGATCGCTGCGTCACGGCGGCAACGGCTTTGATGCGGAATAACTGCATGCCCGTTACTAGCGTGTTGATGTGAGAGCTGCGCTCTTTGAAATGGAGATTGCTGAAAAACAGCAGCTCGTCGGAGATCCGCGCCGGATAGCCGTGCATCATTGCTTGCTTGGCAATCTGGCGGAGCATATCACCGAAAGGATCGCTGTCTTCTTCTTGCTTGATAGAGGCAAACTTCATGAGCGCTGTTGCGACCAGGTCGAGGCGCGGCGTGCGGCCTTCGCGGTCTGCCTCGCAGACTTCGAACATCGCAAGCGCCGTCCAGTTTCGCCTGGCGTTATCTATCCAATGATCGGCTTCGCCGCCGCGATTCTCCGGCTTCGGATAGAACATCGCGGCGCCTCGCATCAGCGCGATTTCCAGCGTGGTTTCCTTGCGCGGAAGATCGATGCCAAGAAGATTCCAACCGGAGGGACTATTCTCGTTCGTCCATTCGACAACATGCACAGCATGGCCGCGCGCGCGGAGCGCGCCGGCCGTCTTGTCGATCAGCTCGCCTTTCGGGTCGATAATGATCATCGAGCCGGGATAGGTCAGGATCGTGGGGATAACGACGCCACGGGTTTTGCCCGTGCGCGTCGGCGCGAGAACGAGCGACGATCGAGGGGCTACCGGCTTTAAGTACCTGCCACCAGCTCGGCCGAGAATCGGCCCGAGTTTGCCATTTAGCTGCATCTGCTTGATGTCGCCGGGACTGGCATAGCGGCTTTCGCCGTATTGGTTTTTCTCGTTCGCCACGGCGCCAGTGGCAAGCAGTAAAGCGAGTGTCGTCGCGATGCCAACGGCGCTCAGGGAGCCGTGGACGAAGGGTTGCCAGTCGATGTGATGGAAGGCGCGGAGCGAAGCGGTACGCGCAAGATACTCCCACCAGCGCAAGCTATAATCGAGGCTAGACCAGACGATGCGCGGCCAATCCGACAGATGAGCGCTCTTCACCGGCGCCAGTCCCCAAATTGCGAGGATGGTGAGGCCCATAACGGCAAAGGTCCAAGCGAGGAGCTTGGACCAGGTGCGGCGGGTTCTCGATAGCGGATCGAAGATCATTCATTACCTCGCGTGCGGCGGTGAGGGATGAGAAGCGCGTCTGGCACCGGCAAGCCGGCATCTTTGAAGGCCTGCAGGACGATGACTTGAACGGTTGTGCGCTGTTCGACGGCGCGTTGCCGGATCGCCGTGTGCAATTCTTCGGTGATACCTCTGACGTTGATTTGTTTCTCGCCATTGGCGGGCGCTGGCATGGTCTTGTCCGGCTTGTCGGGCATTGAGCAACTCGTCAGTTAGTGGTCGGTACGCTCGGGCGCAGGCCCGAAAAAATCGCGCAAGATTTTGCGCGTCGCATCCTCGCCGAACTCGGCGTTGAGATGGGTGATGATGTACTGCAGCTCACCGGCTTTCGTGTGGCGGTCGCGCGGGAGCTTGTCGCGGAAGTATTGTGAAATGCGGTGGACATAGATGCAGCGCAGGCCGCGAATGGCGACGGCGACGGTTCGCGAGCCGGTGCTATGGTTCCACTCCAGCCAGCGGCAAAAGGCCGGGATCTCCTGCTCGCGAACGACATAGAATTGCCGCTTCCCGTTCCACAGTCGGACCATAAGGAAGTCAAGTTGTGGCGGCACGGCGGGCATGGGCTGGCCGTCCTTCCACGAATCACGACGGCGATGCTTGAAATCATCGCCGTCGCCATTATCATTACTTGCCGCTAACAAGGATTCGATCATTACCGCCGCCCCCAACCCTTCGAGAGATGGTTGTCGGGGATAACATCGCTACCCGCTGCAAGCCATTTGTCGGCTGCGAGCTGCGCCGACATTTCGGCATCCATGCCGGGATTGTCTGAAACAAAGCGGAAGGCTTCGGCCCGGGCGTTGGGGACGCCGCAGCCGGTGAGAATGTCGGCGATCTCCGCTATATAGCCGTCATTCAATGATGGCGTATTGAGCACTGACATAAGGGCCTCGGTAGAAGGGGAAAAAGGTGGGAGACGGTTGCCCGCCTCCCTAGCCAGGAGGGGGTTAGTCGTTGTCGTCGCCGCCGAACTCGTCGGGCGTGTCGCCCTTCGGCTCAAGGAAATGGAAGCGCAGGCCGATCTTGTCAGTCTGGTAGTAGACAAAACCCTCCTTCTCTTTGCGCGTCTCTTTGAGCTTGCCCTCGATGCTCATATAGGCGCCCTTGCGGACCCACTTCTCCACCAGCTCGATCGTCTTGGGGTTCCAAACGACGATGGGGAAGAAATCAGTGTTCTCCTTGCGCTCGCCGGTCTGCTGATCCTTCCAGCTCTCGTTCACAGCAATCCGCAAATTGCAGACCTTCTTGCCGCTTTCGAGGGTGGTGACTTCCGGGTTTGAAGCGATGTTGCCGATGAACTCAAAGCGGTTACGATTATGCATCTTAACTTTCTCCTGTTTTCAACAGATGTGTATCGTTATACATGATGCGGGGTGATACGCCAGCCTTTTCACCGGCCTTCTTCCCGTTTTCTGCGCTTCGGTTGCGCATGCAACCGAAGGTGCCTCCCGGCGAGGGTGGGGTAGCAAAGTGCAAGGGGTCGGTATGGCGGAGGGGGATCACCCGCCCCGCAGGGCGGCGTAGCCGGTCGCAGGCGTGAGCCGAGACGTGGGGATACCGCCATACTGACGGCCGAAGGCCAGCCAGCCCCTTGCACAGCGCGGGGGCGAAGCCCTTAGGTGTCGTGACGGCCCGCCGCGGGCCTGCCCGCTGCGACCAGGCCGGAACCGGGACTAGCGGGACTCATCAATAAAGAATGCGCCGATCGTTACCCGGAGGGGCGGAGACGCCGTAGGTGGCTCCGTGGAGCTTGGCGAGGGACGAGCCTAGCGGAATAGAGCGGGAACCGGCCATCCGGCCGGCGCCCAACCTATCTACTCGGGTAATCGTCCCGGTCTCGTGATGCGCGATTGTTTGTCTTTGCGTTGTCGATGCGAAGACCGATAGCGGGAGCCGCCGCAACACTAGCGCGAAGCGTCTCAGCCATGGGCCGGAAATCACCGCGCGAAGCGGCTTGCTTTGCTGTGACCCATGCTTGCGGATCGATCGCCTTAAAGTCGAAACCGTAGCCGGCGCGTTGCGCCAGGTGTTTCGTGAAATACCTGAGTGCAACGTCATTGCCGTGCCGGAACGGCGCGGTAATGGCAAGCCCGCCAACGGCGGGCGCGGCGGCTTCTGCAAACTCGTTCGGCTTTAAGCCAGTAAATCGATCTCCCTGTCGGATCAATTCAAACTGCTTCGCAAGCTCGCCAGCAATCGCTTGCGGTTTCGCGTGCTCGATGCCGTGTGTTGTGAGATTGCTCATGCGCGGCTGGCCGGCCCATGAATAGAGCTGCCCATAGAGATAGAGATGATTGTCTTTAAACCCCGCCTCAGTAGCCGGCGATGTCGGCAGCACAAGAGCTGCGCAGCGAACGACGTGAAACTCGGCGTTCGCGAGGGTGTCATTATTACGAATGTCAAACTTGTTGATGAGTGTCGCCGTACCAGGATAGCAGTATTGATCCTGACCGGAGCCGGTCGGTGTGGTCATCACTCGGCGGCCGGGCGGAACTTCATGTTGATGTAGGTCCTGTAATAACGCGACACCGCCGAAACCGATAAGCGTTCCGAACGGAACATTTCATCAAGGGCACGCGATTCTGCGTCCGGTTCATATCCTTCCGTCACGGTGCTGGTGAAAGCCTCCGCCAACCATCCGGCAACCTGCTCAATCTCGGCCTTGCCGGCCGGGGTGTTCTTGTCGGCGCGGATCTGCGCGCGAAGGGATTCGACCAAGGGAAAGTCCATAACAACCGTGCTCTGTGCCAACATCTGAGAACCTCTGAAGGGGTACGCAACGTTTCTAAGTGTTTCTAACTTTCTAGCAAGTTATACATGCTGGGGTGCGTTACAGGAATTGATTCTCTTGGTTAATTTATCGTTGATGTTGGCCTAAGTAATTGATTCCTATAGGCGATAGATAAAATTGTAAGCGATAGTTGGGCTGAATTCGTGCCTAACGCGGTTCGGTGAAAGCAACCTGCAAGGGCATTATGCCTAGGCCAACTGAGTTGGGCGGCGCCAAACGGCGCCGCCCATCCAGACATTACGAGCCGGGGAAAAGCCTCGCCATTTTGGCCGCTTGTTCGGGAGTGCGGAAGCCGGGCCGGCTCGTATAGGCCTCCGGGGCATCTTCGAGCCAGCGCGGCAACCAAGTGGCGTCGGAGCGCCCGGCGATGTGCTCCTGAATGATCGCCTTCTTCACCTTGCCGGTAGCACTGGCCTTGCTGTCGGCGACGGCTTTCCCGGCAACGTCCTGCAACATCGCACCGACAATCTCCCGATCGCGCAGCTGATCCCAAAAGAGGGCGTCCGGCTGCCACTGACCGGCGAGGCTGGCACCTGTATGGATGGTCACGGCTTCCACGGAATTGCTTCCAGCAGTCAGGGCCTCGGCCATGATGACGGAGGCGATCTGCATCACCTGCATGTTGTCGAGCTGCAGCAGCTTCGCGAAAACCCGCTCGGTCAGGTAATAGTGGCCGGTGACAGAAGGGTCGCGCAGCGGACGGGCCGGATAAACAAAATCGTCTTCCTCTTCGCCCTGCTCGTCCTCGATGTCGGACATGTCGAGATCGCCCGCCTCTTCCTCGTCTTCCGAGTCAGTCTCGGAAGTCAGCCCCTCGATGTCGAGCATCGCCAAAGCGGAGGCCTGCGCTGCTGTAAAAGCACGGTGGCAAGCGTTGCCGGCAAGGCTCTCCTTCAAGCGTTCGTCAGTCGATGCCGGATTGTCGAGCGTCACGCGCATGTTGTGATTGCCAGAAACCGCATGCGCCACCATCAAGCGGAATGCCACTGTCGGATTTTGGACAAGTGCAGCGCGGGCGGCTGCCTGCCGATGCGCGTTGATGTAGGCGACCTGCCCTTGCGTCAGCTCGGGCTTGTCTGTCGCAGGCTGCTCTGCGCCGCTCTCCTGGCTGGCCCTGGCCTTGATGCGATTTGCCTCGGCCTTTGGCAAATAGCCTTCATGATATTTCACGCTGCCGTCGTGATGTACCTGGATATAGACCTTGCCGCCGTCCTTCTTCGCGACCCGGCCATGTTCCCAATCGTGAAAGTGCCGCCCTTTCTCTAAAATCTCGGCACCCTTCCAGCCCTTCGCCAGATACTTGTCCCGCTTCGCGGCGATGGCTGCATTCTGCAGTTCCCAAAACGCGGCGGTGTCGGCAAAAAGACGGTCCTTGTTCTCGGATGCAAAGAGGTCCGTGATAAAGCCGCCGCTGTATGTGGAAAGATCGAATATGGCAACGTCGGCTGTGATCGCCTTGCCGCCGCTGATCCATTCCTTGAGATTGTGCCCATAGGGCGCCTTGTTCGATTTGAACAGCCTCAGCCATTCTTTTTGCTGCCGCTTGCTGGCAAGGGTCAGCAGTTGCAGCTCGTGGTTATCGATCTGGTCTTGCCGGTAAAGGTCACGGATGGCGCGATCAAGACCGCCGAGGGCAAGCCGCTGTGCGACCTGCCGCTCTGTCATCGCGAAGGTGCGCGCGATTTCCGCCGGTTCCTTGCCTTCCGCGAGCAACCGCGCAAAGGTTTCATATTGTGTCATCTCGTCCGCGTCCTGGCGGGCCAGGTTCTCCAACAGCGAGGCCTCGATCGCAGCCGCGTCGTCGCCCGGTTCCAGCAGCAAGGCAGGGCCGGACACATCTTCGCCCGTTTCCTTGGATACGGCCTTGAGGCCGAAATACCGCCGCCGTCCTGCGGCTACCTCATAGAGATCGCCTTTCTGACGCAGCAACAAGGTCTGCAAGACGCCATGTTCTCTAATGCTCGGGAGAATGTCGGAGATGTCGGGTGCGACCTTGGAATGGCGCATGTTGATGTCGGTGACGATCATCTTTGAAACGGGGATATAGGCAAATTCGCGCTGGATCATGATTTTCCTCGAATGACTGAATTAGCTTGGAAGGTGTCGGTTAGGCGTAGGCGGTCCAATGGTCGGGCGCATAAGTGCGCGTCGGCTCTGTGGTCAGCGGCTCTTTCAGGCTGGCGTGTTCACGGCGCGATATCGAAACGTAGCCGCGCGGATCGACCCGGCAACGCAAGGCGGGGCCTTTGAAGGCGTCGGGGATCGGCCAGCAATTGCCCTGCATGTTCGAGGTTTCGACACGGTCAGCGGCAATCGAGCGGATCTCGATTGTCTGTCGGCCGCAAATGCGCGTGACCTGATAGTAATCGATGTTGGTCTGTTCATAGCCCCAGGAGCAACGCAGAACGTCATCGACCTGCAACGCGGTCACGTAGGCCTTGCGCTCGGCCTTGCGTGACATCTTCGCGGTATGGTTTGCCTGCAGGCGCTGATGCCACTCACTGACGTACTTATCCGCGAGCGGCGCGTTATTAAAGCTATAGTGAAAATCCGGCTTGTTCCGTTTGCCGCTGAAGCCCATCAATACGGTGCCGGCGGAATTCGAATAAACCTCGATGCCGAGTGCTGCATCGGTCAGGACCAGCTCGTAAGACTTGATACGGGTATGCTGCCGAGAGGTGATACGCATTGCCGATCCCTCCCCTTAGTACATTTCAGCAATGGAGGCTTGCACATCATCAAAGACGTGATCCGGCACAACTTCCGTTTCGCCCCGGTAGTCTGCCATCGCTTCCATTGCTTCAACACAAAGCAGATGACGGCCAAGAATCTTGTCAGTCGTCGGGTCAATTACGGTGTAGAGCTGCGGAGCCATCTTGTTTCCCTTTCTTCCCTCATCTGCGCTTCGGTTGCGCATGCAACCGAAGGTGCCCCTCGGCGAGAGTGGGGTAGCAAAGTGCAAGGGGTCGGTATGGCGGAGGGGGATCACCCGCCCCGTAGGGCGGCGTAGCCGGTCGCAGGCGTAAGCCGAGACGTGGGGATACCGCCATACCGACGGCCGTAGGCCTGCCAGCCCCTTGCACGACGCGAGGGCGAAGCCCTTAGCTCCTATGACGGCCGGGCGGCGGGCATGCCCGTCGATCGGTCGGAATCCGGCTGACCATGTTGCGTAGCATCCGTACCGCGGCGCCGACTTCCTGCCGGCGCCGCGCCCTGTCTGCTAGTTCTGCGCCGCCAGTGCGTGCGGATGATGCTTCGCCAGTATGCGGTTCATGGCATTGACGAGATCGGGCCGCGTAAACGTGATATGCCCGCTTCCCTTCTTGAAAATCTTGACCGTGAAATAATCGGTCGCGAGGGCCTTGCCTTCGCCCCGTACGGCTTCGCGGACCTTGGCGCTCATGCCGTCCCGGTGGTCTGGTTCCGGCTTGCCGTCGATGACAGCGAAAACGCGGACAAGGTCGTCGAGCTCGTCAGTTACGCGGTAGTTGGCAAAGCCGAATCTATCCACAAGATAGTTGATGATGATCCGCTTCCCGAATTTAAACGGCTGGTTCGTCTTGTAGTCCCATGACAGGCGGCGATAACAATTAATGACGCCTTGCTCAAACATCTCCGCGCGCTTGGCGTAAAGGTCGGCAAATGTGCCTTTGATCGCCTCTGCCGTCATCTCTGGAAACTCTCGGCGGCTGATCGCTTCCCGCCATTTATCGCGGGTCTTCGCGTCCATAAAGGACATGAGGCCGCTTTCATTCATGAGATATTGCCACGCCTGGGCGTCGAGCGTTTTCATAACGGCGTCTATGCCGTCACGGTCCATGAAGCCGCGACGATCGCGCGGCCGCAAATGATCGTCAAAGCCGCCGAAATGTGCTGCTACCGCGATTTGCTGTGTCTCGATCAACAGAGCGTGCGCCTGGCGCAAGCGATCCTCGATCGCGACGCGGGTGCGGAGCATGTTTTCAATACTGACGCTCTTAACAAGTTCGTTCATTGCTGCACCCTCCCTCACGCTGCCTCGGCAACCGGGGCAGCCTGCAGGGAATGCAGGTATTCGGCGGCCTTGCTGGCATAGCTGGCGGCGGTGAAAATCGCTCTCTTGTCGTTCTTCAAAACCTGCAGCCAGTTCGCGAGATAAGAGGCATGATCGTCGCGCGGAGTGGTTGCCGGCTCTAGGCCGAGATCCGCGCAAAGGAAAGACGCGCCAAGCTCTGCCACCAGTTCTTCCATGGCGTAACCTTCATCGCCCCAGCGCTTCCGGCCAAATTCGCGATTGAGGCGGCTTTCCGCTTTTGTCCAGTGGGTCATCTCGTGAAACAGGGTCGAGTAGTAATCTTCGCTGCTGCGGAACTGCTCAAACCTCGGCATCTGCACAAAGTCATGAGCAGGCGTATAGAAAGCGCGGTCTCCGCCGTGCCGAATATCAGCACCGGACGCCTTGGCGAAGGCCTCTGCCACCTCGCGTCGCGCCTCTTCATTGCGATGTGCCGTCGCCGGCGTCGGGTAGTAGTGCGCGGGCAAGCTTTCGATTTGATCCGCATTGAATACCGCATAGCTACGGAGAAACGAGACATTGCGCTCTGTCTCTTCGCCGTCGGTGCCGGTCTCAGTCTTGCTGTAGCTGTTGGCGTAAACGATGTGTTGTGCTTTCTCGCCCTTGCGAACCTGTCCGCCAAGCTCGGTTGCTTGCTTGTAGGTCATCCAATATTGAGAGGCGTATCCCTTCTCGGATGCAGCGATCCAGAGAATGAGAATATTGACGCCGCTATAGGGCAGGCCGTTGTGACGCAGCGGACGGCTAACACGACCAGTTGCACCCGCCCAAGGCATTTCCCATGGCTTAGTGCCCGCCTCGATCTGAGAGACGATGCGATCCGTAATGGTCTGATAGATGTCCTGCTTCATTGCTTTGCCCTTCCCTTAAATCGCGAAGCGTGCGCCTCGCATGCTTCCGGGGCCGCGAGAGCGGTAGGGGGTAGCAACTGCCAGGATCATGATGGCCGGAGGGGGATCACCCGCCCCGCAGGGCGGCGCAGCCGGTCGCAGGCGTCAGCCGAGACGCGGGGATACCGGCCATCATGCGCTTGCGTCCAGTCCTGGCGGGCGCGAGGGGGCAACGCCCCCTTAGCCTGGTCGTGACGACCGGCGCCGCGGGCTTGCCCGCTGCGATCGGCCGGAACCCGGATCTAAGGCGTACTGCCATACCTCCTGCGCCGATCGTCACCCGGAGGGGCGGAGACGCCGTAGGTGGCTCCGTGGAGCTTGGCGAGGGACGAGCCTAGCGGAGTAGAGCGGGAACCGGCCTGCCGGCGCCCTACCTATTGCCCCTGCCCTGCCCCCTTCCCACAGC
This sequence comes from Terriglobia bacterium, assembly GCA_035539075.1. Classification (GTDB taxonomy): domain Bacteria; phylum Pseudomonadota; class Alphaproteobacteria; order Dongiales; family Dongiaceae; genus Dongia_B. The sequence goes on from DATLJB010000187.1 coordinate 21,741, forward strand.
ATCCAGTGGATGAAAAATGGCGCGATCACTTTTCCAGATTCCGCCTTTCCAAGCCTGCGCCGCATGTTTATTGTTCCTGTTATGTTCTTATTCCGGCATTCCCCTGGACAATGCGATCCAGGCGCCTCGCCGACGAAGCATCAGCATTGATGCAGGACACAATCGATCACCCATGACCACGTGCGAGCAAATTTGGAGGATCACCCTATGTACAATTTCCATCCGGCTATCGACTTTTCGTACGACCCATCTTTGACATGGGACGTGCAGCAAACGCTTTCGGAAGCCCCTGGCGCGATATGCGTCAACTGGCTGACAAACATTCTCGGCCTGCAGGGCGAGCGGCCCGAGAGCGGCCGGCTGCAGGCCTATTGCACTGACCCCTTTGTCATCGGCTTTGCACACGGCTTCTGCTTGGATGACTCATCGAATTGGGTCAGCGCAGATGAAGATCCTGAAGCCTGGGCGCGAGAAATGTTCCAGTATGTTTTCGGCGAGGGCTATGAAGAGGTGCACGAGCGCGCCAAGCTTTTGAAGCAGTCAAAGAACAGCGATTATCTTCAGGGCGCTCGCAATGGGGTACTTTTCAGGTACGCCTACTATTGCGTCGAAGAATATGCGGGCCAGCCAGAGGTTGCCGAGGCGATGAAGCGAGCGGCCGCCGCCGTGGCGGCACGGACGGAGGCCGGGCCGGACACTGAAGAATATTGGATCTGGATGGACGACGCGCTGCAGTGCGCGCTCTATGATGTTCTCTTTCTCGATATCGCGCGCAGTCGCGTGCCGAGTTTTGATAGGTGGAACGGTTCGGCTCTTGAGACGATGCCGGATGCGGATTTGAGCGAGCTTACCGAAGAGGTCGATTATGAGGTTGAACAGCAGGCCTCATTTAGCTTTCGGCATTGACGCCGGCGGCCGGCCTGGTCCGGCCGACGCGGAAGCAACGTAGAGAGGGCGAGAGGAATGTGCGGACGCTACCAGCTGAAAGACCCGAAATCGCAATACGAACTTGAGTTTTCGATTAAGGGGCCGGTACCGAATTGGAAGCCGCGCGTGAATTTTTGCCCGACGAACTATGGGCCTTTCGTCACCGCTGAGCATGAAATGCGGGCCGGCCATTGGGGCTTGATCGCCTCCTGGGAAAAAGAAGGCAAGATGCAGCGACCGACCTTCAACGCAAGGGCGGAGACGGTGTTTAAGCTTCCCACTTTTCGTAGCGCCTACAAAAGCCGGCGCTGCATTGTGCCGGCGGACGCCTTTTATGAATGGTCTGGACCGAAGGGCAACCGCATACCGCACGAGATTAAGCGCAAGGACGGCAAGCCCCTCGCCCTCGCCGGTTTATGGGAGACCTGGGAGGCGAAAGACAAGAGCGAGAGGATAGTCTCCTACACAATCATCATCACGACGCCTAACGAGTTCATGAAGCAGATCCACGATCGCATGCCGGTGATCCTTGAACATGCCGACTATGACAAATGGTTGAACGGCTCGCCGGAAGAATATGGCGAGCTGATGAAGCCGGCGCCTGAGAACATCCTCGAGGAGCGCATCGTCAACAAGGCGCTTAACAGGGCTGGCACCGAAGGCGACTGGCTGCTTGATCCCCAGGCGACGCCGCCACTTCAAGAGGCGGCCGAAGCGGCCGCCAACCTCCTCTAACACCGTTCCCACAGGGCAAACATGGCCGTTGCACCACTGACTGACAAATCGCCTGTGACTCTCGTACAGCGCGCCAAATGGGACGATTTCACGAGCGGCTATAGGATCAAGGCCGTGGGGAACCCAGAAGTCGCCTTTGTCTATGTTCAACGCGGGTGCGGTCCGCTTCCAGTGTTCCGCGCGGTCCCAAGCACCGAAACGCTCGCACGCCTCGGCGGCTATGTGCAGATCGAGCCAAAAACCGTTGCCCATCTTCAGCAGCTGGCGAACAACGCGATTATGGCCGGCACCCGACAAATCGATATCGGGGTCGCCCTCTCCCCGCCTGGCGAATTCAAGGATGACTGAGCCCCTTGACCAGGCCGCTCCCCTCTCTACAGTCCAATAGGGATTGACCCAGGCCCTTGAATAAGGGGAAGCGACCATGCTGCGGAACAAGCTGGAAACGCCACTAGAATCCGCCACCCGGGCCACGCGCACGCTGATTGACCTGCTCGGGCAGGATCTTCCGAGTTATATTTGGGATGATCCCTTCGTTCTCGGCTTCATCTACCAGGCTGCGACGGCATACGCGATTCAGGCGGGAGTAGCCGGCGATCAACTGCACTATCTGTCCGCGATGTACCTGGATCTCTTTGAAGGCGACGCAGAAGACATTCTGTCTCGGTCGGCGGCTTTACACCTGTCAAAGGACGCATCGTTTCATCACGGTAGCAGCAATGCCCGGCGCTTCATCGGCGCCATGGGACGCACACCAGCCTCCAAGGATGACGCAACAGCGATCGAAGCAAATAGGCAAGCGCAAGAGGCGATGCTGATTGCAGACAGTAGCGCTCCGCTCACATATAACGAGGCTCTATATATCTACCTTTACGATGGCTTATTTGCGAGCGAGCTGCGGAAGCGGTTTCCAAATCTCGTGGAAAGGTCAGGTTGACCGCTCTAGACAGTCAATCAAGAAGCCCCGCACCTAGCTTGTGCTCATACATTTTGAATTGGTCGCTCTTAAGCTTGTTGGCCAGGTCCGCCATGATGACCTTCATTCGCGACGGATCGTTGTCCTGTATATCTCGGACGCGCTTCAATACATCCTTAAACACATTCTCCCTCATACGGTTGGAGAGCGTCATTCCGAGAATGCTGGGGAATATTTCTCTGTAGGCTTGCCGTACCTCCTCCATCTTGGGGGAGAGGGCAATAAAATTGAGCAAGAACTCAGGTCGCAAAATATATTGTGCGCCATTATGTGCGGCCACCAATTCACCGGTGTGCTGGCGCACAAAGGACTCGTGAGTGAGCCACCAGGTCTTATAGCCAAATGGGTTCGGGCGGTGCTCTTCACCTAATTTCGCTCGCTTCCCGTAGACCGCCAATATTTGACGCGCATCGTTGATAGCAAGAATCTCGTCGCGCTTATTCGGACGAATCTTTTTTGCAAGCTTTGTGACATCGTCGTTATCAACTAGCGCCGCGAGATCATCATTGGACTCAAACTGCATCTGATACTTGTCGAGAAGGTATAGCTTGAGTTCTTGCTTTCCCTTTTCTGAATGAAGCTCGTCATACGAGCAGAACATCCCTAGGTACGACTTCCAACCGGCCGGTGGCCGAATATTATCCAGCGGGCTAAGCTTCGAATAGAAGTACGTGCGGATAAGTGGCTTCGATGCGTGCCTGGCGTGTTCTTTGTCCACGAAAGCTTCGATGGGCGCAAATAATGCCCGAAACTCAGTGTCAGTGGCAATAAGGTGCCCCTTAACTTCCTCCAGCGACGGCTCACCAAGGATCAGCGTTGATCCCGCCTCTCGCACTATTCGAAGCATATTAGTCGCCATCTGATCCTCTTGTCGGAGATAGCGTTCGGACATTGACTGGATCAGCAGATCGGCACCGACATACAGGACAAACTTCGATGACATACCACGGAAGTAGTTGATGATCTCGGGGTCAACTCTCAGTGAGAATAGCAGGGCATACGTTCGAGAGAGCTTTCCAAAATACTCGCGTTCGCTTGGGCTACTTTGATAGAAGGCGGGCCGCAAAATGCTTATCAAGCCAGCCTTAATATCTATAGCCGCGCCACCGCCAATTTGAGCCTCAGCAAGCGTATCATCAATGCGATCCGCCACGTTGGCGCCGACGTCACCTGCACCATCAGCAAAAAACTGCGCGAACTGAAGCCCCTCTCGTTCGAAGACGCGCTGAATTGTTGACATCGCCAAATCGGCCGTATCGTCAGTGCTTATTGGTAGACCTTCTTTCGCAGCATACTCTGCTGCTCGTTGCCTAAAACCGTCGAGAACCGCAATGCGTAGTCCTTCGTCTTCGATGTTCTCATTCTTTATGAGTTCACGAGTTGAAAACGGGAGACAATATTTAACCTGTTTATACCGAGTGATCTCTCGCCCATAGTTGTTTCGTTTGGACGAAAGTGCGTCCAACCGTCCCTTAATTGAGCCTCGGATGAATTTTTTCGCTGTAGGCAGAGCAGCTTCAATCTTTGCCACAATCTCTTGGGCAGTTAGAAATTTGCCTTGCTGCGGATCGGTATCGCCGAGCGACCATAAGATCAAGCTATCAACGATTGATGTAAGAAGATCGCTGTTTGATCTGCGTCGGTCAATTTCTTGGCCTAGGAAGACGCAGATCGCCGTGGCGTTCGGGATGGGGGCACGCTCGATCAGATGAGGAGCCCCAATCTCCTGCAGGAAAGCCGTTCTCGGCAACAGATGATTTTCAAAAGCCGCTTGGGTTACATGGCTCTTGTTGATGTTCACGGATATCCATTTTCTGGCGCGTATTCTGACAGTGATATCGAGTTCTTCGCTCAGATTTTCCTCGAGCAGATCAGCATTAGGGATATCGCGCGAGGAAAAATAGGTAAGCGTTCTCGGGGTCCGGCCAAACTTCCTTATACGGGTGACTGTTCGACGGATCTTGCCTGGCGCGTCTTCCTCGACAGAAGCCTGATAAAATACGGTAGCCTTCCCGGCCTTTTCATATATCGGCGACTCAAAAGCGTCAGCGCCACCATCATGCATGCCCCCTAGTGGAATGTAGTCTGCTCCCCCGAACTCAACGTAGAACTCATGAAAAAAGTTCTCAAAATCGGCACCACCTATATCGGTTAGCGCAACTTCAACGAGCCGAGTGTTTATGGTAGGCATCGATGCTGTTCCAATCGCGATCAGAAGGCGAGTTAGCTATCTACTCTCAACTGGTGATCCGGCGCCGTAAACCAGCGAGAGCCAGCAAGGGCACCTCCACATAAAGACAGGACTCAAGTGCGCGTGACAAATAGGTGGGATCGCTTTTCCACCGGTGGCCGGGAGGGACGCAGCACGACACCGTCGCTATCGATAGCTACCCGTGCTTCGGGATAGGCCGCCAACGCGCGCTTTAGCGCTTCAACGAAGCGCGGCTTAAACTGATAGACATGCTTATAGCCGGCACCAAACTGAGCATGTAGGGCCTTCCAGCTGATCGTTGTTGCACGATCAAGCGAGTGAAGCCGATACGCAAGCCAGATATAGATATCCAGGCCCGCGCTGTCGTCGCTCAGAGCACGGAGTGCAACGTCAAGCAATGGCACCGGATGCTCGACCAAAGCTTGATAGAAGGAATCCGAGAGACGGATTTCCTCGGACCAAAGCGATGCTTGGCGGTCGTCGTGCTTCTCGAACGCGGAGAACATGCCGCCGGTGACGAACGCCTCTTTGCGCCACGCCATTTTTTCGCCGGCAGCATCGAGGCCCGCGAACATGATCGATGAAAAGCTCAACCGCATCATCTGGTCGCGGACAATGGTATAGCTCTTGCCGCCGACGGGAATGTCCATCTTTGCCATCCAGTCGTTCATTGAGCGGCCAAGCTCAACGGTCTGGCTGCCGGTCTTGACGGCTTGCGACTGGAGGTACAGCAAGATCATGCGGGCCTTGGCACCGAACGGCACCCCTACCCGCTTATTGGTGAGCGGGCTTACGCCTGGCTCCACGATCAGTTTGACGGAACGCGTTTCGCGGATCCAAATCTGATCGTCTGCGAGGCGACGGTGCGGGAGGTTGACCACGGCGAAGCCGCTGTAAGCAATCCCGAGATCCGCGCTCTCGGCGGCCATGACGCTTGCCGCGATATCGACAAGCTTCTTGTCTTCCGGCTCCACGAGCTGCCGGGCGGCCGCTCGGCCGTTTCGCAGGACAAGGTCGTGAATATCGCCCATGGCAGGTCTCCGATTCCCTGCCTGCCATTCTCGGTTGTTTAGGGCGCTGCGTCCATTTGGACTGAAGCGATGAGGGGATTTAGTAGATATTTGTAGAGCTATTAGTAGCTATATATGCGCTCGCTCCGGTCCAAATCCGGCATCGCTCCGGTCCTGGGGGTTATCGCTGTGGTCCATACGGGCATCGCTCCAGTCCAGGGGATAACTGGGCGGTTCTGTGGACAACTGGGCGCTCTGAGCGCTGAGAACGGCCTGATGTTACTAGATTTTCCACCGATTCCGGTGTGTCTGCCTCATCGCTCTGGTCCAAACCCGTTAAAACCTGAGAGGCGGCGGCTTTTCGAGGCTCACTCGGGGCCATCTGGCATCGCTCTAGTCCAAACTTAAATGCTGGAAAATCAAGGCGCTGCGTCGCCGCTATTGGCGTTTCCCGACCTGGCGCGGCGACTTGTCTTCACGCAGGCCCTTGAAGCTCGTTAGCCAACTCGTGACGGCCCGCCGCGGGCCTGCCGGCTGCTCCAGGCCGGAACCGGAATCTACGTGTGCTGCCATACCACTGCGCCGATCGCTACCCGGAGGGGCCGAAACCGGCTTGCGGGTTCGGCGAAGCTTGGCGTCGAGCCTTAGCGAAGTAGAGCGGGAACCGGCCATGCCTGGCCGGCGCCCCTATTCTGCTGACATCGCTCCTGACATGCCGAATCCTTCCGATTCAAACACCTAGCGAAATCCAGATTTTTCCCTCGAAATCAGCATCTTGATTCTTCTCCCCGGCTGAGTCTCTATAAGAACAAATAGAGAACATTGAGGTTAGCCAATGCTCACCGATCATCAAGTTTACCGAAACGGCTGGCACATGATCAAAACGCACGGAACGGAGGCCCACCGCGAATCTCTGAGAATTGCCGCCGGCCTGGCCGAGCAAGGCGAAAAGGCGGAATCAGAGATGTGGAGCCGCGTCGCATCGGCGGTCGAAGAAATCGCCAGGTCCATTCCTGGCATGGCGTTGCATTGAGGCCGTCATGACCGAGCGAGATCCCTATGCGCCCTTCACGGTGACCGTAGATCGTTACGCGCCGAGGATTGAGAAGGAGACAGCTGAGTCGATCACCTACCTCATTCAGCAAGCGATGGTAAAAGAGCTGACGAAAAAGGCGCTAAAGCCAATCGTCAATCCCTCACCCCTCGCCCTTCGCTACGATAACACAGCTCATTTCGAGATCGGTGCCAGGGTGGCAAAGCATCTTCTGGACGCAAACTATTTCATCTGCCGGCGGCCGGTCGAACGGCCGCATTCATGGCCGCCGTCAGGCTATTCCGAGCTGCCGACGGTGTCGGACGAGAAATCATCCGACGAAGGAGAGTGATTCGGTGAGCAGTCGAAAGCCGCGCTTGCTCATCCATTGTGCGCGGGCAAGATGTCCGCGCACGACGCGCTCAGCACGCTCGCTCTCTTCCTGAGGATTTATACCGAAGATGGCTACGGCAATTTCCTGCCATGTGGCCCCGCCGGCGTGCGCATCGAGCACGCGAAAATACAACGCGCACTGCTGGCGATCGTAGGCCGTCAGCTCATTGCCCTCGGGCGCCCGGTCCTGAAAGAACGGACGCCAATCACCGGCCGGCATAGGGTTCCGAGTGTCCACCATGCTCCATCCAGTTCGCAGCGTAGGCCTGAGCCAATGACGGGTCACGCAAGATCAGGGCGTTTTCGGCGTTACTGCTCTGTGCGGCCTTCGTGTAATTGAAGCTGCCCGTTTCGACGGCGCCGCGATCGACCACGATAACCTTATTATGGGCGATTGCGTGCTGGCGATCGATGAGGACAGGGATGCCGGCATGAGCGAGGTAGTCAGCGCCGGAATATTTCTCGCTGACCTGGCTCTTGTCGAGAATGACCCGAACATCGATGCCGCGCCGCTTCGCGTCGGCAAGCGCCTTCGCGATCGGGGCCGACGTGAAGCTGTAGGCCTGCATCAGGACCTCGCGCTGCGCGCTGCCGATGAAATCGACGATCATCTGCGTACATTCGCCCCCAGGCGTGAAACACACGCGAGCGGGTGCCGGCGCCGCAGCTGCCGGCGCGATGATGAGCATGGAGAGCAGAAAGCCAATCAAAAGACGACGCATGAAATCCCCGTACCTGTAAAACTGACCATCGCGTTTCCCCCGGTTACCACAGGGCTGCGGCGCCCATCGCTTCGCTGGATGGGCGGCGTGGTCGCCTCCGCCCTGCTCGCGCCCCGGCCTGTCGGCCGGGGTGGAAAGCGGGGAAAACAATTTTCAGAACATCCGCTTTAGCGGCTTAAGGCTTTCAACGCACTGACAGCGCGTTCGAAGGCCTCGCCAAGAGTGATGCCCTCGCGATCAGCGAAGGCGTAGAAATCGTCAAGGTCAACGGTTCGGACCTTGAGATTCAGCTGGCGGTCTCTGCCGGTGCGATGGCGCCGGCCCATGCGCGGGCGTTCCCGAGAAATAAAGCCGGTATCGCGGGCTAACTGCTCAATCTGCGCTCGGCTTGGCCGCTCGGGTGCCGGCGGGCGCGGTTCCGCTGCCTCTCCGGTAGGGGCTTCGGGCGTCGGCGAAGCGGCGATGGGAGTCGGGGCCGGCGTGACTGGCTTTGCGAGCGGCGGCTTGGCGGGCTTGGGGTCCAGCAAATCGTCGACGTCGAACGGATTGGATCTTTCGTCGCTCATCTTATGCGGCGCTCCGGGCCTTGGCTTTCTTCAGCTCTTCAATGATCTCAGCGGTAAATGCCTCGGCATTAGCCCTCGCCTTGTCCAGGCCGCTGACATTCGTAGAGCTGAGACCTTCAAGGGTTTGCTTAAAGGAGAACATGGCCTTGAAGGCTTCGCGCTCAACGAGCGTCGTAGCCAGCATAGGGATGCCTGCCTGGGCCATGGAGTTCTGTAGGTGCTGCATGGTCCGGCTCATGATTGCAGCTGATGTGCGGGTCAATAGCACGGCGAAAGGCTTTGGCCGCCCGCTCATCTTCTCTTGCTGCCGAACAGCGCGAATGGCCCGTGCGGATTGCGCCGCATCGAGTTCGGACCCCTGAGTGGGAATGACGACGAAGTCGGCGACGGCAATTGCCAACAGGACAATCTTAGCAGCCGTGCCCTCCAGGTCGATCACAACGAAAGGGGTGTTGGCCTGGGCTTCTTCCACTCGATCGATAATGGTCTCTTCGTCAGCATCGGAAACGACGCGTAGATTTTCAGGGGCGTTCCCGCCGTCATGCCAAGTCTTGATCGGCCGGTTAGGGTCGGCGTCAACAATTGTCACGGGAGCTGCGCGGCTCAGCTCTTGGGCCAGTAGCAGGGCGCTTGTCGTCTTACCCGCGCCACCCTTAGGCGATACAAACGCGATTGTAGGCATTATTTCCCCTCGCAGATAGTAGCTACTAGATAGCTATAGGAAAGATAATAGATAGCTATCCGAAAGAAAACAAGTGCCTATCTGTTATCTTTCGAGTAGCTACCAGATAGCTATCTAGTAGCTACCATAACTTTTCGACAGATCGACGATCCTCATGCTCTATCTCGAGGGGAGGGGCCGGTGCCAGGCCGGCCCAGCCGCCTCAGCCCGCAATCCACTGGTAGCCGGTATGGCCGACCATCAGGACCGTAAAGACCCAGGCGCCGCCGATCGCCCAAGGATGCGGCCAGCGCCAGCGGAGGACGGCGACAAGGCCAAGCCCGACCACCGCCCAAAAGGCCATCCAACCGAGCCAATAGCCGACGCTGTGCGGCTCCGGCCAGCAATCTAGCTGCCTCTGCATCCGTTGGGTGAGCTGGAGTTTGTGAATGGCCTCGGCCGAGCAATCCAAAAACCACTTCATGGCGGTTTTTCCTTCTGTGATGCGCCGGAACATGGCAGACCTTGGCGCGGCTTGCGGAATTGCACGGCCTGCACGTTCCTATATTGTTCTTTTTCTACGGCGCATCCGCCCGTCGGAAAAGTCTTTCCGAAAATGGGCAACATTTTTCCGGTGCGCAGGGAACGCCGGGCGATCTGCAGCGGCGCCGGCCGCGCGGTGATTCAGGTTGCCGGCGGATTTGGGGCACCGCCTGGCACGCGCGACCGGCCCGACCTTATCGCCCGACCAGGTGCCGCAGGCAAGGGCACAGCCGACCGAGGAGGCGGGTGAGGCAAGGGCCGCATACCCGGCTAACCCCATGGATTCCTTGACTTCTACGTTAATTGTGGCATGCTCATGGTCACTTCCGATAATGGGAATTATCGGAAGTGAACTTGGGGACGATCGGGGGATTTGACATGTCTGAGATCATTAATCGCATCGTCCGAGGGCAGGGTAGCCCGATCGGAGCGTTCGGATACGCCGCCTTCGCTTGGTTCCTGGCCTATCTCGGCTCACCGATTGGTGGCGTCCTGTTCTTGGGACTGGCTCTAGTCCATGTCGCCGTCCGGGCCGATCGGCACCAGGCGGAACTGAAAGCTGAGATCGCCGCCCTGCGAGGCGAGCACACTATCGCACCGCAGCCGGGACGCGACGGGGCGCCGGGGCGGGGGTGATTTCGGAAGGGGGTTGGAGAGATGACAACGACAAGAACGACGCCGAGCCAAGTCCTGGCTTATATCAAAGATACCTGGCCTGCTCCTGCTTCCCTCCAGCCGTTTACTCACGGTCATCGGATTGTTCTCGGCGCTCTTCTGGAACTTGCTGATAGCGTCCCATCCGAACTGCTGACCGTTCCCCCCGCTGATCAGGCGCAGTTTTTCGTCGCCCGCACAGCGATTCGTGAAGTCATAACGTCGTGGCAAAGCGGATTCCACAGCGTCACTGTTGCACCACTCCCGGGGCTAAAGGCGCGCCATCCCGTATTCGTGATCTTTGACGTCCTCAGTCGATGCTGCGACGAAGTACCCTCGGCGCAAGTATCGGGCCTGACGTTTATTTCCGATCAAGACTTCCGAGATCTCCTGCGGCTCGATATCAGCAGCGCGATGCGCGCCTTAAGCAACGGCGAGTGGAAGGCGGCTACCGTGATATCCGGCTCCATCATCGAAGCGCTCCTGCTATGGAAGTTGAAGAGTGACGAGCCCAAGGCCAACACCGCCGCGCAGGTACTGGTTGCAAATGGAAGCCTAAGCCGAAAGCCGGATTCTCAACTTGATCGATGGACCCTACACGAATTGATCGAGACCGCGGCGCATTTGAATATGATAGGCGCTAACACTGCGGCGAGTGCCCGCCTAGCCAAAGACTTCCGAAATCTCATTCATCCCGGTAAAGCGATCCGGACCGGGATGAAGGCAACACTCGGCGGCGCGCAGGTGGCGCTAGGAGCGCTCGATTTTGTAATTCAGGATTTTTCATAGAGGTGAGTCGATGAGAACACCGACGGCGATTCTGGCGGGCTTTATTCTGGTCGCCATGGCAGTCTTGGTTGTCGGCCTTTCCGGCCGTGCTGGGGCGCAAGGCGAGACCTTCGGTCGTTACGCCATAGCGGTCGCCCCAAACTTCTTCACGGTGTTGGATACTACCACCGGCGACGTGCGGGTCTGCATCATCAATGGGTCGTGCAACGACTGGAAGCGGCAACAGTAAGCGGCATGGCGACTGAACCGGCAAAGATCAGTGACGAAATTAGCGTCACCGAGCTGGCGCGGGTCGCCGCTGACCTTGCGCGGGCCTCTAGCTCGCCCGAGACGAGAAAGGCATATGACCGGGCTTACGCCCGCTTTGCCGCCTGGTGCGGGCAGGGCGGGCACTCGCCGCTACCGACAACCCCCGCGATCGTCGGCCTCTATATCGCTCATCTCTTTTCGCTCAAGCCGGCGCGGAGCATCGCGACTATAGAACTAGCCGTCGCCGGCATCGCTTATCGCAATCGAATGGCAGGACATGCGCTCGATCGCCGGCACCCGGCAATTGCGGCCGTCCTGGCCGGATGCAAACGCAAGCGCAAGCAACCGCCCCGGCAGGCGCGACCGATCGTCGCCGACGAGCTGCGCCGCGTGCTGGAAGTCTGCCGCGATGATTTCGCCGGCAAGCGCAACAGGGCGCTGCTGCTCGTCGCGTTCTACGGCGCGTTGCGCGGCTCTGAGCTTGTCGGCATGAAGGTCGAGCACCTGACGGAATCGCCGGCGGGTTACCGCCTGCTGATCCCGTCCTCGAAGGGCGATCAGGAGGGGGAGGGCCAGTATATCGGCCTGCCTCGTCAAAGCGTCGCAGCGCTTTGCCCGGTGTGCGCGATCAAGACCTGGCTGCAGGCGGCAGATATAGAAAGCGGCCCCGTCTTCGTGCGCCTCGATCGACGCGGCCGGCCGGAAATCTACGGCAACGCGCTGACCGATCGCGCCTGGCGCATGATTGTCAAGGAGCTAGCGAAAAGCGCCGGCTTCGCGCCCGAGGACGTGGCTTACATGTCCGGCCACAGCTTGCGCGCGGGCCATATCACCACGGGCTATCTCAAGGAAGTCGATGAAGCCCAATTGCAGAAGCAAGCCCGCCACCGAGATCCGCGCACAACCCGTCTATATAACCGTCAGGCGACCGTGTTCCTCGCGAATTCGGCAAAGGGGCTGATGGACTGATGGCGGATGTCGATTGGCTCATGAACCGCCTGGAAGTTACCGGCCCCGACGCGCCGCTGCAGGACTTCATTGACCGGGCGCAGGGGCCGGGGTTCGTGCCGTGGAACTGGCCGGCCGGCGAGGATCGCGACTACTGGTCGGCGCTCGCGCTGCAGGGCGGTGCGCCATCGCCAGGTGCGGCCGATCGCTTGGCACGCCGCTTCGCCGACTATCTCTGGTGGACGATCGGCGACGCGCAAACAGCGGCCGATCGCGGCTTTGACTTTGTGCCGCTCGATCTCAACGCCCTGCGGCCGATCCCGCGAAAGGTGCTGCGAGCCGGCTGGCATGCCGCAGGCAGCGATTGGTGCTGGCAAGCCTGGGGAACGCGATTGCCGCTCCGCAAGGTCACGTTCAAACTTGAACATCGCCGACAGCGCAAGGGCTTCGGAATCGACACTGTTGCGATCTACGAGTTTCTGTCGGCCGATTGGTCTCCGTGGCGGTCACTTCTGACCTGGCGGCGGAAGTGGAAGGGCTTGCATTTCCAGTTGGTGCCAATCTACGACCAAACGGGCAATAACATCGAGATTATGGAATACCGCGCTGCATGAGAATTCTTTGTTTTGACACCGAAAGCAGCCACTACTTCCACTCGCAGCGCTGGCAATATGGCAATGACGAAAGCTTCATTGCGGCTCGATTGGCAGAGGCTGGAACCATGTCCAGCAAGGCGTTTTATGGTGCGGTTATTTATGACTTCGCGAGAAGGGAATATCGCGAATTTTCGAAAAAGGACATTCATCGATTGGTGGGCGTTCTAGCGCGGGCTGACCTCCTAATTTCGCACAGTGGCACCTATAAGGACTTTGTGATCCTTGAGGACTTCTGCGGCCGCGAGGCTCTTGCGCTAATTCTGGAGAAGCCCCATTACGACCTATATCGGGATCGGTCATACGAAGCAGTGGAAGATGCGGCTCGGCGGCTCTTTCCAAAACAAGAAGACGAAGCGCGAAAAAAAAAGCTAGCTCGCCAGAGCATTGGAGGATCTCACTTCTATCTGGCCAAGGCCCGGTACGATGTCGAAATGACATGGCGCATCGCCGTGCGAGAACAGAGCTTTCGCACCCTACGCGAGTCAGTTGACCGTCAATTGAAAATCGATTGACCCGGTTGAAGGTGCGAAGAGTGCGGCTACCGGCATTACCGATGCGTTAATATCGGGTAACAGCTACCGATAGCTTTCCATGGCCCACGGTCGGCTCTCAAGTCACTTGCAGGCTCTTGACGTCTGGGGCATCTTGTGGAGAACATTTTCAGACGGCACTGCTTGCCGGAGTCTCAGGGATAAGTTCGCCCTTAGGCTTAATAGGGGGATGCTTGAAAAGAGGTCACTCACTGAAACCCGTGTCGCCTGCTCGGCGGCCGGGCTTAAACGATTCCGGGCATGACGCGTTGCGGATGGAACTAGCGCGCGCGCGCGTCATTTGCAGGGCCTGGTCGGAGAGCGTCGCTCAGCCTCGTCGCGGTGATCTGGCGGCACTCTTTGCCCGCCGAGCTATCGAGGCTTTTGCTGAAGAAGCAACCCCGAACCTCCAACTAAGCGGCCCGTTCGTTAAACCGTATGGTCGTCTCGACAAGGCAGCCGATCAGCTTGCCCTAACAATAGGACGAGACGCGGCCTCTTTGCCGCTTGTCGAAGGCCTTCATTTTGTAACGAGCCTCTACGCAGCCCTATTGCCGCAAACCAGCCGGAGTGCTCTTGGGGCCTTTTATACCCCACCAGCACTCGCAAAGCGCCTTATCGAATTGGCTAGTGAGCAAGGCGTTAATTGGAAAACGGCGAGAATCATTGATCCCGCTGCCGGCGCGGGCGCGCTCCTTCTACAAGCTGTGTTGCAGGTTCGCCAATCTATGTCCGATTGTGAACCCGCATTCGTTCTAAGCCAGATCGGGAACAGAATCGTCGGCTTGGAAATCGACCCTCACGCTGCCGGTCTCGCTCAAGCGGCGCTCGAAGTCGCGTTAGCCGATCTAGCCGTGGCGAGTGGTCGCAGCATTCCAATTATAATTCGAGTCTGCGATACATTGGATGAACCGCCTAATGCGAATTTCGATCTTGTCGTCGGCAATCCACCTTACGGCCGAGTGGCATTGACAGCTGAGCAGCGGCAACGATATGCGCGCAGTCTGTACGGTCACGCCAATCTCTACGGTGTATTTACTGACGCCGCTCTGCGCTGGGCTAATGCAGATGGAATTATCGCATACCTCACCCCAACCAGCTTTCTGGCGGGCCAATACTATGCTGCGCTGCGCGGCCTATTGGCGAAAGAGTCGCCGCCAGTAGCAATCGACTTTGTTCATGCCCGCCGCGGGGTGTTCGAGGACGTTTTGCAGGAAACGTTACTCGCAGTCTATCGCAAGGGTCGCGTAGGCGAGCGCGCTCAGATTCATTACTTGCGCGTGACCAATGAGCGGGAGGCTTCCGTTACAAGAAACGGAACCATCGGTTTGCCGGAAGACGCTTCTGGACCATGGCTCGCCCCCCGGAGTCCGGAACATAGTCCTCTGATAAATGCCGTGGAGCAGATGCCCGCTCGGCTAGCCGACTGGGGATATTCTGTATCAACCGGCCCTCTAGTATGGAACAGGTTTAAGTCCCAGCTCCGGGACAAAGCCTCGGGAAGCGATGTGCATCCACTGATTTGGGCTGAGTCGGTCACACCTGACGGGGCTTTCCTCTTTCGTGCCCTAAAGCGCAATCATGCACCATATTTCAAACTTCAAAAGGGCGATGGGTGGTTGTTGGTTGAGGAGCCGTGCGTCTTAGTCCAACGCACGACTGCTAAAGAGCAGCCCCGTCGATTGATTGCGGCGGAGCTCCCGGCCGAATTTGTCAAGGAGCACGGCGGTGTGGTGGTCGAGAATCATTTAAACATGGTTCGGGCAACTGAAGATGCCAAGGTGCCAGCGGCCGTAGTTGCTGCGATTTTAAATAGCCGCGTCGCTGACAACGTATTTCGCTGTATGAGCGGGAGCGTAGCCGTATCCGCTTTCGAGCTCGAAGCATTGCCTCTGCCAGCGATCAAAGACTTGAAAGAGCTAAAGCGCCTGATCTCGAAGAAGGCAGATAGAGAAAAAATTGAAGTTGAGTGCTGCCGACTTTACGGGGAGAAGTTCTAGCCGTGTCACTACCACCCTATGCGACAAAGGACCTAGTAAGCGACCGGCTCCCATTGATTTTCAACGACGGGATTCAAAATCGCACATATTGCATCCGTGATCTGGCCGCAAGCACAGTGTTCACAGCTTTATATATTGGAGCGGTTGAAGGTTCAGGTCGATATCTCGGGCCCGCCCACGTCTATAGAATGACTGATCAACAAGCCGCAAAGGCGTCCGACGCGGAGCGTGATCACTACGCAGCAAATGTTTTGAAGAAGAACGGGCAAGTGCCCGGACGCCGATGGTATGCTGATAATACACGGGAGCCAATTAGAGACGAGACATTGAGAGATGGTCTCGTCGCAGTTGGTGCGGTTCGTCAAAGACTAGATTTGCCTACTACATCAAGTTTACCACGCTACTATCTCACAAGGGACTTTGCCGCTCTTTTTGATTCCGCCCTTTCGGACGGTGCGCTCGAGGCCGCGATTAAGAGTTTTGAGGCAACACATCTGAGCAAGGGTGCTCTTGCGCGAGTAACGATTATGCGCTCTGGGGCCGCGGCGAGCACGACAGCTGTCCGCGTAACGTTTCCCAATGGCGACACGCGGAATCTTGCGCCAGGTCCTAGCTCTATAATCTCTAAAGCCGTGATCGAAGTTTTCGCACCAAGGTTTCTCGAGAATCCCGCGGTGCTTTGGCTCAGCGAGAGCGGTAATAAGGTTGTGATGCGTGACGATAGCATAGCGACAGCAATCGGCTTAAAGATCGAAGCAGATAAAAACCTGCCAGACCTTATTCTTGCCGATTTAAGACCAGGCCCTCAGGATCCACTCCTGGTGTTTGTCGAAGTCGTTGCAACGGATGGTGCGATTACCCCGCGTCGGCAGGAAGCGATCTACAAGATCACCGACGACGCCGGTTTTGACCGGAAACACGTCGCGTTTTTGACGGCATATCAAGATCGAGAATCTGCGGGGTTTAGAAAGACCGTCGCCCAATTGGCATGGAGAGCATTCGCCTGGTTTGTTTCGGAACCGGAACAAATTGTTATTCTCTGGGAAGGCGGACAGAGCGGTTCTCGACTGTCATCGTTGTTGGATGTTTAACTCGGTCTCCTAGATAGCAGCAACGAAAGACACGAGCCGCAATAACACGGTATGGCGAGCTGCTCTATTAACGCTCAGGGCCGCGATTGTCGTCTCGGCCGCGCGAGCGCTTTGATGCCGGCACCTGGCGCTGCAGGTCGGGAAGGCGCGAAAGATTCGTCTGCAGCAAGCGCGCCATGGGCTTGTTATCGGCCTGTTCAAAGCCAATTCGTGAGGCCTCGTACCACAGGGATTTATCCTGCTCGGCAAATTCGAGCTTGTAGCCTGCTTGCTGCGCGACCTGGCGCAGCCAAATACGCTGCACCCGACCATTGCCCTCGATGAAGGGATGCGCGGCGTTGATCTCGTTCACCAGCTCGGCCGCCTGGGCGCAGAAGCGGGCCGGTTCGAGACCGCGCAAGAAATTCTGTGCGCTCAATGACTCCATCTGCTTTTCCATCCAGGGCGTGATTTGCTCGGGCGGGGCAAATGGCGCCGGACCGCGACCCGTCGTATAGGCGCGTTCCTGGCCCGCCCAATCGTAGAGGTCTTGGAAAAGGTGGTGATGAATCGCCTTGAAGCCCTCATAGGTGAGGGCTTGGGCGTTCGCCGGCAGACCCTGGCTCATGCGGCGGTCGGTAAATTGGCGTTCCGCAACCGACAGCTGCCGCTCTTCGCGGATGCCGAGCTTGTTTACGAGGGTTTCCGAGCCTGGGTAATAGACGCCAGAGAAGGCGGCAGCTTCGCGGCCTGATCGACCGATCGGCGTCGTCACGATCAGCGGCCGGCGAAGTACTCTTTCAGCTTGGCGAGCTGCTGGTCGATCGGCATGCCGGCGGCATCCCAGGAGGCGACAAGCGCATCGAGCTGCGGGTCGCGGGCGACTCCCTCGATGTCGTTATCGACTGCCATTTGCTGCCGGCGCCAGGCGATCGCAGCCGGGTCCTTCGAGGCAAATGGTGACTCCTGAGACGGCGTGTTCTGCGGGCGAACGAGGTTCATAATCACTCCATTGAAGCTAGCGGAGTATAGCAGAAAGCAGAGGAAAAAACCCAGCAAAACCGGGCCTTTCCTCATTGCGCTCTCGTCAGAATATAGAGCAATCCTCGGGCTTGATCCCCGCCGATTTGAGCGCCGCTTCCACAAGCTTGCCTCGCAGCTCCTTCACGGCCTTTGCCTTATCCGAATTGCCGCCGGCCATGCCAACCCCGCCGGCAGCCTGGCACGCTTGCCACGCTGCCATGTAATCGGCGGGAGTTAGGCCCGGCATCATGCCGTCACTCGCCTCATTTATCGGCTGATCGGTGGTCTTCGCTGGATCTGTCTTCTCCGCTGTCTTGGCCGGATCTGCGGCAGGGGCCGCGGTCTCGGCCTTGGCGGCGGTGTCGGTCGAGAGCGGGATGGCCCGGCCGACATAGGTGCCGGCCGTGGTGGCGGCGAACATGCCGATCGTGCCCGCCACCAGGAGACTAGTCATATTCATAATTTCCTCACCTTCCTTAACGGGTACCGAAACCTAAGACCAAAATCTTAACGGTTCGTTGATTCCGACCTTATGACGACACCTCGATATGAAGATGCGAGACCTCGAAACCTGCGCGGCGCGCGGCGCGCAAAATCGGCTGTTCGAACTCCTGCCGGACGCGATCGGCATAAAACCGCTTGGCCGTCATGAGACGAAGATAGCCGCCCTCGATGTCGCGGAAGGTGAGGGGGACAATCCAGGCCTTCACCGTCGCGGCGCCGAGATCCGCTTCAAGCGCGTTGACGATCTGGCGCCAGGTGGGGTCCAGCGCGGGGCCGAATTCCACCGTCTCGGTTGCGGCGGAGGGTGCTGCATCACTCGATGCGCGGCCCTTCTCGATGCGGCGGAAGTTCGCACCCAAGTCCAGCTGACCAGGATCGACGCGGGTTGCGAGATAGCCGAACATCCGGCCCTGATCCCTGACGGTTGGATCATCGAGCGCCGCGATCAGGCAGAGCCCGATGCGCCAACCATGGCGCTTCATGCCCCAATCCCACGTCATCACCGAATTGCGCGCGGGGAAGAGGGTAGAGATGGCATTGCGCAAGAGGCTCAAAATCTCGTTGATGGTGCGCGCTCCAAGCTCCTGCAGGAAGGGTAGCGCGCTGAGTGTCGGCGACTGCTCGATGGCGCGGACAAGCGCCGCATGAGCCGCTTCCGCAGCGATGGAAGAGGCCTTTGCTGCCGTAGAATTCGAGCCCTCGCCTCCTGGCGAGCAATTCGGGTCTTTGGTGCCGCTGTGTCGCTGCTTTGGTGGGACTTCAAGGGTGAAGCCGTCGGCAATCCGGCGCGAAGCGTCCGATTTGCCCGGCGCTTTAGCGGCGGGCCGTACAGTATCAGGATGATGATTTAGGTGGGACTGTTTATGGGCGACAGAAATTTCATCCCCACACGAAACTTCCAATCCAGCGGAATCATCATCGAAGCGCCGATAGCGGGCGTCACGCTCGATGGCAGCCGCCTGCCGGCCGGCGTCGATCGCCGCGCGGATCTCGCCAATGCGAGCGCCAAAAGGGGCAAGGTCGATCCCGCCTTCGGGCTGACGCACCGTGCGACGGCGCGTCATGCGACTATTGATGCGGGTGTATTCGCGGATGATGAGGCCGGCGACTTCCAGTTCGCGCAGCCGACTCTGGATGGTCCGCGCGCTGACTTGGCAGAGATTCGCGAGCGTGTCATTGGCCGGCCAGACGATGGTATCGCCTTCGGCCCATTTCTGTGTGTGGAGTTTGCGGCAGAGCTGCAGCAGGAGATGCAAGGCGCCTTCGCTGATACCGAGATAGCGAAATCCGTCAAAGAGAAGGTCGGTGAGGCCGTGCCAGGTGAGGCCCTGGATGCCGGCGAAGTCTTCGGCGAGCGCGGCGACTTCGGGAAAGTTTTCCGCCCGCTTTACGAAACCAGGGGGGCTATCGAATCGTTGACAAGCCGAGTCGTTTGGACTAAGCATGAGCTTGACCTTTCGGCCCATTGGGCCGGTTGAATGGTCATCGGAAGGTGCGAACTCCCGGTGACTATGAGAAAGAGCAAGAGAGAAACGGCCGGCTTCAACCGGCCGTTTTCTTTTTGTCACTTTGGCCTGAGTCTGTCAAAGAAATTGCTCCACATATGTTTATCATGTTTGATGATGAGGCCCTTGACATGGTGGTTAACGCTATTCGGCGGCCCTAAGTATGCGACTCGGGGTCGGACGCTCCCATATCTCGGCGATCTCTCGAATCGAGCTGCGGGGGCGACGGCGGAGCTGCACAACCAGATCGAATCGCCGGCGAAAGAACTCGATAGCCGCGTCCTGGGGCACGCCTGAATAGCGGCAATTCCAGCCCAGGGCGTCAAAGGCCAGCTCGGCGCTGTCAGCATGCACCGTCGTCATAAGCCCGCCCTGGCCCATATTCAGCATGCGTAGCAGTGCCGTCGTGTTGTCCGTGGTCAGCTCGGAAATGATGTTCCGATCGGGGCGCATGCGGTTCATCAAGTCGATGATGTCCCGGTGCGTCAGCTCGTAGGTCGTTTCCCCGGTGCTGACCCGGTACTCAACCCGGTTGTCGAAACGGGCCAAATCCAGCTCGGCCAACGCGTCTTCGACTGACACAACGCGCTCATCGGCGGGGATCTCCTGCGCGAGCACGTTCATGAAAGAGGTCTTGGCGGAGTAGGTGCCGCCGGAAATAAGGATATTCTTCTTCTGTCGCACCGCGCGGATCAGGCGGCAAATGTGCTCGGGCCGCCCATCGATGTCCGAGGGCGCATCGATGCCGGCGGTAATGTCGGTAACGCCATCATCTTCCGCTTGGCCAAGCGGGTAATCTTCAAGCTTGAAGGCGATTGGGCGTTTGACGCGGATCGAAACCGCAATGCCTTCCTCGATGAAGCGACCTATGCCGAGGGTCAACCGATGCTTGCCCGGAAGCGAAGTCTTGAGAATAGGCTTCTTTTCGAAATTGGAGATGTCGAGGTCGTTGATGTGGAGGCGTGCGAGACGCTTCCAATATTCTTCATCGAAGGTTGAGTCGCGGAATTTCTTGAACGGCTTGCCAACACATTCCACCAGAATCTCGCCGAAGCGGTTCACCACCACTTCGGCCGCATCCTTCATGTTGACATACTTCATCAGTGGCGGAATGTGCTGCTGAACTAAGTCCATGAGGCTGGTCCGTATTGAATAGAAAAGAGAGCGGGGGCGGCACGGCGCCGCCCCCATTCAGTTCAGTGAGAAGCGCAGTTATTGTCGCGCTCATAGACGCCGTATGTACCGCCATTGAGATAGCTAATGGTGGTCCAAGCAGTAGTCGTAGTGCTGCCGCCGGCACCGACCGGATACTGAGTTACGGTGCGCTGCTGATTGGCGTTCCAGTTAATGCCGGTGTGCACTAAGACTTGACAGAGCTGCGGTGAATTATTCGGCTGGAACGTGGTATGACGTGCCGAGCCGCTACATGTTTGCGTGCCATCGTCGCAAGCAAAGGCAAAGACGGTTTGCGACTGCACTGTGCGGGTACATTCATCGACTGGGCCTTGCGGATCACCGGCACCGATCGCAATCGTATAGGTGGTGTTATCGGCCCGTTGGTAAACTTGGCTGCGTGTCGTCGGCGTATACGCATTGCAGCCGATATAGGTTTTCGGCTGGCCGTTTGGCACGTCCTGGGTTCCCTGAGAGGCATAGGGTTGGATCGTGGATTCCGAGCGCACCGCTGCCGGCGAAACTTCTACGTCGCCGCCTGGTAAGGTAATATGGGCTGCTAGTAGCTCACTGCTGGTAAGAGCGGCGTCATCATTCTGCCAGCCTGTGCGAACAAAGTTCCATTTGTAGACGGTGGTATCTTCCTGGCACTGAGTCAGATATACCGGTGCACCCGCATTCATGTAATAGAGCCGTGCTGCGCCGCGCGATTGTTCGGCTGACGGATAGTCATAGTGACCCATCTCGCAGCCGTCCGTGGTCGCCTGCAAGTCCGTGCCGCTGTCGATCGGCGCGCACTCGGAGCGGTAGGATTTGCCGGTCGGGAGATTGATGAAATAGCGCTGGGCGTTGAAGACTTTCATCGCAGTGCTGTCAACGATCGGCTGACAGGCCTCAACCTGCATCGGATAGGTGTTGGCGTCATCCTGGCAGCTTGAGGTGAAATGCTGCTCCCCGCCCTTAGTATAATATTGGCGGTTCTGCTCGACGGTCTGCTTTTTGTCGAAATCGTCGCGCAAGCTACAGCCGTCAGTCGTCGTCAGCAGCTGATACCCATCACCGGTCGGATGGCAATCATTGACGACAATGCGGGTGTTTTTGTTGTCGTGGTAGACGGTCTGCACCTGGTCGTAGACCATCATCGCATTGTTGTCGATTTGCGGTGTGCAGGTTCCGGCTTCATCTGCGAACGGATAAACCAGCTCCGCATCGGGCGTACAGTCTTGCACGGTAACAGGCTTTCCATCATCGCCGACGTAATAGAGTCGGGTCTGCCCCTGGGCTTGGTTATCGCCAACCACATCGCTACAGCCGAGACCTGTTTTCTGGATCGAGTAGCGAGTCATGCCATCCTCGCAAGCGCCTTGCGTGGTCTTTCCGCCTATGGTCGTCGTTGTGGCTTCCTGCTGGATCGCCTGCATCTGACCCAAATCAACGCGAATGGTGCAACCATTCGTCGTCGTGTCGTAGGTCGGGGTTTCCGTGCTGCTCGAATCGCTGCTGTTATCCTGCGACGCCGTCTTCTGCGGCTGCGCGGTTACGTCGCCATTGGTACTTGCCGGGCCGCTCGCCGTGGGGGCGGCGTCTTGCGACTTCTTGCTGGCGCTGCCGCCAGTCGTATTCGAGATTTGCTGTGCGGCTTGGTCATCGAATAGCGATCGGATCGCCGTATACAGATCCGTGGCGTCACCCTTAGCGGTAATCTTGGTATTCGCCGGCAGAGATGCCCCCGTGACACGAAGATTCGATGCGAGCGGTGTTTCGACATTGATCGTCCGGCCGGTGTCAACCCGCGTAACTGTCGTCCAGGTGATGGCGACGCGCTTACCGTTCTGAATCGCGGTTGTCGCCGATGTGCCGACAAGCCGTACATTATCGAGCTTATCGCCGATATCTGCGAGCTTCGGCTGCGTTTTTAGATTAGGCAACTTGGCCGTCACGGGCGGCTGTGCCCCGTCTCCGGCAATCTCCGTCTCATCTACCACTTGGGTGACGATCTTCTGCACCTTCTGATCGGCAACGGGAGCCGTGCCGCTGGTTGCCGGCGTCGAGGATGCCGGCGCTGTAGGCGCGGCGGCCGCTTTGCTGGGTGCTGCCGTGGCGGCCGAGGCCGGCGCGGCATTGCCGCTCGCCGGGACGGCGCCGGTTGACGACGGCGCCAAGCCGGCTGGCGGCTGGTACACGGGCGCGTTTTGCGCGGTGGCGGTCGAGATAGCGGCGGCCATCAAGCCCGCAGCTAAGAGGAGCGCTTTTCTCATGGCTTCTTACCATCCTTGGTTTTTGAGCTGGAGGATTTCGAGCTGGATTGGTCTTGCTCTTCGTCGTGCGGATATATCGGCTCGCGCAGGAACACATCGCGAGTTGGGCGAATGTTGATAAGCGAGCCGGCAGGTACGGTGATGATGGGCGCAAGGTTGATCTGTTGATCGAGGACCTTCGCGGTGACTTGGGCGAGCTGCAACGACATGGCGTTGCCGGCATTGCCAACAGCGCTATTGCTGCTGCCAGAGACGGCGGTCGAGGCAACAGCGGAGAGAATGGTCGTAACCGCAGCCGCGCCGTAGCGGTCCCAAATGCGGTTATCGACATCACCAATCAGGCCGGTGCTGCCACTGAGGTCTTGGGCAATGAACGGATCGTCATCGCCCATGAGAATATGCGCGCCATCCGGGCGGATGATGCGATACCAGGCCACATTGAGGCGCGAATCGCCCTGCTTCGATAGCGATTCATACTTACCGAGAATGACGGACCCTTTCGGGATAAGGATTTCCCGGTCGTCCGCGCCGTAGACGTTCTGATCGACAATCGCATCAATCAAGCCGGGGATCTGACTCACAATCTGGTTACGCAAAACAGCGTTGATGACGCGGTCCTGTGTAAGAATGCGGGTCCGCCTGACCGGCAGGCCTGAATCGGCGCGCGGTGTATCGTCACGGCTATAATCCTTATCGGTCATGCGGGGTTGAACCGGCGCGACAGTGATATCTTTTTCCTGTACTGGCGCCTGCGGCCCGGCGGCCTGACGCTCCGCCAGCAATGCGGCCGCGGCCGCCGCGCGCTCGCCTGGCGCCGGATCTGGCGGCGGAGGCGGTGGCGGCGGCGGTGGTGGTGGTGGCGCTGGCGGCGGGGGAGGCGGCGGAGGAGCCTCTACAGGGGGCGGCGCTGGCGGCGGTGGAGGTGGCGGCGGCGAGGTGAAATAGTCCGGTGGCAGGGTATCCGCCACCTGGCGCGGCGCTTCTGCCTGCTGGTCGCCTTGATCCTTGCTCTTATCGTCGCAGGCGGCGAGCAGAACCAGGCTCGCCAATACCGTGATCGGGGCGAAACGCTTCATCTACTTGCCGCTCCGCTTATCGGTGTTGGCGGGGGTCTGATCGGCGGGCGCAGTGCTCGCGCCCGACGCCGGGGGAAGCGGCTGTGTAGTGATTGGGCCAGCCGACGGCGCGGACGATGAGGGCACATTCGTCTTGGCCGCCGGCTGACCCTTCCGCGCTGGTGCGGCCGGCTTCAAGGCGCGGACACGCACAGCGGCAGCGCTAATGCGCGGCGCAACACGATCGGGATCAGGCTTTACGCAAAGCACTTCATTTCCATGCTTTAGGGAAAGCTGGCCGGTAGATTCGATGATCATGCAACCGCTCTTGACGCGGAAGTTGACCGGCCGATCGGTGCCGTCCGTGACGACTGCAGGCGTTGCGACCATGAAATCGCCGTCGTTCCAGCGTTCGCCATAGCAAAGGTAGGTGAACTGGTCGTCACGGAACACGTCGTCCGGCGCCAACTCCTGGTCACCGAACAACGCGAGGTCCCGCCGGATGCGCGCTGGATCAAACGGCACGTCCTTCAGCCATTCCGGCTTCTTCTTTTTGTCGTCGCGATAGCTCGCGAGGTGCAGGCTCGGGCCGTGACCTTCCGGCCCGAGAATGCTGACCGGGCCATTTCCGCCCGAACTCTCGACATCGCTATCTGGCGAATAGCCGTCCGGCTGTTGGGCATCGATCAGGACCAACAAGTCCGAGATGAAGCCGGCGTTGACGTCGCTTGACCGGAGATAAAACGAGTAGATGTTGTGCGATTGCCCCAGAATGGTAAGGGACGTGTCGGAGCCGGGATTACTTATCCATAAGGTGACGGTCTGATCGTCCAGTTGCTTGACATGATAGATCGTCGTGTCCCCGAGAATGACGCGGTCTATCGTCTCCCACAGGGGGAGGCGGATCGTGGTCGTCATGGCCGAGCGAAGAGCTATCTTGGTCGTTGTCTCCTGCTGCCATTTCACCTTGAAAATGCCGGCGCTGGGGCCGGCCTTATCCCAGGCTTTTTGGGTCGCACCGAGCGGAACGGGGGCCTGGCGATCCATGGTCGGATATTGGCCGTTAAACTGCTTCTCTACATCGGGGTTGCCGGCGGGAGCGGCGGGGAGGTCGGCCTCGTCATCGACTACCTTAGCCTGCTGTGCGAACGCCGGGGCGGTCACCAGAGTGACAAGGGCCATTAGGGCAAAAGCTGCGGATTTAATGTTCATTGGCTGGTGCCTTTGGAAGTGGCGGAGAGGTCGCGTTCGCGGATCGAATAGGCCTCGACCTGCAGGCCTATCGGATTTTCCGAGGCAATATCGGGGTGCGTCTCGATCGGCTTGTAGCTGACCTGCACGCTGGCGGTATAAGTCTTGCGCGCAACTTCATCCGGGCCTTTGCGGTCGATCACGACGAAATCGACTGCATAGATTCCTTCCCGATATGAGGTCGGTGTGACGGCTTCGATATGAGTCTCGCGCGTCATGCCGGCATCGCGATACTTTTTGAGAGGCGAATTGGGACTGCTCGGGTCCATCAACTTGCGGAACGAGCCAAACACGTTGACCGCGCTGAATCGCTGTAGGCGCGGATAGCGGACCCGTTCATCCACGTTGTTGATGGTCTCGCGATCGGTGACATAGGCGCGGATCAAATTCTCCGCCAAGAGATCGCGGGTATCGCGGCTGATATGGCGCGCGTCAACCGAGACAACCTGATCGCGGGCATCGCTGAAATAGACGAACTGCGGCACAATTTGTTTCAGCGGGAACAGTGACCAGGTGAAACCGCCCAAGAAGGTGAAGCCGACCGTCATCATGACGGCGTAGCCGGTGACGAGGCGGCTGTAGCGCTGCAGGCGGTCGTAGTCGTTACCGGTGTCGAGACGGCGCAGATTGCCGCTCACGACGGGCCGCAGGGTTGGTTTCAGGTCCGCCGTCATTATGCGGTTTCCCACATCAACGGTTTAACAGCCGGCCCGCAAGCGCATGGGCTGGTCGGCAGCTTTTCGTCGGTTTCGATGCGCTCTGGCGTGCTGCTGCCACAGCCTGCGAGGACGCTTGCCGTAATCAATACAAAGAGGATGCGCTTCAGCATTTGATGCCTTTCTCAGTGTCCGAAGATGCGGTGGAGGGTGTCTTTCAACTGCAATCCCAGGAGGATTACGGTGAAGACTATCCAGGCGTATTTTTGAATCATGTTTGTCCTCATTTCCCGCCGGCGAGGCGAGCTTGCGGCATATATGAGAGTGGGCCGGCGCCGACCTTGTCGGCGACCGAATCAGCCAATTGCGCGGCTAGATGCTTGAAACCGTCCCGCAAAAAGATCAGCAGCGCGCCGCAGATCATTGCGGTCAGATAATCCTCGCCAAAAAGAAACGCGGAAGCCGCGCTAGTCACCTTTCCCGAGGCGTCGATTGGCATATGGTCAAATGCGACCTTCAACAGATGATTCGCGAGACCAACAATCACGCCAAGCGTCATGAACTCGATGACGCCAGTAAGCAGGATCTTCCAGGCCTGCGAAGCGAGGCCGCGCGTGAACGGCACGGCAAGCGCAACAAGAATGATCGGGCCGAGCACTTGGATGAGAATGAACTTGGAATAGAACCAGGTGGCGTCCCATACAATCAGAAGCCAGAGACCAGCAAAGAGGAACCACAACAGAGCGGCACCGATTACGAGCCCAATTTCGGTCCAATCGGTCCCGCTCATAATTGCGAGCACTCCGTTGGTGATAGTCTGGAGAGGACCGCCAACAGCGGCGATCAAGCCGGCTATGCCTGTCTGCGTGGTGTCCACGCTCCCGCCGTTAGGATCGACCATAAATTGTGCGAGCGAGACGCCGAAATTCAGGGTGTGCTGCACGAAGTCCATCCAGAGCGACGGAAATGTCAGGAACGTGCTTGCCACGACGGTCAGAAGCACTTCCTTGGCTAAGTCCTCGATTTTGAAGTCTTTGCCAGCCATGTAACCGCCGATCTTGATTGTCCAATAGAGGCCAAGGACTGCCCCAAGGAACGTCATCGAGTAGGGCGCAATCGCTTCGGTTACTGTCGTCGCATAGCTATCGGCCGCGTTCTGCCAGACGGTGAAAATGACGCAGGTGGAGCAAGATCCCATGATGTCGTTCCCTGGGGCGCAGCGGTTATTGGAACGGATTGATGTTGCTACCGTCCGAAGGATCGCTATTGCTCGCTGAGCCTTCGGAAACGCGTTGCATCGTCGTAGTGGGGAGGTGCTTGATTTCCGTGGCGGCACTTAGCTCAAGCTGCTGCGCGAGCAACGTCCGGTGCATGACCAGTTCCTGATTGATCGAATTGAGCGCTTGAGCAATCTGCGCGAGCTGGGTCCGCACATCGCTATTGGGACCTGTCATTACGGTGTTTGCGTGCTGCGAGGCGTCAGGGGCCTTGTTAAGCGCCACCTCGGCGGCCGCCATGGCCCGAAAGGCGACTTCCTTCTGGGTGCGATAGCGCTGCTGGATCATTGACTGAATTTCATCATTGGAGACCGGCTTAAAATCGCTGCCCGTCTTAGCCGCCGGAAAATCGAGCGCCTTCACCAAGAACTGCTGCGCGTTCTGCGGCGTCGAAATCGAGGGCGAGATGCTTTTCGCCATCTTCCACGTATCGAAAGCCGGTTGCACGGCGCTGACCGTGCTACCGATGTTGCTCTCCCAGGGGCCAACCGTCGCGTTGACGGCCTGGCGAGCCATGCCAACAGCACCGTTCAGTGTCGTGAGCTGCTTCACTGTCTCGACGGCCTGCGCAACCTGCTTGATCATGTTGACGGCTGTTGACGTGTTCTGCGTCAAATTACTCGCGTCTATGACGGCCATCCCGCCGGCGAAGGCGAGAGGCGTAACAACGAGAGTGGCAAGCACCGCGAGAGCCGTCCGAACAGGTCGGAAGCCTGTGCGGCGATTGCGACGGCGCGACGATGTCATAGGGGTAAGAACTCTTGCAGCCATTTCGGGCCAAACCTTTCCTTGAGCTTGAGGAGTGCTGTGCGGTCTTCGATGGACGAGCTGAAAGCTCGGAGGTAAGGACCGAGAGCCGAAAGGCTCGTATCTAAAATCACCGACTCATTGTCGCGCTTGAAAAGGGCGGCATAGCGCAAGCGCTCGGTGGCCTTATCCTTGCCGATGATGAATGCCCATTCCTCGTCGGTGAGGCGGAAATGCGCGTAGTCTTCACGGCGGGCCGCCGGATCTCGGAGGAAGATGCGGAGAGCGGTGTTGACGCGGAAGGCGTCGTGATCAAAGACGTTCGGCTCTTGGGCCGCCATGATCACGGAACCCAGCAGCTTTCGATGTTCGCGGAACAGGATTTCGGTTTGCTTGAAGAAAACCGGGTCCTGCAGCATCGCACCCGCCTCATCTACGAAAATAAGATGCGGTGTCGCTGCTTTTGCCACCATCTGCCGGATGCGATACATAAAATAGAAGGTCATCGCGGCGGCGATCTGCGGCGTCGAGTGCATTTCGGTCATGTCGAAGCCCACCAGGCGCGAGCCGGTGAAGCTGAGCGCGTCACGCTCCCCGTTGAAGATGCGGGAATACTTGCCTTCAACGGCCCAGGGCTTGATTTTCTGCAGATAGATGCTTTTGGGTGGAAACATGTGTTTCCACTGCTTCGACATCTGCCGATGCTCGGGGGCTGATTTCATCATGTCGCCGATCGCGGTATTGATGGCCTCAATTGCCTCCGCATCATCGAGGCCGATCAGCATTTGCAGCAGGATGCGCAGCATATCGCGCTGTTCCAGGCTGTCCGGCAGCAGGAACGGATTGAGCGGTAGGTTATCGGCCTCGGGGATGAGATAGTCGCCGCCGAAACAGGCAAACGGCGTCAAGCAGCCCTGCATGCGATCGAAGACAAAGGACCGTAAATTCGGGTGCGCTGACATCGCCCCGAGGATGAGGAACATGATGAGGGTGGACTTACCTTGTCCAGCCGGCCCGATAACAAGGGTATGACCGAGCAATTCGTCCTCGGCCTTGTGGAAAATGAAGCCGTAGGGCGCTCCGCTGGCGGTGGGGAAATAGCGGACGGGATGCGGCCCCCAGGGCGACCGGGTTTTGCCCTTGGGTTCCGCCTTCAATGGCGTGTAATCGGCGATATTGGACGATAGGAGGTGGTAATCCCTGGTGAAGTATTCATAGCCAGGGAATTGCGACCACCAAAGACGCTCGGCCAGCATCGTCTCGCGCACGGCGCGGGTATGGTGCTTCGCCAGTGTGGCGCGCACTCTATCGATGGTCTTATCCAGGTCTTCGCGCGAACGCTCCGTTGCATAGACGGTTATCTCGGTCTTGAAATATCCCTCAAGGCCGGCGTTGACCTTCTCCTGAACCTTCTGCCAATCGTCGGAAATCAGCTTGTTGAGAAAGGCGAGCTTTGCCTGTTTCGCGCGATTCGCAATGGTAATGTCAGCGTTAGCTTTGTCGTAGGGAAGAGCGCGGAGCACGATCTTGAGTGCGGCCGGGATCTGCATCAACGCATTGATGACCTCGGCCGTCGATTCTTCCGGCCAGGCGCGGATGCCGACTGCCGATTGATAGAGCTGGCTCGGTCCATCGCTGTGAACGATGCTGCCATGGCGATCAAAGCTCAGATTGGCGAAAGTGAGCCGATCGCCGAGCAGCGTATTTGCGGGCGGAACGGTGATGTCAAAGCCGTTGAGCTGGTTCGCGAGCCAGCTCAACAGTGGCGACACATCGCCGTCGCCGATCGTCAGGGTCTCCGGGCCGTACTCGTTGAGATGATCCTTGATTGCGCGTTCCGCAGGGTCGAGCCGCTTCAGATGATCCTTACTCGTCACCGAAATAACAATGTGGTGGGTGGCGACAAAGGAATCATCGAAGCGCGCATGCCAAAGACTGTCGATCTTCTGCGCCAGGGCTTCCGGCGCGATCGGCGGCGTGTTGATCGGCAAATGCGTCTTCTGTGAGACAATGCGAAGGCCGACCGGGCCGTCGGTCAGCGAGTCGAATAGGTTTTTGCGGCTCTTAAAGAGGTTTTCGAGGTCTATTTGCGTGAGGCCGCTATAGATGCGGCCAGTCAGGCTGATGACGCGGAAGCCGCCGCCACCCTTGCGGCCGTGAAGCCTGACGGTCTTGCCGTCTTCATCAACCTGGTCCCAATGGATACGGTCGCGGAGGTAGGTAGTGGCCGGCTGGGGCCAAAAGGGACGCATGAGCAAAGGGGCGCTTACGGCGCCAGCCGTCAGCGATGCGACCGTGGCCGCAAGCGGAATGAGGTCAAGCGACATAGGTTCGATCGTCCGATTGCCAGTGATTGCGGGTGGGCCTGCGTTCGGGAAGGGCACGCATGACCGCCTCGATGTGCGGCTCGCGCATCGAAATCAAAATGCAGAGGGGGTAGGTGATGAGCCAAAGGCCGACAGCGCCCAGGGGCGTGCCAAGGACGATGGCGAGCAGGGGGCCGGCGACCAACTGCACGCCGATGAGGGAGGGGGCGCAATAAAGGAAGCGGACCGGTCGCGCGACATGCCTGTAGATGGGTGACTTCATTGCGCCCCCGACCTCAGCCGCCCTGACCTTGGGCGGAAGCAACGAGCCAGGCGAGCCCGGTGAGAGCGATCAGGCCGACAATGATCTGGACGGCCCATTTGATCTTGAGAATGCCGGCGATCCCGAGGCCGATGACGATGACGCCCGCCAAACTGGCGAAAGCGATGATCATGGTCTTCGCGCGGCCGGTCCAATCTGTGATGAGAGTGGTGGTTGCATCGAACGGATTTCCGCTATCTGCCAATGCCTTAGCGACCGGGGACAGGAGAATTAAGGCCAGGCATATCCGGCCCGCCCATTTGTTAAACGACATGGATTTTCGCCCTCTTACAGATTAGGTTGTGATCGTGTTGTTGGATGGTTGTGCACTTATTCAGTATCGCGTACATATGTGCATCATGTGTGATGATGCACATACGTTATAGAATGCTAGGTGATGCTGATGCAAGGGCAAACCAATGTCGTGGAGTTGAGAATTATGGCGACGAGAAAGACACGCCTTGCGCGTGTCACAGGAACTTCGACAGGTGGTACGCCCAAAAAGGAAACGGCGCGGGGCCGGCAGCTCGTCTCTCAGGACGAGATCTGGCATCGCTTCCGACTCTTCTGCGTCGAGAACCGCGTGAACATCAGCGAGGGCTTTGAGACCGTCGTGATGGTGCTGGATAAGTACAAGGGAGCGCCGGAGAAGATCGGGCCAAAGATTTTCAAGGCACTTGCGTTACGCAACAGCCTCACGGGTGACGAGCGGCTGACGATGGATGA
>DATLJB010000188.1:0-10829 GCA_035539075.1 Terriglobia bacterium
GGTATGGATGAAATCGGGGAATTTCAGCGGATCGCGGATGAAGAAGACCGGCGTGTTGTTGCCGACCAGATCCCAGTTGCCCTCGTCGGTATAGAATTTGATCGAGAAGCCGCGCACATCGCGCTCGGCATCGGCCGCGCCGCGTTCGCCGGCGACGGTGGAAAAGCGGATGAAAAGCGGCGTCTCCTTGCCGACCTTGGCGAAGAGGCTGGCCTTGGTATAGCGGGTGATGTCCTGGGTGATGGTCAGCTTGCCATAGGCGCCTGAGCCCTTGGCATGGACGCGGCGCTCGGGAATCACTTCGCGGTCGAAATGAGCGAGTTTTTCCAGGAACCAGACATCCTGCAGCAGCATCGGCCCACGCGCCCCTGCGGTCAGGGAATTCTGGTTGTCGCCGACCGGCGCACCGGCCGCGCTGGTCATCTGCCGGAGGTCTTTTGTTTTGTCAGTCATCGCGCGTCTCCTTCGTTAACCGCTATCAAGCTTCTTTATAATTGATCTAAAGTAACCAGCACTGTATTGATTTGTGAAATTTTATTGTTCTATCGGACCGATAGGCCGAGACTATCGTCGGGCAAAAGAGCCGGTCGGAAGACACAGGTATCAGGAGTACCGCCATGACCTTGACGGAACTGCGCTATATCGTTGCGCTGGCCGATCACCGGCATTTCGGCCGGGCGGCGGAAGCCTGCCATGTCAGCCAGCCGACGCTCAGCACGCAGATCCGCAAGCTTGAAGAGCAGCTCGGCGTCACCCTGTTCGAACGCGGCAAGCAGGTGAGCGCCACCGAAACCGGCCTGCGGATCATCGCCGAAGCGCGGCAGATCCTGGCGGGGGTCGGCCGGCTGCGCGATCTGGCCCAGGCGGCGCAGGCACCGCTGGCCGGGCCGCTGCGGCTGGGCGTCATTCCGACCCTTGGTCCCTATCTGTTGCCTTGGCTGCTGGAACCGCTGGAAGCCCGCCATCCGCAGCTCGAACTCGGCCTCACCGAGGATTTGACCGATACCTTGCTGGCGCGCCTGCTGGATTACGAACTCGACACCGCCTTGGTGGCCCTGCCGGTGGAAGGCGGCGAGTTCGAGACCCTGCCGCTGTTCGAGGAGCCATTCCTGCTGGCCTGCCCCGTTGGCCATCCGCTGGCGGCGCTGGCAGTGGCCGATACCGGTAAGCTGCAGGACTCCCGCCTGATGCTGCTCAATGAAGGCCATTGCCTGCGCGACCAGGCAATCGCCGTCTGCGGCCAGGACTGGACCGATCCGCGCTTTCAGACGGCAAGCCTCGCCACACTCCTCCAGCTGGTAGCCAGCGGCCATGGCTGCACCCTGCTCCCGGCTTTGGCTGCGCGCCTGGAACAGCAGCCGCGCATCGCCCAGGTCAAGCTGGAGGATAGTGCTGCCAAACGCCGGATTGGCCTGGTTTATCGGCGCAGTTCGCCGCGTTCGGCCGATTTTCATGCCTTGGCCGCCGTCATCCGCCAAGCGATGCCGGATTGCGTGACGGCGATCGACGCCGGCTGAGCCGCCGCCGGTCGGGGCGGACAGGATTGCCAGCGCAATCACACCGTCGTCATGGATCGCCTGCGACAAGCTGGTCGCGCCGATTCGATTTATCGTCGTCAGTGAGCCGGTGTATGTTGGCATGATGACAACGGCATTCGATACCAACCGCAGCTATCTGCGCCATCGCTGGCACAGCCTTGGGCAGCGGGCGATTATCGCCCATGTCTGCAGCTATTTCGCCTATCTCGCAACGGCATGGATCGGCCTGCAATTGGCGGTCGCCAACGGCGTCTCGCCGATCTGGCCTGCCAGCGGCGTTGCGCTTGCCATGGTGCTGCATTTCGGCCCGCAGATATCAATTGCGATTTTTGCCGCCAACTTGAGCTTGCCGCTGCTCGGCATCGATATTGCGCGGCCGTTGTGGGTGAGCTGCGCGTTCGCCCTCGCGGCTGCCGCCGAACCGCTGATTTCTGCCGTTATCCTGCGACGCTGGTTCGGATTTGATGCGCGGCTGCTGCGATTGCGCGACCTCGCCGCGCTTGCCCTGATCGGCGGCCCGGTCGGACCGCTGTTCAGCAGCGTGCTGGCGGTATTGACGCTCTATGGCAGCGGCGCGCTGCCCTGGCATGAGTTCCTGCCGACGCTGGAGACCTTCTGGTTCGGCGATGCCGGCGGCATCATCATGCTGGCCGGACCGTTGCTGGTCTGGCTGCAGTGGGATCTCGCCCTCCCCGCGGCACAGCGCCTGCGCCAATTGATCGAAGCGGTCGCCATCCTGGTCATCGCCTCGATCCTGCCGCTCGGCCTGCCCGCCTCGATCATCAGGACCCTCGGATCCGATCCGGACGCGCTCGCCTTTCTCAGCTTCCCCTTGATCGCCTGGGCTTCGATCCGCCTCGATATGAAGATCTCCATGGCGATCACGCTGCTGATCAGCGTTGAGGCGATCGCCACTTCGCATTGGTCTTCGGGCCTGTTTCAACGCGCCGATCCCGGTCACGTCCTGTTCAACATCCAGCTCTTCGTGCTCAGCCTCAATGCAACCAACCAATTGCTCAGCGGGCTGGCCCGCCAGGAACGACGGGCGGCCGAACAATTGAAGGAGCGGGAGGGATTTCTCTCGCTGGCGGTGCGCGGCAGCAATGACGGGCTCTTTGATTACGACCGCGACAAGGGCCGCCTATGGTTGTCGCCGCGCTGGAAGCAGCAGCTGGGCTATCGCGACGCCGATCTTGAAAGCAGCCCGGCCAGCTGGCGGCGGCTGATTTTGAAGGAAGACCTTCACAAAGCAATTTCGACCCTGCAGTCGCTTAACCGCGGCATCGCCGCGCAGAGCGATTGCATCCTGCGCTTCCGCCATCGCAACGGGCATATCGTCCATATTCTGTGCCGGGCCGCCGTCCATCGCAATGTACGGGGGCGTCTTGCCCGGCTGGTCGGCACCCATACCGATATTTCCGATCTGGTGACGGCACGCCAGGAACTCGAGCACCAGACGGCCTCGCTCACCCGGCTGGCCCGCGACCTCAATCGCCAGCGCCGCCTGGCCGAAGCGGCCAATGATGCCAAGAGCACCTTTCTCGCCACCATGAGTCATGAGGTCCGCACGCCGCTCAACGGCGTCGTCGGCATGCTCAATCTGCTGATCGACAACAATCTGACCGAGGACCAGCGCCGCCAGGCGAGCGTCGCCTTGAACTCCGCCGAAGACATGCTGGCCATCATCAACGACATCCTGGATGTGACCAAGCTGGAAGCGGGCGGGATCTCGCTGGAAACCACCGATTGCGACATACATGCCATCATCGAAGGTGTCGTCGCGCTGTTCTCGGGCAGGGCGGCCAGCAAGGGGGTCAGCCTGTCGGCGGAGATCGCCGGCAACGTCCCTCGCTACATTCGCGGCGATCGATCGCGCTTGCGTCAGATCCTGATGAACCTGGTGGGCAATGCCGTCAAGTTCACCCCGGACGGCGACATCGTCATCAAGGCGACGACGGCGCCGATGACCCGCCTCGCCAATGCGGCAGGCGATATCGCGCCCGCCTTGCGCTTCTATCTGATGATCGATGTCGTTGATACCGGCATCGGCATTCCGGCGGAAAAGATCGATCGGCTGTTCGAACGTTTCCAGCAAGCCGATTCTTCCATCACGCGACGCTTCGGCGGTTCCGGCCTCGGCCTCACCATCTGCAAGCAGCTTGTCGAATTGATGGGAGGCCGGATCTCGGTCGACAGCAGGCCCGGCTTTGGCAGCACCTTCCATGTCGCTCTGCCTTGCTCGATCGGACACAGGCCCGAGCAGCGCGTGGTTCACAGCACCGCTCTGGCGACGCTCGACCCCTGCCGGGTGCTGGTGGTAGAGGACAATGCCGTCAACAGCGCACTAGTGACAGAGATGCTGAGCCGCTACGGGCATCATGTTACCGTCGCCGATAACGGCAGCACGGCCTTGATCATTTTGGACCGGCAGCAATTCGACGTCGTTCTGATGGATGTGCAGATGCCGGAAATGGACGGCATCACCACGACCCAATGGATCAGGGCACTCGACGATCAGCGCGCTCACATTCCCATCATCGCTCTGACCGCGGACACCATGGAGGGCAGCCGCGAGCGCTATCTGACGGCCGGCTTCAGCGATTACCTCGAGAAACCCGTGCGCGCCAACCAGTTGCTGGAGGCGATTGCCCGGCATGTCCCATCTCGCCGCTCCCTTGACCATGATGCGGGGCCGGAAAGCGCCTCCGTCGTGCTGCCGGACAAGGCGGCGGAAATCGACCTCGCACATCTCGCCGCACTGCGCCGGCAGATGGCGCAGGGCGATATCGATCGGATGATCACCAATATGGAAGCCGAGTTCGAATTCGAACTGCGCCGGCTGAAGATCGCCGTCGGGCTGGGTGATCGCGACGCCTGCCGCCTGGCCTTGCAAGCCCTGACCAACGATGCGCTGGAGATCGGCGCCGCCGGGCTGGCAAAATTCACCCGCGAGCTGGCGGCGGTATCCGAGGATGTCGACGCGATCTTTACCGCTGTCGCGCAATTGCAACTGGCAACGAGCCGCGCCGTTGCCCAGTTGCGTATGCATGCGTTGGCGCCTTCCGCTTCTTCCCGGCCACATTGAGGACAAGATGCCTGCTGATCCGAGTTTGCCGGAACGCCACCTTGGTGCCTCCCAACCGGCCACCATCGACGCGACGCAAAAAGGCCTGCCGACAACGATCGCCGTCGCCGATTTGCCGGCGGCGGCATGGAACGTTCTTGCCGGCGACCTGCCTTTCCCCGTTGCGGTCCTCAGGCAATCGGCGCTGGATCACAATAGCCAATGGATGCGCGCTTTCCTCGCGGCGGCACGCGTCTCCTTGGCGCCGCACGGCAAGACCACCATGGCACCGCGACTGTTCCGCCAGCAGATCGCCGATGGTTGCTGGGGTATCACGGTCGCAACCGCCCAGCAGGCGGCCGTGGCAGCACGCCACGGCATCAAGCGCATCCTGATCGCCAATCAACTGGTCGGACGCGCCAATATCGCCATTGTCATGGAACTGCTGCGCCTCGATCCCGCTCTCGATCTCTATTGCTATGTGGATTCCGTGGCCGGCGTCGCGCAATTGCAGCAGGGAGTCGAGGCGGCCGGCAGTCGCCCCCTCAAGATACTCCTGGAAATCGGCTTCCCGGGCGGCAGGACAGGCTGTCGTGATCGCGCGGCGGTCGAGCCGGTTCTCGATGCCTTGTCGGTTGCAGCGCCGCAATTGCAGCTATGCGGCATTGCCGGCTATGAGGGCCTCATCAAGGCTGAAGATGATGCCGGTTCGGAGCGGGCGGTGCTGAGCTTCCTCGATCGGCTCATCGAGGCCGTCGATCTGTGCACGCGGCGCGACGCCTTTCAGGCCGCCCGACAGAACGGTTCCGACATCATCATTTCCGCCGGTGGATCGACTTACTTCGATCTTGTGGCGCAAAGGCTGTTCCCCTTGCAACAGCACGACGCCTTTCGCGTTGTCATTCGCAGCGGCTGCTATTTGACCCACGACCACGGCATTTATGCGGCGGATTTTCCCGGCCTGCAGCGTCGCATCGGCCCGGAGCTCGCCGCCCGCCTCGGCCAGCTGGAACCGGCGCTCTTCCTTTGGTGCATGGTGCAGTCACAGCCGGAACCGGGCCTTGCCCTGCTGACGCTTGGCAAGCGCGACGCCGGGCATGACGCCGGGCTGCCTCGGCCGGTGATGCTGCAGCCGGTCTCCGGCGGCGCGCAGCGTCAGCTTGATGGCAGGTGGCGGATCGACCGGATGAACGACCAGCACGCCTATCTGTGCTTCCCCGATGACGCGACGGTGAATGTCGGTGATCTGCTTTGCCTCGGAATTTCCCATCCCTGCACCACTTTCGATAAGTGGCGTAGCATTTTCGTGGTCGATGACGACTGGACAGTGAGGGACTGCATCCCAACATATTTCTGAGCGTACTGCCGGTCGAGATGTCTCCGGCTTAGGATGTCGAT
Organism: Terriglobia bacterium; assembly: GCA_035539075.1. Taxonomy (GTDB): domain Bacteria; phylum Pseudomonadota; class Alphaproteobacteria; order Dongiales; family Dongiaceae; genus Dongia_B. The sequence goes on from DATLJB010000188.1 coordinate 6,001, forward strand.
AGCGACCGCGCGATGTCAGGAGGGGAAATGCTGATTGCCCAGTCCTCGTCGGGACCAGACGGGCCAATTCCGGGAATACGCAAAATCCTGGCTCTTGTCCTCATTCTCGCCGCCACTTTCGGCGTCGGGGCCGTTGGCGCCTGGGTGACCGCACCAAACATTCCGGAATGGTATGAAAGCCTCAACAAGCCGAATTTCAATCCGCCCAACTGGCTGTTCGCGCCGATCTGGTCGGCCCTCTATTTGCTCGTCTCCATTGCGATCTGGCTGGCCTGGCAATCGGCGCCGGCGGCGCGCCGGCTCGGCTTGCTGGCGATCTACGGCGGCCACTTGGCGCTCAATATGCTCTGGTCGATCTTCTTCTTCGCCATGCATCTGCCCCTGCTGGCCTATATCGACTGCCTGCTTCTGGCCCTTGTCATCGCCTGGATGATGGTTCGCTTCCGACGGGTCAATCGCTTCGCCGCCTGGCTCCTCGCCCCCTATCTGCTCTGGGTGGCTTTCGCGACGCTGCTCAACATCGCCATCGTGCTCCTGAACTAACCAGATGGCCCTTGGCGCCGGCATGAATCGGCGACCGGCATCTACCATTGACCAACATCGCCGGGCCTTGCAGGATATAATGATGAATGATCATTCCCATACCAGCAAAACCGCCACGCCCGCTTTGGCTACGGCCGACCAGGCGCTGATCGACGCGGCGCGTGAGGTGATCACCGCCCGCTACGTCGAGAATCGTCACCATATCGCCGCAGCGGTTCGCGGCGGTTCCGGGCGCATCTATACCGGCCTTCATCTCGACACCTATGTCGGCCGCGCATCCGTTTGTGCCGAAGCCGTCGCACTGGGCCAGGCGCTAGGCGCCGGCGAGACCCATATCGAGGCCATCGTTTCGCTGCGTCATCCGCGCCCGCGCGAGCAGCATCGCGATTGCAAGGTCGTGTCGCCCTGCGGCATCTGCCGCGAGATGTTGACCGATTTCGCCGCCGGTTGCGCCGTGATTGTGCCGGGCGTGACGCCGGAAGCGCCGCCGCGCCGGGTGCCGGTCGAGCAGCTATTGCCAGAAAAGTACCGCCGCCAGCCCTGACGGCGGCAAGCCACCGGTTGCGCAGCATCGAGCCTGCGGCATCCGGTCGGATCCCGGCTGCGCATTTGGCATTGGTCTTTGGCGCTTCCAGCGCTATTTTGGCGCCGATTTTGCCGCTTTCGAGGTCTATCTTGCAGCCGCTCAGCCAGACCGTGGCCATCCCCAGCATCACCAGCTTGCCGCCCTCGCAGCGCGACCGCCGCGTCGGCCTGTGGCTGCTGCTAGTCTGCTTCATGATCTTCGGCCAGGTGGTGCTGGGCGGCGTCACCCGCCTCACCGGCTCCGGCCTGTCGATCATGGAATGGGACCCGATCATGGGCCTCATCCCGCCGCTGACGCATGATGCTTGGCAGAAGACCTTCGAGCTCTATCAGCAGACGGCGCAGTTCAAGCATATCAATGCCGATATGGACCTGGCCGGCTTCAAGAGCATCTTTTTCTGGGAGTACCTGCACCGGGTCTGGGCGCGGCTGATCGGCTTCGTCTTCCTGCTGCCCTTCCTGTGGTTCCTGTGGAAGGGCCAGATCCGGCGCGACTGGCGCGGCCGGCTGATTTTCATGTTCGTGCTCGGTGGCCTGCAGGGGCTGATGGGCTGGATCATGGTCGCCAGCGGTTTCGAGGACCGCACCAGCGTCAGCCAGTATCGCCTGGTGGCGCATCTCGATCTCGCCTTGCTAATCTACGGCTATATCTTCTGGTCGGCGCTCGATCTGCTGCAGCCGGGCGTGATCGCCGGGCCGGGCGCGGCGGCCCTGCGCCGCCACGGCTGGCTGATGTTCGCCCTGATCGCCCTGGAGATCACCGTCGGCGGCTTCGTCGCCGGCCTGCATGGCGGGCTCATCTATAACGACTTCCCCTTGATGGGCGGGCACCTGGTCCCGGACGACCTGTTCTATCAGCAGCCGTGGTGGATCAACTTTCTGGAGCGGCCCGGCTCGGCGCAGTTCCTGCACCGCTGCGTCGCGTTCCTGGTCTTCTGCGGCGTCGTCAATTTCGCCCTGCGCCTGATCACCGGCGGCCTGCCGCAGGCGCTGAAGAATCGCGGCATCTGGCTGATCTGGGCGGTGCTGGGACAGATCGCGCTCGGCATCACCACCCTGGTCATGGTGGTACCGTTGGATATTGCCGTCAGCCATCAGGCCGGCGCGCTGGTGCTCTTTACCCTGGCGCTGTTCGCGCTGCATGGTCTGAAGCGGGTGCATGGATGAGCGACACAGAGAACCTGGAACAACGGCCCGAGAAGCTGCCGGTTTCCGTCATCACCGGTTTCCTCGGTTCCGGCAAGACCACCTTGCTGCGCCACCTGCTGAGCCAAGACTGGATGAAGGATACCGCCGTCGTCATCAACGAATTCGGCGAAATCGGCCTCGATCATGAGCTGGTGGAAGCGGCGCGCGAGGATACCATCCTGCTGTCCTCCGGCTGCCTCTGCTGCACCATCCGCGGCGATCTCATCGATACCTTGCGGCGGCTCTTCAAGCAGCGCGAGCGCGGCGAGATCCCGGCCTTCCGCCGGCTGGTGATCGAGACCACGGGCCTCGCCGATCCGGCACCCATCCTCCATACCTTGATCGGCGATCCCCTGCTCAGCGCCTTCTATCGCCTCGACGGCGTCATCACTACAGTCGATGCCGTCAATGCCATGGCGCAGATGGACCGCCAGATCGAAAGCGTCAAGCAGGCCGCTGTCGCCGACCGGCTGCTGGTGACGAAAAGCGATCTCGCCACGGCGGCGCAGATTGCGGCACTGGAGGCGCGGCTGCGCGCCCTCAATCCCGCCGCGCCGATCCATCGCATCCGACAGGGCGAGATCGCGGCCGGGCAGCTCTTCAATGCCGGCCTTTATAATCCGGAAACCAAGAGCATGGATGTGCGGAACTGGCTGCGCCTGGAAGCCTATGCCGCATCGCCGAGCGCTCATGCTCATGAGCATGAGCATCACCATGACCACGCGCATGGGCATGATCACGACGACGATCACGCCCATCACGACGTCAACCGCCACGACGACCATATCCGCGCCTTCTGCCTGACGCATGACGCGCCGCTGGACTGGGACAAATTCGTCGGTTGGATTGAGATGCTGACCGCGACCCAGGGCGCCAATCTGTTGCGCATCAAAGGCATCCTGAACGTGGCCGGCGAAGATAAGCCGGTCGCCATTCACGGCATCCAGCATCTCTTCCATCCGCCCGTCGTGCTGCCCGACTGGCCCGGCGCCGACCGTCGATCGCGCCTGGTTTTCATCACCCGCGATCTTGATGCGGACAGCCTGGGCAAGTCCTTGGCGGACTTTCAGAAATCGCCAATTATCTGATTTTGCCGGGTTTCTTGCTCTTTCCGATTTTACAATCGGCCCCAGCCGGGCTAGGTTTCGCTGTCTGGCGCTGACGGACCATCAAGGACGCAGCGTCAAGGCCGGTGGGGAATGCAGCGCCAGGGAGGCGCGCGGTCGGCGATGGCGACCGCCCGATTGATCGGCCGGACATATCTGGGAAACATATTTCGAGGAGGCATCATGTCTTATTCGACCAGGTTGGCGGCATCCGCCCTGGTATCGGCAATCGGCGTCCTGTCGATGAGCACGGCGACCATGGCCGATATGCTGAAGAGCGTCGGTGCGGGCGAAGGCGAGGTGGCGATCGTGGCCTGGCCCGGCTATATCGAGCGCGGCGAATCCGACAAGAATTACGACTGGGTCACCGGCTTCGAAAAGGAAACCGGCTGCAAGGTGACGGTGAAGACGGCCGGCAGCTCGGACGAAATGGTCTCGCTGATGAATGGCGGCGGCTTCGACCTGGTCACTGCCTCGGGCGATGCATCCTTGCGCCTGATCAAGGGCGGCACGGTGCAGGAGATCAATACCGCGCTGGTGCCGGGCTATGACACCATCGATCCCAAGCTGCAGAACGGCCCCTGGCATACCGTCGACGGCAAGCATTACGGCGTGCCCTGGCAGTGGGGTCCCAACGTGCTGATGTACAACGCCAAGGTATTTCCCAACGCGCCGCAGAGCTGGAGCGTCGTCTTCGAGGAACAGAAGCTGCCCGACGGAAAGTCCAACAAGGGCCGCGTCGAAGCCTATTTCGGCCCGATCTATATCGCCGATGCGGCCCTCTACCTGATGGCGCACAAGCCGGAGCTCGGCATCAAGGACCCCTATGAGCTGACCCAGCCGCAATTCGATGCCGCAGTCGCCCTGTTGCAGGGCCAGCGCAAGCTGGTCAGCAAGTATTGGAGCGATTCAGCCGCGCAGGTCGATGACTTCACCTCGGAAGGCGTCGTCGCCGCCACCTCCTGGGCCTATCAGGTCAATACCCTGCGGGCCGCCAAGAAGGTCAAGATCGGCATGACCATTCCGCAGGAAGGTGCGACCGGTTGGGCCGATACCACCATGATGGCCAGTGCGGCGCCGCATCCCAATTGCGCCTATCTATGGCTGAAGCATTCGCTTGACACCAAGACCCAGGCCGGTGTCGCTTCCTGGTTCGGCGCCGTGCCGTCCGTGCCGGCGGCCTGCAAGGAAGACATCATCGGCGATGCCGGTTGCCGCGCCAATGGCTCGCAGCTGTTCAACCTGATCCATTTCTGGAAGACGCCAACCAAGGAATGCGGCGACGGCACATCCGATTGCGTCGCCTATAAGGATTGGGTCTCGGCCTATCAGAGTATCCAGAGCGGCCAGTAAGCGGCTGAACTGAACGAAGGGGCGGATCGGCGAGATCCGCCCCTCTCCTATTTG
>DATLJB010000189.1:0-55083 GCA_035539075.1 Terriglobia bacterium
AAGCGGTTAACAGCCGCTTGCTCTACCACTGAGCTACTCCGGATCAGGGCTTCGCACCGCATCCGAGCAAACCCCGCTACGAAGCGAGAAGCTCAGCCGGGCGCCGCCTGACGGACGCGCTTATAGCAAACACTTCGGCAGGCTGCAAACATCTTTAACGACGAATTTGTGACCTTGGGGCCAATCGTCACAAGTTTCCCTAACGGGTTGACAGGTCAATACTTATTCACGATCTTCCCGGACAATTCCATGAACCTGTGTCGATCGGTATTTCCATGAAAGCGATTATTCTCAGCGCCGGGCAAGGTTCCCGCCTGCTGCCCCTGACCGAAGGGCGCCCCAAATGCCTTTTGCCGCTGGGCTCGCGGACACTGATCGAGTGGCAGGTCTGGGCGCTGACCCAAGGGGGTGTCGACGAAATCGCCGTCGTGGTCGGCTATCATGCCCCGGATGTCATTACCCTCCTGAAGAAGCTCGAGGGACCGAAGCTGAAGATTCGTACGGTCTTCAATCCGTTCTTCAAACTCGCCGACAACCTCGCCAGCTGCTGGCTGGCGCGACATGAAATGGACCGGGATTTCGTCATCCTGAACGGCGATACGGTGATCGAGCCGGCCATTTTCCAACGCCTCCAGGCAAGCCCGGCAGCGCCGATCACGGTGACCATCGACAAGAAGGACGCCTATGACGCCGACGATATGAAGGTGCATTTGAAGGGCACCCGTCTGCTCGACATCGGCAAGACCCTGACGCCGGATCGCACCGATGGCGAATCGATCGGCATGCTGCTGTTCCGTGGCTCGGGCCCGAAGCTTTTCACCGATACGCTCGAGCGGATCATGCATACGCCCGAGGGGCTGAAATGGTGGTATCTGCGCGCCATCGCCCAGATTGCCGAGCACCATCAGGTCGAAACCAGCAACATCGAAGGCTTGAACTGGGGAGAGGTCGATTTTCCGGCCGACCTCGAAAGCGTCAGCGCGATGGTGGCCGACTGGGGATAACCAGCCGTGCGGCAGCAAAGCCGCCGCAGCCCAGGCCAAGGTTCAGCTAGAGTCCCGACCGGGCAGGCGGTGCCGGAATCGCCGGCACTCCGCTGGCCATCATTTCCCAGCCGTCATTCGGATGCGCCTTCGCGCCGCTGCAGAATGCTGGTGACCAGGGCATAGTCAGCCGCCTTGTCGACATCAATTGCCGCTTCGGGAAAGGGCAGGCGGACGGCGCTGATCTTGGCGCCGGTACGGGCCGAGAGGTGCTTCAAGGCGGCGTCGAGGCTGAGCCAGCCGCAGACAAATCGCAGCAGCGCCCAGGGCCCCACGGCCAGAATGAGCCGCCAAGGCTTCTTCCGGAATCTTTCCATGCGGCGCCAGAACGTCGCGATCCTCGCCGCCTCGGGGCGCCGGGCGAGAAACAGATTGCAGCCGCTGAAATCCTTGTTGCCCAGCCGATAGCCGGTCCGGATCGCCTCGGGATAGGCGGCCCGAATCATATCGACCTCCGCGAGCCCGGCGACGAAATCAGCTTCTGCCGGCGCCTCGCGCAGAAAATAATCGATCATCTCTGCCGTCAACAGCGGGTGGTCTGCGGTCGTAATCAGAAGCGGGCGCTCGAGCCCGATTTCGCCCAGCGCGGCGACGACGCTCGCCGCAGGGCTTTCAGCAGGCGGGATCACCGTCAACCGCCCGGATCGCCGCGCATCGGCCAACTCCCCGACGCTGTCGAATTGTTCGGCGCCATCGATGCAGACATAGATGCGGCCGAGGGCAGGATGGGTGCTGAGGCAGCGCCACAGGCGCAGCAGCATCGGCACGCCGTTTATCGGCGCCAAAGCCTTATGGCTGACGCCCGTCAGGCTGGCGATGGCGTCACTGCCACCGCGGTTTCCTGCAAGGATAAGCGCATTTACGGACGCCGCCGGCGCGGTAGAGGTGTCGGGAACGGTCATGTGAAAAACGATCGCAGCGTCAGTTGGCGTCAGACGAGGGATTTTTCATAGACGCGATAAGTCTTATAAGCCTGGGCGCCGATGCCCTCGCATACCCGCCGCATCGGCATGTTGTCTTCCAGAATCCAGGAAAGCTCGACACGCTCCAGGCCGCGCGCCAGGAAATGCTCCTTGATGGCAGCAAACATCATCGGCAGCAGGCTTGCGCCGAGCAAGGTGCCGTGAAATTTCTTGCGGATTCCCATCAGCGGCACGCGCGCCGTCTTCAACTGGCCGAATTTGAGGCGCCAGATCAGTTTGAGCCAGCCGAAGGGCAGGAGCGAGCCGTTGAGATCGGCCACCGCTTCCAGCAGATTGGGCACACAGACCAGCATGCCGGCCGCTTCGCCATCAATCTCGGCAATGGAGACGAGCTTCGGATCGATCAGCGGCTTCAGCCCCTTTGCCGCGGCCTCGATCTCCGCCTGAGTGAAGGGGATCATGCCCCAGTTCTCAGACCAGGCATCGTTGAAGATATCCAGAGCCAGCGACAGGTCGCGATGATAATTCTTCATATCCAGGGGCCGGACCCTCACGCGCCCTTCAGCCGCCATCTTGTCGAGCAGGCGATTGGAGCCGACGGTTCGATAGGCTTCCTTGTCGAGGTCGTAGGCAATGAGGTCTTTCGCCTTGCCATAGAAGCAGTCTTCCAGGCGATGGCCGGTATAGGGCGCGTGATAGGGCATCATCAACATGGGCAAGCTGTTGAAGCCGTTGATGAGCAGGCCCGTCTCTTCGTTGGTCGAAAAACTAAGGGGACCGACGACGCGCCGCATGCCGCGTTCTCGCAGCCAGTTCTCCGCGGCTGTGGTCAATGCGGCAAAAACGGCCGGATCATCGGCTGAATCGATAAAGCCGAAGTGACCGGTCTGATCGGCATAGCGCTCCTGATAGAGCTTGCAGATCTGCGCCGAAATGCGGCCCACCGGCTTGCCATCACGCCAGGCGAGAAAGAGCTGGACCTCGGCATGACCGAAATAGGGGTTCTTCTTCGGATCCAGCGCCTCCGCCCGTTCGATATCAAGCGGCGCGACATAGCCGGGCTGGCCACGATAGAGCTGCTTGGGAAGGGCGATGAAATGCTTGAGATCAGCTTTGCTTTCAACCGGCTTGACGGAGACTACGCTGCCGATCGCAACCGCACCATCACTTCCGGGCATCGGTTGCGTCCGCCATGCGGAAACGCCGGGGATTGCCATCGCCGCGCGTACCGTTGGAAAGCTCGGCGACCCACGGATAGACCGAAGCCACTTCCTCGGTATAGCCGAGATTGAACACCGTCGGGCTTTTCGGCCAAAGTTTCGACTTCGGATAGAAGGTGCCGAACAAACGATCCCACAGATAGTTGGTGATGCCGAAATTGCCCTTCTCGTTATGAAAGTGATGCGCCAGGTGAAAGCGCTTGATCTCTTTCATGAAGGCCGTCTTCGGCTGGGTGTTGAGATGCTGCACACAGTGGCAGAACTCATAGAAGATCGTTGTTATCAAGCCGGCGGCAAAAGCCATCGCCGAGCTGGCAGGACCGCCAACCACGTAGCCGATCGGCAGGGTCACGATCGCGATCGTTGGCAACGTCGTATAAAGCGCGCCGAACAGCACGACGAGATTGTGCGGGTCTTGATGGTGGTCGAAATGAATGCGCTTCCAGACCGGCGCCGTCGCCTTGAATTTGTAGAGTAGCTGTCCGTGCAGCACCCAGCGATGCAAGACGTACCAGACCAAAGGATAGACGACGATGGTGAGGATCGTCGCGATCGCCAGCGGCAACAGCCCCGCGTACCAGTGCACGACTGCCGCAAGCGAAACCAGGGCGAGCACCGTATAGGCATGGACCGCCGGGTAGAGGACAAAGGCCTTCACGAGATCCGGCAGCGTCATCCGCGCCAGATTGTGGGTCCTGTCCTTCCAAATGCCAAATCGTGCCATTTCGATTGATCCGTCCTCGTCTCACTTGAGCGGCAAATTAAGTCAATCAAGGCCTTACAGCAAGCTGCGCGGCGTTACAGCGGCAACACGCCCCTCCCAGAAGGGCGCAATTTTTCTAGTACGTCTTCTAGCGCGCCGGTGCCACCCCGGGCTGTGCCTTCTCGATCTTCAGGATCCAGAAAGTGCGGATACCATGATAGAGGCAGGTAAGGGCCTGCCACACGACGATCAGATAGATTGTCTGCACGCCGAACCCAAGCGGATAACCCACTGTAAATAAAGGAAGGTTAATATTTCGCCGGGATATAAACGTGCGTACGAAGGCATCGAGCTTGGCATGTGTGTGCAGCCCGCGACCGAAGATCGTGGGATAGATCTTCAATATCAGCCGGTCGAGAATATAAAGCCCCAGCATCCACAGAGAGGCGACAAAGACCGGGGAGCGCCAATCGCCGGCACTCAAGCCCCAGGCCCAGGCGCAATACCAGAAGGGCGGGTGCACCAGATCCAAGCCGTGATCGAGCACATTGCCGATTGCCGAATCGGTAAAGGTCAGGCGGGCCAGCTTCCCGTCGACGGAATCCAGCACGCTCATGGAATAGGCGCAGACGAATCCCCAGAAGAAGTAGCCGCTGGCGAACAGCGGAACGGCGGCAAATGTCAGGATGATGCTGATGATCGTCACGACGTTGGGATGGATGCGCGCCCGTGCCAGCGGAGGCACCAGCAGCCAGACCAACGGCGGATAGACATATTTCGTAAAGAAGTCGGTCGAGCCCTTGTAGTTCGACCAGAACAGGAACCGCTCGATCTTGCGCCGGTGATCGGGCGTCGCCACCGAGAAGAGGTAAAACGGCGTGTTGCGCCGGAGCTTCGGCACGAAGGACGGAAAATCGGCCTGCGACAGCCAGGAAATGTTGTTGTTCAACCCGCGGTTCAGATCGACGGCTTCCGGCTCCAACCGCGTGGCGGCGCTCAAGCGAGCGATGACCGCGCCGTCATCGGAAACCGCGATATCGTGTTCCTGCTTAGCGAGAAAGCCATAGAGGCGGGCATCGATCAGGCTGGTAGCGGTGGTTGCAAGCACGACCTCGCCGGCCGCCGATGCCGCGATGCGGCTGGCGATATCGCCCGTCGTGGCGACGACGCGGATCGGGCAGGAGAGGCCGCTGTCCTTGGGCACGGTGACGACATCGGTCGCCTGGGCGCCTGTATCGATGACGACTTCGGACAACACCAGACGTTGGTGCCGGGCGGCCTTCAGATGCCGTTCGATGAGGGTCATACCGAAGACGCGCTCCGACGACAGCGTTGCCGCATCAATCCAAAGTTTCATCTGATCAATAGCCTTCGAGACGAATCAACATAATGCCGCCCAGACTGGCGAAGAGCAGCGGCGGCAACCAGGCCGCAAAGAACGGTGGAATGGCTCCCGCCTCGCCCAGCGACATGACCAAACCATCGGTAATGAAATAGAGGAAGCCGAGACCGAAGCCGATGGCAATGCCGCCGGCCAGACTGCGATCGCGCCGTTGCAGGCTTTGCGCGACGGGCGCCGCCAGCAGGATCATGAGAACCGAGCCGATCGGCAAGGCGATGCGCTTCTGCAGCCAGGTCTCATAAAAGTAAGCAGGCCGTACGCCAATCTGATCGTTGTTGATGAAGCGCCAGATGCGCCGCAGCGACATCGCCTGCGGCACTTCTACCAGATTGGAGAATTCGGCAGGGGTCAGCCGCGTGCTCCAGACCTGGTCGGGCGCAGGCTTCGTCACCGCTCCATGTTCCACGCTGATATCCGTCTGCATCACCCCTGACAGCGTCCAATCCTTCTTCTTGCGATCGAAAGCGGCCGTCGTTGCATGCAGCACCGTTTGAAGATTGCCATCTTCGCCACGCTGGTAGAGCCATACCTGATGCAGCGGCGTGCCCTGGCGGTCGACCGACATTGCCTGCACGACGGTTGTGCCGTCCTGGACCCAGATGTTGTTGAAATTGCCGTCAGTGGTCTTGCTCTTCTTGTCTGGATAGAGATTGAGATTGAGCAGCTTCACGACGCTGGAAGGAACGACCTGGTCCGCCATGACGAAATTCAGCGCGCCCACCAGTCCGACGGCCGGCAGGAACGAGACCAGCACGAGGTAGTAGGGGGCGCCGGCGGCCTTGAAGGCGAGAATTTCGTTGTTCCGCTCCAGTTTGCCGAGACTGAGCAAGGTGCCCAGCAAAACGCAGAAGGGAATGAGAAAAGTCGAGATCTCCGGAATGCGCAGGACCGCATAGATCAGCAATTGATGAAAGCCGCCGCCGGTATCGCGCAAAATATCGTCGCCGTTATTCAGCAGGTCGAAAAGCTGCAGGAGCGCCGTGAAGCTGATCCACAGCACCATGAAGTGCCAAAAGAAGGTTTTCAGCACATAACGGACAAAGGTGGTGACCATGCTCTATCGCGTCTCCAGGCCGATAAGCCTTCGCCCTCGACGCACAACGTCGCCGCAGCGATCCCCTACGGCCTCGAAGAACTGGGCCAGCGGATCTTGTCCGACGCGACGATTGGCGGCATGGAACAGCCAGAGGCTCGGAGCTGCAAACAGGAAGAAGGGCAGCCACAAGGCGACAAAAGAGGACAGCTTGCCGTGCTGTACGAGATTGCTGCCGAATTCCAGCACCTGATAATAGGTGATGAGAAAGACGATGCCGGCAAGCAAGCGGATATTCCGTGGCGAGCGCCGCGAGGAAAGGCCGAGGGGAAGGGCCAGGAAGGGCAGGAACAAGACCGACAGCGAGCGGACGATGCGATAGTTGATCTCCGCCAGCAATTCATCCGGCTCAAGGCCGGCCGCATGCGAGCGATAGCTCTTCAGCAGCTCCACGAAGGTCATTTCCGACTCCTTGTCGCCGCGTTGGCGGAACGGCGTCGGCGATACCGCCTCAAGGGGCAAGCTTGATTCGTCGAATTTGATCGAGCGGGACGTGGCTCCGTCATCACTGATCTCAACGCGATAGCCGTTCATCATTTTAAGCACGACAGAAAAATCTCGCGGATCATTGGTCAGATCGCCGGTCGGCGCTGTGATGATGGTGTGCGTCGTGCTGCTCTTGGCGGCCGGCGCATTGGAGGTTGAACCGCTGCCGTCCGTCGGATCCGACTCGGTGCTTGCGTTGTCATCCCCCTTGGAATCGGAATCCTTGATGAAAATTTGCGACAACTGATGGCCGCCGGCGGCGATATCGCCGATCAGAATGGTCTTGCCGCCGAAGCCGTTGAAGAAGGCGCCGCGCTCGATCGCGGAATTCCAGCTGGTCTCGGTGATGAGATAGACGAGGGCGCGATAAGCATAGCGCGTATAGGGCTGCAGAAAGCCGAGGAGGATTGCGCAGATCACGGTCAGCACGCAGGCCATCGAAGCGATCGGCACCAGGATACGCCCCAGCGACATGCCGGTTGCACGGAGCGCGTCGAGTTCGCTGTCGCTGGATAGGCGAAGGCTGGCATAGAGGATGCCGACGAAAAAGGCGGCCGGGATGGCCACGGCAAGATAATGCGGAACGAGATAGCCGAGCATCTTCATGATCAGCGAGAGCGGCCCGCCACGATTGGCAAATAAATCCAGCAGCCGTATCAGACGCTCCATCAGCAGCCCCGACATCGCGATCGCGATCGACGCGACCAGCGGCCAGGATACCCGCTTCAGGATATAGAGATCGATCAAACGCATCTTAATCCGCACCTCAACGCGGCATCTGCCGCCAGACGGCCTTCAGCTTGCCCCGCACCGCTTCCGTCAAGGCAGGATCGGAAGCGACCGGCTGGGTCAGGTCAATCGGCCGCGGCCAGAAAGCATCGGTATAGACATGCCCCGCCAAATCCCGTGGGGTCTGATAACGGGGCAGGACATGAAAGTGAACGTCCGGATCGACCATCATCAGCATCAGATAATTCAGTTTGTCCGGCTGGAAGGCTGTCCGCAGCGCCGCTTCCAGATCCGCCGTCACGATCGCCAATTCGCCGAAAGCCTGGCTGCTGATCTCCGAAAAGGCCTTCGCCTCGTCGCGGCATAGCAAAACCGTCGCGCCCAGGACAGGCTGTTGCGGCCGCGCCAGAACAAGCCAATGCCTATAGCTTGCCACCAGCGTCTGTGGAAAGCCGAATTTGGTAGCCGTTGCGTTGGGCGAGGCTTCAGTCATGCAGTTTTACCGGGCAATTGCTCAGAACTAGGTGGGGCGTGGCGTTCGGCTGCTTCTAGCATATCGCCTCCCTGGAAACGACCGTTTAGCTGGGCTGAGGCGAAATCGTTAACGACATCAGCCCGGCCTCGATAAAGCCGGCCGATTGCCGGTCCCAGCCACGCACGGAAACCTCCAGCTGCCAACTATCCGCTTTCCGGCCAATTCGATAGAGATGATAGGCGGCTGCGTCCTTATGCCCGTATTTTAGCGCCGAAGCCGAAGGAACGCCGAGGACTGGGGCTTCTCCGGCGGGAGTGACGACTTTCCCGAGGCCGGCGACATGGGTATGGCCGTGCAGCACCAGTTCGACTCCCTTCTCCTGGATGACGCGACGCAAGGCCGCATGGTCGCGCAGCGATTTTCGCCGTCCGCCATGATCGATATAGGGCGGGTGATGGATCATTAAAACCCTGAACAGGCCGGCCTTACCCAATTGCTCGAGGCATACGGCAAGGCGCGCCAACTGCGGCGTGCCGATCTCACCTGCCGCGCAGAAGGGCATGGTGGGAACGGCGGTCGAGACGCCGACGAGCGCGACCGGTCCCCGTTGCCGTACATAGGGAAAATCGTCCGCCGAGTTGACCGGCTGCTCGGCGGCACCGAGCGATGCTGGTTCTCCCGGCACCAATCCTGCCATATTGCCGCGCCACAAGCCGATTGACTGATCAAAGGGCAGGGCGACATAGGCATCATGATTGCCCGGTATGACGGAAACATCCTCCGGGTTGCCGAGTTTCTCCAGCCAGGCGGCGGCGGCGGCAAATTCCTGCGGCAGCGAGATGTTGGTGAGGTCTCCGGTCACGGCGATGTGGTCCGGCGCCGCCGCCTTGAGATCGCTGACGAGTTGGTCGAGGACCTCGGCACGGTGGATTTTGGATCGCTTCAATTGCCAGGAGAGGTAGCCGGTAATCCGCTTGCCCAGAAGCGCCACCGGGTTACCAACGGACCAACCGGATAAATGCGGGTCGGACAGATGCGCCAACACGAACATTTCAAGAACCTCGTAACGGAAGCCCCGTTTCTGTCGGTAAAACACCTCCTGGTCAAGTCCAGCTTTCCTCGACCCGAGCCGAGATCATGACCAAGCTGTGCGTTTCCTCACATTGGTTGAATATTGCCGAACAAAATCCTCCAATAGTGACCCCTTCAGCTACCGCTTATGCCAGCGGATCGGCTATCAACTCATTAAGGATCAGTGATTTACGGTAGACGCCCGCGCCTCCGGCCGGTATTGCTCTTGCCGACATGACAATGATGATTTGACGATTGCCAGCTGTGAGTTCTGAAGCCCTGACCTATAGCATTATTGGCGCCAGTCCCGTGCAGCTTTGGGGCGTCGCCAATGATGAACGCCTGCATCGACTAATGCGCCGCGCCGGTCTGCAAGACACCGGTCCCCAAGATAGTGGGGCCAGCGGCCCCAACCGGCCAGTTCTCCTCCTTCGGGCCGACCACGTCTATGAAGAGGGCGTTATCCGCGCGCTGATCGCCCATCCCGGATATCTGCTGAGAACGGAGCAGGGGAAACCGGTGGCGGCTCATCTGTTGGCGGGGGGTGACCTGAAGGCGGCCGAGGAGATATTGCAACAGGAGGCCTGCCCGACACCTGCCGGTCTGCCGCACGGCCTCACCGCCGTCGATGATCCGGTGGGGCTTGCCACCACCTACAATCATGCCCTACGCAAGCGGGCGACCCCCTATGTGCTTCGATTGACGGCCGAGGCAGCCCCGGCGATAGAAGAACGGATGTTCCGAGGTGCCTACAAGGGCGTCACAGATTTCGTGACGAAATATGTTTGGCCGGTGCCCGCGCTGGCGGTGACACGCTGGTGTGCCCGCCACCGAATTACACCCAACAAGGTGACCTGCCTCAGCTTCGTTTTCACCCTCGTGGCGATGTGGCTGTTCTGGATCGGGCAATTCGTGCCCGGCCTGGTGTTCGCCTGGGCCATGTGCTTTCTCGATACGGTCGACGGGAAGCTGGCCCGCGTCACCTTGACGTCGAGCAAGTTCGGCAATGCCTTCGATCACGGAATCGATCTCATCCACCCGCCGTTCTGGTATTATGCCTGGTACGTTGGCCAGGGCAGCAGCATAACCGGCGGTGCGGCCGAGATGGAGCAAAGTATCGCCCTTTGGATCATTCTCGCCGGCTACGTGCTGGGGCGTGCTCAGGAAGGCCTGTTCATCTGGCTGCACCAGATCGAGATGCATACTTGGCGGCCCGTCGATTCCTGGTTCCGCCTGATCACCGCGCGGCGCAATCCCAATCTTGTTATTCTGTCAGTGGCAGCGCTCGCCGGCCGGCCGGCAACGGGCTTTATCGCCGTCGCCGTCTGGACCGTGATATCCTTCGCATTTCATTGCTGGCGCATCGGCCAAGCCGAGGGCCAGCGCTCGGGCGGGCGGAGACTGCACTCCTGGCTGTCCGAACCGGTTTCGGAAACAGCGCGGCCATGACTGGTATCGGCGTCATCAGCAATGCGAAGAGCGCACGCAATGTGGCGTCGATGCAGGGCGTCCACGAGGTTCTGGCCTGCCATCCTGAGATTCCCCATCTCGTCTTCCATAAGATCGCACATCTGCGCAGCGGTCTTCGTGACCTGGCATCGCGCGGCATCACGCATCTGGTCGTCAGCGGTGGCGATGGCACGGTTCAAGCCAGCATCAATGATCTGCTGCAGGACAGGCCCTTTCCGGTTCTGCCATCGGTCAGCCTGATCGCCGGTGGCATGACCAATGTGATCGCCCGTGACGCCGGCCTGGCCGGCAAGCCGGCGGCTGCACTTCATCGCCTGATCGAAAAGATCAAAGGCGGCCAGCGCGGCGAACTCATCGAGCGCCGCGCCATTGGGCTCAGCGTCGATGGCGGCCAGACCCGGACCTATGGTTTCGTCGGCGGCGCCGTCGGCTTCTATCAGGGCACCATGTTGAGCCGGCATTTCGCGCATCGCATCGGCCTGCGCCAAATGCTCGCGGCCAATGCGACCGTGCTGCAATCGATCTTGCGGCTGCTGAGATACGGGCCGGGCCCGCGATCGGGATTTACCGAAGAGCGGACCGTCATCAGCATCGACGGTGCTGAATCGGAGCGTCGTGAAGTGATCTTGCTTTTGTTCACCACGCTGCAACAGTTGACGCCTGGCGTGAAGCCCTTCTGGGGTGACCAAAGCAAGGGCGTGAAATACACATTG
This sequence comes from Terriglobia bacterium, assembly GCA_035539075.1. GTDB lineage: Bacteria > Pseudomonadota > Alphaproteobacteria > Dongiales > Dongiaceae > Dongia_B. Next base: position 11,329 of record DATLJB010000189.1, read on the forward strand.
GTCGATCATCCACCCAAGCGCTTCCTGCGCGCGATCGTACCGGCGCTGCGGGGGCACGGCCTGCCCTGGATGGCGGAGGCCGGTTACCACAGCGGATCGTTCGATGAATTGCGCATGACCCTGCGCTCGCCGGTGGTGATGGACGGCGAGCTTTTCATGCCGCAAGACCATCGGACCATCGAGGTGACGGCTGGCCCCGCCATCCCATTTTATCGCTTCTGACGCTGCATGGGTGGCGCCGATAAATCCCAGATCCGGCAGCAGGCGCTGCGTGACTTCATTGCGGCTGAACTCGGCCAGCCGGTAGGGGCACCGGTGCATGCGATGTCGGAGGCGATACGTCAGCGCTTTGGCGCCGCCGTCCAGGCTGTCCTCTTCTATGGCTCCTGCCTGCGGCGACCTGAGACGCAATTGGCGGATTCGCTGCTCGATTTCTATGTCCTGGTCGATGATTACCGCCAGTCATACGAAAAGGCCTGGCTCGCTTGGGCTAACCAGCTTCTGCCCCCCAATGTGTTTTATCAGGAGCTGGCCTATGGCGGGGCTGTGCTGCGGGCCAAATACGCAGTCATCAGCCTGCGGCAATTCCATCGCGGCACAAGTGCCGCGGCACCCAACGTGGCCCTCTGGGCGCGTTTCTGTCAGCCGGCGCGATTGACCTGGAGCCGCGACGATGCGGCTGCAAATGCTGTCGCAGCGGCCTGCAGCCAGGCGGTATTGACGATGCTCCGTGCGCAGGGCGTCTCGACATCGGCGGCAGGAGAGCAACACGAGCCGCAGGCAATCCTCGATTCCTGGACTGCGGGATTCCGGGCAACCTATCGTGCCGAACTGCGACCGGAAAACACGGACCGAGCCGCGCATATCGTCACGCTCGATGCAGCCCGTTATCTCGCCGTGACACCACTGGCGCGCGCGGTCCTGGCTGATCAGCCGCAGGGGCACATACGCGCTTCGTCCTGGCGGCGCAGCCGATTGATCGGCAAGCTGTTCAACGTCGCGCGGCTGATCAAAGGTGCCTTCACCTTCGAAGGCGGTCTCGATTATGTCCTATGGAAGATCGCCCGCCATAGCGGCGTCACCGTCGCCGTCACTGACTGGCAGCGCCGCCACCCGCTATTGGCTGCTCCCGGCCTCGCCTGGCGTCTGTACCGGCGCGGCGCCTTTCGTTAAGCTGATCGGCGCTTTTCAAGGGAGGAGGGCAGGCCGATGTCCGCAGTCATGTATTTCCAGACGATGGCACGCAATAATGCGTGGGCGAACGAACGCCTGATCACTGCCTGTGAGAAGCTGAGCGATAGCGCGTTCGTGGCGCCGCGCACCGGCTTTTTTCCGAGCCTGATGCTGACGCTCAATCACATCCTTGTCGTCGACTGGTTCTATGTCGATGCTCTGGAAGGCGGCACCCTCGGCCCCGATGCCTGGAGCGATTCGGCCCCTTGCCAGACGGCGCGAACCTTGCGCGCCGCACAGCAGACGGTGGACCAGCGGCTCATCGATTTCTGCGACGCGCTTTCCGAAGCATCACTGGGAAACCTGGCGCGGATGCAGCGTAGCGATCATATCCAGAGCGAGCGCATCGACCGCGTCCTGCTCCATCTCTTTCAGCATCAGGTCCATCATCGCGGCCAGGCGCATGCGATGCTCTCCGCGACCGAGGTCCGGCCGCCGCAACTGGACGAATTTTTCGTGGCCGAAGACGCACCTCTGCGCGTCGACGAATTCCGTCGTCTGGGCTGGACGGAAGAGGAGATCTGGCGGCAATTTCCGGCACCGGCACAGTGACGGGATCCAAAGAAAAAGCCGGCTCCAAGCCGGCTTTTTCATGAACGACTGCGGGCGACCGATTACTCGGCGGCCGCAACCCGAAGATTGCTGGCGCCAATCAACCCTAATTCCTCGCCGACCTCGATCAAAGCCGCAACCACGCGCTCCAACTGCTCGGTCGAATGCGCAGCGCAGACCGAACAGCGCAACAGCGCGGTTCCGCTCGGCGTCGCCGGCGGCAGAGCAAGATTCACATAGACGCCCCGCTGCAACAGCATGTGCCAGGCAAGGCCGGCACGGGCCGGATCGGTCAGGTATACCGCGACCACGGGACCCTTCTGCGCGCCGAGCTTGAAGCCAGCCGCTTGCAAACCGCCATAAAGCGTTTCGACATTCGACCACAGCTTCTGCATCAGCTCCGGCTTCGCACGCAGCGTGGCGAGTGCCTGACGCACCGACCCGACGATCGAGGGCGGCAGCGAGGCCGTGAACATATAGGGCCGGCAGGCCACGCGCAGAATGTCGAATTCCGGGTGATCCGAAACCAGGAAACCGCCGATCGCACCCATGCTCTTGGAGAAGGTGCCAGTGACGAAATCGACATCGTCATCAACACCTTCATGTTCGATGACGCCGCGGCCGGTGGCACCCATGACGCCCATGGAATGGGCTTCGTCCACCAGCAGATAGGCGCCGTGCTTCTTCTTCACCGCCACGAATTCCTTCAGCGGCGCATGATCGCCCAGCATCGAATAGATGCCTTCCACGACGATGATCTTATTGCCGGGCTCGTTGGCGATACGGGTGAGGCGCTTATCGAGGTCGGCCGGATCGTTGTGCTTGAAACGGATGACCGTGGCGCTGCCCAGGCGGCACGCGTCATAGATGCTGGCATGGCTGTCGGCATCGATGATCAGGAAATCATTCGGACCGGCAAGCGTCGAGATAGCGCCCAGATTGGCCTGATAGCCAGTGGTGAACACCATGCAGTGCTTCTTGCCGTAGAAGTCGGCCAGATCCTGTTCCAGCGCCTTGTGGCAGCCATAGGAACCGTTGGCGATGCGCGAACCGGTGGTGCCGGTGCCAAAATCGGTGATGGCCTGCTGCGCCGCCGCCATGCACTCGGCATCGAAAGTCAGGCCGAGATAGTTGTTTGTGCCGCAAAGAATGGTCGGCCGTCCCTCGATCACCGCCTCGGTGGTGGAGAGAACGCGTTCCATCTTCACGCCGAAAGGATCGCCGCCGCAGCCCTTGAGGTTGGTGTAGGCGTCGCTTACCGCCTTGAAACGATCGAAAAGGCCCATGCTCAGGCTACCTTCTTGCTGTCGAACACGGTCTGAGCCAATTGGCCCACCGTGACGATTTCGGGCACCATGTTCAGCGGAATGGAGACGTCGAACTTGTCCTCAAGCTCCATCATCAAATCCATCACCGCCAGCGAATCCATATTGAGGTCCTGGGCGATATCCGTATCCATGGTGATCGGCGCGTCGCTCTTGCGAAAACGATCCATCATCAAAGCGATCTCCGCGAAAATACTCTCCAGCGAAGATTGCTGCTGCGCCTCTACCATCGTCATGTCACCCGAAGCCGCCCCGGCTCTTGTTTCAATCATTCATCCGCTCATGATTCGGTTTATGACCGAATCAATAAGTGCGGTTGTCCTAGATTTCCGAGGCTGGGTTAAATGACAAATTGTTTCGCAATGTAACAACCGTGGCCAATCAATGGATTAACCGCTCGCGCTCATGTGATGAATGAGTGATCCCGGTACCATCGAAATGTATCACTGAAGCCATCCTGCAGGTCGAAAAGCGGACGCCAACCGACAATTTTCGGTAGCTCCGAAGCCGTTGCAACCCAGTCGGCGTGATAGAGCTCCGCCAGCTTGGCCGGGACGAAGACATCGGCCCGGCCCCTGGCTCGGCAGATCAGGGCATTGGTTGCGGCGATCGGCAATACCAGCCAGCGCGGCAGCCGCAGGCCGCGAACGGGATGGCCGACAGCTTGCCGCAGCGCCTCCAGCATGCCATTCCAGTCGTGGCCCCCGGGATGCCCGTCGTCGATTTCGATGAGACTCCCCGATAGCAGCCGACCATCCTGCAGCTGCCGCAGCATCGCCAGGACCGCCGATACGAGATCGGCCACATGGATCAGGGAAACCCGCGCCCGCGGCGCCGCCGGATAGGGCAGAAAGCCGCCATGGGCTGCCCGAAACAGCGGCAGGGTGGCGGTGTCGCCGGGGCCATAGACGGCCGGCGGGCGGATAATCGCCCAGGGCCGGTCACCGGCCAGGTCCCGCACCTTGTCCTCGCTGGCTCTTTTGCTGGCGGCATAGGGCGATAGCTGCGGCTCGCGCGCGGCAAGCGACGACACATGCAGGAATGCCGCCGCCGGATTAGCTGTCTGCGCCGCACGCAGCAGCTGTTCCGTGCCGCCGGCATTGGCGGCCAGGAAGTCGGCGGCGTGCAGGGCCTTGATAAGCCCGGCCAGATGGACGATTGCCGTGGCCCCCTCGACCAGCCTGCCCAAGGCGCCGGGATCGTTGAGATCGCCCGGCACGACCTCGATGGTCCGGCCCGGTACCAGGCAGTCGCGCGGATAGCGCCGGACCAGAATGCGCGGCTGCCAGTTCTCGGCGAAGGCGGCCGTCAATAAGGCTTGCCCGATGAAGCCGGTTGCGCCGGTAACCGCCAGAACCGGCCGGTCCGTCACGGCGTCAGGCTTTCGGCTCAGCGTCGTAGACGCCCTGAAGGTAGTTGGCCTTGGCCTTGGCGCGGCTGAGCTTGCCCGAGGAGGTCTGCGGCAGGCCATGCGGCGGGACGAGGACGACCCGCGCTTCCACACCTGCCGATTTCTGGAGCAGGGCGGCAACATCCTTCATCAGCTTGGCCCGGGCGTCGGTATCGACCAGCCGGCATTGCACCAGGACGACGACCGCCTCGCTCTCGCCGTCTTCGACGGAAAAAGCGGCGACGTCACCGCGCCGCAAGTCCCCGAGCTCTTCGGTCGCCCATTCGAGATCCTGTGGCCAGATGTTGCGGCCGGCAATGATGATCAGGTCCTTGGCGCGTCCGGTGATCACGATCTCGCCGTCGAGCAGATAGCCGAGATCGCCGGTGTCCAGCCAGCCATCGGCAGAGAGCGCCTCGGCCGTCAGTTCCGGCTGCCGGAAATACCCGGTCATCACACTCGGGCCGCGGAAGAAGATGCGGCCGATCTCGCGCTCCTTGCAGGGCTGCCCCTGGGCATCGCGCACGGCAAATTCATGCCCCTCGAGCGCTCGGCCGCAGGCCACAAAGCCACGCGCCGCCGGCCCCGGTTCGGCCGCCACCGCCTTCTGCTCAGTCGCCAGCTTTTCGCGATCGATGTAATCGACGCGGTACATCCTGGAGAGCGGCGCGAAGCTCATCGCCAAGGTCGTCTCCGCCATGCCGTAGCTGGGCACGAAGGCGAGGGGATCAAAGCCATACGGTGCGAAGGCCTCGGCAAAACGCCGCAAGGTCTCATGCTGGACCATATCGCCGCCGATGCCCGCGGCACGCCAGGAACTGAGATCGAGCGACATGGACGAGTCATCGCGCATCCGTCGGACGCAGAGGTCGTATCCGAAGCTGGGAGAATAAGAGAGTGTGCCGCGATACTCGCTGATCAGCTTCAGCCATGTAAGCGAGCGGCGCGCAAAATCACGGGTCGCGATATAATCGACCGACATCTGCGTCGTCAGCGGGCACAGCATGAAGCCGACCAGACCCATGTCGTGATAGAGCGGCAGCCAGGAGGTGCTGCGGTCGCCCGGCACCACGCGCAGACCGTCGCTGGCAATGGCATAGGCATTGGCCATGAAACTGCCTTGGCTGACCTCGATTCCCTTCGGGAAACGGGTGCTGCCCGACGAGTATTGCAGGTAGCTCGGCCCGCTGCGGTCGAAGGGACGAAGATCAGCCCCTGTGCGGGGAATATTCTGGAAGTCCTGCGGCGCGCCGACAAGCAGCAGATCCAGTCCCTCTGCAGCCTGCCGCAGGAAGTCGATCAGGCTTTGCGGCGCCATCGCCGCCCTGGCGCTGCATCCTTCGATCTGATGACGCAATTGCGCGATATAAGCTTCTTTGCCGCCAAGGCTGGTCGGGATTGCCACCGGCACCGGCAGGATGCCGGCATATTGACAGCCCATGAAGGCTACGGCGAAATCGGGATCGGTATCGGCAACCACGACCATTCGGTCGCCGCGATCCAGGCCCAGCGCGACGAGCGCCTGGCCGAAATCCCGAGCCCGTTCCCGCAACTCACGGTAGCTGAGGACCTTCTGCAACTCGCCCTTGGCGGAGAAGAAATTGTAACCGCAATCGCCCCGGGCGGCATAATCAAGTGCCTCCCACAGGGTGTCAAAATCTCCTCGGCGCAGAGGAAGGCCAGGGCTAGTCGTCGGTGTTACACTTAGTGTCATGAGACCCTGGGTCGCATAAAAGATTGATTGCGAAGGGCAATGCCTGCCCCTAGGATTTGCCGGTCCTTAGCAAAAGTCTGACGAATCAGCAAGTTTTGACCTTGGGTCGGCCCCTGGTTAGGCGTTTCGTCGAATATTCCTGGCGGAGACATGAAGACAGCAGATGTCGAGATCAGCGGTGCCAGACGGGCTCCCTGGCATGAGTTGGTGTCACTCCTGAACTTTGGCTTTCCGTGGCGCCGGACGGCGCGCAAGCGCTATAAGGGCGGCGCCCCGGTGGGCGGCAGCCCGGCGGGTGAAAGTAAAACCCGGGTCAGCCAATCCCTGTCGCAAGCGATTGCCGAAATGTCCCGCGACGGTCGCCGCCGCGTCGGCGTGTATGGCGACGCGGCCTTTTTCCAGTCGGCACGCGCGGCGGCCAGCGGTTTCGACTGCCTCTGGTTTTCCAATGATTTCCTTGCCGATCAGCCGCAGGGGGCTTCGCGCCTCAGCGCTGATGCCTTGAGGGGGGTGGATGCCGTCCTCGTCGGTGGGCGCGACGTTGCCACCAATTACCGTCTCGTGCTGCGGCAGATGCTGGCCGCGGCACCGGAAACCCCGGTTCACTGGGTGGCGGACAATTGGGAATTCTGCGGCGGCACGCTGGCCGTGCCGCGGGAAATTGATGATGTGGACGCCCTCATCTTCAATCACTTCGAAGAATTTTTCGGCATCAAGGATCCACTGCAGTTCCGCTTTGAAATCATCAGTGAAGCCGGGACCCAGCGGAGCTACCGCATTCTGGGGCCCAATCAGGCGGCCAACCTCAACTTGAAGCAATTGATGCCAAAGCGATCGGAAGCGATTTGCCTGCGCATCTGGATCACCCATCCGCAGCTCACGCGCGGCCGGCACTATCGCTTCCGCCCCTGCGCCGACGTCTTCTGGAAAGACTCCTTCACCATCGTTCACGGCTCGCATCAGTTCTTCAAAAGCCCCAACCGGCGGCAGGAATTCCGCCTGATCGACGGTGTGGTCCGCCGCGGCCATGCCATCCTGACCGTGCCGAATTACGATCTCGACATGGGATCGAATGATGAGATCACCATCGGCACCGGTGCCGACAAGACGCTACGCAAGCGCAGCCGCCGCAAGCCGCTCGAGGAAGTGCATTTCCCGCGGCAGGAAAAGGCGAGTGAGGAGCGGCACTATTATGCGCTCGGCTATCATGGCTATGGCACGTCTTTCTGGTACGCGCTGGAAGAGGGCATCTCGAGCCTGCCGGGCAAACAGGCCAGTCTCAGCGGCAATCACCTTTGCCGCGTCGGGGTCGATAACAGGTCGAATGTCGTGTTCCGAGCGGAAGAGCGGAACCTGATCGAACAGGCGACAGCTGCCGGCTTCATGATCCATCCTTGCTGCCTGCCCATCCTGCCGAACAGCAGTCCCCTGGGTTTCGGCTTCAACTTCGACGCATCCAATCCTCCCTTCGAGGACTACTATCTCCGTTTCTATGACCGGGCCGGTATTTTCGTCGGCGATTACCGCTACCACAAGGACTTCATCGGCCCCGCCCTGATCGAGGACGTCTTGAAGCTGGCGCCGGAAGCGGCGCGGCAATCGGCCACCATGGCCCTCGTGTCGCCGGATTATCTATCGACCGATCTGGCGCCCCAGCGTTTGATCACGACCGCCGATCTCATCTTGCGGCATCGTTCAACCGGCGATCAGGACGCGACCGAGTTCCAATCCTCCTGGCGCAATCTCGGCACGCAGATTCCGACCCTGCCGCATTGGCTCCATCCTTCCATCGCGATCATGGGGCGTACCAATGTCATCGGCCGCGCCCGCTGCAAGGACGGCCATCGAACCGCCGTCTTCGTCGCCAATGCCAGTGGCAACCTCAATTATGGCATGGCAGCGCAATGCGAGATCAACGTCATCAACCTCGCCGGACGCAGACGCAGTCATGTTGTCACCCTGCCTGCCTTCGGCGCGGAAGTCGTCTGGCTCGACGAGGCCATGCCGGACCTGGCAGATCATCTCGGTGATGCCGGCATCGGCACGCTGCAGGTCAAATCGGCGGATGCGGATTTGACGGCCCATGTCATCGGCCTCTCACCCGACGGCGCGGTCGGCCTGCAGCATCTTTGGGGTTATTGAGACCTCGTTCATGAAAACAGCAAAAATGAGCGACATCGCCGCTGCCGGCTGGAACGCCCGCGCCAGATATCGCTGACGGAATCAGAATGCTCAACGTCTTTCGTATCTTTTTCTATAGCGGCTACCGGCGCCAACTGGGCGTGCTCGCGGCTTTGCTTGCCGGCGGTCTCGCGGAAAACCTCGGCATCGCCAGCCTGTGGCCGATCGTCTCGATGGCATCCGGCGATACCCAGCAATCCAACAAGCTCGTCGGCCGGCTGGTCGTCGATATTCTGGCCTATCTCAGCCTGCCGCCGACGCTGGGCATTCTGCTCGGCTTCATGATTTTCTTCGTTGCCGTCAAATTCATGTTCAGCCTCATCGGCATGAACTTCGTGGGGCGGGAGGTCGCCAATATCACCACCCGGATCCGGCTTCGCCTGATCGACGCCATCATGCGCGCCCGCTGGAGCTACTTCACGTCGCAGCCTTCCGGCCGCTTCACTAGCGCCATCAGTATCGAATCGGACCGCGCGGCTTTTTCGTTCAAACAAAGCGGCACCGTGCTTGCAAAATGCGCCGAGTGCCTTGCCTATCTAATCGGCTGCCTTGTCATCTCCTGGCAATTTTCCGCCGCTGCGCTGCTGGCCGCAATCGTGCTCTGGCTCGCGGTCACCCGCTACATGCGCATGGCACGCAAGGCGGGCAACAACAAGAGCAAGTTCGGGCTGCGCCTTGCCACCTCGATCGGCGAGATCCTGACGAACATCAAAGCGCTGAAGGCGATGAACCGCCACATCCATGTCGCCGCCGCCTTCGACGCCGATATCGCGAAGTTGCGGCGCGTCCTTGAGCGGGAAACCTACAGCAACGCGGCCGTCACCGCGCTGCAGGAGCCGATCCTGGCCATCCTGCTCATCGGCGGCATCTATCTCGGCCACACGTTCCTTGACCTGCAGTTGCAAGGCCTGGTCGCGACCCTTTGGCTGCTGCGCAGGATTGCCGATAATATCGGCGATATCCGCCAAGGCATGCAGACGCTTTATATCGACTCCTCCGCCTTCTGGGGCACCGTCGAGCTGATCAAGGAGATCGAGGCGGAGGCGGAGCATCTGACCGCGGGCAAGCAGGTCTCCTTGACCCGTTCCGCGCGCCTTGAGCATGTCTTCTTCGCCTACCCCAATCGCGAGGTGATGCACGACGTCTCGATGGAGATACCGGCTGGCAAGATAACGACCATCATCGGCCCGTCAGGCGCCGGCAAGACGACGATTGCCGATGTGCTGGTGGGGCTGAACAGACCGGCCAGCGGCGAAGCCTTCATCGATGATGTGGCCCTCGGCAGCGCCGACCTTTCGCGGTGGCGCAACCAGATCGGCTACATCCCGCAGGACAATATCTTGTTCAACGATACGGTCGCCAACAACATCACGCTGGGCGACCAGTCCATCCCGCGCGACAAGATCGAAGATGCGCTGAAATTGGCCGGGGCCTGGAACTTCGTCGAAAAGCTGCCGGAAGGGCTGGACCAGGTTGTGGGTGTGCGCGGCAATCTGCTCTCGGGCGGCCAGAAGCAGCGGCTCTCGATCGCCCGGGCGCTCATCTCGGATCCAAGCCTGCTGATCCTCGATGAGGCGACCAGCGCGCTCGATCATGATACCGCGCGGGAGATCTGCGACAGCGTGCGCAATCTGGCCGGCCGGCGCACCATCCTCGCCATCACCCATCAGGCGCTCTGGATCGAAGCCGCCGATCGTATCTTTGAAATGCAGAATGGCAGCGTTACAGCTGTCGAGCCGCAGACGGCATAGGCCGGGGGGCGATTTCGCCGGGTCCCGACGCTTTCGCCAGGGTCGCCGAGCCGCGTTCGATCAGATAGACACGGTCGGCCGCATCCACCCATGACTTCTGGTGCGTGATCGCCAGCACCGTCGTCTCGCCTGCCTGGCGCTGGACCGCGGCGCATATTTCCGCCTCGGTCGCGGGATCAAGGGCGCTGGTCGCTTCGTCCAGCACCAGCAATTGCGGCCGATGAACCAAGGCGCGGGCCAATGCCAGACGCTGACGCTGGCCGCCGGAAATCATCATGCCGCGCTCGCCGACGACGGTATCCAATCCGTCGGGCAGGCTTTCCACGAAATCGACCAGATCCGCCAATTGCAGAGAACGCATGACGTCCTCGCGGGTAAGGGAGCTATCGCCCAGCGTGATATTGGCTTCGATCGTGTCGTTGAACATCAGCACTTCCTGCGGCACATAGCCGATCGAGGAGCGCCACTGGTCCATATCGATCCGGTTGAGATCAACGCCATCGATCAGAATGCGCCCTGAACTTGGCAGAAAGAGGCCGAGGATAAGATCGGCGACCGTCGTCTTGCCGGAGCCGGATTCACCGACGAGGGTCGTGATCCGGCCGGCCGGGATCTCGATGGAGACATCGTTAAGCACCGTGCCGCGCCCATACGAGAAGCTGACGTCTTGCAGATCGATACCGCTCTTCAGAGTCGGTGCAAGTTCGCCGCGATGCGGTTCGATCTCGCCTTCGACTTCTGAGATCAACCGCAGCACGGCGAAGTACATCGTGTCCGATTGCGCAAGATCCTGCGAGGCCTTCTGCACGCGCGACACGCTGTACATCAGGCCGTAAGTGGCGGCGGCGAAGGCGATCGAATGTTCGAGCCCGATACCGAAGATCTGGTTGACGATATAGAGGCCCGCTGCCAACGTGCAGGCGATCAGCAGATCAGGTAAGGTCGCCGTCAGCTGCTGCATCATGACCAATTCGTACATTGCCGACTTGATCTTGCCTGTTTCGCGACGCAGGCTGGCGATCAGGACACCTTCGCGGCCCATTGCCTTCAGCGGCTTGTAACCGACGATGAGATCCATAAGGTCGCTGACCAGAGCGACGAGGGAACTGCGGAATTGCTTTGCCGCCTGTCGCGATGTGGCCGACAAGACACGCAGCAGCAGGCCCATCAGGATGCCAAGAGTGATGGCGACGGCCGCGGTCTGCCAGCCGAAAAGCAAGGCGACGCAGGAGAGCACGACGGCGCGGATGACCATCGCCGCGACGGAAAGCGCCGCCCTGTAGGCATATCCCGCCCAGTTGGCCTCCGACAAAATCGCCGCCACAAACCGGCCGACCGGATTAACCGTGTAATAGGACCAGCGGGCCAGCAGCAGGCGGTCGATGATCCGGTGACGCAGATCGCTGGCGATCTCTGCGACGACGATGCCGATATAGCGGTTCACCTGGAGACTGATGACCGCTTTCACGATGACGGCAGCGATGATCAGAAGGCAGAGGGCGCCAAGCGAAACCGGCAGGTGGAGCGTCTCGAAGATTGTCGCGAAATAGGCTTGGAACTTGCTGGTCTTCGCGCCGCTTTCCCCGGACAGCATGCCGATGATCGGCAACAGCGCGGTCAGGCTGATGCCCTCCAGCAGGCCGTTGACCAGCAGCCCGCTAAGGATGGGAATCTGCCGCCATAAGCCATGCTTCTGCAGGACGCGATAGGCGTTCTTCAGGGAGGAGTCGCTAGGGCCGGAATCTGGTTGCATGTCTCGGATATGTGACGACGGATGGGCGCACTTGATAGCACCGCGCCCTCGAATGTCAAATCGAGGCGACATCCTGGACGTTCCGAAGAACCCGCTTTCGGCAGCGAAAAATTGCGGCAAAACCGCACAATGTCAGCCGGTTAGTTGCGGGAGCGCGGAACTGTCATTATCATTGCGGGAAGTGAAATTGGCCAGTTCCCGAATCTGGATTGGTCATGGGAGGCGCGACGTGCAATACAAGGTTTTCATCCAGTCGAATGACGAACAATATGTCGGTGCGCTGGTCGCTGCTTATGCGCTGAAGCGCAATAGCCGTCACGCCGACAAATTCGACGTGGAAATCATGCACACGAAGGATTTCCCGTGGCTCAACGCACACGCAGGGAAGAAATTCCTAAGAGGTGCAGAGCATCGTGTCTGGGAAGCGGATGATCTGCAGTCCTTCACGCCGCTCCGTTTCACGCCGCCGAAGCTGATGAATTACGAAGGCAGGGCAGTCGTGATAGATCCCGACTGTTTTGCCCTCGGTGATGTCTGGGAGCTGTTTACCCGGGATATGCAGGGCAAGGCGTTGATGTGCCGCATCCGACCTGCCTTCAAGGATTTGCCCGCCTATCGTGCATCCTCCGTTATGCTGCTGGATAACGCGAAGCTGAAGCACTGGGATGCACAAAAGACCTTCGACGAACTCTTCGAGTTCAAGAAGGACTACATGAAATGGATCAAGCTTGAATATGAACCTGACGAAACGGTCGGGATTCTCGAAGACGTCTGGAACGATTTCGACCGCCTGACGCCGGCCACCAAGATCCTGCACAACACATACCGCCGTACGCAGCCCTGGAAGACCGGCTTGCCGGTGAGCTTCACGGTGCGGACCAAGACAAAGTCGGCGAGCTTCCCGAAAGCCGTGGTGAAATCGGTGAAGAAATGGCTTCATATTGAGAAGGCGCGCCATTACGAACGCCATCCCGATCCGAAGCAGGAGAAATTTTTCTTCGACCTGCTGCGGGAATGCCTTGAAAAGGGTATCGTAACGGAGGCACTGATCAAGCAGGAGATGGCTGCAAATCACGTGCGACATGACGCCCTTGAGCTTTGCTTGCGACGCGCCGCCTGACGTTGCGCACCTGTCTTGCAGGGCCGAGAATTCCGCAGGGGGTAGCATAATGGTCATGGCATCAGCCAGCGCCCAGGAAGTTCCGCATATGTTGGACGGCGCCAACGCGGCCGACGTCATCGAGCAGCCTTATGCGCACTTGGTGCGGCATAACGCTTTGTCGGACGCGACCTATGAAGCGCTGAACAACGAATTCCCCTCGCTGTCGCAAATGCTGGGCGGCCGCAACAGCTACGGCAATAACGAGGCCATACGCCTTTCCGTGCGCCAGGTACTGGGCGACAGCCAGATCAGCCGGCGCTGGAAAGACTTCTTCGCCTATCACACGTCGCAAGAATATTGGCTGAACATATTGCGGGTCTTCGGTACGCAGATGCGGCGCGAATTCCCGCGCCTGGAAGACCGTATCGGCCGGCCTTTCGAAGAGTGGCGCGTTATCCCGCGCGGTTATTCGGGGGATGCCGACGTCAGGCTCGACTGCCAGTTTGTCATGAACACGCCGGTCATCGAGGTCAGCAGCGTCAAGACCCCGCATGTCGACCTCTGCGACAAGATCTTCAGCAGCCTCTATTACTTCCGCTCGGAGCAGGACAAGGCCAGCGGCGGCGATCTCGATATTTATGCCTGGCGGCGCTCGCCTCGCTTCGTCAAGCATCGGGCCCTGCAACAGGACATCGATCTGACGGAGACCGTGGCCTATGCGGCCAATACCTTCGTCTGCTTCGTGAACTCCGAGAAATCGGTGCATGGCGTCAGCCCGCGCGGTGTCACGACCATTCCACGCCGCTATATCAACTTCATCGCGGAACTGCCGATCCACGCCTTCCAGCCAAGGCAGGTCAGCCGCTGGCGGAAACTTTGGTTGCCGAAGGAAATGAAGCTTTCGCCAAACAACGACGTCTATTAAGACCCATCGTCCAGCGGGATCGCAGCTCAGAGATCGCATCCTGTCAGGAGCTGGTGATTTCCGCGTCCGCAGCCTTGACCCAAAGGGACATGATCTCTTCCGCCACGCGGACTCTTTCGCGCAGTACAAGATTGGTCGTCGGCGGCGCGGGCATATGGCGAGTGGGCTCAAGTGCGCGGGCAATGCCGTTACGCTGCAAGATAGTTTCGAAGGCGGTGTAGTTGTTTCGCGGTTTCAGGAAACCGGTAATGGCCAGGGCGTCGGCCAGCCGATCCAGCATATCGGGGACACGTCCAAGGTCACGTCGCTTCTGACGGCGCCCGCGCAATCTTTGCGACCATGACGTCTTCAAGAGCCGGTGTTCCAGCGTCTGCCGCGGCAGGCTGAAGTAATAGACCGGCTTCATGCGATTCGCCGCTTCGGCGATCATCGAGACGCTATCGATCGTGACGATGAAATTGTCGGCGAGCGCCAGCATGGCCTGCAGCGGATTGGGAACACCGGGCTGCCAGGCAAAGATATAATTCGGCTGCTGCAAGCGTTCTGTAATCAGCTCCGTGACGTCGGCCGGTGTCCGCGGGCTCGTGGTGACCAGCAGCGTGCCGCCCCGATGGAGCTGATACTTCGCCAGTTTGTTGAGCAGGCTATGCGCCGCCACCTCGTCGAACTCCATCTGCGCGGTAGATCCGCCCACCAGGACAGCCGTCCACGGCCGCGGCAGATGGCGCCATTTCGGCTCCCATAACAGCGCCTGTTCAGAAAGGGCTTTTTCATCCTGCCAGGTCATGGGCAGGCAACACTTCACAATATTGTCGGCCTCAGGCATCCCGAACTGGGGCGTGGCGATGATCAGATCGAAATGCCGGTATGCGACCCGCGGCCGTCCCAGCAGAACGATAATCGTGCGTCCTCCGGATTTCTTGCGGATCCAGCGACAGACCGAAGCGGCCGATTTGCCAGCAGCCAGAACGATATCCGGCCAGGGGGCTTGCAATTGGTCACGCGAATTCGGGTCAAGGCCGATCAGGGAGCTGCCCCGATCGCGATGGGGCGTGGCGCAGCCCAGATCGTAACGCAGCTGCTTGGTCAGGCTTTTCCAGCCAAAGAGGTCGCTGAGGGTCGAGCTCAGCGCGCATAGCTGCGCATTATCGCCATGGCGGTCGCCGAGCAGCAGCCACACGCATGGGTCTGGCCGCAACGGTACCCCGGCCGTATCGCCGGATACCGTATTCTGCTCAGGAAATTGCCCCAAAGTCGACGCGTCCAGAGAAGCAGTCATTGGGGTGATGTAAGTTTAATGACAGGTAAAGTCAATCGGCCGAGGGCGATGTGATCATTGTCCTGGCGTGATTTCGCTCACCATTGCATCAAGTTATGCGACCACGCGCCGACGCGCCGCGAATAACGAAGCCGTCAGCCTGCGTGGAAACCTTGTGCGAGGGATTCCGCCTTGGCGATATCGTCCTGGCTCATCTCCTTGGCGATCTGCTTGCGCAGGCTCACGGCCTGGTTGGCCGCAATGTCGCCACCCTGGCCACGAAGCGTATCGCCGGCGATCGTCAGCCACTTATAGCCTTCCACGAGATTGCGCTGCTTGCCGCTCTTGACGAGCAGCGAGCCAGCCGCAAATTGCGCCCGGCCGAGGCCTTTTCCCGCCGCCATCAGATACCATTGCAAGGCCTGCTGCTTATCCTGCTTCACGCCCTGTCCGTAATCGTAGAGCGAGCCGACCAATACTTGCAGATTGGCATCGCCTTGCTGCGCCAGCGGCTCCCAGATCGCCAGAGCGGTCTTGTAATCGCCCATGTCGAACGCATGCCAGCCATCGGCGGCCGTTCCCACCGGCGTCGGCGAGCTATCCGCCGTCGATGCGGGTTCCGCGCTGGCGACCTGCTGATCGGCCGCCGCCGGCTGAACCGGCGCCGCGGATTGGGCCATATCGGCCGCAGCCGATGGCGCGGCAGGAGAGGGGAAAACCACCGCCTTGGCCGGCTGAGTTTCAGCCGTGCCCACCACCGGCGCGGCCGGCTGCGGTGCAGGTGCAACGCTCGACGCCTGCGGGGCCGGCGTCGCGGCGCCGGCTGCAGCCGCTTGCTGGTCGGCGCCCGCCGCCTGTCCGCTATTCGCCGCCGCGGGAGCCGGCTGCGCGGACGGGGCTACGAAGGTGGTCGGCCCGGTCTTAGCACCAAAGGTATTGCTGTCGGGGCTGGCGGGAAGCATGGAACCCACGGCGGTGCTCGTCGGCGCCAACGGTGTCACGACCGGCTCGGCAGAAGCGGTTGCCACCGGCGGCAGCGCAGCGAGGCGCTTGGCCGCGACCTGGTCGCCGGCACTGGCAGCCCGTCCGAGCCACTGCTGGGCCTGCTGCAGGTTGTAAGGCACGCCATGGCCTGTCGCATACATGGTGCCCAGGTTGCGCATTGCCATGGGATAGTTCTGACCGGCCGCCATGGTGTACCAGCGGAATGCCTCAGCCTCGTCCGATGTCACTCCCAGGCCATTGTCATAGAGGGCGCCAACGGCGTTCTGCGCCTCGGCATTCCCGGCCTGGGCGAGAGGCATCCATTCGCTCATGGCTGACTGATAGTCGCCTTTGCCATAGGCCTCCGCGCCTTCCTGGAAACCAGCCCAGGCCGTCGCGGAAAGAACCGGCAACAGGCATCCCAGCGCCAAGCCGAACAAGACTTTATTCACAACACCATCTCCCCTTGCACGATCAATCACACCCAGAAACTAAAAATTAGTCTATAATTACTAACCTTTTTACCCCTATCGACTTCTTCATCGAGCGGATCCGAGGCTAGCATGGCGTGCAGACGAAACTTACGTCCCGGTCTTCTGGCACTTTGCCTGGGTCTCTGCATCTCGCTCATTTTAGCTTGTCCAGGGGGAGTCGCTGCAAGCCCCGTGAATGTCGTCGTCGATGCCGATAGCGGACAGGTCCTGATGGCGGAGGAACCGAACGCGCTGTGGTATCCGGCATCGCTGACCAAGATGATGACGGCCTATGTCGCCTTCAGCGAAATCAAGGCTGGCCGTCACCGCCTGGACGAGCCCCTGATAGTTTCCTCCACTGCCGCCGGACAGCTTCCCGTCAAGTTTGGTTTCCGGAGCGGCGAGAAGATCACCCTGCAGCAGGCGCTCAACGCGATGATCGTCGCCTCGGCGAATGATGCAGCGGTGGCTGTCGCCGAGCAGATTGGCGGTACCGAAAGCAGTTTTGCCTTGCGCATGACCGAGACCGCGCGACGGCTCGGCATGTCGCGCACCAGTTTCCGCAATGCGAGCGGCTTGCCGGACGCACAGCAGGTCACGACCGCGGCCGACATGGCTCGCCTTGCGCTGGCGTTGCTGCATGATTTTCCCGAATATTATCCCTTCTTCAGCCAGCGCAGCGTGACCATCAACGGTCGCTCCTTGCCAACCGTCAACGGCATCCTGGTGAACTATCCCGGTGCGGATGGCATCAAGACCGGCTTCACCTGCGGCGCCGGCTACAATCTCGTCGCCTCGGCAAAGCACGGCAATCGCCGCCTGGTCGGCGTTCTGCTCGGCGGCGGCAATCGCGGCGAGCGGGCGAGTGAAATGGCCTCGCTGCTCAATACCGGCTTCTCACGCGGCGATAGCGACCTGCCGTCGCTGCAGGATCTCTCGTTGAAGATCGACGTCTCGGAACAGGCGCCGCCGCCGATCCGGCTGCAAGCCGGCGAATGCAGTCAGACGATGGTTGCCGGCAACAGCGCGAACCCGGGCGCAATCCGGCTGGCCGGCTGGGGCACCGTGTTCGGCTCCTTTTCCAGTATCACCCAGGCGCAGCAGGCCATCGCGGCGGCCAAACGGCGACTGCCCGCCGCTTTGGCCGGTAAAGCGGCTCCGGCGATCGTCCGCAAAGATTACGAAGGCGCGTCACGATATAGTGCGCTGCTGACCGGGTTTGGCCAGGTCGATGCGGGACGGGCCTGCAAAGCCTTGTGGGATAGCAATTCCTACTGCCTCGCTCTCAGCCCGCAGGTGCTCGGCAACCCGAATGCGGTGTGGCGATAGGCTGCACCGAGCATGGCGGCGGCTGGCTGCCCTTGGAAAAACCGGCACAAAGCTTACGTATTCATTGAGAGCCCCACCCGCAGCAAGCGGCGCGGTGCTGAGCGCATCGGCAGGTTGATCTGCATGAGAAAGCTTTACCTTGTTGCCGGCCTTATTCTGATGGCGCTGCTGCCGGCTTGCGCCACGACGCCGCCAAAGCCGGCCATGGCGCCGCTCGGCGCGAATGGGGCCTTCGGGTATAGCGACCGCGCCATCGTCGATGATCGCACGATGGTCACCTATACCGGCGCCTATATCCCGGTCAATGTGAGCAACCCGCGTAACGACAGTCGCCTGCAGACGGAACTCGACAAGACACACGATCTTGCCGTGTGGCGCGCGGCACAGCTTGGCCAGCAGCAGGGATATGCGGCGCTCAAGATTGATCACGAGCAACGCGACAGCGATATCGAGATCCACGAGACGCCGGTTTACAACCCTTATCCCAACTATGGCTTCGGCCCTTGCTGGCGCGGCTGCTATGCGCATCCCTGGTGGTTCAACGACGGCTATTACGGCACACAGCGGACGGCGCGGGGCCGCGCAGTCATTCGCCTGACCATCTTTTACGAACGGCAGTTCGATCCGAAGGAGAGCGGGGCACTATCGATCGCAGCGCTGCTCAGCCAAATGCAGGTCAAATGGGGCACTGCGACTTACTGACCGTAGTTGCCGCGCGTCATTGCGCCGATTGCTTTGCCTTGGCCTTTGCCAATAGGCGCTTGGCCGCCGCCAACTGGCTCTGCGACATATCAGATTCCGCTTCGCGCACGCCCTCATAGGCCTTCTGCTGCAATTCGCCGGCGGGCAGATGGTCGAGCCCGAGTTCCAGCCAGAGATAGGCTTCCACCAGGTTCTTGGGCGTACCCCAGCCGTTGAGATAGGCCAGCCCCAGCCAGGCCCGGGCATGCGGCACGCCGGCATCGGCTGCGTCCAGCAGATAGGGGATCGCCTTGGGGTGATCCTCCTTGATATCTTCGCCAGTCAGCAATTTGCGGCCGATGACATATTTCGCTTCCGGCAGGCCGCCATCCGCCGCCTTGACGTACCATTTCAGAGCATTCATGCGATCTTCCGGGACGCCTTCGCCGTTCTCATACATCTGTGCCAGATAATATTGTGATCGCAGATGCCCCGACATGGCGGCGGCCATATACCAGCGTCCGGCCTGCTTGAAATCCTGCTTGATGCCGTTGCCGTTGTAGTAGAGATTGGCGAGATCGAACTGCGCCTGGGCATAGCCGAGATTGGCGGCTCGCAGATATAAGGCCTCGGCGGTTTTCACATCGCGTTTAACGCCGATTCCCTTTTCATACATGATGCCGAGATTGGTCAGTGCCGCCGGATCGTTTTCTCCGGCCAGCGTTTCCCAGAGACGTTTGGCGGTGGCGTAATCGCCGGCAAAAAACGCGCGGCTCGCCATGTCGCTTTCATCGGGTGCAGTCGTTGCCGCGGGCGGGTTCGCCTGAGCCAGGGCAGGGGTAGCGGTGGCGGGGAGCAGCGGCAGGAATGTAACCGACAACAGAAGGACCAAGCGACGAACCTGCGGAGTCGCGGCGAAAATCGTTGGGGAAACCGGCTTCTTCACTACACGTCTCTCCGCAAAATCGTAACCAACGGCCATTCATCCGTCCGGCCAAGTCGGCGCCACCTTGCAACAACTGGCCATAGGCTGCAAGGCGGGGAAATTGCTAAGCTCACCAGCATTGAGCCGCAAACCCGGTCTATCGCCCATGGCATTTCGGGACAGGACGGAGACAAGATGACGCAAAAGACCTCGCCGAAAACAGCCCCTGCCGCAGCCAGGGTCAGTTTTCATCTCACGCTCGGCGCTCGCCTCCGGACCTATTTTCTGGCCGGCATCCTGATAACCGCGCCGATCGGCCTGACCATCTATCTGGCATGGCTGGTGATCAGCTTTGTCGATGAACGGGTCTTCAGCGTCATCCCGACGCGCTACAACCCCGAAACCTATCTGCCGTTCAGCGTGCCCGGTATCGGCCTCATCCTCGCCGTTGTCGCGCTGACGCTGATCGGCGCCGTCACCGCCGGCTTCCTGGGCCGCCTGTTCCGCAATCTCAGCGAAGCGGTGCTCAACCGCCTGCCGATTGTCCGCAGCCTCTATACCGCCCTCAAGCAGATCATCGAAACGGTCTTCGCCAACCAGTCGTCCGCGTTTCGCGAAGTAGTGTTGGTCGAATATCCGCGCCGCGATGCCTGGTCGGTCGGCTTCATCACCGGCTCGATCCGGGGCGAGATCAAGGCGCACCTGCAGCGCCCCATGGTCAATGTCTTCATACCGACGACGCCCAATCCGACCTCCGGCTTTCTGTTGTTCGTGCCGGAAGAGGAAGTGATCCGCCTGGCGATGTCGGTGGAAGACGGCATCAAACTGGTCATCTCCGGCGGCATCATCACGCCGCCGGACGTGGATGCGGCCGCCAATCCTGTCCTCAACCCGAGCGCAACGTCTTGATCATGGCATCGCGCTGGAACAGATAGAGCAGCGTGCGCAAAGCCTCGCCGCGCGGCGAAAGCAAATTGGGGTCCCGCTCCAGGACCAATCGCGCATCGTCCCGCGCCATGGCGAGAAGATCGCCATGGGCGGCAAGATCCGCCAGCCGGAATTCCGGCAAGCCGCTCTGGCGATTTCCCAGCAATTCGCCGCCGCCACGCAGACGCAAGTCTTCCTCGGCAATGCGGAAACCATCCTCGCTTTCCCGCAGGATCGACAGCCGCGCCTTGGCGACCTCGCCCAGCGGCCCCTGATAGAGCAGCAGGCAGCTCGACTTGCCGGTGCCGCGGCCGACGCGGCCGCGCAACTGATGCAGCTGCGCGAGGCCGAAGCGCTCGGCATGTTCCACCACCATCACCGTCGCCTCGGGCACGTTGACGCCGACTTCGATGACCGTGGTCGCCACCAGGATGTCGAGATCGCCGGCTGCGAAGGCCGCCATGGTCTGGTCGCGCTCGGCCGCTTTTTGCTTGCCATGAACGAGGCCGACGCGATCGCCGAAAATCTGTTGCAGATGACGATGACGCTCCGTCGCCGCCGCCAGATCGACCACCTCCGATTCATCGACCAGGGGGCAAACCCAATAGATGCGAGCACCGCCGGAGATCGCCCTTCGCGCACCCTCAATGACCTCGTCAAGCCGATCGATCGGCAAGGTACGGGTGGCGATCGGTTGGCGTCCGGGCGGCTTCTCCGTCAGACGTGAGACGTCGATATCGCCATAGCCGGTCAGCATCAGCGTGCGGGGGATCGGCGTCGCCGTCATGACCAGGAGATCAACGCCGCGGCCCTTGCCGGCCAAGGCGACACGCTGCTGCACGCCGAAGCGATGCTGTTCATCCACTACGGCCAGGCGCAGATCGTCGAACACCACGTCGTCCTGCACCAGCGCATGCGTGCCGACGACGAGCTTGATCTCGCCCTGCGCCAGCCGTGCCAGCAGCGCTTCGCGGGCCTTGCCCTTGTCACGACCGGTCAGCAGCGCCAATTCGATCCCGGCCGCTGCCGCCAGAGGCTGCAGACCAGCAAAATGCTGGCGCGCCAGGATATCGGTCGGGGCGAGCAGAGCCGCCTGGCCGCCGGCCTCGACCGCGATCAGCATGGCAAGCAGCGCGACTACCGTCTTGCCGCTGCCGACATCGCCCTGCAGCAGCCGCAGCATGCGGTTGTCAGTTGCCATGTCAGCAGCGATCTCGCCGACGGCCTGCTGCTGGCTGGCTGTCAGCTGATAGGGCAGGGCGCGCAGCACCCGGTCGCGCAGACGGCCGTCGCCCTTGCTGGCGCGGCCGGCCAGCGTACGGTTGTGCTGGCGGACCAAAGCGAGGGCGAGCTGGTTGGCCAGCAGTTCATCATAGGCCAGCCGCTGCCGCGCGGGCGTCTGCGGTGCCAGATCGGTCGCTGCTTCCGGGTTGTGCAACGCGCGGATGGCTTTTTGCCAGCTTGGCCAGCCGTCGCGCTGCAAGACCGTGGGTTCGATCCATTCGGGAAGATCCGGTGCGCGTTCCAGGGCGGCATTCAAGGCCTTGCGCAGGGTCTTGGCCGGCAAGCCTGTGGTCAGTGGATAGACCGGCTCCAGGCGCAGCAACTGGTCGATTTCCTCGACCGGCACGATATGGTCGGGATGGACCATGTTGAGCTCGCTGCCGAAGCGATCGATGCGGCCGCTGACGGCCCGCCATTCGCCGACCGGGAGATTCTTCTGCAGCCAGTCGTCGCGGGCATTGAAAAAGACCAGGTCGATGAAGCCGGTCCCATCGCCGCAACGCACCCGGTAAGGTGCGCGCTGATGGCCCGGCTTCTGGTGCCGCTCGACCTTCAGCTTCAGCGTGACAATGGCGCCGTTTTCGGCGGCGGCGAGGCTGGGACTGGCGCGGCGGTCGATGATCCCGCTCGGCCGGTGCCACAGGAGATCGACGACCAGCGGCCCGCACAGCCGTTCAGCCAGCTTGGAGAGCCGCGGCCCGAGACCGGGCAGCTTGTCCAGCGAAGCAAAGAGCGGAAAGAGAATGGCTGGTCGCACGGCTTGTCCAATAACGCGGAATCGGTAACGGCAACGGTTGATTATTCTCGCAATCCGTCGTTTCTAACCCCCCGTAAGGGTGGGGAAAAGGAGTTTCGATGAGCAGCGCCGAAGAGCTCGATAATCTGCGGAAAAGGCTGATTTTCCGCAGTTGGCATCGGGGAACCCGCGAAATGGACCTTATCATGGGCCGGTTTGCCGAGCATGCGGTGCCGCAGATGGACGCCGCCGATCTCGCCATCTATACGCGGTTGCTTGAGGAGAGCGACCCGGATATATACGACTGGCTCTGTGGCCGGCAGCCGATCCCGGAATCCGCGGATTCCGCCGTCTTGCGGCACCTGATCGACCACAGCTTCCAAAAACCGCGCGCGCCCCGCTGAGCAAACCGGCCAGATACGTGATCGACCTGCCTTTTACATTGCCGGAACCCGGCCGCCACGATGTGGGCGGCGTTCCGGATGGGAGCGAAGCGCTCCTGATCGCCTCGCTGGCCCGCAACCAGGCCGGCGGGGTGCTGCATATCGCCCGCGACGATCTGCGGATGGCGCGGCTTGCGGATGCCCTGCAGTTCTTCGCACCCGATCTGACCGTTCTGACTTTTCCGGCCTGGGACTGCCTGCCTTACGACCGGGCATCGCCGCATCGCGATATCCTCGCCAAGCGCATCGATACCCTGGCGCGGCTGGCGGCGATCGCGCAGGCGGGCGACAAGTGGCCGATCGTCATCACCACCGTCTCGGCCATCCTGCAACGCGTGCCGGAGCCGCCTTGCTTTGCCGGCACCGCGCTATCCTTGCGGCGCGGCGCCACGCTCAATCCCGATCGCCTGGTCGAATTCCTGCTGAGCAAAGGCTATCTGCGCAGCAGCACCGTCAGCGAGCCCGGCGAGTTCGCGGTTCGCGGCGGCATCATCGATATTTTTCCGCCCGGCACCGCCCAACCGATCCGCGTCGATTTCTTCGGCGATGAGATCGAGGATCTGCGTTTCTTCGATCCGCTCAGCCAGCGCAGCAAGGAGAAGCTCGATCTCTTTCCGCTGAACCAGATCAACGAAGTCAGCCTGACGCCCGCCGCGATCGAGAGCTTCCGCACCGGCTATCGTTCCGAATTCGGCACCTCGGGCGGAGATGATCCGCTTTACGAGGCGATCAGCGCCGGCCGGCATTATCCCGGCATGGAGCACTGGCTGCCGCTCTTCGGCTCGACGCTGGTGCCGCTTGGCACCTACCTGCCGCAAGCGGTCTTCACGCTGGACCATCAGGTCGAGGACGCCAAGAAGGCGCGCCTCGATATGATCGCCGACTTCTATCAGGCGCGCACCGATCTGCAGCGCGCCGACAAGGATAGCGGCGCCCCGGTCTATCGTCCGTTGCCGCCGGGCAAGCTCTACCTCACCGGCAATGGTTGGGAAAACCTGCTGCGCGGCCGGATCACGCTCGCGTTCAATCCGTTCCAGGCGCCGCCCGGTTTCCGCTGGCTGACGGGTCCCGCGAAACCGGGCCGCAATTTCGCCGAAGCCCGCATCAATCCCGAGATCAATCTCTATGACGCCGTGTCCCGCGCCATGCTGGCGGAAATGGCGGCGGGACGGAAGGTCGTGCTGACGGCCAGCAGCACCGGTGCGCTGGAGCGCCTTTCCGGTGTCCTGACGGAACATGGCATCACCCGGCAAGAAGCGACCCAAAGCTGGCGCCAGGCACTGGAATCGTCGCTGACCGATGGCCGCGAGGTCATGGGCCGGGCTGTGCTGGGCCTCGACAACGGCTTTGCCACCGACAACATCATCTTCATCACCGAGCAGGATATCCTCGGCGACCGGCTGACGCGCACCGTCGCCCGCAAGCGCAAGGCCGAGACCTTCCTGGCGGAGCTCGCCAATTTCCAGGCCGGCGATTATGTCGTCCATGTCGATCACGGTATCGGCCGCTATGACGGGCTTGAAACGCTCGATGTCGGCGGCGCCCCGCATGAATGCCTGCGGGTCATCTACGAGGGCAACGACAAGCTCTACGTACCGGTCGAGAATATCGATGTCCTGAGCCGCTATGGCGGCGAAGATGCCATCGTCCAGCTCGACAAGCTCGGAGGTGCCGCCTGGCAGGCGCGCAAGGCCAGGGTCAAGCAGCGCATCCGCGACATCGCCGAGAAGCTGATGAAGACGGCGGCGCAGCGCGAGTTGAAGCGCGCCGACCCCATGTTGCCGCCGGAAGGTTTGTTCGACGAGTTCTGCGCCCGTTTCCGCTACGCCGAGACGGAAGATCAGCTGAAGGCGATCGAGGACGTTCTCAACGACCTTGCCAGCGGCAAGCCGATGGACCGCCTGGTCTGCGGCGATGTCGGCTTCGGCAAGACCGAGGTCGCCTTGCGCGCGGCCTTCGTCGCTGCCATGAGCGGCAAGCAGGTGGCGGTGGTCACGCCGACCACATTGTTGTGCCGCCAGCATTACCGCACCTTCAGCGAGCGCTTCGCCGGCCTGCCGATCAAGGTGCGCCAGCTCTCCCGGCTGGTCAGCGCCAAGGAAGCGGCCGAGATCAAGAACGACCTCAAGGAAGGCAAGGTCGATATCGTCGTCGGCACCCATGCCCTGCTGGCGAAGAGCATCGAATTCGCCGGCCTCGGCCTGCTGATCGTCGACGAGGAGCAGCATTTCGGCGTGACGCAGAAGGAGCGCCTGAAGGAGCTGCGCGGCGATGTGCATGTGCTGACGCTGACGGCGACCCCGATTCCGCGCACCTTGCAGCTTGCCTTGACCGGCATCCGCGAAATGAGCCTGATCACCACCGCGCCCGTCGACCGCCTGGCGGTCCGCAGCTTCGTGCTGCCTTACGATCCGGTCGTCATCCGCGAAGCCGTCATGCGCGAACACTTCCGTGGCGGACAGATCTTCTATGTCTGCCCGCGGATCGAGGATCTCGATACGCTGGCGGAGCGGCTGCGCAACCTGGTGCCGGAAATCAAGTTCGTCATGGCCCATGGGCGCATGACGCCGACCCAGCTGGAAAAGGCGATGACCGCCTTCTATGACGGCAGCTACGAGATGCTGCTGGCAACCAATATCATCGAATCCGGTCTCGACATTCCGACCGCCAACACCATCATCATGCATCGCGCCGACATGTTCGGCCTGGCGCAGCTCTATCAGCTGCGCGGCCGCGTCGGCCGATCCAAGCTGCGCGGCTATGCCTATCTGACGACGCCGCCCGGCAAGAAGCTGACCGATACGGCGCAGCGGCGGCTGGAGGTGATGCAGACCCTCGACCAGCTGGGTGCGGGCTTCACCCTGGCCAGCCACGACCTCGATATTCGTGGCGCCGGCAACCTGCTGGGCGACGAGCAATCCGGCCATGTCCGCGAAGTCGGCGTCGAGCTCTATCAGCAATTGCTCGAGGATGCTGTCCGCGAAGCGCGCGGCGAAGCCATCGCCGCCGAGAAGGCGCAGGACTGGACGCCGCAGATCAATATCGGCATGTCGGTGCTGATCCCGGAAGATTACATCACCGACCTCAATATCCGCCTCGGCCTCTATCGCCGCATCGCCGCGCTCGACAGCGCCGGCGAGATCGACGCCTTTGCCGCCGAGATGATCGATCGCTTCGGCAAATTGCCGGAAGAGGTCGAGAACCTGCTGCAGATCGTCGCCATCAAAAAGCTCTGCCGCCAATCCGGCGTCGAGAAGGTGGAGGCGGGGCCGAAGGGTGCGGTGCTCAGTTTCCGCAACAACCGTTTCGCCGAGCCGGCCAAGCTGATCGATTTCATCACCAAGCGCGCGACCATCCTGGCGGTGCGGCCCGATCAACGTGTGGTGTGCCGTCAGGAATGGCAGGAGACGAAAGCGCGCGTCGCCGGCGTCAGGAAGCTCTTGCAGAATCTGGCAAGCCTCGTCGCCTGATTGCCGCCGGCGTGCCGGCCCGATCAGCCCGCCTGCTGCAGCAGGTCGTCTTCGCGCGCCAAGTCGAACATGTGGAACAGCGCTTCCGGTTCCTGTGCGCCGGAGAGGCCGAAGCGCCCGTTGAAGATGAAATAGGGCACCCCATTGATGCCCTGGCGCCGGGCCTGGAAATCGCTTGCCAGAGCGGCATCGATCTGGCCGCTGCCGGTCAAAGCATCCGCCGTCAGGTTGCTGGGCAGGCCGACATCGGCGGCGAGCCTGGCCAGGACTTCGGGATCGCCGATGTTGCACCCCTCTTCGAAATAAGCGGCAAAGAGCCGGTCCAGCATGGCGCTCTGCTTGTCTGCGGCGGCCGCCACATAACTCAGCCGATGCGACAGCAGCGTGTTGGGGGTGTGGTCGATCAGATCGAAGCGAAAGGCGATCCCCTCCGCGGCACCGATGCGCGCCACGGTCTGGTAGAGGCGATTGGCACGCTCCATGCTGCCGAACTTCGCGCTGACATATTGCTGCCGGCTCATGCCGCCCGCCGGCATCCCGGGATTGAGCTGAAACGCACGCCAGCGCTTGACGAGGTTGGCCTGGGGCCTGGCTTTCAGCGCCCGCTCAAGCCGGCGCTTGCCGATGTAGCACCAGGGACAAATCGTATCGGAAAAAATTTCGAGTTGCATGATGACGCTCGCTAGCTCTGCCGCATCATTGTGCGGCCAGGACAGCATGACTGACAAGAGAGCTGTCCATCGCCGGCTGGCACCGGTCTATGGGCATTGAAACGATTGCTATTCTTGCGCGTTTGCCTGACACTTTTGCGGCGGTGCTGATTCGCGAGGAAATGAACGTTTTCCTCAGTTTGTATGGGTGCGCTGCTCGGAGGCGTAAGAACATGCAACGGCTCGCCACACTCAGTCTGGCGGATATTACCTCACCCGACGTCCTCGCCTTTCATCAGTATTGGTTATCGATCCGAGGCGACGCGGCGATGCCGACAAAGTCCGCCTTTGACGCAACGGCGATCCGCCATCTGCTGCCCTATATCACGCTGGAAGAGTTGCACAACGATCCGCTGCGAATCTTCTACCGGGTCGTCGGTTCCGAACAGGCCCAGTTCTCAGCCGGCGATTATACGGGCAAATGGCTTCATGAGCTGAACTGGCTGCCGGATCTGAAGCAGCGCTTGCTCGACCAATATGCCGAAATCCAGCGGACCAAGGCGCCGATGTTCGGCCTGTCCCAATTCACCTGGCACGATCATCTGGAAAAGGCCTTCGAATGGGGGCTTTTCCCCTTTTCCGACAATGGCACAGACGTATCGCATGTCGTTACCATCGAGGATTTCCGCCACATCACGCGCAAAGAAGTCGGTGCACGTCTGCAATCGATTCCTTGATCGCCGCCGGCGTCGGCTTTCGCCGGCTAAATTTCCAAAACTTACAAATTAATGGTGGCTGGCTGCGGCTGAACCAAGCGATCGCGCTTGGCAAGAGCCGGGAAGAGCCATAGCCAGAGAACGACGATAAGCAAGGTGCCGACGCCGCCCATGACGACGGCCGGCACCGTGCCGAACCAGGCCGCAGTGACGCCTGACTCGAACTCGCCCAATTGGTTCGAAGCGCCGATGAAGATCGAATTGACCGCAGCGACGCGACCCCGCATTTCGTCCGGCGTTTCCAACTGCACGAGCGATTGACGGATGACCACGCTGATCATGTCGGTGGCGCCCAGACATGCCAAAGCCAGCATCGAGAGCGGAAACCAGCGCGACACGCCGAAGACGATCGTTGCCAGGCCGAATCCCGCGACAGCTATCATCATGGTCGGGCCGACGCGACGCTGCAGCGGCCGGCGCGACAGAAGCAGCGACATGGCGATCGCGCCAAGCGCCGGGGCAGCGCGCAGCAGGCCAAGCCCCCAGGGGCCGGTTATGAGGATGTCACGCGCATAGATCGGCAGCAGCGCGACGGCGCCCCCCAGCAGCACCGAAAAGAGATCCAGCGAGATGGCGCCGAGGATCACCGGCCGCGCCCTGATATAGGAGATGCCGCCCAGCAGGGTTGCCGCGCGTGTCGGGCCGACGGGGCGGGGCGCTGCCGCCAGATTGCGGATGCCGATCATCGCCACGCCCGACAGGCCGAAAATCACCGTGCCGAGCAGATAGACCCAGTCGGGGCCGAAGGCATAGATGAAGCCGCCCAAGGCAGGGCCGAGGATGACCGCCAGCTCGCGCCCGCCCGCCGCGGCCGCCACCGCGCGCGGCAATATCCCGGCCGGTACCAGCATCGGCAGCATGGCCTGCATCGCCGGCATCTCAAAGGCGCGGGCGGCGCCGATGGCCGCCGCGCAGGCGAAGATGCTCTCGACAGTCAGGCTGTGCTGCCAGCTGCCGAAGGCGAGAAAGGCGGCCATGGCCATTTTCAGCCATTGGCAGGCAAGGCTGATCAGGCGCCGGTCGTAGCGGTCCGCCACCTGGCCCACGACCAGCGTCAGCAGCAGCTGCGGCAGAAACTGGATCAGGCCGATCAGGCCAAGGGCGAAGGCACTGTGGGTCAGGTCGTAGATCTGCCAGCCGACCGCCACGACCAGCATGTTATAGGCCATGAAGGCGCCGGTCTGGCCCAGCCAGAAGCACAGCAGATTGGGTTCTCGCAACAGAAGGGATTTGGCCATCTTGATCGGTCAAAGAGGAGGGGGGAGGCGGCGGAGGGCGACCAAACCGGCAACGTCGTGTGCAACGACATCACGAACAGTTACAGCCACGCGAATCTGTCACAATATGCCGCACCGGCCGTCACCCGTGCCAATTGCCACCGGCCGGGCATCATACGGAACAGCTCGTCTTGCCAAGGATATGCCCTATCACCGTACAGCCGGCAACAGCAGAAGATCTGCGCCTGCTGCCGACCTGGTTCCCCACCGAAGCCGCGCTCATTCAATGGGGTGGCCCGCGGCTGCGCTTTCCCCTCGATGAGCCGCAACTGGCGGCGATCTGGGCGGAAAGCTGCCAGACGCCGCCCCGGCGCTTGATCTGGTCCGGCCGTCTCGATGACGATACCGTCGCGGCGCATGCCCAGGTGGTGATGGATTATGCAGCGAGGAAGGCGCGGCTGGCGAGGATCGGTATTGCCCCGGACTTCCGGGGGCAGGGGCTTGCATATCCCTTCATGCAGCGGATCATCGACCGTCTTGACGAGCAGGGCGAGATTTCCACGCTGGAGCTGAATGTCTACGCATTCAACCAGCCCGCCTTGCGGCTCTATCACCGCCTTGGATTCATATCCGATGAAGTCCAACCCGCATCGATCACCGTCGGCGGGGAGAGCTGGGACGTCATCCGGATGACGCGCAGGATGCATTCGGCAAGCTTCTAGCCGCTGCGCAGCAGGATTCACTTCGACTTTTCGAGGGGCGCCATCTCGTCGGCGAACAGGTCCAGATCCTGGCCCACATGCTCGCCGCAAAAGCACCGCGTCACAACGCCATTTTGCAGAAGTGGAAGCTGGATAAGTTCGACATTGACGATGCCGCGATTGTCCCGCAGGGGCCATTCGTAATTCGCGTACATGGGCCGCAGCTGGATGGCGAAGAGAAAATCCTCATGGATTTCTTCGACCATTGTGTTGGGCATGTCCAGTTCGTCGACATACCGGCCGGTATAGTCCCATCCGGCGGCCTGCGTGCCATGCGTCCCGACCAGGCGATAGCGGGCACGGAAGGGGTCGTGTTCGAGATCAACCAGAACGACATAGGGGAGGGCGGCGCGCGGAATATCCAGCGGGTCGATCTCATGGATATCCGGCGCGGCGCGATTGCCGCGCAGCTTGATCCAGTAGTCGTAAAGCAGGCGGAGATAGGGCGACCGGATCGCCTCCCTGTCGAACTCGAATTGGCGGATGATTGGCATAAGAATACTTTGCTAAACTTGCCGCGATACTCGGCACAAATAGCTAAGGCAGCGTTAAAAAGCCAAGCGGGGATGGCGGATGGGGTGAGATTCGAACTCACGGTGAGCTTGCACCCACGGCGGTTTTCAAGACCGCTGCCTTAAACCACTCGGCCACCCATCCAATTGACCGCCGCCGACCCGAACCGAGAGATGCCGGGTGGCGGCGAGGGGTTTTGCTTAGCCTCTGGCGAAGCCGCGGTCAATGCGCTCGCTGCCCAGTCCGATCCACCGGCAGAGCCGCATCGGCGCCGGCGGGCCGAGCCATCTTGCGCGCCCAAAGCAGGAGGGCCGCAAAGCCTCGGGCCGGCCATCAGGATGGAGCTGCGAGCAAGCAGAATGACACGGAGTGGAGCGAGGCCACGGCAGGAGCGCCCCTAGCTTTGTTCCGTGCAGCCCGCCCTTGACACCAATCCTACTAGAAGGTAGGTTGGTGGATATGAGCAATCTTACAAGCACCTCTGACGAGATCATCCGCTGCGCACGATCCTTGATTATCGCCGGGGGCTATAACGGCTTCAGCTATGCCGACATTGCCGAAGTTGTCGGCATCCGCAAGGCAAGCATTCATCATCATTTTCCAACCAAGGTTGATCTGGTCCGGACCCTTTTGGCGCAGTATCAAAAAGAGGCCGAAGCGGGGATCGCGGAACTGGAGCGCCATCACCCCGAGCCGGCGGACCGGCTTCGCGCCTATACCGGCTATTGGGCGGCGTGTATCGGCGATCCGACGAGCGCCTTTTGCGTCTGCGCATTGCTCGCGAGCCAGATACCCGTCTTGCCGCCGGAGATCGTGCTGGAGGTGCGGGTTCATTTTCGCTGGCTATCGACGTGGCTGACCTCCGTCTTGGAGGAGGGAGCGAAACAGGGCGGCCTGGTTCTTTCCGGCACTGCTCGATCCGAGGCGGAGGGGTTCATGGCGGCCGTACACGGCGCCATGCTGTCGGCACGGGCCTATGGCGACGAGAAAGTGTTCAGGGTCGTCACCGACCCCTTGATCGGAAGGCTCGTATCGGGCCGATCGTGAACGGGCAAAAATGATATCAGTTTGTGGCCGTTGACTACCATCTAGTAGGTAGCTGCCATCGCTGACTTTGATTGGCTTCCGCGGGGCGCGCCGCACAGATCACCTATATCGCGCCAAACAACTACCTACTAGTAGGTATAAAGGAGATAATATGCTTCGGAAACTCGTGCCCGCCTTCCTCGCTGCCGCCGTCGTCAGCCTGCCGCTCGCGGCGGGCATTGGCTCACCTGCTTTCGCACAGAGCGTTAAGGCAGAACCGGTTCGCGTGCGCGGTGCTATCGACAGTTTCAGCGGTCAAGCGTTGAAGGTGAAGACGCGCGAAGGCCAGACCCTCGACATTGCTCTTGCCCAGGGATGGAAGGTCTCGAGCGTCGCCCGTGCGGCCATCGCCGATATCAAGCCCGGCGATTATGTCGGGATTGCCTCGCTGCCCACGAAGGACGGCGGCGATGGCGCGCTTGAGGTCCTGATCTTTCCGCCGGCCATGAAGGGTGCCAGCGAGGGCAGCTTCGGATGGGATCTGAAGCCGAACAGCACCATGACCAACGCCACGGTCGCGGACGCTGTCAAAGACGTGAGCGGCCGAACCGTGACCGTCTCCTATCACGGCCAAGAGAAAAAGATCGCCGTTCCCGACGGCACGCCTGTTGTCACCTTCGCACCGGCTACCGAGGCCGACCTGAAGCCGGGGGCGGTTGTCTTCATCGTTGCCGAGAAGGATGCGGGTGGCGCGATCACAGCGCAACGCGTCATCGTCGGCACCAACGGCGTCGTCCCGCCGATGTAAGTCGAGGACACTACCGGCCTGGCTTGCAAAAGCTGCCGCCAGGCCGGTGGAAAACCCCCACCTCGCAAGCCTCGCGCTGCGCCGACCGCCTCAGCAAATCCATCAGGAAAGACCCATGAATCAGGAAACGCGACACCGACAGTCAACGCCGCGCCGGGGAATTGTCCTCATCCGGCGCCACGCCGTTGTCTCGCGTCTGACGCACTGGCTGAATGTGTTGTGCCTCGGCTTCCTGCTCTTGAGCGGGCTCCAGATATTCAACGCCTACCCGCAGCTCCATTGGGGCCAGTACGGTGCCGACGCCGATCCTGCCTTTCTCAAGATAAGTGCGAATGAAAGCAATGGGGAGCCGCGCGGCTTCTTGCAAATCGGCAGTGTCTCTGTTCCCACGACGGGTGTCCTCGGCCTATCGAAGATGGAAGGCGAGTGGACCCCGCGGGCGTTTCCGGCCTGGCTCACGCTTCCCTCCTATCAGGACCTTGCCGCCGGCCGGCGCTGGCATTTCTTTTTCGCGTGGACATTCGTCATCAACGGTCTTGTCTATCTGGGGTACGGCCTCTTGAGCGGTCATTTCCGCCGCGATTTAGCGCCGGACCGTCATGAGCTTGCGCCACGCCATATCTGGCGCGAGACCATCGATCATGCGCGACTGCGTTTCCCTTCCGGGGAACAGGCCCGCCATTACAATACGCTTCAGAAGCTCGCCTATATCGCCGTCATCGCAGGTCTGTTGCCTTTGATGGTGCTGACCGGGCTGACCATGTCGCCCGGCGTGGATGCGGCCTTTCCGGTTCTTCTCGACATCTTCGATGGGCGTCAATCCGCCCGGACGCTTCACTTCATCACCGCATCGTTTCTTATCCTGTTCGTCATCGTTCACGTGGCCATGGTCATTCTTTCGGGTCCCTGGAACAATATGCGTTCGATGATCACGGGCCGTTACGCCGTGCGGCAGGAGGGGTCTGACGCATGACAAGCGTTACACGCCGTCGCTTCCTGATCGGCAGCACTTTTGGCGCAGGCGCGCTCGCCCTGACCGGCTACGGCATGCTGGGGCAAAATGCCGGACTGGCAGCGGTAATTCGCTCCACCGAGAAGCTGACGATGAAAGCCCAGAGGCTGCTTCAGGGTCGTCACGCGCTCGCGCGTGAATTTGCCGAAGCGGACATCTCGCCATCGTTTCGCGTGAACGGAACGAGCGCGCCTGACAGCGAGGCATATGCGCAGCTGGTCGAGGGTAAATTCGCAAGCTGGCGGTTGAAGATAGATGGCCTCGTCGACCGGCCGCAGGAATTCTCGCTGGCAGACCTCAAGATGCTCCCGGCACGCAGCCAGATTACCCGCCATGACTGCGTCGAGGGGTGGAGCGCAATCGGCAAATGGACAGGGGTTCCGCTTGGCAGCCTGCTGGCCTCGGCCGGGCTCAAGGCCTCAGCGCGATTTGCCGTCTTCCATTGTGCCGACGAACTGGAGAAGACGCTCGACGGAAGTGGTCGATACTATGAAAGCATCGACCTCATCGACGCTTTCCACCCGCAGACGATCCTTGCTTACGCGATGAATAACCAGGACCTCTCGGTGGGTCACGGTGCGCCGCTACGTCTCAGGGTCGAACGGCAGCTGGGCTACAAGCAGGCCAAGTACATCATGCGCATCGAGATCGTCGACAGTTTCGCCACTTTATGGGGCGGCAATGGCGGCTTTTGGGAGGACCGGGGATACGAATGGTACGCCGGAATCTGAGCGGCGGGTTCGATCTCGATGCTTAATCTGTGACTTTTCGCTCTGACGCCTGTGCCTATCCGCACCCACCATGAATCCCGGCAAAACAGCGATAAGAACCTAGAAGGAGAATTCCGATGTTCGCACGAGATCCAGCACATGCCATCGAATTGATCGACAGGGCCTTCCAGGAGGCTGATGTGGATACACTGGTAAGCCTGTACGACGATGCCGCCGTTCTCATCTCGACCGAGCTCGCTCCCGGCCGTGAAATCCGCGGCAAGCAGGCATTGCGCGATTTCTATTCGCGCGTATTGCAGCCCGGCGCTTTTTCCGTCACCCAGATAAAGACCCATGTGGTCGAGGCGGACGGCATCGCGCTCTTCACATCGCTCTGGAGCTTGAGCCGAGAAGGAACGCAGACGAAAAATTTCATTGCGACCGTGGTGTTCCGACAGCAGCCAGACGGTGGCTGGAAGGATTTGATCGACAGCAGCCCTGCAGTTTTGGATCACTGAGGGCGCGCAACCTGGTCACGAGTGGTGTACGGCGCGAGTGGCCGCCGAGGATCTAACTTTAGATCACGGCGTCCCGTGCCGCGGCCCCGAAGGGGCAAGCAGAGTTCGAAATGCAATCGGCACTGTTGGATATGAGTTCCGTGGATAACCAGTTGATCCGCGTCCTTGTCGCCGACGACGACCCCGAGATGCGGACGGCGATCGTCGATTTCCTGGAGCGCCACGGGGTCCAGGCGGTCGCGGCCGCAGATCGCCAGGAACTGGATCGCCACCTGGCCGAG
Source organism: Terriglobia bacterium (assembly GCA_035539075.1). GTDB lineage: Bacteria > Pseudomonadota > Alphaproteobacteria > Dongiales > Dongiaceae > Dongia_B. Next base: position 46,037 of record DATLJB010000189.1, read on the forward strand.
CACGACTACCATCTGATGGTACTGGATCTGCAATTCGGTAAGGCGAACGACCTCACCCTGCTGTCCGAGATCCGATCGAAATCGGAGAGCCTGGCGATCATCAGCACCGGGCGCGGCAGGGATGAGATAGACCGTGTCGTCGGGCTGGAATTGGGGGCCGATGACTATCTGGCCAAGCCGTTTGGTCTACGGGAGCTGCTGGCGCGGATCCGGGCAATTCTGCGCGGGCGGACGCTACAGCCGAGCGGGACTGAGCGCAGGCGCTATCGTTTCGCCGGCTGGCGGCTGGACGGGCGCACGCGGCGCCTGACCCATCCCCTGGGGGGCGTGGCGACGCTGTCGAGAAGTGAATGCGCGCTGCTTATTGCGTTCATCGAGGCGCCCCAGCAAATGCTCTCGCGCGAGCAGCTGCTGCAGGCGACGCGCGTTCATGGCGACGTGTTCGACCGCAGCATCGACGTGCAGGTGCTGAGGCTGCGCCGTAAACTCGAGATCGATCCCAGCAATCCGAAGCTCATCCGAACCGAGCGCGGTGTCGGCTACGTCTTCACCGCTGAGGTCGAGACGTTTTGATTGCTCGGACCATCTCAATGCCCGGACCATCTGAATACCCGGGACCATCTCAATGCACCGCCCGGCTCCAACCGAGCGCGATCGTGGAAATCTGCGGTCTTTCGGCTGAAACGCGAATTGCCCCTCTATCTTATTGAAGGGGCGGATTCACGCCTCAGAGATCCGATTCTAGCGATACATCGAGGCGCCCTTGGTGATCTTGTCGACGGTCTTCTTATCGCTGCGCAAGGCGATTCCCACGACTTTGGCGTCTTCCGGCGCGAACTCGGCAAACACCGCCCGGTTCGCCGCGTCATGGCCAGTGGCGAACATTTCCTCGATATAGAGCGATGACTTCACCCCGCGCTCCAGGCTCCGCCGGTGAATGGCGGCTATCGTCGGGGCATCCGCCGACAGGACGATGATGGGCTGGACCGACAGGGCGTTGTAGACATTGCCGGAACGGTCGCGATAGGCTTCCCCGATGACGGACGGATATTGAGCGACAATGCCGCTTGTCAGAAAGGCGGTCACATTCAGGGCCTGCCAGGCGGCGAGATCGTTGCGCAAGACGAGGGCGATCTTGGTATCGAACATATTCCATTCTCTCGAACCTTAAGGACTGTGAGCGCATATGGAGGCACGACAGCTTGAAGGTCTTGGACGTTTGTGCGCGCCGGAAGCCGGCGCTTCCATTGTCACGGCGCCCGCTTTCCCGGGCATCGAACGGATCGAAGCCCGTTTTTTCGGCGACGCGTTCGAGCCCCATCGCCACGACACTTACGGCCTTGGCGTGACCCTGGAAGGGGTGCAGCGCTTCCGTTATCGCGGCGCCCAGCGGCACAGCCTGCCCGGCAATGTCATCGTGCTGCATCCGGACGAGGAACATGACGGCGGCGCCGGCACCGAGCGGCGCTTGCGCTACCGGATGCTCTATCTGGAACCGGCGCTGCTGTCGCAACCGCTTGCCGGAAAATCCAGGACGCTTCCTTTCGTCGCCCAGCCGGTGCTGGCCGATCCGGCTTTGCAAGCGGCTTTAATGGAAGCGCTCGGTTCCCTCGACGAGCCGCTTGAAGAGCTGTTCGTTGACGCCATGCTGGAAAACCTGGCCCAGGCCTTGCTGCGGCATGCCGGGCGTCCGGCGCAGGGCCGTGGGCCAACGGCCGCGCTTCAGGTCAAGCGGGCGCGCGATTTTCTCGCCGCCAATGCCGACCGGGTCGTGCGATCCGGCGAGCTGGAGCGGCTGACGGGCCTCGACCGCTATGAGCTGGCGCGCCATTTCCGCGTTCTCTACGGCACCAGCCCGCATCGCTTCTTGTTGATGCGCCGGCTGCAACGGGCCCGGCAGATGATCATCCACGGGGCGGCCCTGGCCGAGGCAGCCGTGGCCACGGGCTTCACCGATCAGAGCCATATGAACCGCCACTTCAAGAAGGCTTTCGGCATGCCGCCAGGGCGTTGGGCGGAACTTGCCGCCGCGGCCGGCAGCGATGCCCGGCCGCCTGCCTTTGCTGCCTGACGCCCCGGGCGAGGCAGCAGCAGGAGAGGGGCCTGCCGCACAAAAAATTTATCCAAGCTAAATCAATAAAGTAGTTGAAACCTCCAATCATAAAACTTAGATTCTTCTGGTAACCACCTGATCTAACTGAGAAGATCCTAGAGGTTTGCCATGATGTCGATCGCCCATATGCGCAGGCAGCTCGCCCTTCCGGCTGTCGTCCTTCTGCTGGCGGGGTCGCTGAGCGCATGCTCGGGGATGAATGATACCGAGCAGCGCATTTTGACGGGTGCTGCGATCGGCGCCGGTGCAGGGGCGGGCCTCGGCGTGGTGACCGGCGGGCTTTCCATCGCCGGCGGTGCCGCGATCGGCGCCGCGGCCGGTGCGGTTTCCGGCCTCGCCGTCGACGTCTTCAAAAAGAACGATTAGTAGAGGAACGTGACCGTAGGCCGAGGCTTGCGGGCGTTGTAAGTTTTCTTGACGAATCCGAGCGGCCGTGTTGCATGGCCGGGGCCAGCATATTACCCTACAACATCCTGGTAACTCGCCCCTTTTCGGATACAAAATGAAGCGTATGATTCGGCGTTCTCACCTGCTCCTGGGCACGCTGGCAATACTCCTGACGGCCGGTTGCACCACGACGAAGGTGGCAAACCAGCCGGCAGTCCCCTCCGGAGCACCACAGCAGCCTCAGCCCTATAAGGTCGGGAAGCCCTATCAGGTCGAGGGCGTCTGGTATTATCCGAAAGTTGACATGGACTATGACGAGACCGGCATCGCCTCCTGGTACGGTCCGGGCTTCCATGGCCAGTATACCGCCAATGGCGAAATCTATGACCAGAACGGCCTGACGGCCGCTCATAAGACCCTGCCGCTGCCCTCCATGGTCCGGGTGACAAATCTCGACAATGGCCGCTCGATCGAGGTCCGGGTGAACGACCGCGGTCCTTTTGTCAACGGCCGCATCATCGATCTGACCCGCCGCGATGCCCAGCTCCTCGGTTTCATCGACAGGGGTACTGCCAAGGTCCGCGTCCAGATCATGAAAGAAGAGAGCATGGCTCTGGCCGCGCTGGCATCCTCGCAAGGCGGCGAAAATGCCGGCCCGAAGCCGGCAGCGGCGCCGAGTGGCAGCGTCTCGGCCACGCCGTTGCCGCCCATCGGCAAGGCGCCAGCGCCGGCCGCCCCGGCACCGTCCCCAACGCAGACCGCCGCCTTGCCGCCGCCCAAGAGCGTCGTCGGTCAGACGGTTGCGCCGCAGCCGGATGGCAAGGTCGTGGTGCAGCCGGTGCGGGCAACGAATATCTACATTCAGGCCGGTGCTTTCACGCGGCAAGCCAATGCGCAGTTGCTGACCAGCAAGCTGTCTGTCTTCGGCCCTGTCCGGATGACGCCTGTGCAGGTCGGAAATCAGCTTTTCTATCGGGTTCGCGTCGGCCCGCTGGCCAATGTCGACCAGGCCGATCAGGTGCTGCAGAAGGTCATCCATTCCGGCCAGACAGAGGCGCGCATTGTGGTCGATTGATTGCCGACAGACAGCCATTCCGACGATCGCCATGGCCGCTGAGCCGCTGTCGTCGGCGCGCTTGACCTGCGCCGTGAATTGCCTCAGCTTGCGACCAATAAAGTTCCGATTTTGCCTTACGACTCAGGTGCTTCCATGACCATCGCCAGTTGCCGCGCCGCCGTCGCGGCTTCTTTTCTTGCTGTCGGCCTCCTCGCTACCACCGCTGCCGGGACGGCGGCCTTGGCGGACTCCCCGGATACCGATGCGGAGCATGCCTATATCGTCGACTTCCAGACCGGGGCGGTCATTCTGGACAAGAAGGGCGACGAGCGGATTCCGCCGGCCTCGACCAGCAAATTGATGACCATCTACCTGCTGTTCGATGCGCTGAAGCGGGGCGATATCAAGCTGACCGACAAGTTCCATGTCAGCAAGAAGGCCTGGTCCACCCAGGGCTCCAAGATGTTCGTCGAAATCAATTCCGACATCGCGGTCGAGGATTTGATCCGCGGCATCATCATCCAGTCCGGCAATGATGCCTGCGTCGTCGTCGCCGAAGGCATGGCCGGCAGCGAAGAGGCCTTCGCCGAGCGCATGACCGCCAAGGCCAAGGAACTTGGCATGAACGGCAGCCATTTCGTCGATGCCTCCGGCCTGCCTGATCCCGAGCAGTACATGACGGCGCATGATCTCGAGATCCTGGCGCGCCACCTGATCACCGATTTCCCCGACTACTATCACTATTTCTCGGAGAAGGAATTCGTCTGGCACGGCATCAAGCAGGGCAACCGCAACCCGCTGCTCTATCGCACCGGATCGGGTGTCGACGGCTTGAAGACAGGCCACACCGAGGAATCCGGCTTCAGCCTGGTCGCTTCCGCCGTGCGCGACAACCGTCGCATCATCATGGTGGCGCAGGGCCTCGCCAGCATGCAGAACCGCGCCGATGCCGGCGGCGATCTGCTGGACTGGGCGTTCCGCGAAACCGCCAATTACACCGTCGCTACCAAGGGCGCCATTCTCGCCGAGGCGCCTGTCTGGATGGGCAAGGCGCCGACCGTGCCGCTGACCGTGCCGAGCGATCTGATCGCCACGCTGCCGCGGGCCGCCAAGTCCAAGATCACCGCCAAGGCGGTTTTCGACGGTCCGCTGCAGGCGCCGATCGCCGCTGGCCGCGAGGTCGGCAAGCTGGTGATCTCCTCGCCCGATCATCCGGATTTCGAGGCGCCGCTGGTCGCCGCCGCGGATGTTCCGGAAAAGAGCCTGCCGGCCCGGATGTGGACGAAGCTGAACTATCTCGTCTTCGGCGGCAGCTGACGGGCCAACCGTGACGCCGCAGGCTGACCCGTCGCATCCTCTCAACCGCTTCATCACTTTCGAAGGCGGCGAGGGCGCCGGCAAATCAACCCAGATCCGGCGGCTCGCCACGGCCCTCCAGGAGGCGGGACACGATGCCCGCCTGACCCGTGAGCCGGGAGGCGCCCCCGGCGCCGAAAATATCCGCCGCCTGCTGGTCGAGGGCGAACCGGGCCGCTGGACGCCGGATACCGAGGCCCTGCTGCATTTCGCGGCGCGGGCTGACCATCTGCAGCGCGTGATCCGGCCGGCCTTGATCGCCGGCGCCTGGGTGCTGAGCGATCGCTTCGCCGATTCAACCATCGCCTATCAGGGCTATGGTCACGGCCTCGATCTCGCCTGGCTGCAGCAGTTGCGCCGGCATGTCGTCGGGGCGACGGAGCCGGGGCTGACGATCATTCTCGACCTGCCGGTGGCGACGGGCCTGGCCCGGGCCGCCCGGCGCCATGGCACGGCGGCACCCGCCGTTACCGTCGAAGACCGCTATGAGCGCATGGACCGGGCCTTCCACCAGCGCCTGCGAGACGGTTTCCTGGCGATTGCCCAAGACGAGCCGCAACGCTGCAAAGTCATCGACGCCGACCGGGAGCCCGATGAGATCGCGCGCGACGTGCAACAGCTGATCGCGCAGCATTTCGGCCTCAAGCTGGGCTAGGGCGGAATCAGATGGCGCGCAAGCCGGCTACCATCGAAGTCATCGAACCGACTGGCCCCGTCGTCGCCACCAGCCTGCTGGGCCATGGCGAAGCGGAACAGGTCTTCCTGCGCGCGCTGGAGCGCAAGCGCATGCCCCATGCCTGGCTGATCACCGGACCGCGCGGCGTCGGCAAGGCGACCTTGGCCTATCGCATGGCACGCCGCCTGTTGAGCGATACACCGCCAGCGGCAGCGGCGCCGGAAGACAGTTTTGCGCTATTCGACGATGTGCCGGCGCCGGCCTCCGTCGCGACCATGCCGGACAGCCTGGACATGCCGCCTGACCATCCGGTCTTTCGCCGGATCGCCGCGCAATCGCATCCCGATCTCCGCGTCCTGCAACGGCGCGTCAATGAGAAGACCGGCAAGCTGCGGTCGGAAATCCCGATCGACGATGTCCGCGACGTGCTCGATTTCCTGCATCTGAAGCCGGCGGAAAGTCATTGGCGCGTGGTCATCATCGATGCCGCCGACGATCTCAACCGCAATGCCGCCAACGCCATCCTGAAAATGCTGGAAGAGCCGGCGGCACGCACCGTGCTGATCCTGGTCAGCCACGCCCCGGGCAGCCTGCTGCCCACCATCCGCTCGCGCTGCCGCCGTCTGGCCCTGGCGCCGTTACCCGATGACCTGCTGCGCCAGGCCTTGTCGGCGCGCTGTCCGGATGCCGAGCCCGCCGACCTGCAGGCCGCCATGGCCCTCGCTGCCGGCAGTCTCGGCCAGGGAATCACGCTCTTGGAGCAGAATGGCCTGACGGTGTTTCGCCTGATCATGAACGTGCTGCAGGCCTGGCCGCAATTCAGCGTCAATCAGTTGCACCAGGTGGGCGACCGGCTGGCCGCGCGCGGCGCGGAGGGGGAATTCGACCTGGCTGTCCAGGCCCTGGACTGGTGGCTGAAACGGCTCTGCCGCTGCCTGGCGCTGACCGCTGCGGCCGGCACGGACATGGCGGCTCAAAACGAGCTTTTTCGTGGCGAAGCGGCCTTGATCGAGCGCTGCCGGCGCGCCGCAAGCCTTGATCGCTGGATCGAGCTATGGGAAAAGCTTAATCGCCTGTTTGACCGGGTGACCAGCGTCAACCTGGATCGCAAGCAAGCCTGGATTGCCGGCTGCTTGGCGATCGAGGCCATGGGACGATAACGACGGCATCCGCCAGTTGACGACGGCGTCTGCGCCGTCTCAAGCCCTCCTGCTCAATTAGGTCTGTCAGGTCTGTGCAGCTTCAGGACCGAGCGGAGCGCTATAACGTTGCATCCGATGCGGTTGCATCAACTGGCAGCCATCGCCTTGGCATTCTGTGCTAAGCATTATGAGAGAGATTAGGAGTAGCTGCCGGTCGGCGGCAGAACGAGGAGTTGCAGGTTATGGCCGAGGCTAAACGCTATTACGTCACCACGCCGATCTATTACGTCAATGACGCGCCCCATATCGGCCACGCCTATACGACGCTTGCCTGTGACGTCCTCGCCCGCTTCATGCGCCTCGACGGCTATGACGTCCATTTCCTGACCGGCACCGACGAGCATGGGCAGAAGGTCGAAAAGTCGGCGACGAATGCCGGCATCGATCCGCAGGCCTTCACCGACAAGGTATCGCAGAATTTCCGCGACCTCGCCAAGGCGATGAATTACAGCAATGACGACTTCATCCGCACCACCGAAGCGCGGCATAAGAAGTCCTGCCAGGAAATCTGGCGCAGGCTGAAGGAGCGGGGCGAGATCTATCTCGGCTCCTATGCCGGCTGGTATGCCGTCCGCGATGAGGCCTATTACGGCGAGGACGAGCTGACCACCCAGCCCGACGGCAAGAAGATCGCGCCGAGCGGTGCCGAGGTGGAATGGGTCGAGGAGCCAAGTTACTTCTTCAAGCTCTCCGCCTGGGGCGACAAACTGCTCGCCTTCTACGAGGCCAATCCGGATTTCATTGCCCCTGAGAGCCGTCGCAATGAGGTGATCAGCTTCGTCAAATCCGGCCTCAAGGATCTCTCGATTTCGCGCACCACCTTCAACTGGGGCGTGCCGGTGCCGGACGATCCTGCCCATGTCATGTATGTCTGGCTCGATGCGCTGACGAACTACATCACCGCCGTCGGCTTTCCCGACGATCAGTCGGCCATGTACCAGAAATTCTGGCCGGCCGATCTGCATATGGTCGGCAAGGACATCCTGCGCTTCCATGCGATCTATTGGCCGGCCTTCCTGATGGGAGCCGGGCTTGAACCGCCGCGCCGCGTCTTCGCCCATGGCTGGTGGACCAATGAGGGCCAGAAGATCTCGAAGTCGCTCGGCAATGCGATCGATCCCTTGAAATTGATCGAACGATACGGACTTGACCAGACGCGCTATTTCCTGCTCAGGGAAATCCCCTTCGGCAATGACGGCGATTTCTCGCGTCGCGCCATGGTGCAGCGGATAAATAGCGACCTCGCCAACGGTATCGGTAATCTCGCCCAGCGCTCGCTGTCGCTGATCGCCAAGAATTGCGGCGGTACCGTGCCGCAGCCCGGCGCCTTCACCGCATCGGACGAAGCCTTGATCGCCGCTGCCGAGGAGGCCTTGCCGAAAGTGCGGCAGTTCCTCCGCGAACAGGCTTTCCACAAGGCGCTGGAAGCGATCTGGCAGGTGATCGGCGAAGCCGATCGCTATATCGACGAACAGGCGCCCTGGTCCCTGCGCAAGACCGATCTCGCGCGCATGAATACCGTGCTCTATGTGCTGGCCGAAACCATCCGGCGCCTTGGCCTGCTCATTCAGCCGGTCATGCCGCAATCGGCAGCAAAGCTGCTGGACCAACTGGCTCTGCCGGAAAGCGGGCGCAGCTTTGCATCCTTCGGCAAGGATCATGCGTTGGTGCCGGGCACCGCATTGCCGCAGCCGCAGGGCGTCTTTCCTCGTTTTGTCGAGGAAGCGGCCGCATCATGACGGAGCAGGGCATCATCCTTGTCGACAGCCACTGTCACCTCGATTTCGCCGATTTTACCGGCGAGATCGACGCCATCCTCAACCGGGCGGCGGAGCAGGGGGTGCGTCGCATGGTGACGATCTGCACCAAGGTAACCGAGTTCGAGAAGGTGCTCGCCATCGCCGAAGCCCATGACGTGCTGAGCTGCACCGTCGGCATCCATCCGCACGAGGCCGACAAGCAGCCGGAAGTCGATGTCGCCAGGCTGGTTGCACTCGCCAAGCACCCCAAGGTGGTCGGGATCGGCGAGGCCGGGCTCGATTACTATTACGACAAGAGCGATCGCCAGCAGCAGCAAAGCGTCTTTGCAACCCATATCGAGGCCGCGCGGCAAAGCGGCCTGCCGCTGGTCGTGCATTCGCGCGAAGCCGATCAGGATACGGTGCGGTTGCTGCAGGCGGGCGCAGCGAAAGGCGGGCTGACCGGCGTCATCCATTGCTTCACCTCGACGCAATATCTCGCCGATGCAGCACTTGA
>DATLJB010000190.1:0-15420 GCA_035539075.1 Terriglobia bacterium
TCGATTAAATCTTCCTTCGCCATTCCCTCTCCTTCCGCGGAACCGGGCGAGTCAGTCTCGGCCTGCAGGACTCCGCGATTTGGGCGCGGATCATACTCATTTCAGGGAAATCCGCAATAATTCCAAAAAACCTTTGTTTTCCTATATTTGCGGGGCACCAATGACCGGGAAACGGCGGCGGATGCGCTGCATCAACCCGTCCCTTACGGTGCGGTAGGCCTCAAGCCGCTCTTCCCGTCCGCCTTCGATAATGCTGGGATCGAGCGTGTTCCAAAACTCGACATCGCAGGCCATGACCCGGGTCATGTCCACCGCCTTGTGCTGCGCTTCCGGCGACAGCGAGATGATCAGGTCGAAGGAGGTATCTTCGAGATCGTCGAAAGTCTTCGACCGGTGCTTGGCCAGATCGATGCCGATCTCATCCATCACGGCGATCACGAAGCCATCGATTTCCTGGGACCGGACGCCAACGGAATCGACGAAGATCCGCGTCCCGTGCAACTGCTTCAGCAGACCTTCGGCCATCGGCGAACGGATTGAATTATAAGTGCAGCAGAAGAGCACGCTACCCGGCAACCCTGCCATGCGTCAGGTCCGGAAATAGAGGCTGCAAATCAGCGTAAACAGGCGTCGCGCCGTGTTGCTGTCGAGCTCGACCTTTCCGGCCAGCCGATCTCGCAGGACCTCCGATCCTTCATTATGCAGGGCGCGCCGCCCCATATCGATCGCCTCGATCTGCGACGGTGTCGACCGTCGGATCGCCGCATAATAGGTGGCACAAATATCGAAATATTCTTTGACGATGCGGCGGAACGGCGCCAGCGAAAGAATGAAGCGATAGACGGGTTCATCGTCGATATCGCGGATGTCGAAGTTCAGGCGATTCTCTTCGATCGAGAGGCGCAGATGAAAGGGACCTGGATGGTCTACCGCCGGTGCGAAGGAATTTTCCTCGATCAGATCGAAAATGGCAATCGCCCGCTCATTCTCGACCTCGGGGCTGCGGCGCGCCGTCGTCTCTTCATCGAGTTCGATTTTGACGATGCGCTGTGTCGTCGATGCCGGCTTGTCTTCGCCCACATCGCTTGCGGCCACCATATGCCCTATCCTCGTTGCCAGCCCTGAACCGCAATCACCGCTGCACTTACCGGACGATATCACCCGGCAAAGCGGCAATCGTCCCCTAGCCTAAGCTGCATCGACGACCTGACGCAACCGTTCGACCCAGCCGCCAATTTCTTCCGGATAGGTCTTGAGGGCCGTCCGATTGACGACCAGGCGCGAGCTGACATCGGCAATATGTTCGACCTCGACCAGATTATTGGCCTTCAGGGTGGCGCCGCTGGAGACCAGATCCACGATCCGGCCGGCGAGATTCAGCATGGGTGCAAGCTCCATGGCCCCCGACAGCTTGATGCATTCCGCCTGCACGCCCCGCGCCGCGAAATGTGCCTGGGTCACGTTCGGGTATTTGGTCGCCACGCGGATATGCGACCAGCGATCGGGATCGTCGCCAGCCGACATGGCAGCCGGCTCGGCCACTGCCAGCCGGCATTTGCCGATCTTCAGGTCAACCGGCGCATAGATCTCCGGATAGTCGAATTCCAGCAGAACGTCATTGCCGGCGATGCCGAGATGGGCCGCCCCGAAAGCCACGAACGTCGCCACGTCGAAGCTGCGCACGCGGATGATTTCCAGCCGCGGATCGTTGGTGCGAAACCGCAACTGGCGCGATTCCTCGTTGTTGAACTCGGCCTCGGGCACGATCCCGGCCTGGCGCAGCAGCGGCAAGGCCTCCTTGAGGATGCGCCCCTTCGGCAGCGCCAGTACGAAGGTATCCACTGACTCGCTCATCAACGCCGCCCGAGATCGGCCGCTGACTTCGCCCGGTCCGCCGTCTCCGCCTCGTGCTGCGGCTGCCACTGGGTCGGCCAGGCCTCACCCAGGTCCTGCAGGAAGAGGTTCAGCGCCTCGACCTCCAACTGGATAACGCCGCCGCCGGAAAAAAGGAAATCGAGCTTGCCGTCGCCATATTGCATGGTAAGGAGATCGAGAAACTGGTCGGGCCGATCGCGGTTGATATCGCGGCTGCGCACCGCCAGGACCCGGTCGATACAGAGACCACTGTGAATGCGCTGATGCGCGCCCGGATAGCTCTCATCCTCAAAGGAAGCGTCGACCGGCTGCTTGACCGTCTGTTTGACGGATTTCGCGCGCAGCCTGTCGCGCTCCCAGCGGAAGCGATTGACGACCATGATGAAACGCCGCTCGGCCGCCAGGTAACGCATCTCGTTCAGCGGTATCAGGGCGTCCTGCAGACAGGAGGCGACAACGGCCAGATCCTCGGCATCGCGGGCGATCAATTTCAATCCGGTCGTCGTCATCATTCGGTCCCATCAGGATAGCGCCGGATCGTCATCGTGTCCGGCACCTCCATTCAATACGTTACTCGGCTGCGGCCTCGGTCAGCCGTTCAATCTCGGCGCCGCAATCGGAAAGTTTCTGCGTCAGCTTCTCATAGCCGCGATCGAGATGATAAATCCGGTTGAGGACCGTATCACCTTCCGCCACCAGCCCCGCCAGCACCAGCGAGACGCTGGCGCGCAGGTCCGTCGCCATGACGGGCGCACCAGTCAGGCGCTTCACGCCGCGCACCATGGCGGAAGCACCATGGACGTTGATATTGGCCCCCATGCGCATCAGTTCCGGCACGTGCATGAAGCGGTTCTCGAAGATCGTCTCGGTGATCATCGATGCCCCCTCGGCCGTGGTCAGCAGCGCCATCATCTGCGCTTGCAGGTCGGTCGGGAAGCCCGGATAGGGCTCGGTCATCACATCGACGCCCATCAATGCGCCGTTGGAGCGGCTGACCCTGAGGCCGCGCGACGTCTCCGTGCAGCTGACACCGGCCTGGCTCAGGCTGGCCACAGCCGAACCGATGAGATCATGCTGGATACCAATCAGTTCGACATCCCCGCCGGTGATCGCCGCCGCCATCGCATAAGTGCCGGCTTCGATGCGGTCGGCAACCACGCGATGGGTGGTCCCATGCAGGCGTTCAACACCCTGGATACGCAGATGGTTGGTGCCGATGCCCTCGATCCTGGCACCCATCGAGACCAGGCAATTGGCGAGATCGGTGATCTCGGGCTCGCGCGCGGCATTGATCAGCTGCGTCTCGCCCTTGGCGAGCGTCGCTGCCATCAGCAGGTTTTCGGTGGCACCAACGGAAACCTTGGCGAAATTGATCTCGGCGCCGGTCAGGCCCTTGGGGGCGCGCGCCAGGATATAGCCTTCCGCCAGCTCGATCTCTGCGCCGAGCTGCTGCAGGCCCTTGATATGCAGGTCAACCGGACGCGTGCCGATGGCGCAGCCGCCCGGCAGCGACACCTTGGCCTCGCCATGGCGCGCCACCAGCGGCCCCAGCACCAGCACCGAGGCGCGCATCTTGCGCACCAGGTCATAAGGCGCCGTGGTGTCCGTGATGTTGCTGCCGTTGAGAATGATCGAGCGGTCCTTGCCCGCCAATCGCGTCATTGCCTCGACGCCATGCTGCACCAGCAGATGCGTCATGGTGTTGATATCGGCGAGGTCAGGCACGTTATCCAGCCGCACGACTTCGTCCGTCAGCAGACAGGTCGCCATCAGCGGCAAAGCGGCATTCTTGGCGCCGCTGATCCTGATCTCGCCCTGCAGCGGGCGACCGCCGCGAATTCTAATTCGATCCATCTATTTGACCTTTTCAGACCCCCGTCTGATCCCCGTGAGATTCTAGCGCCGGAAAACGTTACAATTTGGGCAATGTCACGCCGCGCTGCTTCATATATTTGCCGGCCCGGTCACGGTAGCTGACCTCGCAAGGCTGGTCGCCCTTGAGGAACAGGAACTGGCAGGCGCCCTCATTGGCATAGATTTTCGCCGGCAAGGGTGTCGTATTGGAGAATTCCAGCGTCACATGGCCTTCCCATTCGGGCTCCAGCGGCGTCACGTTGACGATGATGCCGCAGCGCGCATAGGTCGATTTGCCAAGGCAGATCACCAGCACATCGCGCGGGATGCGGAAATATTCCACCGTGCGCGCCAAAGCAAAGGAATTGGGTGGAATCACGCAGACATCGGTCTCGCGATCGACGAAGCTCTCCGAGGAGAATTCCTTCGGATCGACGACGGCACTGTTCACATTGGTGAAAATCTTGAATTCCGGCGCCACACGCGCGTCATAGCCATAGGACGAGACCCCGTAGGAGATCACACCCTCCCGCTTCTGGGATTCGACGAAGGGCTCGATCATGCCGTGTTTCAACGACATTTCCCGAATCCAGATATCAGACATAATGGACATGCAGGCGGGCATCCTTGCGCGGGTGGAAACGACTCCGACCTGTCAAAAACCCCTCGGAGCCGCCTGTTTGTACTGTATGGATGCCTGTGGCTCAAGCATCGCGCACAGCCCAGCCCAAAGCCCTAAGGCGCGCAAAAGGCCGCGACTAGCGCATTGATTTTATTATCTTAATTGAAATCAGTTATCCGTTTGGACCTGACGTTGGCGCTGCTGGGCTTTACGGCGGAGGAGGTTACGGCGCAATTCCTCGGCCTCGCGGGCCGCCTTGCTCTTTGTTGCCGCTCCGGCCGGGTCCACCCGGGACGGCGGCTGCGGTTCGTGCTGATTATTAATTGCCGGCGGTGTTTTCTGGTCGGCCATCCAGGCTGCTCCATCCTCTTGCCCTTCCCAGCTAGCAGCCATGCCGGGAAAGATCAACGGCGCATCGGCCCCGCTCCCCTGATAGCATCGCCACACCGGGAGTGCCCCGCCAATGATCTCGGCGGGATGAGGCTGCCTCAGGCCGGCTCCCTAAGGACCGGGCGCCGGTCGTCAGGCGCCGCGAAAATGTGATCGCGCGGCCCGCTCGTCCCAGATGCGGTTGAACTGCTTCAGATCGTGGAGAAAGCGCCGGCGTGCCGAAGCCCGATCCCACCAAAAACGAACTCGCCCAAGCATGACAGAATCACCCATAGTCATGTGACACCTACAAAGGGTAGATAGGTGCGGGCGGCGACATCCGTTTGACGAAAACGCGACAAAATCGTGACGAGCGCCACAGATCGGCCTATGCGTCCGAAACAGCCCGTCGGCCCCTCACCATTCGGGCAGGAAGGCCCGGCACCCGGCGCGGGTCGTCCCTTACCAAGCCCGGACGAGTCTGCTAACTATCCAGGAAAGCGGGAACGGCGCGCAATGCCGACGGTCGCGGCTGATGGTTCTCAGCCGACGGGACGCCGGCCCGGCCGTTCCTGAATTTTGCAGCTGTTACAAATAGATCGGCCAATGCGTCAGAGCAAAACCCAAGAGATCACCCTGCCTCAGCTACACCTCTCCGCTGAAGAGATCGAGAACCTGTTCGCGCCTTACGTGATATCGCGGCCTGTCGGCGCCGAGGACCTCAACTGGCAGACGGAGAAGGATCGGCGGGCCCAGAAATACCGCAAGAAATTCTGGCGGCGCCGCTTCCTTGATTTCGTCCCGTCGCTGGGGCGCACGACGCCCAAGATCGAGGAAGAATACAACGAGGTCTGGGACCGGACCGTGCTCGACAGCTACAAGCTGCCGAACGCCGAGCCGAGCGAACAGCCCTGGGAATGGGGCGACAAGCATTATGTGGCGCACCGGTTCGGCGGTGCCCGCGTGCGCATCGCCGTATTGATGCGGGTAATCGAGCAGTTGAAGCCGGCCAGCGTGCTGGAAGTCGGCTGCGGCAACGGCGTCAATCTGTTTTACCTGGCCGGCCGCTTCCCGCAGATCAACTTCACCGGCATCGAACTCACTGAGGCCGGCAACCGCACGGCCCGTAAATGCCAGGAGCAATGGGAACAGTTCCCCGAAGAGCTGCTGCCCTTCTCACCATTGCCGCAACTGGACCGCGCCGCCTTCCGGAGGATCGATTTTCAGAAGGGCTCGGCGGCATCCCTGCCCTTCGCCGATAACAGTTTCGATCTCGTCATCACCGTGCTGGCGCTGGAGCAGATGGAGCGTATCCGCCGGCAGGCACTCAGCGAAATCTCCCGCGTCTCCAGCAACCATGTGCTGATGATCGAGCCGTTCCGGGACGTCAACGAGCACGGCATCCGTCGTCATTACGTCGTCACTCGCAACTACTTCTCCGCCCGCACGAGCGACCTGCCGCGATACGGGCTGGAGCCGCAATGGATGATTTCCGACTTCCCGCAGAAGGTGCAGATGCAGTTCGCCTGCGTGCTGGCGCGCAAGAAGCAAACAGGCGCCAAGACGGCCTGACCTTAAGCTTTAAGGAGAGGCGTCCAAGCCTGCAGCGGCGGCAGTCACTTGCCCTCGATCTTCTGCAGCGCGGCCGCTACGTCTTCATATATATGCCTCCATATTTTTCGCAGGCTCGCAGGGCGTCATCCTACGGCGCCTGGCACTTGATCTGCGCCAACCCATGACCGGATCGCCATCCCAACTGCATTGGCGGTCGAAAGGCCTGCCCGCCGATGCGGAAGATAATTCGTACAAGTGGGGGTAGAAGGCCTATAGTGACATCACGGTGCTCAGTTTCCTGAAGGAAGCTGCCGTTACGGATCGGCGCATTTGCCTTTCGCCGAAGAAGGCCGCCTTGCAACTTCCCTGCACCGACGCTGCAGGCGAGCGAAGCGGAAATTGGAAAGCCCTTAAGCTTCACCACGCTCGACTTGTAAAGTCGGCGCAGCGAGACCGCTGTAATTCCAGCAAGCGTTCTTACAATTCGAGGGGTGCGGATCCAGGCTAAAGGACAAAGCCGGATATCTGCGCCTGACAGTCACTTCCCGACATTCTCGTACCATTACCGCAACGACATCATGAGGAGCATGAAATGAGCAAAGGTCAAAAGCGCAGCAGTCGCGAGCAGAAGAAGCCGAAGCAAAACAAGCCGAAGGTCTCGGCCGCCGCGGCCATTACCCCGATCATCCAAACCAAAATCGACCCGTTGCGCCGCGGCAAGCAAAAGTAAGCCGGCACCGGCGGATACATCCCGGCACCATTGCCGGCAATTGAGTCCTCAAGGTTCGAGCAAGTTACAGCGATAGCTTTTGTTTCCGCTACTCAGCTTCCGCTGGCCGTCGGGCTGTTGATTTACGCGTCCTCCTGACCGCACACGACAGGGCCGCCGGCTTCTTGCGAGCTATTCGACCGCTGCGAATTCCTTGACGTGATACGAACGCGAGACGCCGCCTGATTGTGTTCGCACTTTCGGGCCGGGCTTGCCGTTCGTAAAAGTTAGCGGTCCCGGCCGTCGCCCTCACCGGCAGAAAGGCCACTTTGTCCATTTCATCTTTCGTGCCCCTCAGACGCTTGAGAGTATCCTCGCCCTGGGACAGTCAAGCGCCCATTCGGGAAGAACGCTTCAGCATCGAGCGCCTGGAACAGCATGCCATGACGCTGGCGGCGGCTCAGGATGTCTCGTTGACGCCGATTACGGTACCATCGCTGGCGCATCGGTTGCGCGACAATGCCGCCACTCTTTTGAAAGCGCATCACGAGATCGCGCATGCACTCGACCGGGGACAGGCGATCACGCCGGCGGCCGAATGGCTCGTGGATAACTACCACATCGTGGAAGAGCAGGTCCGGGAAATCCAGACCGATTTGCCGCCCGGCTATTACCGCCAACTGCCGAAACTTGCGGGTGGCCCTTTCATAGGCTATCCGCGCATCTTCGGCTTGGCCTGGGCCTTCATTGCCCATACCGACAGCCATTTCGACTCCACGACGTTGCTGCGCTTCGTCAACGCCTACCAGCAGGTTCAGCCGCTCACCATCGGTGAGCTTTGGGCCATCGCCATCACGCTCCGCATTGTCCTCGTAGAGAACCTGCGGCGGATGGCAGCGCGGATCATTCTCGCCCGCGGCCATCGTCACGAGGCAGACATCCTCGCGAACAGATTATTGGGCGCAACCGGCAAGCCTGTCGAAGCCGTGGCCGTCGTGCTGCGACCCTATGCCAAGACGCCATTGCCGCCGGCGCTTGCTGTCCAATTGGTCCAAAGGCTACGCGACCAGGACCCGAATGAAACCCCGGCTCTGGAATGGCTGGAAGGGCATCTGGAAAGCTACGGCACGACATCGGAAGCGATTGTCCAGGAGGAGCTTCAGCGGCAAGGATCGTCGAACGTCACGGTACGCAATATCATCACCAGCATGCGCCTGATTTCCGATATCGATTGGGCGGAACTGGTCGAAAGCGTCAGTCTTGTCGATACGACGTTTCGCGCTTCGAGCCAGTTCGCGCTGATGGACTTTCCAACCCGCAATCTGTATCGCGGCGCCATCGAGGAACTCGCGCGCGGGTCGCAATACTCGGAACTGGAAATTGCCAACAAGGCCCTGTCGGCAGAAAGCCTGGTCCCGTCCGCCTCGAACGAGTCCCCGCCGGCTTCGTTTTCAGGCGTCGACGACCCGGGCTATTATCTGATCGCAGCTGGCCGGTCCGACTTTGAAAAAAGCATCGGTTTTCGCGTGCCGGCGCATCTCTGGTTTCGCCGGTTCGCGCGACGGATTGGCATTACCGGGTATATCGCCTTTATCGGCGTCCTGGCAGCCGCGATCCTTGCTTTGCCGCTGATCGTTATCGCCGAGAATAACGTCAGTGCCGGGCTGCTCGTGTTGTTGGCTGCGCTGGGTCTGGCACCGGCTCTCGACGTCGCCGTCGCGCTGATCAATCGCGATTTAACCAGAGGTGTGGGCGCCGTCATCCTGCCGGGTTTGGAATTGGCCGACGGTGTACCGGCGCCCTTCCGCACCATTGTCGTCATGCCGACACTGCTGACCAGCAAGGCCTCCATCGACGATCAGGTCACGCAATTGGAAGTTCATTCCCTGACCAGTCCCGGGGGCGCCGTCCACTTCGCACTTCTCACCGACTGGGCCGATGCGGAACGTGAGCAGATGCCGGATGATGAAGGCCTCCTGGCCGCCGCCGCCGCCGGCATTTCCCGCTTGAACGAACGATATTCAACCGCCGCAGATCCACGCTTTCTTTTGCTGCATCGCCGACGCATCTGGAATCCATCGCAAAGTCAATGGATGGGTTGGGAACGCAAGCGCGGCAAGCTGCATGAGCTCAACCGGCTTCTGCGCGGCGCA
Organism: Terriglobia bacterium; assembly: GCA_035539075.1. GTDB lineage: Bacteria > Pseudomonadota > Alphaproteobacteria > Dongiales > Dongiaceae > Dongia_B. The sequence continues at coordinate 9,137 of DATLJB010000190.1, forward strand.
ACGGATACCAGCTTTGTCGATGTCGGCGGGGTGGCGGCCAGGATTCCCGCGGATATTCGCTATGTCATCACCCTGGATGCCGACACCAGGCTCCCCCGCGAAGCACTGCGCCGACTGATCGGAAAGATGGCGCATCCATTGAACCGGCCCAAATACGATCCGGCAGTGGGGCGTGTGGTCGACGGTTACGCCATTCTGCAGCCACGTGTCACGCCGTCATTGTCGGTCGGCCGAGAAGGTTCTCTCTTCCAGCGCATCGTCTCCAGTCCGGGCGGCATCGATCCCTATGCCGCCGCGGCGTCGGATCTCTATCAGGATCTGTTCGGAGAGGGTTCCTATACCGGCAAAGGGATCTACGACCTCGAAACCTTCGAAGCCGCGCTGGACCAGCGTATCCCCGAGAATGCTGTGCTGAGCCATGATCTCATCGAAGGCATCTTCGCGCGCGCCGGATTGGCTTCGGATATCGAAGTCGTCGAAGAGTTCCCGTCACGCTATGACGTGGCGGCGGCGCGGCAGCACCGATGGGCGCGCGGCGACTGGCAGCTGGTTCCCTGGCTGCTGGGTCAGCGTCGCGACAGCAAGAATCGCAACCAGGGCGCCGTTCCGCCGGTCGGTGTGTGGAAGATCGTCGACAATCTGCGGCGCACGCTGGTGCCGCCCCTTGCCGCCGCCGCATTGATAGCAGGGTGGACGCAACCGCTGCCTATTGCCGCAACCTGGTCGCTCTTCGTGCTATTGACGATTATGATGCCGTCCCTGATACCGGTGCTGGCCGCCATCATTCCGCGCCATATCAGGACCACGCCGCTCAGTCATCTCGATGCCTTGGGCGCGGAGCTGCGCCTGGCCTTGTCGCGGACAGCTTTGCAAATCGTCCTTCTGCCACACCAGTCCTGGTTGATGGTGGATGCCATCGCGCGGACTTTGTATCGCCTCTATGTCAGCCACAGACATCTGCTCGAATGGGTCACTGCCGCTCAGATGACGATTGGCGACCGTCTGGGCATCCTCGGCTTTGTCCGGCAGATGTTTGGTGGCGTCATGATAGCCGTGGTCGCGGCTGGTATCGTCTGGATTGCCGGATTCGACGCATGGCCGGTCGCTTTACCGGTCATCTTTTCCTGGCTGCTGTCGCCGGCAATTGCCTACTGGGTCAGCAGGTCACCTGGTCCGGCGAGCCGGCTCGCAATCGCCGCGCCGGATATAGACGCCCTCCGGATAACTGCGCGCCGCACTTGGCGGTATTTCGAGAGGTTCGTGACCGCAGCCGACCGGATGCTGCCGCCTGACAATTTTCAGGAGGATCCGAAGCCGGTACTTGCGCATCGCACCTCGCCGACGAATATCGGCCTGTACCTTCTTTCGGTTGTCAGCGCGCGTGACTTCGGCTGGATCGGTCGGTTCGATGCCACCGAGCGCGTATCGGCGACACTCGCGACCATGGGGCTACTAGAACGGTTTCGCGGCCATTTCTTCAACTGGTATGATACGCAGGATTTGCGGCCGCTTGACCCGAAGTATGTCTCAACCGTCGACAGCGGCAATCTTGCCGGCCATCTGCTGGTCCTTGCCCATGCCTGCCGGGAATGGCGTGAGCAACCAGCCATCGCCCCCAGCTCTCTGTTGAACGCGCTGCAGGACGCCTTGGACCTGGCGCGAGAGGCGCTAAGGTCGCTCCAGGCAGCGCAACAGAAAAACGCCGAAACAACACCGCTTGACCAGGCACTCGACGCGTTCTCGGTGTCGCTCGAGGGGTCCCGGATCGGACCGCAGGATGCAACGGTAATCCTGGCCGGGTTGATGCCGCTAACCACTGACATCACCGCCAAAGCGGCTTCCCTGGCGCGCCAGCTTGATGACGACGCAACCGATATCACGTTCTGGGCCAATGCGATCCAAGCGACCGTCGAGAGTCATTTGCGCGACGTGGCGCCGCCCCCGGGGGCGGTAGATGCACTTACGGAGCAGTTGCGCGCGCTTGAGCAGACCGCCCGGCATATGGCCGTCGAGATGGATTTCGGCTTTCTGCTGAATCGGGAACGTCAGCTTCTGTCGATCGGTTTCCTGGTCAGCGAGGGCACCCTGGATCCCAGTTGCTATGATCTTCTGGCCTCGGAAGCGCGCCTCGCCAGCCTGTTCGCGATAGCTAAGGGCGACATCCCCACCCGGCATTGGTTTCGCCTGGGCAGAGCCGTCACGCCCGTTGGACGCGGCGCCGCGCTGATCTCGTGGTCCGGTTCCATGTTCGAATACCTGATGCCCTCGTTGGTCATGCGGGCTCCCGCCAACAGTCTTTTGGAACAGACCAACCGCCTCGTCGTCAACCGACAGGTGAGCTATGGCGCCAAGCTGGGCCTGCCCTGGGGCATATCGGAGTCCGCTTATAACGCGCGCGACCTTGAATTCACCTATCAATATTCGAGCTTTGGCGTACCCGGCCTCGGCTTAAAGCGTGGCCTTGGGGAAAGTGCCGTTATCGCACCCTATGCGACCGGGCTTGCCACGATGGTCGTCCCGACGGTTGCGTCGCGCAATTTCAAGCATCTTGCGGCGGCCGGCGCGCAGGGCCGCTATGGTTTCTATGAGGCGCTGGATTTTACCCGCAAACATCTTCGTGACGGGCAAAGCGTCGCGGTCATTCGCGCCTTCATGTCGCATCACCAGGGCATGACGATCATCGCCATTGCCAATGCGCTGTTTGACGGAGTGATGCGGACGAGATTCCATAGCGACCCCATCGTCCAGGCGACCGATCTGCTGCTCCAGGAACGCACACCGCGCGACGTGGTTCTTGAGCATCCGAAGGCGGAGGGAATCCATACCGCCAGCACACCGCTCGATTTCAGTCCGACGAAAATACGTCGATTCCGCTCGCCGCATGACGCCGTGCCGGCAACGCATCTCTTTTCCAATGGCCGCTATGCAGTCATGCTGACCGCCGCCGGCTCCGGCTATAGCCGCTGGAAGGGCATTGCCATTACGCGGTGGCGCGAGGACATTACCCGCGACAATTGGGGAAGCTATATCTTCTTGCGTGATCGCCAGCGCGGCAAAATCTGGTCCGCCGGATATCAACCAAGCGGCGTCGAGGCGGATAAGTATCGCGTCTCCTTCTCGGAAGATCGCGCGGAGATCATCCGCCGCGACGGCGCCTTGAGCACGACTTTGGAAGTCGTCATATCGGCTGAGGACGATACCGAGGTTCGCCGTGTGTCGATCTCCAATGCCGCCACCGAACCCCAGGAAATCGAAATCACCTCCTATGTCGAGTTGGTCCTCGCCGCAGCAGAGGCGGATGCCGCTCATCCGTCATTCTCGAAGCTGTTCATTGAAACCGAATATCTAGCCGAGATTGGCGCCTTGATAGCAACCCGGCGGCGGCGATCGCCTGCCGAGCCGGAAATCTGGGCGGCGCAAATCATGGTGGTCGAGGGCGAGACTTTAGGGGAGCTGGAAGTCGAGACGGACAGGGCGCGGTTCCTCGGGCGCGGCCATGACCTTCGTCAGTGCCGTAGCATGCGGGGTCAGCCGTTATCCGGAACCACAGGGACCGTGCTTGACCCGATCTTCGCCTTGCGCCGCTGCCTCCGCGTGCCGGCACGCGGTACCGTGCGGGCAGCAATCTGGACCGTTGTCGCGTCATCGCGTCAGGATGTGCTGGATCTTGTCGACAAGCACCAGGACGCCAACGCCTTTGAGCGCGCCTGCACGCTTGCCTGGACGCAGGCTCAGGTGCAGCTACGACACCTCAACATCAATGCCGACGAAGCGAACACCTTCCAACGCCTTGCCAGCCATATTCTTTATGCCAACGGAGCCTTGCGGGCGCCGGGTGAAATGATCCGTCGCGGCAGCGCACCGCAGGCCGGACTATGGCAGCACGGCATTTCCGGCGACCTACCGATCGTCCTGGTGCGAATCGACGATATTGCGGATATCGAGGTCGTCCAGGAGGCCCTGCGGGCACATGAATACTGGCGCATGAAACAGGTCTCCGTCGATCTCGTGATCATGAACGAGCGCGCCGCTTCCTATGTGCAGGACCTGCAGATAGCACTTGAGACCGCCGTGCGGGCAAGCCAATCCAGGCCGTCTCCGGGCGAAGAGACCGGCCGGGGTTCCGCCTATGTGCTGCGCACCGATCTGATGTCCGTGGAAACACGCGCCCTCTTGCCGGCGGTGGCACGTGTCATCCTCACCGCCCGTCGAGGGCGGTTAACGGAGCAGCTCGCGCATATCGCGGTGCCGCAAGCCGTTCGGCCGCCACAGCGGCAGCGCCGAAGCCCGTCGGAGACGCCTCAGCCGCCAAAGCCGGCTGCCGAACAGCCCGGCTTGGAATTCTTCAATGGCCTGGGCGGGTTTTCCGCAGAGGGACGCGAATATACGACGATGATCCGAGCCGGGCATCGGACACCGGCCCCCTGGATCAACGTGATTTCCAATCCCACGTTCGGCTTCCAGGTGGCAACCGAGGGCACCGGCTATACCTGGTCGGAGAACAGCCGCGAGCACAAGCTGACCCCGTGGTCCAACGATCCGGTGAGCGACACGCCGGGCGAGGCGATTTATATCCGCGACGAAGAGAGCGGCGAATTCTGGGGTGCAACGGCGCTACCCGGTTACGCCGGGGAACCGGTCTATATCGCCCGGCATGGGCACGGCTACAGCCGGTTCGAGCATCATTCCCATGGAATAGAACTCGATCTGCTCCAGTTCGTGCCGCTGCAGGACCCGGTCAAAATCACGCGGCTGATGCTGCGAAACACCTCCGGCCGCACCCGCCGTCTGTCAATCACGACCTATGTCGAATGGGTTCTGGGTGCCGAGCGAGGCGCAGCCGCTCCCTTCATCATGACGCGGATCGATCCCGAAACCGGCGCGCTCTTCGCGCAGAACCCGTGGAACACCACGTTCAAGTCCTGCACCGCCTTTATCGATCTCGGGGGGCGGCAGGTGGAGTGGACCGGGGACCGGGGAGAGTTCATCGGCCGCAACGGCATGCTCTCCGAACCGGCTGCGCTGAACCCCGGAACGGTCTTGTCCAATCGCGTCGGCGCCGGCCTCGACCCGTGCGGCGTTCTGAGGGCGCCCGTCGACTTAGCGCCGGGCGAGGTCGCCGAGTTCACTTTCCTTCTCGGCGATGCCGCGACGGAGAGCGATGCGCAAGTCCTCGTCAAACGATATCGGGCGATCGATCTTGATACCGTGCTCAGCGAGGTCTCCGGGCAATGGGCAGAGATGCTGGGGGTGATCCAGGTGAAGACCCCGGATCGGGCCATGGACATCATGCTGAATGGCTGGATGCTCTACCAGACGCTGGCTTGCCGGTTCTGGGCACGCTCTGCCTTCTACCAGACAAGCGGCGCGTTTGGCTTTCGGGATCAATTGCAGGACAGCCTGGCGCTTGCCTGGATGTCCCCCGCCTTGACACGGGCCCATCTGCTGCATGCCGCCGGCCGGCAATTTCCCGAGGGTGATTTTCAACATTGGTGGCTGCCGCCGCAGGGGCAAGGTGTCCGCACGCGCATTTCCGATGATCGCGTCTGGCTGGCCTATGTCGCCGCGCATTATGTCGAGATGACGGGCGACCATCTTGTCTTGGACGAGATGGTGGGTTTCCTGGAGGGACCGATGCTGGCAAACGGCGAGCACGATCTGTTCTTTCAGCCGATGACGGCCGAGCGCAGCGCATCATTATACGACCATTGCGCCCTGGCACTGGACCGCAGCCTCGAAGTCGGCAGCCATGGATTACCGCTGATCGGCACCGGCGATTGGAACGATGGCATGAACCGCGTTGGCGAGGGCGGCAAGGGTGAGAGCGTCTGGCTCGGCTGGTTCTTGTATACTACCCTGACCGCATTGGCGGCCGTCGCCGAGAAGCGTGGTGACACCGCCCATGTGGAAACATGGAGATCGCATGCCGGCGCCCTGCAAGCTGCGCTGGAGCGCGAGGCCTGGGATGGCGCCTGGTATAAGCGCGGCTATTTCGACGACGGCAGCCCGTTGGGCTCCGCAGCGAACCTGGAATGCCGGATCGATTCGATCGCGCAATCCTGGGCCGTCCTGTCAGGGGCCGCGGAACCGTCGAGGGCCGGGCGAGCCATGGCGTCGCTTGACGATTATCTGATCCGGCGCGGCGACAAGCTGGCTCTATTGTTCACGCCACCTTTCGATCAGACCGTGCAGGATCCGGGCTATATCAAGGGATACCCGCCCGGCATTCGCGAGAACGGCGGTCAATATACCCATGCCGCCGCCTGGACGATTCTCGCTCTGAC
>DATLJB010000191.1:0-9020 GCA_035539075.1 Terriglobia bacterium
TGATAGCCCATCAGTTCCGGCGGCATGAAACGCAAGGGCGTGAAGGATTGCAAATCGTCATTCAGCCAGATCCGCTTCAGGCGATCGCGCAGATAGACCTTGCCTTCCTTCTTGCGGAAGAAGTCGTAGTCTTCCTGATGCATGATCTTGACGTCGAAGGCATCAGGCGTGGCCGAATTGCGCTTCAGCGAATATTCGGCGATCAAGGCGCCGAGAAGCTGCTTGCGATTGGTCTGGATGAAGACGCAGGGCTTGCCTTGCGCCGTCGTTTTCTGTGCCGCTTCGATCGTCATTTCCCTCTAGCCCTCATGGCGTTGACAATGATGACGGCATCCTCGCGAGACGCCGCTTGCGTCCGGCCCTCAGCCGGACGCGGCTCCCTTCAGCTGCGCAGGATCGGTCGCCGGCTTGGCTTCGTCCTTGCCATAGCCGAAAACCGGGTCGAGATGCGCGCTGATATAATCCTTGATTTGCTGGACTTGCGCGTCGTCGAAATAGTCCTGATAGCCGCCGACCTTGGCGCGCCGCGTCTTGTAGGAATCCGGATTGCCCTTCTCGCCCGGCAGCATCTTCTTGCCCGTCAGCCAGAAGACGCGCTTCTCTTCGAGTTTCTTCATGTTCTCGAAGGCGGCGAATTCAACGCTCTGCTCGACTTCGGCATCGGTCGGATTCTGCTTCATGAAGGTAAGGACGCGATGCAGCTCGGCCTTGGTGTTCTTGCGCAGATCCTCATAGCGCACCACCAGCACCTGCTGCATGCGCGGCATTTCCTTCGCCCATTCGTTCATGAAACGGATGGCGCGGGCGAGGCCGGCATCCTCCTTTATCACGAAGTCGAAGATCGACACCTCTGCGCCATGGGTAGGATACTGGTTGAGCGCCTTCTTGTGCGGCAGCATGCGATAGCGCCATTGGAAATACTGCGAGACCGCGACATCGGCAGGATGACGCACCAGCAGCACCGTCGGCTTGTTGTAGTAGGTCGTCTTGTTGGCACCCTGGCCGGTATAGTCGCGGATGTAGTTGTCGTGCGTGAACAGGACCTTCGGAATCTGCCTGTTCTTGTCATGCATGTTGTCGAAGCTGAGCAGCAGCTGCTCCGGCAGGTGATAGCGCAGCTGGAAGAAGCGCGACAGCATCACATTGAGCCAGGTACGGCCGCTCTTGCCGTGCGAGACGACGGCATAATCGGACTTCAACAGGTTGAGCGTGTCTTCACGGCCACGCGCACGGCGGCGGATCGCCCGGCGCTGCGACGCCGGCGCCAGGGCCGCGGCCTGGACCGCGACTTCACGGATAACTCGATTTACAAAACGATCTAGCATTCTACCTCACCGATCCGACCTGAGCCGTGCTGCAGGCATGACAAAAAGTGCCACGAGAGACACCTCGTCGACATGCGCTGATTTTGGCCAACGGGTCGGAACTTGGCAAGACAATCGCGCAACCACAGCCGTCTATATACCACTAAATAATTGTCAAACACTGCGGCCTAGCGCCGCGCGACCAGCAGATCACCGGGCTTCCGACCTTAATCCGTCCAACATTCGGACAGCTTCCTCTTATTAACCTGTCATCGCCGCCGGGCCGCCTATGCCCGTATTAATTGGGATGACGGCCTTGCCCGCGCGCCTTATTTCAGCAGCGCCACGATCCGGGCAACCACCGCCGGCAATTCGTCCTTCGGTCTGGCCCCGTCGAGACGGAAAGGCCGCCCGAACCAGACCGCCAGGCCATCTTCGACCAATTGCCGATGGATGGTGCTGATGTCGCGGTGATGACCAAAGCCGATTTTGCTGCCGGCTTTCGCCAGGCCGCGCATCAGCCCGTGGATAAAGCCGATCGACAACAGGCGTTCCATCACGGCACCGAAGGCGCCATCACCCATCCAGAGCGATTGCGGCAGCCGATAGATCGCCAGCGGCCGGCCGAGGCAGGCGATTTCCATCTGCATGGAGATGCTGTCGCTGGTGACGATGAAGCGATCGGCAAGGCCCAGCAGGGCACGATAGGGATTGGGGCCGCCGGCCGCGGTCCATTTGTACAGCATGGCGCCGGGCGGCAGATCGCGCTCCAGAACGCCGACCACCGCGGCCGGCGTGCGGCGGCTGGTGACCACGATCAGCGATCCCCCCTCACGGCGCTGCAATTCGCCGAGATCGCGCGCCAGCTTGGCGGCCGTTTTCGCGTCGAAGCGCACCGCCTTGGTGAGACCGCCGACCAGCACGGCGACAAGCGGCCGGGCGAAGCCGGCGAAAGTTTCGCGCCAGGCATCCGCCTCGCGCGCGATGGCGGTTTCGTCGACACGCTGCAGCGGATAGTCGATGGCAAGCATATTGTCGCGCTGGCGGGCACGGTACTGGCCGGACATCACGGCGAGATCGAAGCGCTCGGGATGGCGCTTGGGCATGCCGACCAAGACGATTTTCGTCGGCCGCGACGCACCCGCCTGTCGCGACTGTTCCTGTATCCACAGTGCCACCATCGACATCCGCCGGCCACAGGTGAGGATGAGATCAGGCCAGGGCGGCAGCAGCGGATCCGACCGCGCCTCATCGACATGATGCAGGGAGGCGGAGACCGTCGGCTTGCCGAGCACGAATTGCGCGCGCACCGTGATCTGCTTGACTTCATAAGGCCAGGGCAGTGCGTCGGCGATCACTTTGAGCTGCGCATTGTCACCGGCCTTGTCCGACTGGATCAGCCAGATGCGCGGCGCCGGCAGCGTGGCGGCCTGGGCCGCCGAAGACACCGTAGAAGCCGGGCCCGCAGAAAGGCTCTGCGGCGAGAGATGCTGTTGCGCTGGCATGTCAGATCGGCCTCAAGCCGCCAGCCCCAGCAGCCGGCGCACCGCCTGCGCCGCCAGTTCGACGTCTTCCAACGGCCTGGCATGCGTCGTGGCAGCGTTCTGGCGCAGCCGTGCCGGATCGGCCAGCAGATCTTCGGACAGCCATTGCGCGCGACCCGAGGCGATGAACCGGTCCAGTACCAGGCGGATATCGCGGCTGCGGTTGAGGCGGCGCGGCGGGCGGCCGATCCACCAGGCATAGGCCAGGCCGAGAACGCCCTGGTCGCGCAGCTGCGACCAGCGCCACCATTGACGATTTTCCGGGTTGCGCGCGCGCGGCCCATGCATCGCCGCCGGGCCGTTGCCGAATTCGAAGAGATAGACCGGCCGGTCGGTCATGCAGGCCTCGGCGATCATCGACATGCTGTCGGCAGTGGCGATCACCGCATCGGCGAGACCGAGGAAGCCGAGATAGGGATTATCCGGATCGCGCGGCCGCCATTGATAGAAATGGCACGGCACATCGATCGCCGCGCGCAAGGCCTGCATCGCAGCGCGGCCGGTGCGGGCACTGGTGGTCACCAGCAGCGAAGCGCCCAGGGCGCGGGCAAAGGCGCTGGCTTCGCGGCCCAGACGCTGCGCCGTGCGCTTGCTGAAGACATACGGGCCGGTGGAGCCGCCCACCAGCAGCGTGACATAGGGACCGGGCAAGCCGGCGATGCGCGGCGCCCACAGCTTGCCGGCTTCGTCCAGCCGCTGCTTGCTGGCGAGATGAAGTGGAAAATCGTTGAGGAGGACGTTACCGTGATGGGTCGGCAGGCGGAACTGCGGCGTCGTCACCACCAGGTCGAGATCCTCGGGCGGCGTCCAATAGCGGCCGATGACGACCACCTTGGTGCGGCCGCCGGATTGTGCCCGGATCCAGCGGGCCGGGATTTCATTGCGGCGCCCCGCCATGATGACGAGATCCGGCCAGGGCGGCGTCAGCGGGCTCGATCGGCGCCGATCAAAGCCGGCCAGCGATACCTTGTCGGCAAGTGCGAAGAACAGCTCGTACCAATGGAATTCCATGTCCTTGACGACATAGGGCCAGCCAAGTTCGTTGGCCAAGGCAAGGCTCTGCGCGTGATCGCCGGCGCGGTGGCATTTCAGCACCCAGACGCTCGGTGCCTGGCCGGCATCCGTCGCGACAGCGCCGGCAGGGTCGGTCGTCGCAGATGCGGAACGGACCGTCTTGTCCGGCGTGACATTGCCATCCATCTGTACCGCGGCGTGACGTTCCGCGAAGATCGGCGTAGCCGTCAGGCGCAGGGCTGCTTCGGCTGCGGACCCGATGCCGCCGATCCGCAGATCATCTTTCATAGCGACGCTCGGCTTCAGGCGGCGTACCGCAGATCTGGTTGCTGATGGCGATGGTCAGCATCGCCAGCAGCAGGCCGAAGGGCAGGTCGATGAGGTAGTGCCAGCGCGCGGCAACCGATTCGATCACGATCCAGCCGAAGGCCAGCAGGGTGATCGGCGCCACCAGCAGCCGGGCGCGGATCGCGTAATAGACCATGACGAACATGGTCCCGACATGCAGTGACGGCATGGCCGCCAGCGGATAGGTGAAGAAATGTCCGCCATATTGCGCGATCCAGGCCGCGCCACCCTGCCGCACCTGCAGATAGACATCGTACATCCGCAGTTCGGTATGGGTCGCCAAGGCGCTGACGCCCCGCTCATAGATGAAGGGGCCAACAGCGGGCGCGATCAGATAGCTGAGCGGGCCGAGGATCTGCGAAATCAGCAGGCCGAGCAGATTGTGGTAATGCCACCGCCGACTGCCCAGGGCATGGGACAGGAATGACAGCACGAAAATGCCCATATAGCCCGCCAGATACCAGATATCGGCCGAGGGCAGGATGCGGGCGATCATCTGGCGCAGGCCGATGAAACCCGTCACCACCGGCTGCAATGCCTGATCGACAGCGAAATAATCCTGGTCGAAAAGATGCGGATTGATGACGGGAATCCACATCTTCATATTGAAATGGACATAGACGACCAGCACGAAGAGCGCGAGCAGCAGATAGTCATCGACCGCATTGCGCAGGATGGCCGACCAGGAACGCCGTGCCTTGCCGACGAAGCCCGCCAGTATCTGCAGCAGGAGATAGCCGAGAATGGCCGCAATCAGCGGCACCCAATAGGTGGCCGTGACGCCCGGCATCTTGCCCAGGACCGGCGCGGTGAAAGGAATCCCCGCGACGAAGGATATCGCCAGGGCAATACTGCAAAAGGCAAGCGCCAGCAGGAGCGCCCAGGGAATGACCCCGCGCAGGGCAAGCCCCTTGGGCAGGGAAAGTCCGGAAAGTCGAGGAGCGACGGCGGTCGCCGCTATCGGCGAAACCACACCGCGGCTCGCGCCCTCATGCCGGTGCAATACGTGGTCTCCCATTCTACGTCCCAGACCGATAGCAGGCTCGTGTCCGCTCACCGGGAACACCCCCGCCGCCGATCATCGAAGGAATCGCCCGATCAGCTTTTTCGACGCCATGTCGCCACGCAACCGACAGTTCAATTAGCATGACATTCAATGATTTCGTTGCCAAGCCGAGGACAATGGTGGGCAGTAAAAGCAGATAATCGGGGCGGCGGCAATCATTGTGCGACAGGTCAGCCATGATGTCAGATTTTCGCAAGCATTGTGAAAGGTATTTGTAACCGCCTGCTGCGCCGCCGCTCCTTAACTAGGCGCATGGACGGTTTTCGCCCCCGAGGCGTACCGCGCCGGGCCCATTCACTTGAAACGAGCAGGGCCGCTATTTCCGGCGCTGCCGAACGGTGTTTCGTGGAGGACGGTGCCCGCTGGCCGCGCCACCAACCCAGGCGCGCCCAGGCACAGGCGGGGCGAAGGACGGATGCCAAGGAGATGGGGAAAGGCGGGGCCGGAGACAAGACCGCCGGACCGGAATCCGTGCGCAAAAGCGCCGGGACGGCCCCACCGCGGCTTTTGCCAGCGCTGTCCGCCTCTGCTATAAACCCCGCGCGCTGCGTCCCCGTAGCTCAGCAGGATAGAGCAACGGTTTCCTAAACCGCAGGTCGGAGGTTCGAATCCTCTCGGGGACGCCATGCTCACCTTCCGCTGATACCCGATCGAGCCCGGTCTGTTTTCAGGTCTGTTTCAGGCCTATTTCAGGCTGGCGAGATATTCGGCGATGGCCTTAATGTCGGCATCCGGCAGCTTGGAGAGGTTCGACTGGACCTCGCCCATGCCCCCGGCCGACATGTTATCGTACCCCCCCTCTTCGCCCTGTTTCAGCCCGTCTGCCAGGTCATTGACGTCCTTGAAGAGGCCTCGGCCGATCAGGTCATGCAGGCTGGGCACCTTAGTGCGGCCATTGGGATGCAGGCCGCCCTCGAGATATTTAGCCGCTTCCGGCACCAGCAGCACGTTGCGCGGCGTATGGCATTCGGCACAGTGGCCGGGGCCGTTGACAAGATAGGCACCGCGGTTCCAGGCGGCGCTCTGGCTCGGGTCCGGCAGCGGCGTCGCATCCGCCAGGCTGGTCTCCGGCAAGGCCAGCCGCTTCCACAAGCCGACCCCGCGGCGCACCAGCCAGGGCAACGGCACCCCGCTATCATGGCGCGGCGAACTGACCGGCTTCAGGCTCATCAGATAGGCTTTGAGGTCGAGAATGTCGTCAACCGACATATGGGCGTAAGAGGTATAGGGGAAGGCCGGCACGTAATTCTCCCCGCTCGGGGAGATGCCGCGCTTCACTGCATTGACGAACTCGACATCGCTCCAGGCGCCGATGCCGGTCTTCACGTCGGGCGTGATATTGGGCGGATAGAGCGTCCCGATCGGCGTCGCCAGGGGTGCGCCGCCCGCAGGCAGATTGGGGTCCGTCTGCGCCGTATCGGCCGGCTTGTGGCAGGAAATGCAGCCGCCGGCGTGAAACAGGATCTCGCCATTTGCCTTGTCCGGCACATGCGGCGGCAGCTGGGATGCCGCGATCTCCACCGGCTCCGACGCCCAAAGGAAGGCGCCCAAAGCAGCGAGACCAACAATGGCCACAGTGGCGAAGAGTTTTCTCGTCATGCGGAACGACCTCGGCTGATACGGAAACAGGAATTAATTGGCGCGATATTTGTCGTGGCAACCCTTGCAGGCGGCCGATTGTGCATCGAAGGCTGCCTTGAACGCCGTCGCATCGCTTACTTTAGCAAGGTTGACCGCGGCATCCCTGGCATTATTTCGTGCCGCCTCAAAACCGGCGCGATCCTTCCAGATCTCTGGGCTGGCCTTGGTGTCGCCCGCCTGTGACCCGTCCGGGAAAAGATCCTTGAACTTGTCGAGGTTGGCGATGATCGCGGCGGCTTCCTTGTTCACCACGGCGGCGTCGAACTGGCCCGATTTCGAGATGCCGATCAGAACCTTGAAGGACTTCATCACGTCCTTCATGACGCCTTCGCGGTCATCCGGCATGGCCGCGAAACTGGACCCGATGAAAGCGGTCATCACCACGCCGACAAAACCGGCGATGACGAGGGAAGATTTTTTCACGCAAGACTCCTTATGCTCGATGTTGGGGCAGCAACAAACGCGATCATTCTCTGTCCGGGTTTCGGGACGCTCACCCATCCCGCGCGACCAGGCAATTTGCCGATCACTTTTGCGAAGATCAAACCGGTCGATATCGACACGACGGTGTTCGCGGGCCTAAGCCCGATCTCCGCCCTCCATATGGCGACGCGATCCTAGTTGGACAATCTGTCAGCCATCTGTCATCGCCGCCTTGTCTCGCGGGTCGCGTGACGCATCGCTGCGCCTTCGCCGGCGGAATCAATAAGCCGAAATCGTCAAGGCAGCATGCTGCCGATATATGACATCATCGTCTTAATTTTGCTTTAACCACGCCGCAGAGATTCCCGATGCGCGACTGCGAATCATTCTCTCACTGCGTGTCACCGCTGACATGCGCCCATCGCGGTTCATAAGCTGGGGAAATGCAAGAGATGCCGATGAATGGCCGACAAAACGCGCGCGGCCATCTGCACATCATGCCGCAGCAACGAATTTGACCATCGACAGCAGCCTGTCAGTTTCTCGCGACTAAATGGCAATGTGACTTGGCCGCCGATGATTGGTCGCTCTCGATGACCATCACCTGCCATCGTCCTATGTCGAAGAAATTTTACGGAGCTAGTCCATATGAAGATCACCGCAATCCGCAGCTCGCTGTTCGGCGCTGTCGCTGTTGCTATTCTCGCTTCCAGCGCGCCGAGCTGGGCGGATGATACCGTCAACGTCTCGCTGACCGGCGACGGCGGCGACAAGATGGCGATGACGCTCGACAAGGCCAGCGTCAAGACCGGCAAGATCACGTTCAACGTGAAGAATGATGCTGCGATGACCGAGCATGAAATGGTCGTGATCAAGCTGAAGCATGCGACCGACAAGCTGCCGATGATCGCCGGCCAGGACCGGGTCGATGAAGACAAATTGAAATCGATGGGCGAGGTCTCCGAACTGAAGCCGGGCACGCAGGGCAAGCTGGCGGTGAAGTTGCCGGCCGGCAACTACGTCCTGATCTGCAACGTCAAGGGCCACTACATGGCGGGCATGTTCAGCCCCTTCACCGTGACGAAGTAACAAACCAACCGGCGTTTCGGTTTCTGCCGGACCAGGAAACGGGCTGCGCTTGCGCGGCCCGTTTTGCTTATGAACCGGCGTTTCTCATCGCCCGCGACGGTCAGTTGGCGGCCGGCAATAACACAACCGGAACCTTCCCACGCCACCCGGAAATTCCGGCTTGCAAATTTCCCCTGCCGCGCGATCACCGCCCTCCCATCTCCGAGGCGGAGTCACGCTGGCGTGACCTGATGACGAGAGCGATGCGTAAAGCGGGTGCGTGTTACCGAGGTCATGCAACTACCGCGTATCACGACCATGCGATTCATTACTTCTTTAGAGTCTGGGCCGACAATTTGTGGTAACATAATTTTCGAGTCGACCAAATCCTCCGCCCAGCCGTCGGACGCATCTTGAAACTGGTCGATTATGTTACCTTGTTTATGTTGACGGCATTTTATCAATGCAATGAAGCGCTGGAGCGTGTGACAGAGAAACCATAAGAAACAGATCGTCGGGGAGAGGGATACCAGCGCGATAACGCGTGGAGGCCTTCATATGGCTGAACGGAAGGACCAAATTGCCGATCTCATCGGCAGAGATCACGCCAAC
>DATLJB010000192.1:0-2483 GCA_035539075.1 Terriglobia bacterium
GCCCGAAACCATGGAGGATGCCATAACCAGCGGCGCAAGCAGCAGCGGAGCCGGCAAGGCTGGCAACGGTCTGACCTATCGCGATGCCGGGGTCGATATCGATGCCGGCAATGCCCTCGTCGAAGCGATCAAGCCCCTGGCAAAAGCCACGGCGCGGCGCGGCACTGCGGCCGGCCTCGGCGGCTTCGGTGCGTTTTTCGACCTCAAGGCTGCTGGCTTCCAGGATCCGATTCTGGTTTCCACCACCGACGGCGTCGGCACCAAGCTGAAGGTCGCCATCGATGCCAATCATCATGACACGGTGGGCATCGATCTCGTCGCCATGTGCGTCAACGACCTGGTCGTGCAGGGCGCGGAACCCTTGTTGTTCCTCGACTATTACGCCACCGGCAAGCTCGATGTCACCGCCGGCACCGCCATCATCAAGGGCATCGCCGAAGGCTGCCACCAGGCGGGCTGCGCCCTGATTGGCGGCGAGACGGCGGAAATGCCAGGCATGTATGCCGGCGGCGACTATGATCTCGCCGGCTTTGCCGTCGGCGCGGTCGAGCGTGGCCAGGCGATCACCGGCGACACGGTTGCGGCCGGCGATGTCATTCTCGGCCTCGCCTCCAGCGGCGTCCATTCCAACGGTTATTCGCTGGTGCGCAAGGTGGTCGAGCGCAGCGGCCTCGGCTATGCGGCCGAGGCGCCCTTCGCCAAGGGCCAGAAGCTGGGCGCCGCTTTGCTGACGCCAACCCGCATCTATGTGAAGAGCTGCCTCGCCGCGATTCGCGAAACCGGCGCCGTCAAGGCGCTGGCCCATATCACCGGCGGCGGCCTCCTCGAAAACATCCCGCGCGTCTTGCCGGCTGGTTTGCAAGCCGAGATCGACGGCGGCGCCTGGACTCTGCCACCAGTCTTCCAATGGCTGGCCAGGACCGCCGGCATCAACGCGCATGAGATGAGCCGCACCTTCAATTGTGGCATCGGCATGATCCTGGTGGTCGCCGCCGATCGCGCCGCCGAGGTCGAGAAAGTGCTGCAAGGTCAGAACGAAACGGTGCATCGCATCGGCAAGATCGGCGCCCGCGCGAAAGATGCGCCCGGCTGCGTCGTCAACAACACCGCCAACTGGTCCTGACTCGCAGGAAGATGACCGAGAAACTGCGCCTTGCCGTGCTGATTTCCGGACGCGGCAGCAACCTGCAGGCGATTCTCGACGCCTTCGGTCCGCATGCGGCTGACAGTCCGATCGAGATCGTCCTGGTTTTGTCAAACCGCCCGGATGCGGCCGGTCTCGCCCGCGCCGAAAAGGCCGGCGTGGCGACGGGGGTCATCGACCACAAGGAGTTTGCCGATCGCGCCAGTTTCGATGCGGCGATGGATGCCAGGATTCGCGCCGCCGGCGCCAATTTCATTGCCCTCGCCGGCTTCATGCGCCTGCTGACCGATGGCTTCATCGCGGCCTGGCGCGACCGCATGATCAATATCCACCCCGCCATCCTGCCGGCCTTGAAGGGCCTGCACACCCATGAGCGGGCGATCGCGCGCGGCCTGAAGCTGCATGGCTGTACGGTGCATTTCGTGCGGCCGGAAATGGATACCGGACCGATCATCGCCCAGGCCGCCGTGCCGGTCCTGGCCGGCGATACGCCCGACCGCCTGGGCGCGCGGGTGCTGGCCGCCGAGCACCGGCTCTATCCCCACGCCCTGCGACTGATTGCCGCCGGCAAAGTCCGGGTCGAGGGCGAGACCGCCGTGGTCGAGAGCAACGGCGATCCGGCGGCTTTTCTCATCAATCCCACCCTCTCCTGAGCCGCGCCGCCGCAATCCGACGGCCCTGGACGCCGCTGGCGGGAGCGCGCCGGCGGGATTGCCACAACGCGGCGCCTGCGCTAAAAAGCCCCATCTCATTTTGCAATTGGGGAGCCTTCGGATGTCGTCAACGATCAACGAACAGATTTTGGCCGATCGCCAGCAGACCTGGAAGGGCTTCTGCCGCCTGCTGTTCTGGGGATCGATCAGCGTCGCCGCCGTGACCCTGTTCGCACTCTATTTCATTATCTGATCGGCATCGGCCGTCCCCAGCGGATGGCAAGCAAAAAGGCGCCGGATCGCTCCGGCGCCTTTCGTCTTTCCGGGTTGCCCCGAAGGCGTATCGGCTCAGCCGACCAGTTCGAGGCCGCTGAAGAAATAGGCGATCTCGATCTTGGCATTCTCCGGCGAATCCGAGCCATGCACCGAATTGGCTTCGATCGATTCCGCGAATTCCTTGCGGATGGTGCCGGCGGCGGCATTGGCCGGATTGGTGGCGCCCATAACATCGCGATACTTGGCGATGGCGTTCTCGCCTTCCAGCACCTGCACGACGACCGGGCCGCTGGTCATGAAGCTCACCAGATCATTGTAGAACGGACGGGCGGCATGAACTTCGTAGAACTTCTCGGCCTGGGCCTTGGAGAGCTGGACCCGCTTCTGGGCGATGATGCGCAGACCGGCGG
>DATLJB010000193.1:0-4070 GCA_035539075.1 Terriglobia bacterium
TTCGACTTGCATGTGTTAGGCATGCCGCCAGCGTTCGTTCTGAGCCAGGATCAAACTCTCAGGTTAACCTGCCAGACCAAAGGTCCAGCAAATCAACGAAGATCCTTACACAAACACGTTTCTCATTACTGTCCAGACCAGTACCCATCATCCGATCACAGAGCCTAAGCCCCACAACCCAGAAAACAGAACCAGCCTGTTCTAAGACACGCATTCGGCAAAGATCATATTCCAGGCATCAACCCAGCCTAAGATCCGCCGCCCGCGTATCCCTTCTCTTCCGATAAACTTGTCAAATAGCAGAGGCGCTTGGTTCGGTTCGTTCCGGACGTTCGCGCCGTCGGGAGCGGGCTTATACGCCGGGGCCATTGGGGCGTCAACGGCTTTGTTGAAGATTTTTTGCACGCCCGTGTAGTTTTTTATCAGGCCATTGATTTAACATAGAAAAATAAATAATTTCGACTCTCATATGCAGCTGAAAAGAGTCGAAACCCGCGGCTTTCCACTGAAAATATTTCACCGCGCCATTACCCGGCCCATCCAGTCCCGTCGGCGTCCGCCCATCCGCCCCTCAGCCCGCCCCTTGGAGGGGTCCTGGTCGGGTCTGGCGCCATCGATAAATTTCCAAAACGCACATCCCAAAGAGAAATAACACTTCATGTGCGAACTCCGCGGAGAAATGACACGTTTGACGCGGAACCTTTGCCGACTTGCCTTAATCTAATGATCTGATTGGGAATTTATGGTTGACAGGGATATCTTCCAAAGGTCATCGTGCCTGTCAGGGCGGGGGACGGTGCGAATCGCTTAACCAAGCGTTCACCAACCTTCGAATAACTAAAGATTATCTGTAATTGCCTTCCGCTAGGGGATATCCAAATTGCTGTATCGAAGCTGCCAAGTCTGGGGCAGGCTAAAAAGCTATCTGCTGTATAGCGCCGCCGGCTTTGTCGCCCTAGGCGGGCTAGGAGCCGCCTGGTCGGTCCGCCCTCCGGTTGTTAACGATGTGAAGGCCGCAGCTTTTTCCAGTCATGTCGCCAGTACCAGTTTCAATGCCGCAAGCGCGGTAAGCTCAACCGCCGGCCAGTGGTCGCAGCGCCTGCTGCAGGATCTCAATAGCCGCGCCGTCATGCCGGCCCAGGCCATGAGCAGCCGCGAGCGCCATCGCAAGGACCTAGCCGCGAGCGACGCGGCCCAGGCGCCCGGCAATATCTGGATCGCGCAGCCCACCGGGGCGGCCCTGGCCCCGACCACCATGAACCCGACCGGCACGAACCCGACCGGCATGGCTGCCAGCAACGCGAGCCCGGCCCCGGCCGACAGCCAGACGGACGGACAACAGCAAACCGCTTCCGTCGCCACCGCCACATCCCCGGCAACCGCCGTTGCCTCTGCCGACCTCTCGGGTGCCGGCCTATCGGGCGACCGCGACAGCCATGTGGATACGCCGAGCCTGACCACGGAAGAACTCAGCAACGCCTTCAGGCTGGATAGCTCTGACAGCGCGGCGCATTGGACCGGTTCGGGCGACCGCCACGCCGACACCAACGGCTTCCAGCGCATCGTCTCCGTGCGGCGCGGCGATACCCTGTTCGGCGTCCTGGTCGATGCCGGCATGGACCAGAACGAGGCCCAGGACGCGGTTGGCGCATTGTCCGACGTCTTCTCGCCGAAGGCGCTGCAGATCGGCCAGCAGATCACCCTGAACTTCAACAATGTCGCGGACAACGAGACGGGTGAGAATGGCGCCAAGCTGGTGGCCCTCTCTTTCGAACCGAGTGTCACCCAGGACGTAACGCTGAAGCGTAACAGCGAAGGCGACTTCATCGCGAAGACGATCGACAAGCCGCTGACGCAGAAGAACACGCGCATCGCCGGAACCATCGACAGCAGCCTGTTCGAAGCGGCCCAGGAGGCCGGCCTGCCGGTCGCCGTGGTCAGCGATCTGATCAAGACCTTCTCCTATGATGTCGACTTCCAGCGCGACATCCATGACGGCGATTCCTTCGAGGTCTATTACGAGCGCTATGAAAACCAGGACGGCGCCTTCGCCAAGGCCGGCCATATGCTCTACGCGGCGCTGACGCTCGGCGGCAAGAAGGTGCCGATGTATTATTTCGAGCATGACGGCGACGGCGAGTATTACGGGCCGGACGGCGAATCCGTCCGCAAGTCGCTGCTGCGCACGCCGGTCGATGGCGCCAAGATCACCTCCGGCTTCGGCATGCGCCTGCACCCGCTGCTGGGTTATACCCGCCTGCATAAGGGCGTCGATTTCGGCGCGCCCACCGGAACGCCGATCTACGCCGCCGGCAACGGCACCATTGTCGATATCGGCTTCCGCAGCGATTACGGCAATTACATCCGCATCCGCCACAACAGCACCTACAGCACCGCCTATGCCCATAGCAGCCGCTTTGCGGCCGGCCTGCACAAGGGCGACAAGGTGAAGCAGGGCGAAGTCATCGCCTATGTCGGTGCAACCGGCGAGGCGACCGGCCCGCATCTCCATTATGAAGTGCTGATCAACAACCAGCAGGTCAATCCGGCCACGGTGAAGGTCGCCGGCGGCGACAAGCTGACCGGCAAGGATCTGGCGGCCTTCAAGTCGCAGGTAACGAAGATCAATGCCGACATGGCGAAGCAGAAGAACAATGCGCTGATCGCGCAGACGCCGGCCGGCGACGACGGTACCGCCGTTTGCCGCGGTCCGAACGGCTGCGAAAACTGAACCGCGCAGCCGAGGCATTGAAACGCAAAGGGCCGGTTCTTGCGAACCGGCCCTTCTTCTTTGATCTGATTGACGGCCGATCGATATCGGCCGCAGGAACGCTCGTTAAGCCGCTTCCGACAGCTTCTGGCCATCGATCGTGAGACCGCCTTCGCCGGCCGAGACATGGATGACCTCGCCCGCCTTGAAACGCCCTTCCAGCAACAGCACCGCGAGGGGGTTCTGCAGCTCGCGCTGGATCACCCGCTTCAGCGGCCTTGCGCCATAGACCGGATCATAGCCGGCATCGCCGAGCCACAGCTTGGCCTTGTCGTCGAGTTCGATATCGATCTTGCGATCGGCCAGCAACTGCCGCAGCCGCTCCAGCTGAATATCGACGATCGACGTCATGTCGTCGCGCGACAGACGATGGAACAGGATGACCTCATCCAGCCGGTTGAGGAATTCCGGCCGGAAGGCCTGCCGGACCACCGCCATCACCTGGTCCCGCGCATCCTCGACCGTCTCGCCGATCTTGAGATTGGTGAGATAGTCGCTGCCGAGATTGGAGGTCAGCAGGATCAGCGTATTGCGGAAATCGACGGTGCGGCCCTGGCCGTCGGTCAGGCGGCCGTCATCCAGCACCTGCAGCAGAATGTTGAAGACATCCGGATGCGCCTTTTCCACTTCGTCGAACAGCACGACCTGATAGGGCCGGCGCCGCACGGCTTCGGTCAGCACGCCGCCTTCCTCATAGCCGACATAGCCCGGCGGAGCGCCGATCAGGCGCGCCACCGCGTGCTTCTCCATGAATTCCGACATGTCGATGCGGACCATGGCCTGATCGTCGTCGAACAGGAAATCGGCCAGGGCCTTCGAGAGCTCGGTCTTGCCGACACCGGTCGGCCCGAGCATCAGGAACGAGCCGATCGGACGGTTGGGATCCTGCAACCCGGCACGGGCCCGCCGCACCGCATTGGAGACGGCAACCAGCGCTTCGCGCTGACCGATGACGCGGCGGCCGAGGGCCTCTTCCATCTTGAGGAGCTTGTCGCGCTCCCCAGTCATCATCTTGTCGACCGGAATGCCGGTCCAGCGCGAGACCACACCGGCGATATCCTCGTCGGAGACCACCTCGTTCAGCATGCGGTGCTCTTCGGCCTTCTCGGCCTGCTCGAGCTGCCGGGCCAGCGACGGGATGATCGAGTAGGTAAGCTCACCGGCGCGGGCGAAATTGCCGTTGCGCTGGGCTGCCTCGGCCTCGCCGCGTGCCTGCTCCAGCTGCTCCTTCAGCTTCTGGGCGCCGGCCAGCTTCTGCTTCTCCGCCTGCCATTGCTCCGTCAGAGCCCGCGACTTCGCC
>DATLJB010000194.1:0-49460 GCA_035539075.1 Terriglobia bacterium
GAACGGCCATAACGGTGCGGTGCTGTGGCTGACCGGTCTCTCCGGTTCCGGCAAGTCGACCCTGGCCGGCGCCGCCGAGCATCGCCTGTTCCAGCGCGGCCGCCAGGTCGTGGTGCTGGACGGCGATACTCTGCGCCAGGGTCTCAACAGCGATCTCGGCTTCAGTCCTGAGGCACGCGCGGAGAACATCCGCCGCACCGCCGAAGTGGCGAAGCTGCTGGCAGAGACAGGCCTCATCGTCTTCGTCTCGCTGATTTCGCCGTGGCGGGCCGATCGCGACAAGGCGCGCCGCATCGTCGGCGACAACTTTGTCGAGATCTACGTGCAGGCAGATATCGAAACCTGCAAGGCGCGCGACCCGAAGGGCCTCTACAAAAAGGCGCTGAAGGGCGAGATCAAGAACTTCACCGGCATCGACCAGCCCTATGAAGCACCGGAGAAGCCGGAACTGGTCATCGACACCGCGCAGCTTACCGAAGAACAGGCGCTGCAGCGGCTGCTCGATATGGTCGATGACCTCACGGCGCTGAACGGCGCGGAAAATCGGAACCCCACCGATTCATATACGATCTAGCCGCCGCGAGAATCCTGATCCCGACTCTGACGACTGCCCCGCTCACTCTCCCCGAAAGGGAGCGGGGGTGATCCCACCAGGCGGGAGGCGGACGCCATAAGAATCCGCTTGGCACCGCGCAGGCGCCGCGTTTACGCTGACTGCAGCGTTGACCGGCGGGGCGGTTACGATCGTATGTTCGGGGGAACGGCATGACGCGGCGGTTGGGCCATCTTGGCAGGCGCCAGTGGAACATTCTCTTGGCACTCGTCGCGGCGGCGCTCACGGCCTGCACCGGTAGCGCATCAGGCCCTATTGCCGCCAAGATCGATCACCCGATGGAGGTTTCGCCTTACCAGATAAATCTGCTCGCCGACGGCACAGAGATCGAGCTTGCCGGTGGCATGCCTTACGGGACGGCAGAGGCGGTGCGCAAAGAGCTCGACACGGCGCCCTCGGTTCACGTCATCCATTTGAACAGCACCGGCGGCCAGGCGCTCGAGGGTTATAAGCTGGGTCTCCTGATCAAGGAGCGCCATCTCGTCACTTATACTTCGACCACCTGCGCCAGCGCCTGCACCCTGGCCTTCATCGCCGGCACCAGACGCTATCTTGCCGAGAACGCCTGGCTTGGCTTTCATAGCGCCTCGCTCTCCCTCGGCGGAGAGAGCTGGGCGACCGGCAACCAGGCGATGCGCGATATCTACCAGCGTGCCGGCTTGCCTGAGAGCTTTATCGCGAAAGCGCTTACGACGGCGCCAAGCGAAATCTGGTATCCGACGCATCAGGAACTGACCACGGCCCATGTCGTCGACGAAATCGTCGATGCGCAGAAATTCGCCAAGTCCGGCTTGGCGCATTGGAACAATACCGCAGATCTCGACCATGCGCTGCAGGCGAACCGCTTCTATGCGGTGCTGGCGGCAAGAGATGCGACGAGTTATTCCAAGATCCGGGAGATTTTCCTGGCTGGGTCACAATCCGGTCGAAGCGCCGCCGATGTCGATGCCGACGCAACCAAGTTCGCCGCAAAATACCTTCTTCCAGCCTATATAAAAAGCGCACCCGATGCGGAATTGCTGCGTTATCAGCGTGTGCAGTTGGATGAACTTGAATATATGGCGAAGACCGCGCCGAGCACCTGCGCCGCGACCGCATTCCCCGATCTCGGCATTGCCGCCAACGACCTCGAGCACAGCTTGTCGCTCTCGCTCCAGGGCCGGGATATCGACTCCCTCGCCGATCTCGCAGATGCGGCCATTACACGTCCGCGCGCCAATGCCGGTGACGAAATTCTCGCGCAGATCGCCATGCTGAAATTCTTCCACGAATTCTTTAAGACCTCGCCGGCTTCGCTCGAAATCATCAAGAATCCGAAAGCACATCTCGACGATCCACAGCTCCTCTGCCACACAGTGAGGGATTTCTATCGTGCGATTCTAGATCAGCCGTCCGAGCAGGCAGCGGCAATCACCCGGGCCATTCTCGGCCGGTCGAGCTGAGCCTTACCGCACGCAGCGCTTATTGAACTGCGCTGCTGTTCCGCGAATTCTCGCGTCCCAGCCGATTGAAATATGATGCCCGCCGCATGCGAAATCGGCCGCCTCATTTGCGTTGCGTTGAGTGCGCCTCACCAGTCAGGCTTAGCATGCCGCTTGAGATGCTCGGCCTAATTGTCTTGCAGTTTCCCGCTGCAACGGGCGTTATCCAAATTGCAGATAACGCGATAGCGCGGCCCCGGGTTTTGCGAGCATTCGCTGAACTTGGAATTGACGGCGCTTTGTTTGATGAAAATTAAGACTATCCGTGGCTTTATCTTATTCATGCGGGGGATCGTGGATAAGGTAGCAGCATGGTCTTGGGACGTTTTCCGCGCGTGGTTCCCACGCGCGCTCACGACATTCTAGCAGTATGCCGCAAGGTAATCAGTGGCGCCGATCGAAGTTACCGGAAGCTTGTCTTTGCTGCCCTGTTATGTGGATGCTCGGCGCAGGCGGTTCCGACGATTACGGATACGGCCGTGAAGACCGGGCAATCGCACGCCATCAAGCCATACTCCATTCATCTGTTAGCCGACGGCACCGAAATGGAGCTTGCCGGCGGCATGCCGGAAGGAACCACCGCCGCCGTGCGGGAAATGCTGGATGAGCATCCGGCGGTGAAGGTTCTTCACCTCAACAGCGATGGCGGCGAGATGGTTGAAGGCTACGAGCTTTCGCGTCTCATCAGGCAGCGCCATCTCACCACCTATACCGCCGCGACCTGTGCCAGCGCCTGCACCCTCGCCTTCCTGGGCGGCCAGCCGCGTTATTTGGCGAAGGATGCCTGGCTCGGTTTCCACAGCGCGGCGCGAACATTGGGTGGCGAGACATGGGCAGCGGGCAATGACACGCTGCGAACGCTTTATCTGCAGGACGGCCTGCCGGAGAGTTTCGTCAACAAGGCCCTGCAGACAATACCGAGCGAGCTCTGGTTTCCGACATCCGGCGAATTGCGCACCGCACATGTTATCGATGCCGTGGTCGACAGCAGCCGCTTTGCCCGATCGGGGCTTGCTTATTGGACCTCGACAGCAGAGGTCGACCTGGCATTGAAGGAGAACGACCTTTACGCCGCGATCTCCACCCATGACGCCAAGGCCTATGCGGCGATTCAGACCGTCTATCTGGACGGGGCCAAACGAGGCCGCACCATCGCCGCGATCGATGACCAGGCAAGTCAATTAGTCATTGATCAACTGGTGCCACGCTACATCAAGAAGGCTTCGGATGAAGCTGTGTTGCGCTACCAGCGCCTGCAGGTCGAGCAGTTGACTTACCTGAAAGCGCTGGACCCGATCGCTTGCGCCGCCCAGGCATTTCCCAACCTTGCGGCAGACGGGGTGAATTACATGCATGATCTGCCGCTCACGATGAAGCGGGAGGGCATCGTCGCCTTGGCCGATATCACCAATTCCGCCTTCGACCAGCCGCATGCGCCCGACAGCCAGCCTACAGCCCATTCGGCAATGCTACGCTATGTCCGTCATCTCTACCGGGAGGAGCCCGACGTCTTTACCGTCATCCGGGAGCCGGCCGCCAGCCGCAACAATCCGGTGGCGCTTTGCAACGCGGCGACGGCGTTCCTGAAAGGCGTCCTCGATCAACCGCGGGCTGACGCAGCCATCATCGCGCGCAATCTGATGGGCGGCGAGTCTTAGAGCCGTGCCTCCGTGTCCGCTGACATGGTACGCTTCCGAAAAGCAACCTGAAGGCGCGCGCCGCGCGCCCCTCGCGCATGGGCCGGCCCCGCGCCGCCCTGGCCTCGCAGAACACTAGGTATAGCGCTTTGTTTCAATGGGTTACAATCGGTTACACCCCGAAGCTGGCATTCCTCTCCAAGCTGGCTAAACTGCCCGGCACCCAGCAACCGGAACGGATCACGCGCCGATGCCAGCCGACACCTCCCTGGAACCGGGACGCCAAGCCCAAATTCAGCCACGCCATTTCGCCTCGAAACTCTGGAAGCTGACGGCCCCTTACTGGCGTTCCGGCGACTGGAGATTAGCCTGGATTCTGAGCATCGTGGTGATCGCCTTTAACCTCGGCCTAGTCGGCATGGAGGTGGCGTTCAACTATTGGTACAACGATTTCTACAACACCTTGCAAAACAAGGACGAAGCCGGATTCTGGTACCAAATCGGCAAATTCACGATTTTGGCCTTCGGTTACATCATTATCGCTGTTTATTACCTCTATCTGCGGCAGATGCTGATGATCAGGTGGCGGCGTTACCTTACACAAAATCTTCTGCAACGCTGGCTGGGGGAACGTGTCTATTACCTTCTCCAGCTCAAAGATTATGGGACCGATAATCCCGAGCAACGGGTGGAACAGGATATCGACAACTTCACGCAGCAGACCGTTGCCATCGCGATGGGGCTGCTGAACTCCGTGGTCACCCTGTTCTCCTTCCTGTTCATCCTCTGGACTCTTTCCGGCTCGCTCAGCTTCACCGTCGCCGGCATGAACATCACCATCCCCGGTTATATGTTCTGGGCTGCCCTTATCTATGCCATCTTCGGCAGCTGGCTCACCTATGTCATCGGCCGCCCCCTTATCAGCATCAATTATCTGCTGCAGCGGTACAACGCGAGCTTCCGCTTCAACATGACTCGTTTGCGCGAAAACGCCGAAAGTGTCGCCTTCTATAATGGCGAGGATGAGGAAGGCCGCCGCATCCATCAAAGCTTCCAGGATATTTGGACGACGTGGTTCCGCTATATGAAGACCACGAAGAACGTAACATGGTTCACAAGCTTCTATGCTCAGGCCGCAGTCATCTTCCCGCTCGTGGTGGCGGCCCCTCGATACTTTGCGGGCGCTATCCAACTCGGCGGCCTGATGCAGGTTCGTCAATCATTCGGTCAGGTGCAAAGCTCGCTTTCCTGGTTTGTCGATGCCTTCACGACCTTGGCGGACTGGAAGGCAACCGTCGATCGTCTCATCGTCTTCGTCGATGCCATGGAGCAGGCAAAGCTCGATGCTGCGCAGATGGCGCACCTATCCGCTCATGACCGTAGTGACAATAAGCTGGTGGTGAGCGATCTCGACATTGCGCTGCCGGATGGTCGTCAGCTGCTCAGCAATCTCAATCTGCAATTCCAACCGGGGCAGCATGTGGTCGTCTCGGGGCCGTCCGGCAGCGGTAAAACGACGCTGTTCCGGGTCCTTGCCGGTCTTTGGCCTTTCGGCCGCGGTCAGGTGCATAGTCCAGCGAAGGCCCACGCATTGTTCCTGCCGCAGAAACCTTATCTGCCGATCTCGTCGCTGCGGGAAGCCCTCACCTTCCCCCTGCCGCCTGATGCAGTGGACAATGATCAGTTGATCGATGTTTTGAACAGAACCAACTTGCAGCACTTGATCGGCCGCCTTGATGAAACCGACAACTGGTCGATGGTTTTATCCGGCGGCGAGCAGCAGCGTGTAGCGATAGCCCGTGCTGTTCTCACCAAGCCAGACTGGTTGTTCCTCGATGAAGCGACATCCGCGCTGGACGCCGACAACGAACAGCAGATGTATCGCCTGCTGATCGAACGCCTGCCGCAAAGCAGCATCATCAGCATCGCCCATCGGACGGAAGTGCAAAAGTTTCATAGCATGCGTCTAACCATTGCGCCCGAGAGTCGCACAGCCACCTTGTCGGAGATTCGCCAGCCTTCGGAAGCAATCGCCTAGCAGTAGAACAGCTCAGCCTATCGCAGCCGTGGCCTTGCCGCCCTCCTCTTCCAACCACTGGCACAAGCTGCGAATGGCTGGATCGGTTGCCAGCCTATCGGGCACGACCCAGTGATAGGCCCGGCTCGGCAGGCGTAGATCGGGGAGCGGCGCGACCAGCCGGCCGGCCGCCAGATCGTCGGCGATCAGCGGCACCGGACCGAGGGCAAGGCCGAGCCCGTCCTCCGCCGCATCGAGGCAGAGATAGAAGTGGTCGAACTGCTGGCGACCGCTGAATTGCAGCTGTTGCGCGCCCATTGCCCGTAACCAATGCTGCCAGCCATCCGGCCGCGTCTCCGCCTCCAGTAGGATGTGCTTGGCGAGGTCCTTCACCGCGGCAATCGGCTTTCGCCGCAGCAGAGCCGGGCTGCAGACCGGCAGTTCCCACTCCGCCATGAAGGCGGCCGCGCGATAGCCTTGCCAGAGCTCCGGCCCGCGCCGCACGGCGAGGTCAAAGGGTTCGCCCAGCCGCGAAATCGGCCGATCCGAGGTCACCAGGCGCAATTCGATCTTGGGATTGAGCTGCTGAAAGCGTCCCAGCCGCGGGATCAGCCAGCGCATGGCAAAGGTTGGCAGGACATTCAGAGTCAACCGCCGCGCCGAAACCGCCTGACGCAATTGGTCAGTCGCGGCGGCAAGATCATCGAATGCGGCGGTGACGGCACGTTGATAATCGCGACCGGCATCGGTCAGGACCAGCCGGCGGCCGCGCCGCTCGAACAAGGCGGTGCCGAGATCGGTTTCGATCTCCCGGATTTGGCGGCTGATCGCACCATGGGTGACGAAGAGCTCTTCCGCCGCCCGGGTCAGATTTTCGTGGCGGGCGGCGGCTTCGAAGGCACGCAAGGCAGTCAGGGATGGCAGGCGACGCGACATGATGTGACTATAAATCACAAAGCCGCGGCCTAAAAATGGTTTGTTTCCGGTCGAGATTTGAAGGCATTTTATTTGAGAAATTAAGGGGAAATACCGTGTCCGACGCAACACAAACCGATCCGGTCCCGATCGATCAACCTGTGAGTTACGGTTCAATCTTTCTCGCCTTTTCCAAGATCGGTCTCTGCGGCTTTGGCGGCGTCGCCGCCTGGGCGCATCGCGTCCTTGTCGACGAGCGCGGCTGGTACACGGACAAGCAATATGCCGACCTGCTCAGTATCGGATCTGTCCTACCCGGCCCCAATGTCTGCAACATATCGATCATGGTAGGCGAGCAATTCCATGGCGCCCTGGGTTCAGCCACGGCGCTCACCGGCTTGCTGGCTGGACCGCTGCTGATTCTGCTCGGTCTGGCAATGCTCTACGAGCTCTATGGCAATCTGCCTCTTGTGCAGGCCGTGATCGGCGGCGTGACCGCAGCCGCAGCAGGGCTTGTCATCGGCACCGCGATCAAGCTGGCCCGTCGGCTGCGTCCCAGCTTCGGCAACCTGCTGGTCGGCCTGCTGGCTTTCGGCGGCGCCGCGATCCTGCATCTCCATATCCTGCTGATCGTCGCCCTCATGGTGCCGCTCAGCCTGGCCTTGGCGATACGGGAGCGGCGACCATGAAATCCGGCCTGCTCGCTCAATTGGCGGTCACCTTCGCTACCATGTCTCTGGGCGCGATCGGCGGCGCCAACGCGGTATTGCCCGAAATGCACCGCCAGGTCGTGAGCGTGCATGGCTGGCTGGACGATAAGACCTTCGCCAATCTCTTCGCCATTGCCCAGGCGGCGCCCGGTCCGAATGTCATCTTCGTCAGCTTGATCGGCTGGCATCTGGCCGGGGCGGCCGGACTGGCGGTGGCGACGATTGCCATCTGCCTGCCATCTTCGCTGCTGACCTTCGGCGTCTCGCGAATCAGGCGGCGGCTGGTCGGCGCGCGATGGATGAAGCTGCTGCAGGTTGCGCTGATGCCGATCCCCCTGGCCTTGATGGCGGCCAGCGGCCTGATCATGGCGCAGGCCTCGGACCATACCGTGCTAGCCAGCCTGCTGACCGCCGGCACCGCGCTCTTCGTCGCCTTCACCCAGCGCAATCCGCTCTGGGCGCTGTCGGTCGGCGGGCTCCTGGGCGGCCTCGATTTCCTGCTTATATCGGGCTAGCCGCCCGCATCACGCGGCCTCCCCGGACGCCCGGCCAGCGCATAGCGAGCATGCCCGAACGGGCCTTTGCCTCTCTGGCGCCGCCTGCGACCACCCGGCATACTGCTGGCAATCATCATCAGTTTTCGGATCATCCCTCATGCCCGATCAAGAAACCCTCACCCTGCTCCGGTCGATCGCCGCCAGCCTCGATCGCCTGGCCCCGGCCGCCGGCAAGGGCAACGACCTGACCGCCGCGGATGCCTTCGTCTGGCAGGCCGAGCAATCCTGGCTGGAGCCGGTGCCCAGCGTCTCGCGGGTCCATATCAGCCTGTTGCAGGGGATCGATTCATCGAAGGATACCCTGCTCGACAATACCCGGCGCTTCGCCCGGGGCCTGCCTGCCAACAACGCCCTGCTCTGGGGTGCGCGGGGCACCGGCAAGAGCTCGCTGGTCAAGGCGGCGCATGCCGCCATCAATGACGAACTCGGAACCGACCAACCTGCCGAACGCCTGGCGCTGATCGAGTTGCATCGCGAGGATCTGCCGACCCTGCCACGGCTGCTGGGCCTGATCCGCAATCAGCCGCGCCGCTGCATCCTGTTCTGCGACGATCTTTCCTTCGATGCGGCCGATACCAGCTACAAGTCGCTGAAGGCGGTGCTCGAGGGCGGCATCGAGGGACGGCCGGCCAATGTCATCTTTTATGCCACCTCCAACCGCCGCCATCTGCTTCCCCGGGACATGATCGAGAACGAGCGCTCGACAGCGATCAATCCTTCCGAAGCGGTCGAGGAAAAGGTTTCCCTCTCGGATCGTTTCGGGCTGTGGATCGGTTTCCATAATTGCGACCAGGAGACCTACTTCGCCATTGTCGACAGCTATGCCAAGGCCCTCGATCTGCCGATCGACAGCGCGGCCCTGCATGCCAAGGCGGTAGAATGGTCAGTTACGCGGGGCGCCCGTTCCGGCCGCGTCGCCTGGCAATTTATCCAGGATATCGCGGGCCAGCTCGGCTGCGCCATCAAGCTGTGATCGGAAATTTACTGCAATGTCAGAAGCTTATGCGGATGATTTCATCAAAAAGATTCTGCAGGAGACCAAGGTAATCGCCCTGGTCGGAGCCAGCAACAAGCCGTCGCGAGACTCTAATCATGTGATGGCCTTTCTGCAGCAGGCCGGCTATCGGGTGATACCGATCAATCCAGGCCTTGCCGGCCAGCAATTGCATGGCGAGACGGTCTATGCGCGGTTAGCCGACATCCCCCAGGATCAGACCGGCCCTATCGATATGGTCGATGTTTTCTGCAATTCGGCAGCCGCCCTGGGCGTCACCGATGAGGCCATTGCAGTCGGCGCAAAGACGATCTGGATGCAGCTCGGGGTGATCAATTCGGATGCAGCCGCTAAGGCCAGGGGCGCCGGGCTGAAGGTGGTCATGAACCGCTGTCCGGCGATCGAGATCCCTCGCCTCGGCATGAAGCGCCAGGTTCATATTTAACATAAGAATTCATCTGTAACCCACTGACTATACGAAATAGTTGGAAGCAGAACGGGTTTAGGTTAAGATAATCCGAGTTCATGCATGCGGGGGCAGCGATGTCGGTAAACCTTTCCTTGATCAATCCATCCGCTGCCGCGGCGAACCATCCCAGCGACATTCAATTAGCGTGGTTGAAACGGGGCCTGAATCAGCCCGGGGGCAAGCTGCCGTTATTCGATGAATGGGGCCAGAAAGTCAGTGAGCGGACCATCCGCAGCTGCATCGACCATGGCTGGGCCGAGCCCTGGTTCACCAATCCGCTGAAGCCTGACTGGCTGGTTTGCAAGCTGACCGATGCCGGCCGCAATCTGGCGAAGACGCACTGATCGACCGCCCTTGGGGCCGCCATCAGCATAAACAGAAAGGGCGGCCGCCGGGCCGCCCTTTCTGCTTTATCTCTATCGGTTATTGCCCAGGCGCTGTGGGCCATGCGCCGCCGTCATCTGTGGAGCCCGGACTGCCAAAAGTCCATTGCAGCCCGCTACCACCATTCTGGTCAGGTGCGATGATGGAAAAACCGGAGCTGCTGCCCTGGCTGGCCCCCGTATCCTGGTCGGGATCCGCCAAGGGCGCCGCGGCATCCGGATTGCCTGCGTTGTCCTCGACCGTCACCGCGAAGGCAGTGTGCCAAGCCAAGGCCGTACCCAACACGGCACCGAGCGCAATAGCCAAACCGGCCGATGCGATGGGTTTCAACGAGATCGTCATTCCAACCTCCAGCAAATTTTCGCCATTATATGAGTCGGCTGCCGACAAGCCAGTCCTTTCGCCCGTCACGGTTAGGTGAGCGATCAGTTGGGCGAGCAATCAGGGGCCGAGGACCGCTTCCAGAGTGAAATCCCGCCGGTCGAAATCGTTGAGATCGGCCTTGACGCTGATCTGCCACCGCCCGGCCGGCACGAGATCCAGTGGCGGGGCGACAAAGCTGCCGCCGTCATCGCGCATGACGCGGACCAGAGGTCCAATATGCGCGTCGAGATTGCTGAGCGACGCCGTGACGACCTGCGGCCGCAAGGACGCACCGCTTGCCATCGAGGAAAATGTCGCCGTCAGGCGATAGCGACCATCGCCTGCTGCTTGCAGCCTGATCATGGCCATCGCATCCCCGTCGTGAACAATCTTTTCGAGTGGCACCTCACCTTCCGGGAAGCCGGGTTGCGCCTGGGCGGCCGCCAGCAGATGCCTCGGCGGCGTCAGCTGGCTGAGCCCCGCCGTCGAGCCGAGTATCAGGATGAGGAGCGAAAGCTGGGTCCAGATGGAGCGCCGACCGCGATGATGTGGCATATCCGGCCGGGCCAAATAGCGCCGCGCCATGTGTTGATTGGCGAGCGCCATGCCGATCAGTGCAAGGACGGCGATGATCTTGACCGTCAGTGTCATCCCATAGGCGCTTCGTACCATCATGGCCGGCTCGGTGATCTGCCAGCATGCCAGCACGGTGCCGCTGACAAGCGCCAGCGAAGCCAGGAGAAGCAGATACCGCATGACAGAGAATCGCGGGGCCGAGCGCATCGCAGCCAAGGCGACCGGGACCGCCGGTCGCATGACCCGCTTCCAAAGCGGCGCCAGTGACGCCACCCAGACCAGCGCTACCAGAACATGGATCGTCAGGACGGCCGCCTGAGGCCAGCCCAGCACGGCGACATGCCCCGTGGTCGAAATGGCAAGGACCGCCATCGCCGCACAGACGACCAAGACGCCAAGCGCCAAGCGCCGCTGGCCGCGCAGATATCGGGCCAGCCAGCCGAGCGCGACCATTGCCAAAAACATGGTAGCGGTGCGTCCATTGGGTCCCGCCCCACCCTGTCGCCATAGATCGCGGGAAAGCAGCTGGACGACTGTATCGCCGGTCATACCGGCGCCTTGGAAGCCGATCAGCAGGCAAGCGGCGGCGATCACCGCAAGACTGGCGATCGCCGCCAGCGGCGATCGATCCGTGCCACGCAGAATGGCGTGAAAGCTCAACCCACAGAAGGTGAAGCCGCCGAGATAAAGCAGGAGCCGCGCGCCGATCTCGCCCCATTGCCACCAGGCGAGCGAAGTTGCCTGCGTCACCCAATGGCTCGCGCCCCCGCCGATCTGGAATTGCACCGCCCCGGCTACCGGATGCCCGTCCGCGGAAACCACGCGATAGGCGATCGTATAGGTTCCGTCAGCGAGTGATTGCGAGACCTCCGCCTCGATCACATTGTTCTTGGCCGCAACGGCAAGGGGCACTTCCGTTCCTGTTGCCGTCAAGAGGCGGAGCTCTGTCACGCCGACCGGCTCATCGAATTGCAGCGTCAGTTGGCGCGGCGCTTGCGCTTCGACGCTGCGGTCGGCGGGAACCGACTTTTCCAGGACGGCATGCGCTTCGGCAAAAGTGCTGGCGCCGAGAAGCCAGGCAAAGAAAACGACGAGGCACGCAAGGGGGCGCAGGCGCGGCCAACCCGCGGTCCGGTGCTCCCTTGCGCATCTCATCATGTCCGTCACCCGAGCCGAGGATGCCCGCCGCCGCTCATTCCGCTTTCGGCCCGAGCGCTCCCGCAGCCTCGACCGGCACATCGACCTCAATCTTCCCGGCCTTTTCAAACTGCAGCGTCAGCGGGAAAGTCGTGCCCTCTTTCAGGGGCGCCGAAAGGCCCATGAGCATGACGTGATTCTTCTGCGGCTGCAGAATGACCTTGCCGCCGGCGGGTATGTCGAGGCCGTCGATTGGCTGCATGCTGGCCATATTGCCCTGCATCTCCGTCGTATGGAGATGCGCCATGCCCGCCACCGGCGTGGCGACGCCCACCAGGCGGTCGACAGCGGATCCGTTATTGTCCACTTCCAGATAAACCGCTCCCGTGCCGACGCTGGCGATGGTTGCGCGGGACCAGACATGTCGGATCACCAAATCACCAAGCTTGGCATCATCGGCAAAGACCAGGCTGCTTGCGCAGAGCAGCAGCGCGAGGCCGAAGATGAAACGCGGAAGCAGAATAGTAGCGCGCGAGGAAATCATCGTGTTCTCCTAGGAGGTGGCCGGATCAGCTTGAAGGCGCTGCTGATCCGGCGCTTCAATGTTCAACAGGTTGCTATCGACAATCAATGATGCCAGGGGCAAGCCCCGCATCATGCTCAGTCGTCGCTGGCAGCCTTCGGGCTGAGCTTGAGGCTCGGCGACGGATATTCGACACTATCTTCATCGGCCCCGGCCGCTGGAACCTCGATCCACTTCGTCTCGCTGGTGCCGCAGGTCTGGATAACGGGGAAGCGAATGGTCTTACCTGCCGCATCCGGCAGCTTGGCGCGAAAGACGAACTCGTCATAAAAGGCATCCGGCAGATTGCCGCCCGACCAGCTGATCTCGCGAACGTCTTCCGTCACCTTGGTGCCATACCAGTCATAGGGCTGGGCCAGCTTCTCCTTCTTGACGGCAAGCTGCCAGCCCGGCTTGGGCATGGGCTTGGCTTGTTTGACGCCTTCGGGAATCTGCACCCGGATGGCGGTGGTCGGCGCCCCCTCGCAACCATGGGGGACGCGCAAGACGGCCTTATAATAGCCATCGGCGGGAGCCTGGCCGGTTTCCAGCGTCACATGCGCGAGAGCTGCAATCGGAGACAGGGTCAGGCAGGCAGCCAGACCGGCTGCCAGATGAAAACGTATCATCGTTCTTCCTCAGAAAATCCATGTGGAGAACCGGCCGGCGAAACAACCGCCGGCGGCTCGATCATTTAATGCCAGATGGGATCAGAGGACGGGGGGTGCCCGTGATGAAAAGCCGCTGTCGGACTGTTTCGAGATCGCAGCGACGTCGGTGATTTTCGCAGATTGCGCCACCGGCATATCCGGCAAGGCCAGCAAGGCCGTCGCAGGTGCCAGACCTTGGGCCAGCAGATGCAGGCTCTGGCAAAGCTGGCAATCAAGGCGCAGGAGGTGCTTGCCATGATCCGATTTACCATGGCCAAGATCAATCGGCTGGCAGAGGTAATCAATGGCATCGGCCGCCGCGGCCTCGCGGGACATGGCCGCCTGCATGCCGCTGACCAGAAGGAACGGCGCCAGCAGCTGCAGCCACAAAGCCAGCAGCCCCGCGGCAAAGGCCACGGAACGCCGGTCATGCCGGGTCATGCCAAAAAAGCGGCCTGCAGCCATTGTTACGGTCATCCCACTCCGACGCATGCCGGTCGGATCTATTCCATCAGTGGTGGCGAAACTAGCATCCGTTGGTTGGCCTAACGAAAACAGCCTCCCAATTCAAGGCCTCATCATGTCGCAACGCCAGGCCTGCGGAAGCGGCGAGCAGCGGCGCGGCCCCTCACCTGACCATCTGCACATCCAGATCGTCGAACCGGCGCAGCCGATAATAGGCAAAGGATATCAACCAGCTAACAATGAACAGGCCGATGATCAGATAGCCCAGCATGCCGAAATTGGCGCCGAGATCAGCAACGAGATCCCAGAAGGCGCCGTGCAGTTCGAGCTTGTCCGCCAGCAATGCCAGGGTCTCGATGCCGCCGATCAGCAAGGCGACCACCACCGAGACGAAGGTGATGGTCAGATTGTAATAGAGTTTGCGGATCGGCTTCATGAAGGCCCAGCCATAAGCGCCCAGCATGAGGATGCTGTCGGTCGTATCGATCAAGGACATGCCGGCGGTGAAGAGTGCCGGGAAAACCAGCACCACCCACCATGACACGCCCTGGGTCGCCTGCGTGGCGGAGATCCCAAAAAGCGCGACCTCGGTGGCGGTATCAAAACCGAGACCGAACAAGAGGCCGATCGGCAGCAGATGCCAGGAGCGGGTCACCATGCCGAAGAGCGGCCGGAAGATGCGCGCCAGGAGTCCCCGGTTATTCAGCAGCATGTCGAGATCTTCCTCGACAAAGGGCTTGCCGCTCTTCACTGCCTGAAAGGTGCGATAGACCGAGACCAGAATGACGATATTGAGGGCGGCGATGGTGAAAAGGAAAAAGGCAGAGACACAGGTGCTGATCATGCCGCCGATCTCGCGGAAGGCTTCGACACCATGCTGGACGGCGGCAGCCGCAAAGGCGATGCCGATCGTCATCCCGACCACGATCGTCGAATGGCCGATCGAGAAGAAGAAGCCGGTCGCGACCGGGCGCTTGCCTTCCTGCATCAGCTTGCGGGTGACGTTATCGATGGCGGCGATATGATCCGCATCGACGGCATGGCGCAACCCGAACGTATAGGCAAGCAATGCGGTGCCGAGCAGCACCGGATTGTCGCCGAGGACGGCAAAGGCCCAGATCCAGACGCCGATATTCGCGGTAATCAGGAAAGCATAGATGCTGAAGATGCGACGGCGCAGATCGCCTGCGCCATCGTGCAGAAAATTCGAGAAGAAACCCGACATGGTCGCCTACCCCGGAGCCTTTGCCACTGTGGCCGTGGCGGCGACTCGGGTTGTCGATGGAGCGATGGATCGGGATGCGATCCATGCCTCAGCCCACCCGATTGCCGGCACGGTCATGTCTCGATGGCAGGTCTCCTGGCTCACGGGTCAATGCCTGCATCCCGCCTTCCCGGGCAAACCCAGTGGCATCAAGGGTGAAGGCTATCCGCTTACAGTTGCGGGGGCAGCCACGGTTTTGGCCCCTTCTGGGTCGTCCGCACCGTGTTCCCTATTAATCCCCTGGACTTCAGCCGTCGGGGAACCATCAGGCGCTGTTATAATCAATTGTGCCGCGCGGTCAATGGCGGAGGGCAGCGGCGCCTTATCGCAGCGGCGATCAGAATTTCATCTGCATGCCGACTGAGCCGGCCTGCTGCAGCTGGGCGCTGTTGGACCCGTATTCGGTCTGACGCGAGACATCGACCTTGGCGCTCAGCTTGACGTCGGCATTGATCTGGGCGCCGACATCCCAATTCGCCGAAAGCCCCAGCGTCTGCGATGTATCGCGGTGCCGGGCCAGCAGATCGAGACTGTCGCTGTCCGTCGCCGTCGAGCTGTAAGAATAGCTGGTTCCCAAGTTGACGCTATCGGTCACCGGGATCTCGGCCGTCAGCGACGGTCCCTGCTGGGCCTGATCGCCGCTTCCCACCGTCTGTTCCAGTTGATAGCCGAGGCCGAGCTTGATCTTGTCGGGCAACGCATAGCTGAGGCCCGTACTGGCATGAGCCAGCCGGCTATTGCCATCGGCGCCATTCTGAATCGTATAGCCGGTGGTGGTGGTCGCGGTCAGGCCGGCCATCAGATCCTTGGAAAGCGAGCTGCTGAGGCCGTAATCGATCTGCTGCAGAGCCTGGCTCTGCAGCGTCACGCCGACATCAGGCTGCAAGCCCAAAGCGAGATTGCCCTCGCGATATTCAAGCCCCGGCCCGGCATCAGCCGACATATCGCCGAGGATGCCGGCCGAGGATTGCGACTTGGTGAAGGCGCCGTGATTGATCAGGGAAAAGCCGTCGGACAACGGCACGACATATTGACCGGTACCGCCCAGCACCGCACCCCAGCCGCCGCTGGAATCGGCGGTCGAAACCGTGAAGGGGACTGAACCCAAATCGATCTTCTTGCTGGAACTGGCGCTTGCCGTATCGCTCGCGCCAAAGGCATCCGGGTCCGCACTGCTGGAGGCCAGCTTGTCATTGAGGCCGGTACCCGAAACGTTGAGATAAAGCTGGGCGCCGGTTGCGGGCGGATCGGCGATCGCGGCGGCGAAGGGAAACGCGGACAAAGGCAAAGCCGCGAACAAGGCTGTCAGCCCGCGGCTTTTTCTCCGTCGAAATTCTCGAGGTTCTTGCCCAACCATTGGATAACGGCCCATTCCTGCAGCATTGCCCGTTGCCGCGTCCTACGTCGTCGGCAACAGACCACCCAAAGCTGGCAGAAATATGGCCTGCCTCAGCGAAATAGCAATCCCGGATTCGCTGCTGCGACTTAATTGCCTTCCGGCATCACCTCGCCTTGCGGTGTGACCATGACGTTGCCGCCGACACCGTCTTTATTGACGGCCGTTCCGTGCCAAACATTGTCACAGCCTTTCTTCAAATCCTTGACCTGTGTATAGCCCGCCGCTTCGATGCGCTTCTTGGCCTGTTCTACGGTCGTGCCGTCGATCTTCACGCCGGCCTCGCAATCGGCAAGCAGGATCGGCGCGGCAGCTTGCGATCCGGCCGCCAAAGAAACTTGACTGCCGACTGACAAGGCCAGTGCCAGACCGAGGCGAATTGTGCTCTTCAACATATGTTTCTTCCTTCTGGACGGAGAGGTTAGCGGATGAAGACCAAGGCCAGTTTCACCAAGCTGGGAATGAAACGCGGCCGAATCAAGCGACGATCATAGCGCGCCATGCGCCGATCGTTTTCCGCGAGACATACCTGCAGCAACTCGCGGATTTTGAAATCGTTGCTGACGGCCTTGCTCGCGGTAGCAGTGAAACTCTTGTTGCCCTCAACCTGCCTCGCCGTCTGGATCCGACCGCGGACATGCGTCAGATAAACCAGGAAGCAGCGAAAATTGAAGCGCATCCTGGCGAAGGGATTGAGTTGGCGACGATGCCAGGCGAGCCAATTCACGAAGAAGAGGATATGGCGACATTCCTCCTGAATGACCGGCTCGAAGGTCTCGACAAGTT
The DNA here is from genome assembly GCA_035539075.1 of Terriglobia bacterium. GTDB lineage: Bacteria > Pseudomonadota > Alphaproteobacteria > Dongiales > Dongiaceae > Dongia_B. Next base: position 16,977 of record DATLJB010000194.1, read on the forward strand.
CTGCCGGAAAAAAGCCTGATCGGCGGGCAAACTCAAACAGGCCAAAAGCAAAGAAACTGTCGATGCATTCGGCATAGCCGGTGGAGAGCCATGCCCATTCCGGATCATCAGGCGCCGGATAATCCGGTTCGGGCTCAAGCTCTATCCCGTAAAACGCGACCATCTTCCTGAGGACTTCCTTGTGCCGCGCCTCCTCGTTTCCATCCATGGTGATCGCGTCGCGTAGCAAGGGATCTTTGATCACGGCGGCATAGCTTCGCACGGCCTGCGCGGCGCGGCCTTCCACCTGCACAGCGATATTCCAGATCGGTAGCCCGGTCAGGCGGGCGGCAGTCGTGTCATTCAAGACCGGCCATGGAATGACCGCCGGCCGGTAGGGATCATGGCTGTCGAGAAGCATGCGGCAGAAGGCCAGCTTATGGGCCGAGGAACCGATGCGGAAGGAAGGAGTATTTTGTGGGTGCGCCCTATCGGCCGCGAATATCCGGTCGCCATCGAGGCTCATCCGCTGCTTCTACCTCTCGCCGTTCAACAACTGCGCGCCGCCCACCGGGCGCGCCGCAACCCTATCCGCTGGCATGGCGCCGAGCAAACAGATGGGCAATCTGATGCCGGACAATCCGCCGCCGGGCCGCCGCGCAGATAATTGCGTTTTTCCAAAGATCAGCCCGATTCCGGCTGGACAGATCATTATGTTATAATATAACAGTTGATCCTCAACCTTTCTTCGGTGGTAAGCAATGTCTGTGCGTTATTCCTGGTTGCGTCGCCTGTCATTTTCCGCGGCCGCCTTGCTGTTCGGCCTGGCTCTCTTGCCGATCCATAAGGCCTCGGCTGAGGGGCTTCCGGTCGTCGCGGCGGAGAATTTTTATGGCGATATCGTTCAGCAGCTCGGTGGCCCCGCCGTTCAGGTAACCAGCATTCTGAGCAATCCCGACCAGGATCCGCACCTTTTCGAAGCCAGCCCTTCGACCGGCCGCGCCCTGGCAACCGCAAAGCTCGTCATCCTGAACGGAGCAGATTACGATCCCTGGATGGAGAAGCTGCTGAAAGCAACGCCCTCAGCCGACCGGCTGGTCGTGGTCGTGGCCGACCTTGTCCATGCGAAATCGGGCGACAATCCACATCTCTGGTACCGGCTCGACAATGTGGCGCAGGCTGCGAAGGCGATTGCCGGGGCTCTCGCCCGGCTTGACGCCGTCCATGCCGCCGACTACCAAAGTCGTCTGGCCAATTTCCTCGACAGCCTGCGCCCCCTGTCGACGAAGATAGAGACGATGCATAAAGCCTATGCCGGAACGCCGGTAACAGCGACCGAGCCGGTTTTCGGCTATATGGCCGCGGATTTGGGCTTGGCTATGCGCAACGACAGGTTCCAGCTCGCCGTGATGAATGACACCGAACCAAGTGCTGCCGATATCGCCCGCTTCCAAGATGATCTCAAGCAGCAGCGCGTCCATGTCCTGCTTTTCAACCGGCAGACCAGCGATGACCTGTCGCAGCGACTGCTCGGCATCGCCAAGCAAGCGAAGATACCGGTCGTCGGCGTCAGCGAGACCGAGCCCGCTGATCACACCTATCAGGAATGGATGCTGCAGCAACTGACAGATCTGGACCGAGCCCTGGCAGCGACGAAGCAACCATGACAATGCTGGCGGAGCATATATCTGTGGGGTTCGCAGCACGGCCATGAGCGAACAGCTTCCCCCGCCACGATCGGATGTCGCGATCGATCTTGATCATGTGACGATCGCCATGGGCGGCCGCACGATCCTGGAAGATATCAGCTTCGCCATCAAGGCCGGCGAATTCGTCGGCGTTCTCGGACCCAACGGTGCCGGTAAGACGACCTTGATGCGCGCCCTGCTGGGGTTGATTCCGACCTCCGGCGGTGCCTTGCGCGTGCTTGGCGAAACCGCCCGGCGCGGTAATCCCGCCATCGGCTATATGCCGCAGTTCCGTAGCCAGGCAGGACAGATCAATCTGCGCGGCTGGGACTTCGTCGCGGCTGCCAGCGACGGCCATCGCTGGGGGCTTCCGCTGCCGGATCGACGGCGCAGCAGGATGGTTGCTGACGCAATCGCCCTTGTGCGGGCGGAAGCACTCGCGGAGCGCCCCGTCAATACTTTGTCGGGCGGCGAGCGCCAGCGCCTTCTGCTGGCCCAGGCGCTGCTCGGCGAGCCGAAGCTGCTGCTGCTGGACGAACCCTTGATCAGCCTTGACCCGCATCATCAGCGGGTCGTGGTCGACCTGGTGCGCGAGGTGCAGCAGCGCCTTGGCATCGCCGTCCTCTTCAGCGCACACGAACTCAATCCGCTCCTCCCCGCAATCGACCGCGTCCTCTATCTCGGTCGTGGACAAGCCGCTCTTGGCCAGGTGGATGAGGTCATAACCGGCCCCGTCCTCTCCCGGCTCTATGGCTCGGAGATCGATGTCGTGCGGCTGCGCGGACGCATCTTCGTCATGTCCGGTGCGCTTGATCTCGAGCAGCATGCGCATCAACATGAGGATGGCCATGATCATGGCCACGAGCACGGTGAGGCCGATCAGCTCATCGACAGAAGGAGCGCCGGAGATCGCAGGGGCGCCGGGCGCGGCTGAGGGGTGAACAGCGACCATGTTCGACTATGATTTCATGCGCCACGCTTTCGGCGCCGCCGGCATCGTCGGCCTGCTCTCGGGGATCGTCGGCTATTTCCTGGTGCTGCGCGGCCAGACCTTTGCCGGCCATGCGCTGTCCCATGTCGGCTTCGCGGGCGCGACCGGCGCCGTTCTTCTCGGCACCTCGCCTTTGGCCGGCCTGATTGTCTTCACCCTGCTGGCCGGCCTTGGCATGGGTGTTCTCGGCGACCGGTTGAACGGCCGTGACGTGGCGATCGGCGTCGTCCTCTCGCTCTCCCTCGGTATCGGCCTGCTGTTTCTGCATTTCTTCACCGCCTATGCCACGCAGGCAACGGCATTGCTGTTTGGCAATGTCTTCGGCGTTGATCTCTCGACCCTCGGCGTTCTTGCGGCCCTCGCCATACTCAGCTTGCTGGCCTTGGCCGTGATGGCCCGGCCGCTGCTTTTCAGCAGCCTCCAGCCTGAACTGGCCGAAGCGAAGGGCGTCAACCCCCGCCTCGTTTCGATGCTGTTCCTCGGCATCGTCGCCTTGACCACCGCAGCCTGCGCCCAGGTTGTCGGCGTTTTGCTGGTCTTCGCCCTGATGGTCGGGCCGGCCGCGAGCGCGCAGCGGCTGACCTCCCGGCTCGGTCACGGCGTCGCACTGTCAGGTCTTCTTGCGCTGGTCGAAGCCTGGGGCGGCATCGCCCTCGCTTATGAAAGCGACTGGCCGGCCAGTTTCTGGATCACGGCCTTGAGTGCGGCCGGCTATTTCCTCAGCCTCGGTTTCAGCCATCGGCTCCGGCCGGGCGCCTCCCCGCTTAGAGCCGGATCGCTTTAGATCGAGACATAAAGTGCTTCGATCTAGAGCATGAATACGTCTCTATTCAATACGGCCGAGCCGGATCGTTTTAAGTGAAAGCCAATCCGCTTCCACCTAAAACGATCGCGCTCTGGCATCCGTCGCTACCGCCAGTCGCAGCCAATCGCGGGCGATGGCAATCGCCTCTCCGGCGAAAGCCCGTTCGAAATAGACCATGAAGCCGTGCAGTCGGTCGGTCGGCACGACGCGATAGACATGGGTCCAGGTGCCGAAGCGCCGATGGATGACAGCATAGAAGGCGCAGCTCTGCCGGCGGCCCAACCGATCCGCGAAATTGCCGCTGGTCAGGAACACGGCCTCGTCTTGAGGCCCGATGATCCGGGAGAGGCTATAGGGAGTGGGCTCCGGAAGGGCAGAATCCTCATCGGCCTGATGATAAACGGACATAAAAAAACCTCCTAACGATCAGGAGGGTAGACGCAGCGGCTGATTCCCGTTCATTGCCGGACCGGCCACATCCCTCGTTCGAGGCACCACCTTGCGCGGGTCGCAGGTTGGTGTTGGGCGTCGACCCAACTCTTGATGCTGGCGCTATCCTTATCGAGTGACGGCATTGTCGTCAAGCCTGTGCCATGCCATGCTGCCCAGGAGGACATGCCATCATGAGCGTGCGAACACAGGCCCAGCTACGGATTGCCCAGCCCGCCGATGCCGAGGCGATCAGCCGGCTGATCTCGGAGGCTTTGCGCCGGACCAACGCAGCCGATTATTCAAGCAAAGTGATCGAAGGAATGATGGCAGCCTATAATGTGCCGCGTGTGGGGCTGATGATCCGGGGCCGCGAAATGCTTGTTGCCGAAACAGGCGGCGAGATCGTCGGCACAATCGGCTATGCTGGCGGCGCGGTGCGGAGCCTTTTCATCGCACCGCCGTATCAGGGGCAAGGCATCGGTCAGCGCTTGATCGAAGCGGTCGAGACGCTAGCCCGCCGCAGCCACATCCGCTCGCTTACCGTGGCGGCATCGTTGACGGCGATCGGCTTCTATCGCCGCTGCGGGTTCGAAATGTTGCGACCGGTGGAGCCCTCCGGGGTCGCCATGATGCTGATGCATAAATGGCTGCCGGAAGTACAAGACCTTCGCCTGCCATCGGGACTGCCGAATTCCTAACGAAGCGGGCCGGTCCTTTGCAGACCGGCCCCCATCGCAAACTTGTTACCAGGCGCAGATCAGGCTCAGGGCTGGACAACGAGGTCGTTGGTGACGCTCTTCACGCCCTTGACCGAACGCGCAATATCCGCTGCACGCTCCTTGTCGGCGGACGACGGCACGAAGCCGCTCAGCTGAACGACGCCCTGGCCGGTTTCGACGCCGACCTGATTAGCCAAGGTGACACCGCCATCGGAGGCAAGCGCCGATTTGACCTTCGTCGTGATCGTGGCGTCATCGACATACTGGCCGGTCGTCTCCTGTCCACTGGTCACCGAACATCCGCTCACGGCGCCTATCGCGCCGATAGACATCGCCGCCAGCAGACAGAGGGTCGCCCAGCTATGGCGGCGCTTCGGATATGCCTGGCTGATATCGGAATATCGCGTGGATTCCATTCCTCTCTCCTTCATTCGTGCTCTCACGGATTGGTTGACGTTTCAGCAATCATGAAGGGAAACGGCCCGTCCTCCGGCGTGTTCCGACCGGCCAGTCGCATTTCGCACCCCTCACTCAAAGGTGAAATGGCGCGCGATGAATCATCGCTGTTATGCGCTGTCGTCGCAGCCGCCCACCGCTGCTGCAGACTGCGCTTCAGGGCGTGCCCCGGATAGGATATCTAATAAGAGATACGAAGAGGACATGGATCGACCGTTTCGCACCGACCGAGGTTGCGTCTTGCGAGAGAGGATCGATCTGGTCGATGACTCGTATTGCGGGGACAGCCGATGGCGATTCTTCTGAGTTCGATCGATGATCTGCATAATGAAAGGCTGCGCCGGCTTTACCGCTACTGGCAAGAGAAGCGAGGCAGCCGCGGCATGCCGCGTCGCAGCGACATCGACCCGCTCGATCTCAGCTTCTGCCTTGGCTATCTGTGTCTCGTGGAAATTGAAGACGATCATTCACTGCGCTTCCGCTTCCGGGTCGACGGCTCGCATTGTGTCGAGATCAGCGGGATCGAAATGACCGGCCGCTATGTCGACGAAATTCCCCAATCGGAATATCGTACGATCACGGAAAACGCCTACCGCCAGATATTCCTCACCAAGGCGCCGCATTTCTATTTAGATGATGAAATCTGGGATAATCGCCGGTATCGCATCGAAGGACTGCTGCTGCCGCTGTCGGATGATGGCAAGACCGTCAACATGCTGATTGACGTCATGCTGCCGCGTCCGCTCTCTTAGACCCGGATCACAGCAGGATCAGCCGATGAACGTGCCGAGGCCCATCTGATCCCACAGGGGGCGCCGGCCGTCATTCGCCCCGTCGTCAGACTTCTCGCTTGCCGTCGGCAAGCCCGCCAGCGTCATCAACATGATCGGCGAAAGGACGCCGCCCGGATTGGCCTGGCCGAAGACGGCGCGGTTGCTGCTGATGCCATTTGTCGCCGACGTCTTGTCGCGCTGAAACAGCTGGGCCATCTGCGGGCCCGACGTGCCGGAGATCAGCTTGTCGCCCACCACGGTGGCGCTGCGAGACCAGGTCGCAGTGGGATTGCCGGCATTCTGCGCCTGCTCCACGGCACCGTTGCTGTCGGTGGATTGGAACTTGCGGAACGCTGCCATATCGGCGCTGATCTTCTTGCCGAAGGTCTGATAAACCTCGGCAAGCGACTTGGCCGAACCGTCATCCTTATAGAAGACCCGGTTATTGGCATCTGCCGCGGCCGGAAACAGATCGGCGGCGGAGGCGGTCGGATCGGTCTTCATGTTGCGCAGAAACTTCGTCGCACCCTGGACGCCCAGGAAATGCGCCAGGTAGAGGTCGGTGCCGGTGACCGGTCGGCCCAGTTTCTTCTGCATGATCGCCTGGTTATCCGAGGCGTGCTCGGCGGCCATCTGTGCCGACAATTGCGGATCCTTGCGCAGGGCGAGGATCTGCTTCTTCAGCGCCGGATCGCTGACCACCATGCGGCCGTCGGTATCGGTGGTTATCTTCGAAGCGAGATTACCGTAGCCATATTCCGCGCCATGATCTTTGAAGACCGACAGCCAGGTCTGCTCGACGAACTGGTAGAGTCCATGCGCGCTGCTCGTCGTCGCCTTGGCATTGGGATCGAAGCTGCTCTCGCGCGCCGCCTGCGCCATCAGATAGGAGAAATCCATGCCAGTGGAGGCACTAGCGTTCTGGATGCAGGCAACGACCTGCGGCTGGATACCGTAATTCGCCGCGGTAATGGTGTTGCTTCCCGCGCGCGCCGTTGTGGTCGTTGTCGTGTTGGCGATGGATTTACCCGTCACTTGGCTCGGGCCGGCCATCAGCGTCTGCAGCCAGGCGGTATTCATGACAGGTCCTCCCTGCACCAGCCCAGACCGAAATCGTGCCATCCGCCCTGATGCGGAAAAAGAGTCAGGGCTTGGCAGGCAAAAACTGCCCCGTTCCCCGTCTTCATCCCGCAATGTAGTGGCAGATTCGACATCGCCTTACCGTATCGGTTATTTCCGAAGGTAACTCAGCAAAGCGCATGCCAAGTCGACGGTAGATTTGGGCTGGATCTAACGGAATGGAAGCAAGGCGAAGAAAAGGGGTATTATGCGGCTGCAAAAGCCGCCGCCCGATGGAGCCGGAGCTCCATCGGTTTCCAGAACAGCCAATAAACGGCTATCTATCTGAAATAATTGATATTACCTGGCGCAATATCGGGAAATCACATTACTTGTTGGCGTAAGGACCGGCATTCGGGTGGAAGTTGCCGGTGCAATAGCCCGGATTTTCGATCATCGCATTGCCGGAGCAGTTATTGTCGAAGATCCGGCTGGCTGAATCGCAAGCCCCGAGAAGCAGCAGAACTCCCATTACTGACAGTGTCAGCAGTGATTTTTTCATTGTACTCACTCCCACTCCTGGTTGAACCCTCACCCTTAATGCTGGAATACATCAGGCCGTTCCACATACCATCATCTTTCTGCAGGAAGGTGATTCCCGCCCACTTCTGTCAACCGACTTTGGCGCATGGCAACCCTTTGTTGCAGCACCAAAACAGGGCTTTCCGGGTTTCCGCGGCAGCGACATAATCCGGCCCTCTGTAACCAAAAAGTGAACGAGGTTAATATGTCGATCAAGCGCTTGGGCGATGCGACTCATATCGCTGATGCCGTCATCCATGGCGACGTGGTTTATCTTGCCGGCACCGTGGCCGAAGATCCGATCTCGCCGTCGGTCTATGAGCAGACCAAGAACATTCTGCAGCAGATCGACACCGTCCTGGCCCAAGCCGGCAGTGACAAGACCAAGTTGCTGCGCACCCAGATCTTCCTCTCGGACATCAGCACCTTTGCCGAAATGAACAAGGCCTGGGGTGAATGGGTGCCGAAGGGCCAGGCTCCGGCGCGCGCGACGGTGGAGGCCAAGCTGGCCGACCCGAAATGGAAAGTCGAAATCGTCGTCACGGCGGCGCGTTGACATCGACCGGCGGAGATGTCGCCATCTCCGCCGTCTGTCCTGCGGCAGGCGTCTTTACGCTGTCGCCAGCAGTTCGGCCGCGCGGTCGAGATCTTCCGGCGTGTTGATGTTGAAAAAGGGATCGGGCACCGCCAGGGGGAACGCAATCGCCTTGGCGTCGCAGCGGCGCAGCCAGTCCTCCACCCGCCGCATCCCATCCTGCAGAATGGCCCGCCGCAAATCCTCCCGCAGGCTGGTAGACCAGAGCCCCATGACAGGCTGCAAACGGCCCTGATAGCTGGCGACGGCGGCAACACCGTCTTTCGTCAGCCCCCTCGCCAAATGGGTGACCATGTCGCGCGGCAGGAAGGGGCAATCCGCCGGCGCCGTCGCGACCCAGCAGGGCGCCCCGTGCTGCGCGGCCGCCCAGTCGAGGCCGGCGAGAATTCCGGCGAGCGGCCCGGGGCGGCCCGTAATGGAATCGGTGATCACCGGCAGATCCAGTCCCCGGAACCGCGCCGGATCGCCGTTGGCATTGAGAACGAGGTGGACGACTTGCGGTGCCAGCCGCTCCATGACATGGGCCAGCAGGGGGCGCCCACCCAGCATCCGCAACCCCTTATCGCCGCCACCCAGGCGGCGCGCTTCGCCGCCGGCAAGGATAACGCCGTAAATAGGGCTTAAATCTTTGATCTGGGACAACTATATCTCGCAGTTACAGGCGCTATGCTGCCTTTTGCCTCATGTCGTTTTAAAGCAGAAATCCAATCGGACAACGCCTATATTACACCCATGATCGATCCATTTGGCCGCTTCATCTCCTATTTGCGCGTTTCCGTCACGGACCGTTGCGATTTCCGCTGCATCTACTGCATGGCGGAAGATATGAGCTTCCTGCCCAAGGCCGAGGTGCTGAGTCTCGAGGAATTGGACCGGCTCTGCTCCGCCTTCGTCGGACTCGGCGTGCGCAAGCTGCGCCTGACCGGCGGCGAGCCGCTGGTGCGCAAGAACATCATGGAGCTGATCCGCAATCTGTCGCGGCACCTGAAATCCGGCGCGCTGGAAGAACTGACCCTGACCACCAATGGCAGCCAGCTTACCAAATATGCCGACGACCTGGCGCGCTGCGGCGTAAAGCGGCTCAATGTTTCGATCGACACGCTTGATCCCGAGAAATTCACCGCCATCACCCGCTGGGGAAAGCTGCAGCAGGTCTTGGACGGGTTGCAGGCCGCCAAGGAGGCAGGCTTGCGGGTCAAGATCAATACGGTCGCCCTGAAAGGGGTGAACGACACGGAGGTCTTCGATCTGGTCGACTGGGCGCATCGCGAGGGCCATGACTTGACCTTCATCGAAGTCATGCCGATGGGCGATATCGGCGGCGAAAACCGGCTAGATCAATTCTTCCCGATTTCCCTTCTGCGCGCCAAGCTGCAGCAGCGTTGGACGTTGACGGAAATCAGCGAACGGACCGGCGGACCGGCCCGCTATGTGCGGTTGGAAGAGACCGGCCAGCGTGTCGGTTTTATCACCCCGCTTACCCATAATTTCTGTGAGAGCTGCAATCGCGTCCGCCTCACCTGCACGGGTACGCTGTTCATGTGCCTGGGCCAGGACGACGCGGCGGATCTGCGCACGCCGCTGCGCCAGAACGAAAGCGACGAAACACTGATCGCCGCCATTCGCGAAGCGATCAGCCGCAAGCCCAAGGGTCACGATTTCATTATCGACCGTCGTCACCAGGGACCGGCCGTTTCGCGCCATATGAGCGTCACGGGAGGCTGATGCGCGACGGCCCGACGGCCGGGACGCCACGCCGCGCAACGCGCCAATCATCAAGACGGGAATGCCGATGATCCGCCACATTGTCATGTGGAGACTGAAAGATACGCCGAACAAGGCAGCCAACGCGGTCCGCATCAAGCAATTGCTGGAGAGCCTGCGCGACCGCATTCCCGGTCTCGTGAAAATCGAAGTCGGGATCGATACCGGTGGGGAAGAAACCTCGGCCGACGTGGTCCTGCTCTCGGAATTCACCGATGCGGCGGCACTGGAGACATATCAGCGACATCCTCTGCATATGCAGATGAAGCCGGAAATCGGCAAGATGACGGCTGAACGACGCGTGGTCGACCATATCGTGGATGCGCCGCAAAGCTGAGCGGCCAGCAAGAAGCGGAGAGTTTACCGCCGCGAGGGCTCCTAGGTTCTGTCAGTGCCCCTGGCTGAAAGGAGTATTGAATGGCGCTGCGCCAACCACAACGACCTCCGGCGGCGGAACTGCTTTTGCCGGACCCGTGTCGCAGAAATGATCCCGACAGCATCGGCGAGGCACTCGCCCTGGCGGACCTCGATACGCAGCTCACGGAGCAGGGCTTTGCACAAGTGCCGGGCCTGATCACCCCGGCCCAATGCCGGGAAATGACCGCCCTCTATGCGGCCGACGAGCTCTTCCGCAGCCGTATCGTCATGGCGCGACACGGCTTCGGGCGCGGCGAATACAAGTATTTCCGCTATCCCCTGCCCGAGCCGATCGCGCGGTTGCGAGAGGCCTTCTATCCGGCGCTGGCTGTCATCGCCAATCGCTGGCAGCGGCAACTGGGCAGCGACCTGCACTACCCGCCATCACTCAGACAATTTCTCCAGCACTGCCATGCGGCCGGTCAAACCCGTCCAACGCCGCTGCTGTTGCGCTATGAGCCTGGAGACTTCAACTGCCTGCATCAGGACGTCTACGGCGCCATGCTGTTTCCGCTCCAGGCCGCCATCCTGCTGTCGCAGCCGAGGGATGATTTCACCGGCGGCGAATTCGTGCTGACTGAGCAACGTCCGCGGCAACAATCGCGCGCCACCGTGGTGCCGCTGAGGCAGGGCGATGCGGTCGTCTTTCCCGTGCGCGAGCGCCCCGTCGAGGGCATCAGGGGCATCTATCGCGCTCAGCTCCGCCACGGCGTCAGCCGCCTTTTGCAGGGTAGCCGTTACACCCTCGGACTGATCTTCCATGACGCGGCCTGACCAGATCGTCGCGATGAGCGGGGACTTGTTTGCAGCCCTGCCCTCCCCCGCCAGCATCGAGCCGATCGCCGAGGGCGCAGCTATCCTGCGCGGTTTCGCTGCCCCAGCGGCACCGGCACTGATCGACGCGATCGAAAAAATCAGCGCGCAGGCACCATTCCGTCAGATGACCACCCCCGGCGGTTATCAAATGTCGGTGGCGATGACGAGTTGCGGCGCGCTCGGCTGGGTGACCGATCGCAAGGGCTATCGCTATGCAGGCCAGGACCCGCAAAGCGAGCTATCCTGGCCAGACATGCCCGCCGCCTTTCTTGCCCTGGCGAACTCCGCAGCGGCTGCAGCCGGCTTTTCCGATTTCGCGCCAAATTCATGCCTGATCAACCGCTACGAGGCCGGCAGCAAGCTGTCGCTGCATCAGGACCGGGACGAACAGGATCTGGCGGCGCCGATCGTCTCCGTATCGCTGGGCCTGCCGGCGATTTTCCAGTTCGGCGGCGTCAAGCGCAGTGCCCCCGTCAAGCGCTACCGGCTGAAAAGCGGCGACGTCGTCGTCTGGGGCGGGACGGCGCGCCTTGCCTTTCATGGCATTGCGCTTCTAAAGCCCGGCCATCATTCCCTGACCGGCAGCTATCGCTACAATCTGACCTTCCGCAAGGCCGGCTGACCTTCCCCGCAGCCGGGCCGCCATGCTATTGACGCTCCCGTCGGAAATCGACTACCGGATCCCTTGATGATTCCTCGATGGCCGAAGTCTGCGGGACTGACAGGCGAAGCGGCGCTGGCTTGCCAGGCGATTGGTAACCGAGAAGGTCGCAGGCATGTCCCGCGCTGAGCGCCTTCTCGACTTGCTGCAAGCCCTGCGTCGCCGCCGCCGGCCGGTGAGCGCTGCCCAGCTCGCCAGCGAGATGGGCGTCTCCGTCCGCAGCATCTATCGCGATATCCAGAGCTTGCGCAGCCAAGGAGCTGTCATCGACGGCGAGGCAGGCATCGGCTTCGTCTTGCGACCCGGCTTCACCCTGCCGCCGCTCAGCCTGGACGAGGACGAGATCGATGCGCTGGTACTTGGTGCACGCCTGGTGATGCGCCATGCGGACGAGGCATTGAGCCAAGCGGCGCGAAATCTCATCGCCAAAGTGAGCAGCGTCCTCCCCGACAATCTGCGCGACCGGCCGGCGGCGACAGCTCTTCTCGCCGGCCCCAGCACCAACAATATCGCGACGGGCATCGATCTTGCGGCGATCCGCCACAGCATCCGTGCGGAGCGGAAGCTGGCGATCGCCTATCGCGACCTCAAGGGCCGGTCCAGCCGCCGGACGGTTTGGCCGCTTGCCTTGGGTTTCTTCGAGCAAGCCCTGGTACTGGTAGCCTGGTGCGAGCTGCGGAACGATTTCCGCCATTTCCGCCTCGACCAGATGAATAGCGCCAAGCCATTGGAGGAGCGCTATCCGGAACGGCGTGCCGCCTTGCTTAAACGCTGGCGGGCATTGAACCGCATTCCCGAGCAGTATTGAGCCTGCGACGCCGGACACGGAAAGGGCGCCGCCATTGACCGGCGGCGCCCATATATCTACCGGATAGCGCGGCTTGGTTCAGCCGAAGCGGCCCGTGATGTAATCCTGGGTCCGGCTTTCAGACGGATTGGTGAAGATCCGCTCGGTGTCGCCGAATTCAACCAGCTCGCCCAGATACATGAAGGCGGTATAGGCCGATGAGCGCGCCGCCTGTTGCATGTTATGGGTGACGATGGCGATGGTATAGTCGGTTGTGAGCTCGCTGATCAGCTCCTCGATCTTCGAGGTCGAGATCGGATCCAGCGCCGAGCAGGGCTCATCGAGCAAGATCACCTCCGGCTTCACGGCGATGGTGCGGGCGATACACAGACGCTGCTGCTGGCCGCCGGAAAGGCCAAGGCCGCTGGTATGCAGCTTGTCCTTGACCTCGTTCCACAGCGCGGCACGGCGCAGTGACGATTCCACTCGTTCGTCGAGTTCGGCGCGGCTGGTCTTCTCATAGAGGCGGATACCGAAGGCGATGTTCTCATAGATGGTCATCGGGAACGGCGTGGGTTTCTGGAACACCATGCCGATCTTGGAGCGAAGCAAATTGAGATCCTGGCTGGGCGAGAGAATATTCTCGCCGTCCAACAGCACCTCGCCTTCAATGCGCTGATTGGGATAGAGATCATAGATGCGGTTCAGGATGCGCAGCAGGGTCGACTTGCCGCAGCCCGACGGGCCGATGAAGGCCGTGACCTTGTTTTCATAGAGCGGCAGCGTGATGCCCTTCAGCGCCAGTTTGTCGCCATAGAAGAACCGCAGATTCTTGATATCGACCTTGGTCTTCGGGGTCGGAATGGCATTCGGAAGCGGTGCCATGTGCTGTCTTCCTTGTCTCTTAAGAGGTCTTCTGCGAACGCGCGGCGAGCACGCGGGCGACGATATTCAACGCCAGGACGGCAAAGGTGATAATGAGCGCACCGGTCCAGGCCAGCTGTTGCCATTCCTCATAGGGGCTGAGCGCGAACTGGAAAATTGTCACCGGCATATTGGCCATCGGCGCATTCATGTCCCAGCTCCAGAACTGGTTATTAAGCGCCGTGAAAAGCAGCGGCGCTGTCTCGCCGCTGATGCGCGCCACCGCCAGCAGAATGCCCGTCAGCATACCCGAACGCGCCGCCCGGTAGGCGATCCGCCAGATCATCAAAGCGCGCGGCGCGCCGAGGGCCGAAGCCGCTTCGCGCAGGGCATTGGGGATCAGCAGCAACATATCCTCGGTGGTGCGCAGCACGACCGGAATGACAATGATCGCCAGTGCAACGCAACCTGCCCAGGCCGAGAAATGGCCCATCCACACGACCATGATCTCATAGACGAAGAGGCCGATGATGATAGACGGCGCGCTGAGCAGGATATCGTTGATGAAGCGGACGACCTTGGTGAGCTTGTCATGGCGGCCGTATTCCGCCATGTAGGTCCCGGCCATCACGCCGATCGGCGCACCGATGACCACGCCGACGACCGTCATAACGAGCGTGCCGGCCAGGGCGTTCAACAAGCCGCCGTCGCTGCCTGGCGGCGGCGTCATCTCGGTAAAGACCTTCAGGTTGAGGCCTGCCACACCGTTATAGAGCAAGGTGCCGAGGATCAGGAACAACCAGCACAGGCCGAACAGCGTCGTGCCGATCGAACCGCCGACTGCGATCTTGTTTACCAGCTTGCGTCTTGCATATCGCTGCATAATCAACCCGCCTTCTTTTCCAGCCGCATCAGCATGAGGCGTGCCGCTGCGAGAACGATGAAGGTGATGAAGAAGAGAATGAGGCCGAGCGCAATCAGCGACGAGGTATAGGTGTCGCCCACCGCCTCGGAGAACTCGTTGGCGATGGTCGCGGAAATCGTCGTGCCGGGTTGCAGGATCGAGGAGCTTATCCGATGGGCATTGCCGATCACGAAAGTGACCGCCATGGTTTCGCCGAGCGCGCGACCGAGGCCCAGCATGACGCCGCCGATGACACCGCTGCGGGTATAGGGGATGACGATGTTGCGGATCACTTCCCAACGGGTGCAGCCGATTCCATAGGCCGCTTCCTTCAGCATCGGCGGCACCGTCTCGAAGACGTCGCGGGCAATCGAGGTGATGAAGGGCAGGACCATGATGGTCAAGACCAGGCTGGCCGTTAAGATGCCGATGCCAAAAGGCGGACCGGCGAACAGGTTGTTCAGCAACGGCACGTGATGGAAAGTCGCGATCAGCCAGGGCTGCAAGGTCCGCTGCAGCACCGGTGCGAAGACGAACAAGCCCCAGATACCGTAGATGATGCTGGGAATGCCTGCCAGCAACTCCACGGCGATGCCGATCGGGCGACGCAGGAGGGGCGGGCAAATCTCCGTCAGGAAAACGGCGATGCCGAGGCTGACCGGCACGCCTATCAGCATGGCGATCGTGGCGGTAACCAGGGTACCGTAAACCGGCGCCAAGGCGCCGAACTGGTCGGTGACGGGGTTCCAAATCTCGGTCGTCAGGAAGCCGAAGCCGAATTTACTGACGGCCGGCCAGGCGCCAACCACCAGGGAAACCATGACCCCGCCAAGCAGAAGGAGGACGGCAATCGCCGAAGCGCGGGTAAGCGCCTGGAAGATGACGTCATTCAAACGCTGGCGACGCAGCGCCACGGATTTCTGGTTCGCAGCTGTCTCGGCCGTATTTGCCGTTATCGTCATTTCGGTCATGCCGCTACTGATGCCCCTGACATGAGGAACAAAATGAGGGCCGGCGTCAATGCCGACCCTCGCCTTGACAGGTTTTTACTTTTTCAGGATCGGATTGCCCGAACCATCGGCAATCTTCTCGGACCAGGTCTGTTCGACCATGGCGACGACTTCCTTCGGCATCGGCACGTAGTCGAGCGAAGCAGCGAGATCGCCACCGTTCTTATAGGCCCAGTCGAAGAAGGTCAGTGCGGTCTTGGCGGCATCCGCATCGTCAACCTTGGTGTGCATCAGGATGAAGCTGGCGCCGGTGATCGGCCAGCTGTCCTTGCCCGGCTGGTTGGTGAGAACCAGATAATAGCCGGCCGCATTCTTCCAGTCGGCATTCGCAGCGGCCGCCTGGAAGCTTTGCGCGGTCGGATCCACCGCCTTGCCGGCGCTGTTGACCAGCTTCAGGTAGGTCAGCTTGTTCTGCTTGACGTAGGCATATTCGATATAACCGATGGCGCCATCGGTCTGCTTCACCATATTGGCGACGCCTTCGTTGCCCTTGGCCCCGATACCAGCCGGCCACTGCACCGAGGTATTGGCACCGATCTTGTTCTTGAACTCGTCGCTAACGCCGGAGAGGTAGTTGGTGAAGAGGAAATTGGTGCCCGATCCGTCGGAGCGATAGACCGGCGCAATCGCCGTATCCGGCAGCTTCACCATCGGATTGAGACGCTGGATGGCCTCATCGTTCCACTTGGTGATTTCGCCCATATAGACCTTGGCCAGGGTCGGACCGTCGATGGTCAACTGGCCCGGCGCGATGCCCTGCAGATTGACCGAGGGAACGACACCGCCCATGATCATCGGCCACTGAACGAGGCCGGCATCGGCGAGGTCCTGCGGCTTCAGCGGCATATCGGAGGCGCCAAAGGTCACGGTCTTCGCCTTGATCTGCTTGATGCCACCGCCCGAACCGATCGACTGATAGTTCAAGCCGACACCGGTCTGGCCTTTATAGGTATCCGCCCATTTCGAATAGACAGGGAACGGGAAGGTCGCGCCCGCGCCGGAGATGTCGCCGGCCGAAGCGGCAGAAAGGCCGATCGTCGTAGCCAAGCCCAGGCTGGCCGCACCGATCAACAAGCGTTTCAGAATAGTCACCGAGATGTCTCCCTTGTTGCTTCGTTCAAGACCCTGAATCGGTTGAACAGCCGGGAATTTAGTTCGGTATCGTTGCTCTTTTGTGACAGCCGATCGTTAAAATTTGCACCTTCGAGCCGGAGGCAGGAAGCCTGGCCCTGAGGATGGCCCAATTTTGCCAGTTTCCTGTCAGGAATGGCACCGCCGCTCCCCCGCTGTCACCGATCGGACGTAATATTGTCATATATTCGACGGGCGGGCCGCCCCCTAAGTCACTAGAAAACGGTCAAAATTTTTATCGCACCGGTAAGCCGTCAAATCAATCGATGAGGACCTGATGAGAAAAGACCTTGCCATCAGTCAGGGTAACCCGCCGGAAACCCAGAAGCTTCAGCAGATCGAAGAAGGTCGCCTCCTCCGGATGGGTGGTCTGCTGGAAAAAATTGGTCGCCCGCGCGACCGAGGTCAGCGTCGCCAACAGGGCCCGGGCGCGATAGATCGTGTCGAGCTGGCCGTCGGCGAGGCCGACGATGATCAGTTTATCGGACTGGTTCCCCTTGGCGAAAATAGCATAAGACGGCGCGTATTGACCGCCAAGGAGCTGCTTCGTCAGCCCGATCACGAAAGCCTGGCGTCGTACCTTGTCGCTGTCCGGCAGGGTCGGTGCCGAAGAGGTGTAATGTTCCAGGGATTGCGGCTTCGGATAGTAATAGCCGGCATGCTCGTCACCTTCGTCGCCCTCTGATTCGTCCCCGGCCGGCGGGGTGGCGTTTTCGTCCGGCGATGGCGGCGTCAGGGAAATCGTCTGCGACTGATTGCTGCTCTGCGCCCCCGCGGGCGAAATCAAAGAAATGCAGAAAAGCCCGGCTAGAAGTGCCAATGGCAACCGTTGCAACCGCATGGAAATCGTCATCCCTATTCTCTTTTGCCCGTGATCATACTTATCCCCGACGTCACGTTTTGTCACCGCCGGCCTCATCGGCCGCGCCCTGCCGCGGATCAGCAACCTCGCTCTCGCCCCTGGACCCCGCCGCGTCCCCGACCCACCGCCATTTTCGGGCATGATGAGAGGTCCGGCCCCATGGCATCCGACAGGAATGCCGCTAGACTGAGAGGCGGGCCGCCATTTGGCAAGCCCTGACCGAGAAGGTTGGTACCATCTTCACGTGAGCACGGCCCCGGAAATCGTCAACCGGGCATATTTGGCAAGTGGCAACCGAGCTGTCTATACTCCCGCGCCTCAACCATTACCTCCGGGAAGCCAGATGAGCGGCACCGATCTCCCTCAACTGAACGTGGCCTTTGTCGCCGCTGATACGGCGGATGCGCAGATCGCTTTCCGGGAGCTGACAAACCGCTATGGCCAGGTCGAGCCCGCGACGGCGGATGTCCTGGTGGTGCTGGGCGGCGATGGAACCATGCTGCAGACACTGCACCGCACGCTCGACCGCAAAACCCAGATATTCGGCATGAACTGCGGCACGGTCGGCTTCCTAATGAATCGCTTCGAGATCGACAATCTGCGGGAGCGGATCTCCCGGGCTCGGACGGCTATCCTCCACCCCTTGCGCATGCGCGCGATCTGCCGCGATGGCAGCACACATAATCTGTTGGCGATCAATGAGGTCTCGCTGCTGCGCGAAACCGCCCAGACGGCGCGCATCAATATCATGATCGACGGCGTCGAACGTCTGCCAGAGCTGGTCTGCGACGGCGTGATGGTGGCGACACCGGCCGGCAGCACCGCTTACAATCTTTCTGCCCACGGCCCGATCCTGCCGATCGGCGCCGACGTTCTCGCCCTGACGCCGATCAGCGCGTTTCGGCCGCGGCGCTGGCGCGGCGCCATCCTGCCGCATCGGTCCGTGGTTCGTTTTCAGATCCGCGACGCCGACAAGCGGCCGGTCAGCGCCGCCGCCGATTCGGATGAAATCCGCGATGTCGCGGAGGTGACGGTGCATGAGGACCGCAGCATACGCATGATGCTGCTGTTCGATCCCGAGCACCATCTGGAAGAACGCATCCTGCAGGAACAGTTCTCCGCCTGATCTTGGCCGAGGATATCGCCGCGAGAGGATGCGCGGCGAAGAGCGGCGTCACACCCGCGGCGGCAATCGGTCGGCGACGAAACCGGCAATTCCGGCCAGCAACCTGTCCATATCGCCCTTCAGGCGGTCGAAATCCGCATTCTTTTCGATCCGGTCCTCATCCATATAGAGCGCCCGGTTGACCTCGATTTGCAGGCTGTGCCGGGCCTGCTCCGGCCGGCCGATCCGGCTGACCAGCTCGGCGCCCTTGAACGGATCGTTAATCGCCACCCGATAGCCGAGGCCCCTGAGGATATCGCGTACTGCCCAGGTGTAGTCGGCGACGCAACTGCTGCCGTCACGATCGCCCAGCACGAAATCGGCGCGTGGAACCTTCTCGCCGCGGCGACGGCCATGCGAGCGCATGGAGTGGCAATTGAGGTGCCAGGCGACACCGAATTCGCTGCACGCGCGATCCGCGAGGCGCTCCAGCTCCAGCAGATAGGGACGATGAAAGCGATCGATCCGCCGCTGCACCTCGGCGACGCTCAGCGGCCGGTCATAGATCGCCTGATTGCCTTTGATCAGCCGGCGGATGAGGCCAAGCCCCATTTCCGTCTTCTCGCTGGCGATCACGGGATTCGGCCAGTCCTCCTCCATGATGGTGAGATCAATCTCGTCCTCATGGCGATTGGGATCGATATAGGAACGCGGGAACAGGGCCTTGAGAAAGACCGCGCCATGGCGGGGAGCGCTCTCGAAAAGGTCGTCGACAAAGGCGTCCTCTGCCCGTCGCAGGACGGCGCGCGGCGGCACATGGGCGAAATCCGCCGGATAGGCATGTCCGCTATGCGGCGAATCAACAATGAGCGGCAAGACGAAACCCGGCTTTGCCGGTTCATAGCGCGCCAGGACGCCGTTAATATGATGGGTCCGATCCGTATCCGGCGGCAACGGCATGCCTCTATGGCCTCATTTAATGTCGTGGCACGGCGGCCGATAGGGCCGGACGCGCGATTTCCTCAACTTGCCAATGTTTGCCAAAGCGTTATTGTGGAAATCCTGCGACAACGTCAACAGAAAGCGTTGCCGTCGCGCCGTACCGGCCATCGCGGTCGGCAGCGGCAGGATTGTCCTCAGCCTATGCCGCTGCGCGGTCCGGCTACGGCAAAGGCGGCAACGAGAGCCAAATCATGACAGCAACGCCCTTGACCAGCCTCGATATGATGCGGCGTCTGATCGCCTTCGATACGACAAGCCGTAATTCGAACCTGCAATTGATTGACTTCGTCCGCGACTACCTGGATGGCTACGGCATCAAGAGCCTGCTCGTGCATGACGACAGCGGCACCAAGGCCAATCTCTTCGCCACGATCGGCCCGGAAGACCAGGGCGGCATCTGTCTCTCCGGCCATACCGATGTGGTTCCGGTCGATGGCCAGGATTGGCACAGCAATCCCTGGGACATGCAGGAAAAGGATGGCAGGCTCTATGGTCGCGGCACCGCCGATATGAAAGGCTTTCTTGCGACCGCCCTCGCCGCAGTACCGAAATTCGCCGCCGCCGGTTTGCGGACACCGCTTCATCTGCTGTTCTCGCATGATGAGGAAGTCGGCTGCATCGGCGTCCGCAAAGCGCTCGGCCTGATGAAGGATTGGGAGGTGAAACCCGTCGGCTGCATCGTCGGCGAGCCGACCGAGATGCGGGTGACAACCGCGCATAAGGGCAAGAAAAGCGTCCGCTGCCAGGTCCATGGCCATGAATGCCACTCGTCGCTGGCGCCGCAGGGGGTCAATGCGGTGGAATATGCGGCCGAGATCGTCAGCTATCTGAAGCAGCTCGCCCGGCGCATGGCGGCACAGGGGCCCTTCGACCACGATTACGACGTGCCCTTTACGACGATCCATACCGGCGTGATCCATGGCGGCACGGCCTTGAACATCGTGCCGAAGGATTGCCATTTCGATTTCGAGTTTCGTTATCTGCCGGGCGTCGACCCGGAGGCGCTGTTTGCCGAGGTGCGTGATTTCGCGGAAACCCGCCTGCAGCCGGAAATGCGGCAAGTGTCGGCGAATGCCGGTTTCTCCTGGCGCGAAATATCCGCTTTCCCCGGCCTCAACACGCCTATCGATGCCGAGATCACGACGACGGCAAAATCGCTCGCCCAGGTCAACGGCACAGCCAAGGTTGCCTATGGCACCGAAGCCGGCCTCATTCAGAATATCGGCATCCCGACGGTGATCTGTGGTCCCGGCAATATCGCCCAGGCCCACAAGCCCGACGAATGGGTCGAGATCTCGCAGATCCGCCAATGCGAGGCTTTCATGGACCGGCTGGTTGCCAGGCTGAGTCAGTGACGGCGGCGGGGCGCATGCCCCCTCTTCCGCCGCTTCTCGTCATTCCGGGCCGCCGCGATTCTGGACTGCGGAGGACGGAATGATCGCCGCCGCGGTACATTGTCTCACGGCGCCGTTGCAGCAGCGCTATGCTGCTGCGCCAGAGCCTTCAACTGCTTGAGATCGATCTTGCCGGTGCCGAGCAGCGGCAGGCTGGCGATCGGCAACAGGTCGCCGGGCTTCGGAATCCACAGCTTCGGCAGGTTGCGTTCGCCGAGGGCGCGCCAGATCTGGTCAGCGCCGAGGGACTCGTGGCTTACATAGAACGCCACCAGCCTTTCGCCCTTTTGCGCATCGGGAACCGCCGTGACCGCCGCCGCCTCGATACCGGGAACGGCCAGCAGCGCCTCCTCGATCTTGAGATGCGGCACCATCTCGCCACCCAGCTTGCTGAAGCGCGCCAGCCGGTCGGTGATCTTGATGAAGCCGTCCGGGTCGATTTGTGCGATGTCGCCGGTGATGTACCAGCCGTGATGCAATACCGAAGCGGTACGCGACTCGTCGCCCAGATACCCCATCATCCGGGCCGGACTCTTCAGTAGCAGCAGCCCCTCCTCCCCGTCATCGAGGTCGGCGAAGGTATCGGGATCGACGACCCGCGCCGCGACGCCCGGGATCGGCTGGCCGACGGTACCGGCCTTGATGCCAACCTGCCGCGTCTCGCCATCCACCACATTCGGCACATTGACCGAGACGACCGGGCCCATTTCGGTGGCGCCGTAACCTTCCAGCAGATGCAGGCCGAACTTTTCCTGGAAGGCCGCTGTCAGCTCGGGACGCAGCCTCTCGGCGCCAACCACGGCGTGACGCAGGCTGGCGAAATCGTCCTTCTCGCATTGCCGCAGATAGACCTGGCAGAAAGTCGGCGTCGCGATCAGCAATGTGGCGTGATGCTCCCTGACCAGGGTGCCGATTGTTTTCCCGTCGAGCGGATTGGGGTGATAGACGACGCCGAAACCGCAGACCAGCGGGAAACACAAAGTACCGGTGAAACCGAAAGCATGGAAGAACGGCAGGATGCCCATCATGCGGTCGTCCTGCCGCGCATTCAGCAGCTGCGCCAGCGCCTCGAGATTGGACACGATGTTATGGTGCGAGAGCTCGACCCCTTTCGGCTCACCAGTCGAACCCGAGGAGAAGATCACCGTGCAGAGGTCATGCGGGCTGCGCTGCTGGTCGCAATAGAGGCGGTCGAGCCAACGGGTCGGGAGCAGCCGTACCAGCAGATAGGTCAGCTTCGCCTGGAATCCGGTGACTGACTTGAGGATGTCCTCGATATAAACGGCACCCGCCGGCGCCTCCAATCTGGCTTTCGAGATGAAGGCACGCGAGGTGATCACGGTATGAATCCGCGCCGTATCGCAAGCCTTTTCGATCGCCGCCCGGCCGGCCGTGAAATTGAGGTTGACCGGCACCCGGCCGGCAAACAGGCAGGCCATATTCGCCAAGGCGCCCCCGACCGAAGCCGGCAGCATCAGGCCGATCATCCGATCTCTGCCGCAGGCGTTCCGGATCCAGCGCGACAGCAGGAGGCTGCCGACCAGCGTGCGGCCGAAGCTCAGCGTCTTGCCGGTGGAATCCGTCATGCAAAGCCGGCCCCAGATCCGCTTCGCCCGGCGCATGAAGCGCAGATGCACCATGTCGTCCCGCGTATGCCGCCAGGTATAGGCCTCGCCGGCCATCTCCATCAGCCGCAACCGGATGTCGCCGGCTGCGGCTCCCGCCGGCATCGGCGCGCCGAAGGTAACCGTAACCGGATAGAACAGGCGCTTCGGCCATTTCCAAAAGAACTTGCCGCCCTTGAAGCTGAAGATGCTGCCCCAGACCTGATCGAGATGAACGGGAATCACCGGCACGTCGAGACCGGAGAGGATATGTTCGACACCACGCCGGAACGGCAGGATGTTTCCGGTGCGGCTGATGGCGCCTTCGGCAAAGATGCAGACCACATGGCCTCCGGCCAATTCGGCGCGCGCCTTGCGAATTGATTCCACTGCCCCGCGCGCACCACCGGCACCGGTGGGGATCGCCTGCATCAAACGGAAAAGGCGTCCCAGGAACGGCAGCTCGAAGAACGGCGCATAGACCATGAAACGGATGAAGCGCTGCACACAGGAGCCGACCAGCAAGCCATCGACAAATGAGACGTGGTTGCAAACCAGCAAAGCAGGGCCATTCAAGGGGACGTGCTGGGGATTGACGATGCGGATGCGATAGATGCTGTGCGTGAACATCCATAGGACAAAGCGGATGAGAAAATCCGGCAGCAGCAGCAGGAGATAGGCGGTGACGCCGAAACAGAGGATGCCTGCCAGCAGCATCGATTGGTTGGGCGCCAGGCGCAGGACATGGCCGCCGACATAGACCGCGAGCGCGCCCATCATGATGCCGATATTGTTGAGGACGTTATTGGCGGCGATCAGCCGACCGCGCATATCGGCATGCGATTTCTGTTGCAGCATCGCGTTCAGGGGAACGATGAAGAAGCCGCCGGCAAAGCCGAGCAGGCCGAAACCCGACGCCGCCAGCCAGAAGGCGTATTTCCCGAAGAGCATTGCGGAAGCGATCAGTCCCATGCCGATCGAGCCCAGCGGCACCAGGCCCAGTTCCACCTTGTGGCCGGAGAGGCGCCCGGCCAGCATGCTGCCGGTGCCGATGCCGATCGCCAAGGCCGCCTGCAGGAGGCTGGTCCGCGTGTCGTCGAGCAGCATCAGCTCCTTGCCGTATTGCACGGTCAGCAATTGCACCCAGGCGCCGACGAACCAGAAATAGCTGATGCCGATAACGGTCAGCCACAGGCGCCGGTTGGAACGCAGCTGGCGGAGGCCGCGGCTGACATCGCCAAAGGGCACCCAGGAGAAGGATTTGGCGCGCGCTGGTGTCGGCGTTCGGCCGATCCCCAGGCTGCAGAGCGAGCCGACCAGCGCGAAGAAGACAGCGACATAGCCGATGATATAGAGCGCATGCTTCAGATGGCCATAGACCACGCCGCCGACGACCGCACCCAGGATGATCGCCAGAAACGTGCTCATCTCGATAAGCGCATTGCCGCGCGACAGATCCTTGTCCGGCACCAGCTCCGGCACCGAGCCGTATTTGGCCGGGCTGAAGAAGGCGGCCTGTGTCGCCAGCAGGAAGAGCACCGCGAACAGGCCGTTGAGACTCTCCAAATAGAAGGTGATGAGCGCCAGCACCATGGTGACGATCTCCAGCGCCTTGGTGGCGATCAGCACGCTGCGCTTGGAATAGATGTCGGCAAGCTGTCCGGCGTAGTCGGAAAACAGGATGTAAGGCAGGACGAAGACGGCGCCGGCAATGCCGAGATAGAAATTGCTATCAAGCGCCGGCTGGATTCCCTGGGCCTTTTCCTCGACCAGGGCGTCGATCACATAAAAGGTGACGGCGGTCTTGAAAAAGTTGTCGTTGAAGGCGCCGAGGAATTGCGTCGCCAGCATCCAGGCAAATCCCGGTTGGCGGAGCAGCTTCCAGTAACTGCTTTCATACATTGATCTTTTCCTGACTCGCTTGACCCCGGAGGCGCGCCCAGACCATCGCGAGCGGCAGGTTTTCTGTCAAGCGACCTGCGTCCGGTTGCCTCACCTCCTGCAATTAAGTCAGACCTGTTACGCCGCTGGCGCGTTGCGGTGATATTGACAATCATTTGCAACAACACCATAGTTTTCCACAGAGCTGATGCGGAGACGCATGAATGTATGTTTGCATATGCAACGGCCATCGCAGCCAGGACATCGCGCGGACGGCCAGCGAACGCAACCTTACCTGTGCCAAGGCGGTCTATGACGCACTAGGCGGGCCGGTTTGCTGCGGGATGTGCCTGGAGACTGCCCAGGACCTCGTCGATGATATCCACGCCGTCCACCAACATCGCCCTCGCCTGATGGCGGCGGAATAGGACCCATCATGTATATCTGGCGCTCCACCCCGCGTCGTTCCTTCTTCTGGTTTCTGACCCTGCTGCAACGCCGCCCCCAGCGCCGCGCCTAGCCGCTGCAAGCCGGACCAGCCGGCGCCCCATACCGGTCCTAGCGACCTTATTCGTCTCGGCCTATCCTCATCCGGTATCAGATCGGGGAGTGGGACGTGGTGAGGAATTTGGACGACAGCAGCAAGACGGTCATCCGTACCACCTGCCCGCGCGACTGCTACGATGCCTGCGGCATCGCGGTTGTGAAGCGCGCGGACGGCGCCATACGTGTCCTGGGCGATCCCGATCATCCGGTCTCACGCGGTGCGCTCTGTGGCAAATGCGCCATCGCCTATAACGGCATCTTTCTCGATCCCGCGGCCCGGCTGCTCTCGCCGCTTCGCCGCCGAGGCGCCAAGGGCGACGGGCAGTTCGTTGAAATCGGCTGGGACGAAGCCCTGGCGGAGATCGCCGAGCGATTGCAGGCGATCCTGCGCGACCACGGTCCCGAGACCATTTTGCACGGGCATTATACCGGCACCTGCTCGCTATTGGCCGGCGGCTTTCCGCAGCGCTTCTTCAATCGGCTGGGTGCAGTGGAGATCGACCCCGACAGCATCTGCAATGCAGCGGGCCATGCGGCCCTCGGCTATCTCTACGGCAGTTCGGCGCTCGGCTTCGATCCGCGCAGCGCCCGGGATGCCGCCTGCATCATGGTCTGGGGCGCCAACCCCTCCGCAGCCGCGCCGCATATGCACAAGCATTGGCTGAAGGAAACGCCGGCGCAGATCATCGTCATCGATCCGGTGCGCCACGAGACCGCCGCCGCGGCCGATCTGCATCTGCAGCCTTTTCCCGGCAGCGATGCCGCCCTCGCCTTCGCCATGCTGCGGGTAATGCGCGACGAGGATCTCATCGACCATGCTTATCTCGCCGCCCATTCTATCGGCTGGGAAGAAGTCGCACCGCTGATTG
Organism: Terriglobia bacterium; assembly: GCA_035539075.1. GTDB lineage: Bacteria > Pseudomonadota > Alphaproteobacteria > Dongiales > Dongiaceae > Dongia_B. The sequence continues at coordinate 42,673 of DATLJB010000194.1, forward strand.
ACAAGGTCACCCTGGATTGGGCGAGCGAGGTGACCGGCGTCGCCAGCGCAGATATCGTCTCGGCCGCCCGCCTCTATGGCCGCGGCCCCTCTTTGCTGTGGCTGGGCCAAGGACTACAGCGCCAGGCCCAGGGGGGCAACATCTTCCGCACCGTCGGCTTGTTGCCGGCAGCCAGCGGCAATATCGGCAAGCCCGGCGCCGGTTTCTGCTATCTCAATGGCAGCGGCCGCAAAGGCATCGACGGCGACGATATCGAAGGCACCTCACTGCGGCGAAACACACGGCGCGTCGTCAGCCATATGGATCTCGTCAGCTGCCTCAATGATCCCGCTCAAGCGCGTGGCCTCTTCACCTGGAACATCAATATCGCCGCCTCCAATCCGCAGCAGGCGGCTTTACATCAGGCGCTGCGCCGGCCGGATCTTTTCCATGTGGCGATCGACCCCTTCCCGACCGACACGGTCGATTTCGCCGATATCGTTCTGCCGGCCGCGACCTTCCTGGAATTCGACGATATCGTCTCGCCCTATTTCGACCTGACGCTCTCGGCCCAAACCGCGGCGTTGCCGCCCATGGGATTGGCCTTGCCCAATCAGGAAATCTTCCGCCGCCTCGCGAAAGCCATGGGGTTCGAAGAACCCGCGTTGCAGGAGCCCGATGCGCCGATCCTCGACCGGCTGTGTCATCAGGCCCGCGTCGCCGGAGGCTTTCGCGAACTTGCCGCCGCAGCTACCGTGACGCTCTATCCGGAGCCGGTCCTGCAATTCGCCGACGGCGCCTTCCCGACGCCAAGCGGCAAGATCGAGATCGCCAGTGCCGCTGCGGTGGCGGACGGCCATCCGCGCGTGCCGCAGCCGAGCGTCGATGCGCGACCGCCGCAAGGCTGGTTCCGCCTGCTCTCCCCCGCCTCGCCCTGGCTGATGAACAGCAGCTACTCCCAGGACAGCAAGATCCAGGCTAAGATCGGTCCCGAAGACCTGGTCATTCATCCACAGGATGCCTCGGCGCTCGGCATCGACGCCGGCAGAACCATCGAGGTGACGAGCATGGTCGACAGCCTGACTATGCGGGCGGTGATCGACGATCGCATTCCGGCCGGCATCGTCCTCGCTGCCAAGAGCCGCTGGCCGAAACTGTCGCCGGAGCATCGCAACGTCAACACGCTCAATCCGGGGCTGCGATCCGATATGGCGGACAGTACTGCGGTCCATAGCGTGCTGGTCCAGATCCGTCCGCAGCACCTCGCCTAGCTGGCCCGCGCCACTTCACTTCTGCATGCTGCGCATGATGGGCTTGAGCGGAATTTTGCCGCCGAAGGCTTGGCCTTCCCTTCCCTCCGGCATAGATTGGGGGAAAATAAGGAGGGATTCCGATGCAGGCCAGCAGCTTCTTTGCCCGCGATTACCGCGAGGCACGGTCCAAGTTTCACGACGCCGCCACCGCCAAGGGTCTGCCGATCACCTCTCACCGCAACCCGACGCGCGGCCCCTCGGGCGAGGAGCTGGCGACAGATACGGTCTGGATCGGCCCGCGTGACGCCAGCCGGCTGCTGATCGGCCTTTCCGGCACCCATGGGGCGGAGGGTTTCTGCGGCTCCGGCATCCAGGTCGGCTGGCTCAGCCAGGGCCTGTTCGACCGCCTACCGACCGACACGGCGGTGCTGCTCATTCACGCCATTAATCCTGCGGGCTTTGCCTGGGTACGGCGTGTGACGGAGGACAATGTCGATCTGAACCGGAACTTCGTCGACCACAAGGCGCCCAAGATCGAGAATCCCGGCTACCGGCAATTGCGCGACGCCATCAGCCCGGCAGACTGGTCTGCCGAAAGCGAAAAGCGCAACAAGGAGGCCTTTGCCGAATATGCCAAAACCAATGGCGCTCTCGCGCTGCAGGCGGCGATCACGTCGGGGCAATATTGGGACGATCACGGCGTCTTCTATGGCGGTCAAACGGCAACCTGGTCGAACCGCACCTTGCATCAGATTCTCGCCGCCCATGCGCCGAGCGTGAAACGTGCCGCCTTCATCGATCTTCATACCGGCCTCGGCCCCTATGGCGTCGGCGAAATCATGAGCAATCATTTCGGCGATTCCACCGGCAACCGCTTCATACGCGACTGGTGGGGCGATGAGGCGACCTTTTTCGACGACGGCTCGACCTCATCGGCGGTTACCACCGGCGACACCCAGATGGGCGTCGACCGGGCACTGCCGCAGACGCAAGTCGGCGGCATCACCTTGGAATATGGCACCCTGCCGCTGGACCAGATGATCGATGCGGTGCGCGCCGACAATTGGGTGCACCTCCATGGCGACCTCGACAGCGAGAAAGGCCGTGGCATCAAGGCCGATATCCGTGCGACCTTCTATCCCGACAAGGATGATTGGAAGGCCATGGTCTGGGATCGCGCCGTTTATGCTCTCGAAGGCATGATGCGCGGCCTTACCCAGTCATGACCGATTGACGGGCCTTCAGGACCGACCGATCTTTGCATCAAGCCGGGCGGGCGGCACTTTAGTCGAGTTCGGCCGGCTTCGGTCCGCCGAGCGCCCAATCGAGCAATTCGACGGTATGGACGATCGGCACGCCGATGGCCGGCGCCAGTTGCTCCAGGCATCCGATATTGCCGGTCGCCACCAGTTGCGGATTCACCTTGGCGATGTTGCCGGCCTTGCGCTCGCGCAAAGCCGTCGAAAGCTCCGGCTGCAGCATGTTATAGGTGCCGGCGGAACCGCAGCAGATATGTCCCTCGGGAACATCCGCAACTTCGAACCCCGCCTGGCGCAGCAGCTTAGCCGGCAGGTCGCGCAGCTTCTGCCCATGCTGCAGCGAACAGGCCGCATGATAGGCGACACGCAGTTGCTTCGGCTCGCCGGCGACCAGCTGCAAGCGGTCGAGATATTCCGTGACGTCGCAGGCCAACGACGAGATCAATTCCGCCCGCTCGCGCCAGACGAGGTCGCCGCGGAACATGAAGCCGTAATCCTTGATGGTGGTGCCGCAACCCGATGCCGTGATGATGATGGCATCGAGGCCATGCGCGTTGAATTCCTGGTGCCAGGCGGCGATATTGCCGCGCGCCGCCTCATGCGCCGCTGTTTCCTTGCCCATGTGATGTGTCAAGGAACCGCAGCAGCCGACTTCCGGCACCACGATCACTTCGATGCCGAGGCGGTTGAGCAGACGGATCGCGGCTGCGTTGATCGCGGGCCGCAGAACCTGCTGCGCGCAACCCGCCAGCAAGGCAACGCGGCCACGCCGCGTGCCAATCGCCGGAAAGACGCCGGGGCGATCCGTCGGCGCGGCTGAGGGCAAACGCGCGGGGATGAGATCGACCATCGCCCGCAAGCGGCCGCGCAGCAGATGCCCGACCCCGAGAGCCTTGGCAAAGCCGCCCAGGGTCAAGGCCGTGCGGAACAGCTTCGGGCTGGGCAGCAAGGTCGCCAAGGTTTCCCGCAGCAGACGGTCCAGGAAAGGCCGGCGATGGGTTTCCTCGATCCGCTGGCGGGCATAATCCACCAGATGCATGTAGTGGACGCCCGAGGGACAGGTGGTCATGCAGCTGAGGCAGGAGAGGCAGCGATCGACATGCTTGGTGACGGTGTCGGAGGCCGGCGCATCGCTTTCCAGCATATCCTTGATGAGATAGATGCGCCCGCGCGGACTGTCGAGCTCGTCGCCGCGCAGCAGATAAGTCGGGCATGTCGCCGTACAGAAACCGCAATGCACACAATTGCGCAGGATCTTGTCGGCTTCGGCGATATTGGGATCGGCCAGCTGCTTGATGGTGAAATTCGTCTGCATGCCGCTTCCCTACCAGCCCGCCGTCAAGCGGCCGGGATTGAACAAGCCCGCCGGATCGAACGATTCCTTGACCCGCCGCATCAGCGGTTCGAGCGCCGCCGGCGTAATGACGCCGAGATCGCGCCGCACCTGATCGGTCGCCCGCATCAGGGTCGCATGGCCGCCAAGGGCGACGGCCGAGGCGCGCAAGACGGCGATCCGTTCCACCGGCTTATCGGCGGCAACGGCAATCCAGATCAAGCCGCCGCCCCAATCCATCAGCCAATCGGCAGCCAGATCCGGCGGCAGCGCCGCGACAAGCGCAGCCCCTTGCGCCGGCGGCAGGGAGACGCGCCAGAGAACACGTTCTTGCGGCGCGCGCAGCGGCACGACATCACGGACTTCCTGCCAGAAGGCGATGGAGCGCATCGAATGCAGCTCCTCGCTCTGGCCGCCCAGCATCTGTCGCAAAGCCGCACAGCGATGCGCCACGGAAGGGCCAGAGCCTTCGAGGCGCAGGGCCGTCACGGCCGCGCCGGCATTGGCGACGAAATCGACCTGGGATTTCTGCGCCAAAGCGAGCGGCAAATGGCAGGCGCCGCCGATGTCATAGGTGCTGCCGATGGCGGCAATCATGCTGCGATTGGCAGCCGCCGCCGTCTCGCCGAAAAGCAGCACAGTGCGCTGCTTCTCGGCTCGCGGCAGCACTTTCACGGTCACCTCCGTCATGATCGACAAGGTGCCGAAGGAGCCGGCCAGCAGTTTCGGCAGATCATAACCGGTGACGTTCTTCACCACGCGGCCGCCGCCTTTATAGATCTCGCCGCGGCCATTGACGGCGGTGAAGCCCAGGAAATGATCGCGTGCCGCACCCGCCTGAAACCGCCGGGGGCCTGAGAGATTGCAGGCAAGAACACCGCCGATCGTGCCGGCTCCCGCCTGCCCACCCCAAAGCGGCGCCCAATCAGCCGGTTCGAAGGCCAGTTGCTGCTGCTTTTCCGCCAAAGCCTGTTCGATCACCGCCATCGAGGTGCCGGCGCCGGCAGTCAATACCAGTTCGGCCGGTTCGTAGTCGCTGATGCCGGAAAAAGCGGCTGTGGAAACTTCCTGATCGGCAGTGACCGGCAGGCCCCAGCCGATCTTGCTTCCCTGCCCTTTGATCCGCAGCTTGCGCCCCGTCGCAACCGCGTCACGCACACAGGCGGCCAGATCCTCATCGGTGCTCGGAAGAAAGGAGGTCATGGTCAAAAGCGCGGCAGCTCTGGATGCGGCAGCTGGCCGCTATGGATATGCATGGCGCCAAGTTCGGCGCAGCGATGCAAGGTGGGGAACACCTTGCCGGGATTGAGCAGCTGCTCAGGATCGAAGGCGCATTTCAACCGCATCTGCTGCTTCAAATCAGTCTCGCTGAACATGGCCGGCATCAGGTCGCGCTTCTCCACGCCGACGCCATGCTCGCCGGTCAGCACGCCGCCGACCTCGACGCAGAGCCGCAGGATATCGGCACCGAAGGCTTCGGCCGCATGCAATTCGCCTGGCTTGTTGGCGTCATACATGATGAGGGGATGCAGGTTGCCGTCCCCGGCATGGAAGACATTGGCGACGCCCAACCCATAGCGCAGCGACATTTCCGACATGCGCTGCAGCACCAGGGGCAGCTTACGGCGCGGAATGGTGCCGTCCATGCAATAGTAATCGGGCGAAATGCGGCCGATAGCCGGGAACGCCGCCTTGCGCCCCGCCCAGAGCAGCAGCCGCTCCTGCTCCGAGGTACTGACGCGGATCGAGGTGGCGCCATTGGCTTCGGCGATGGTCCGCACCCGCTCCAGCAGATGGTCGACCTCGACCTCCGGCCCGTCGAGCTCGGCGATCAGCAGGGCTTCGGCATCGAGCGGGTAGCCGGCATGGACAAACTCCTCAACCGCGCGGGTGGCGGGCTTGTCCATCATCTCCATGCCGGCCGGAATGATGCCGGCAGCGATGACATCCGCCACGCATTTGCCGCCGGCTTCGGCGCTGGTAAATCCGGCCAGAAGAGCGCGCGCAGTTTCCGGCTTGCGCAACAGGCGCACCGTCACTTCGGTGACGACACCGAGCAGTCCTTCGGAACCCGTCAGCACGCCCATCAGATCATAGCCGTGGGCATCGAGATGCTTGCCGCCGATCCGCAGGATTTCGCCATCCATCAGCACGATTTCCAGCCCCAGCACGTTATTGGTCGTAAGGCCGTATTTCAGGCAATGCACCCCGCCGGAATTCTCGGCGATGTTGCCGCCGATGCTGCAGGCAATCTGGCTGGAGGGGTCGGGCGCATAATAGAAGCCGCGTTCGGCAGCGGCATGGCTAATGGCAAGATTGGGAACGCCCGGCTGCACCACAGCGCAGCGATTGTCGTAATCCATCTCCAGAATGCGGTTGAAGCGGCCAAGGCCCAGGATGATGCCATCGGCCAGCGGCAAGGCACCGCCGGACAGCGACGTGCCGGCGCCGCGCGGCACCACCTTGACCCCATGCTCATGGCACAGGCGCAAGACGGCCGCGACCTCGGCCGTGTTCTTCGGCAGCACGGCGATCATCGGCGGCTGGCGATAGGCGGTCAGGCCGTCACTTTCATAGGCGCGCAAGGCATCGGGATCGGCGATCACCGCGGCTTCATCGACCAGCCGGCGCAGGCCGGCCAGCAATTGCGGGCGGCGCGCCAGGATCGCGGCATCTGGCTCAGGCATCAGCATGGACAGACTTTCGGCCAACTGCCTTGAGGCAGCAGATATCAACGTGCAACTAATGACTTAAGACATTTTGCCAGAGCAGGCAAATTTCCAGAAGGAGTGGTCGGGATCGGCTCCGTGGCACCCAAAGCAAAACCGCGCCGGCAGAGCCGACGCGGTTTGAACTGGATCGCGATCTATGTCAGAGAGCGCCGTAGACCGGCACTCGACCCGACCCCGCCCTCAGCCCTGGCGGGCCTTATAGCGCGGATCAGTCTTGTTAATGATATAGACC
>DATLJB010000195.1:0-4268 GCA_035539075.1 Terriglobia bacterium
GGATGGCAATCTGCACCACCGCGGCACCGAGCCCGAGATAGGTCTTGGCGCTGTGATCGGCTTCTTCTTCGCCGTCGATGTTGTGATGGATTTCCGTCGTCGCCTTGGCGAGCAGGAACAGGCCGCCGCCCAGCAGGATCACGTCGCGCCAGGAGAGGGGGAAATCGGCACCGATATAGTCCCAGCTCAGGGTGAAAATCGGCGTCGTCAAGCTGGCGATCCAGGAGATCGACGCGAGCAGCGCCAGGCGCGTCAGCAGGGCGAGAGCCAGCCCCGCGCGGCGTGCCAGCATGCGGCGCTCCGGCCGCACACGGCCCGCGACGATCTGCACGAAGAGCAGGTTGTCGATACCGAGAACGATTTCCAGAACGGCGAGGGTGAGAAAACTGAGAATGACGGTAGGATCGGTCAAGAGATCGATCATGGCGGGTCCGTTCGGGCCTTTCAGGTTGAAAGCACAACAGATGAGGGCGGCGGGCCCGGAAATCAACCGCAATGGGATGAATTCCGACAGCTTGGGGACAGGAAAAGTACGGGGCCAATGGTTAACGCCAGTGCGGTCGCCATTGCAGTACGGGTAATCCCTGTTTGTTCCTGCTTGACTGAATCCAGCGTTGCACGACCGTGCCGTCCGCGGCCTCCGCCCGGCGGGCGGAGGCCGGTCCTCGTCCAGTTTCCGGAAGGGAGCCCGGCCCTCAGCCAGTTGATCGCGAAGGTGCAAGACATGCGGGCGGCACACACGGGCGGCCTGGCGATGCGCGGCGGCCGTCAGTGATGCCTGACCTTGTGCCTGGAGAACTAGCCGTTTGCTTCATCGTCGCGGAAAGCTATCCTGTTCCAGCGGCTTTCCGGTTGCGTTTTGGCCGGGGTTCCGCACAAGCCATGCCGGCCTCCGTTCAGCCGCCGCCGTTCGCATCCCGTTCAGCAAAACGGAAACCAGTCACCGGAGGTATCGTATGGCCGCTTTTATCGACCGCCCGATCATCCTGTTTGTGGTGCTCCTTGCCCTGCTGATCGGCGCGGTCGCTTTCGGCGCCTTTGTCTTGAGGCGTGTTGCGGCGGTCCCAAAAGAGGAACGAGAGGATTTCAACGTCGTCTTGGCGACCACCTTCACATTGCTTGCCCTGCTCATCGGCTTTAGTCTCTCGATGGCGGTCAACCGCTATGACCAGCGCAAAAATCTCGAGGAAAACGAGGCCAATGCGGTGAGCACCGAATATGCAAGGGCCGATCTCGCTGATGCCCCGCTGAATGCATCGATCAAGGCTGCTCTCTTGCGCTATGCACAGCTGAGATTGGCCGAGTACCGGACGCGCGATCCGCAGGAACTCGACCGGATCGGCCGTGACACGGCGGTTCTTCAATCCGAGCTGTGGCTACTGGCGACCGAGATGGCCAAAGACAAGCCTACTCCCCTAGCCGCCGTGGTCGTCACCGGGATGAACGACGTGCTCAATGCGCAGGATTATTCGGAGGCGGCACGCATCAATCGAATTCCCGTCGGCGCGTGGGTTCTGATGATGCTGATCGCGCTATTTGCCTGCACGGCTCAGGGCTACGGCGCAAGAGGAAGAATGAGGGTGGGCCTGTTTGTAACGATCGTGCCGGTGACGGTTTCTCTGTCGCTTGCCCTCATCGCGGATATCGACAGTCCGCGCGGCGGAATTATCCACGTGCAGCCGCAAAACCTCACCAGGCTCCTTCAGTCGCTGGAGAAATGACGCTGGGTCGCAACATCCGACAAATGTCGCGCCGATCCTTCGAGCGTTAACGGGCTTATGGCGTCAGGAGGTCTTCCAGCGATCTGCCGCGTCGTCGTCGCTGCTCTTGGCCTCGACCCAATGGCTGCCCTCAGGCCCGTCTTCCAGTTTCCAGAAGGGAGCCCTGGTCTTCAGCCAGTCGATCAGGAAGGCGCAAGACTCGAGTGCCGCCTGGCGATGGGCGGAAGCCGTGGCGACCAGGACGATGCGGTCGCCCGGCAACAGCCGGCCATAGCGATGGATGATCAGGCAGTCTTCCAGCGGCCAGCGCTGCCGTGCCTCGGTCTCGATGGCGGCCAGCTGTTTCTCGGTCATGCCAGGATAATGTTCCAGGGTCATGGCGCCGATCTTGCCGCCAGTTTTCTTGCCGGCTGATCCAGCCTGGGGTGACATGTCGCGCACCAGGCCGACAAAGCTGGCGATGCCGCCGACGGCATGATTGCCATCGCCCAGTCGTGCGAGCTCGGCGCCGATATCGAAATCTTCCTGCTGCACGCGGATCATCGGAATATCCTCAGCCGCCGGTCACCGGCGGGAAGAGCGCCACTTCGTCGCCCATGGTGATCGGATGGTCGTCTTCGACATATTCCTGATTGACGGCAGTCTTCACCACCGAGCGGGTCTTCAGCGCTTCGGCGTAATTTGGCCCGCGTGCGGCCAGCCAATCGAGCAGGGTGCCGACGGTTGTCACCTCGACGGGCGGTGCCACGTCTTCTGCGGCAATGCCGACCTTGGCGCGGATCCAGGCGAAATAAAGTATCCTCATGACCTATCTCTACTCCCTGCTGCCGGCCGCTCCAAGCCGGAAAAGGCCCTGGCGTGGTTGCGGGATTTGGTTATCTTGCGGCGTTTCGTCGAGGGAGGATCTGATGCGTGTGACCATTTACCACAACCCCAATTGCAGCACCTCGCGCAAGGTTCTGGGCTGGCTGACGGAAAAGGGCATCGAGCCCGACATCGTGCAATATCTGAAGACGCCGCCCGGCGCGGCCGAACTGAAGCGCATCCTGAAGCTGATGGGTGGCGCCAAAGCGGCTGACATCCTGCGCCGCAAGGGTGAGGCCTATGAGACCCTGACCGAAAAAGCGGGCGGTGACGTCGCAAAGCTGAAGAACGACGAACTCATCGCCAAGATGGTGGCCGAGCCGGTGCTGATCGAGCGTCCCATCGTCATCACCGACAAGGCGGCGGTCCTGTGCCGCCCGCCGGAGAAGGTCTGGGACATCGTCAAGGTCTGAAGGTGCGGCTGTCCGGCGAGGTTTCAGCGGATATCGCGCCGGTCGCCGGCCTGCAGGCAGAGATACTGCCAGGCGATGGTCGCAGCGGCGAGGGCGGTGACCTCGGCATGATCGTAAATGGGGGCCACTTCCACCACATCCATGCCGACGAAATTGATGCCGCCCAGTTCGCGCAGGATGGCAAGGATCTGCCAGGTCTGGGCGCCGCCGATCTCCGGCGTGCCCGTGCCCGGCGCCTGTGACGGATCGATGCAGTCGATATCGAAGCTGAGATAAGTCTTCTGCTGGGTGCCAACCTTCGCCTTTATACGCCGGGCGATTTCCTCCGGCGTGGTGCGGTGCAGGTCCGGACCGGAAATGATCTCGACGCCTTTGCCGGTGGTCCAGTCGTGCACGGTCTTTTGTACCGGCGAGCGGATGCCGATCTGGATCATGCGATTGGGATCGACCAGGCCTTCGTTGATGGCGTGATAGAAGACGGAGCCGTGGCCGTGGATCTGGCCGAAGGTATCGGGCCAGGTATCGATATGCGCATCGAAATGGACGAGGCCCACCGGGCCCTGCTTCTTGGTCAGTGCCCGCAGCAGCGGCAGGGTAATCGAATGGTCGCCGCCCAAAGTGATCAGGTGCTCGATGGGCGCCGCCTGTTCCTCGATCATCTGCATGCTGAGTTCGACATCGCCGACGCGCACGTCGAAATCGCCGAGATCGGCGATGTCGAGCTGGCTGATATCGCTCCAGTCATGGGGGTTCTCGCCGTCGAGCAGCATGCGGCTGATCTGGCGGATGGCATTGGGGCCGAAACGCGCACCGGGACGGAAACTGGTGGCGATGTCGTAGGGAACGCCGGCGACGCAGAAACGCGCATCTGGCGCCGTCTTGCGCACCGAGAGAAAGCTGGGATAGCTGGCGAAAGTCGGCACACCGGCCATGGTGTAAACTCCTGATATCGCGATTGCCGGCATCATAGCGCCTGATGACGCGATGGCAATCAGGCGCGGATTGCTGTCACAGCTTGTTCATCGCCGCCAGATGCTGATAGAGCGCGCTGTGATCGTGCGCGCCGAGGCCGGCAGCGGCGGCATCCTGGAACAGGCGATAAGCCAGTTGCACGAAGGGGAGCTCGAGACCGATCTCGCCCGCTTCGTCGAGGATGTTCTTCAGATCCTTGATCTGGGTGGCAATGGTACCGCCCGGGGTGAAATTGCCTGTCAGCATGCGGGCGCCGTGCAGGTTGAGGATGCGGCTTTCGGCGAAGCCGCCGGCAATG
>DATLJB010000196.1:0-27040 GCA_035539075.1 Terriglobia bacterium
GACGGCAGGATCTTGCTGAAATCCTTGGCGAGATGGCGCAGCGAGCGGAAGGAAGAGGATGAAATCGAACGCGAGAGATAGGCGCTCAGCGCACCGACCGGCGGTGCGATCGACATGTCATTGTCGTTGAGGATGACGATCAGGCGCGCATCCATCGAACCGGCATTATTCATGGCTTCGTAGGCCATGCCGGCACTCATCGAACCGTCGCCGATGACGGCGATCACATTGCGCTTGCGGCCCTGCAATTCACTGCCGACAGCCATGCCGAGCCCGGCCGAGATTGAGGTCGAGCTATGCGCCGCCCCGAACGGGTCGTATTCGGATTCTGACCGCTTGGTGAAGCCGCTGAGCCCGCCTCCCTGACGCAGGGTGCGAATCCGGTCGCGTCGTCCGGTCAGAATTTTATGCGGATAGGCCTGGTGGCCGACGTCCCAGATGAGCCGGTCATAGGGCGTGTCGAAGACATAATGGATCGCCGTTGTAAGTTCGACGACGCCCAAGCCCGCGCCGAGATGCCCGCCAGTAACGGAAACGGCGTCGATGGTCTCCTGGCGCAATTCATGTGCGAGCTGCCGCAGGTCAGACGGGTCCAACTGGCGCAATTGCGCCGGCGTCGTCACGCGATCCAAAAGCGGTGTCTTGCTAGCTACCGTCACGTTACTACCTTTTCTCCAATGCACTATCCCCTCTGTCGCGCGCCGTGGCATGTATTGGCCAGGCGGCGCCTTTCGGGGGAGCAGTCACGCCTTAATAAAGGTCGCAGCTTATAGGCAAAGCTACCGGCAATTGCCAGCCCTGCCTGAGCTCTCTCGTTTTCGCACTCAGCCTTTACAACTAGGTTGCGCCAGCGCCGTAAGTGTTAATTGCTCCACTGTCAGAACACTGACGGGTGCGACTCAGCGGGTGACAGGTTCACTCATACACGTTTTACGGCACGTTGCAGCCATGACCGCCATCACAAAAACGACAATGCAATGCAGCGGGTGCATAGAAGGTTTCCGGGGCCCATAAAAATCAGCATAAAATATGAATGATTTTCAGGGGGTTAGCCTTTCATTCCGCCGACGCGCTCGTGTAAGCCCTATCACAGTAAGGGTTTTTCTGAGCGACTTACTACGTCGCGGTCCTTTCGCATTGCGAAAAAGTTGTCTAGATTGCCTTGATTCCGTTCGGGAAAACGACCACAACCTGCAACCTTGATTTGGACAATCCCAGTCGGACTGCCGGCTGAGAGATGGAAGAGGAGTACATCGTGGCGGTACCTTTACGTCAGGCGATGCGCGTCGGCGCTTATGTCATGAAACAGCATCTGATCGGCCGCAAGCGCTATCCGCTGGTCCTGATGCTGGAGCCGCTGTTCCGCTGCAACCTGGCCTGCGCCGGCTGCGGCAAGATCGATTATCCGGATGAGATCCTCAATCAGCGGATCTCCGTCAAGGACGCGCTCTATGCGGCCGAGGAATGCGGCGCACCGATGGTGTCGATCGCCGGCGGCGAGCCGCTGTTGCACCGGGAGATGCCGCAGATCATCGAAGGCCTGATCGCGCAGAAGCGCTTCGTCTATCTCTGCACCAATGCGCTGCTGATGGAAAAGAAGATGGACCAGTACAAGCCATCTCCTTATTTCACCTGGTCCGTGCATCTGGACGGCAGCAAGGACGAGCACGACAAGTCGGTCTGCCAGCAGGGCGTCTATGACAAGGCAGTCGAGGCGATCGGCAAGGCGAAGGCCGCTGGCTTCCGCGTCAATATCAACTGCACCTTCTTCGACGGCACCGATCCGGCCCGCGCCGCCTCGTTCTTCGACGATGTGATGGCGATGGGTGTCGACGGCATCACCGTCTCGCCGGGCTATGCCTATGAGCGGGCGCCCGATCAGCAGCATTTCCTCAACCGCCAGAAGACTCGCCAGCTGTTCCGCGACATCTTCAAGCGCGGCGACAAGGGCAAGAAGTGGGCCTTCAGCCAGTCCTCGCTGTTCCTCAACTTCCTGGCCGGCAACGAGACCTATAAGTGCACGCCCTGGGCCAATCCAACCCGCAACGTATTCGGCTGGCAGCGCCCCTGCTATCTGATCGGCGAAGGCTATGCCAAGACCTTCACCGAATTGATGGCCAGCACCCAGTGGGATGATTACGGCGTTGGCAATTATGAAAAGTGCGCCGATTGCATGGTGCATAGCGGCTTCGAAGGCACCGCCGTCAAGGACACCGTCATGCATCCCCTGAAGGCGATGATGGTTGCCTTGAAGGGCGTGAAGGTTGATGGCGACATGGCGCCGGATATCTCGCTCGACAAGCAGCGTCCGGCGGAATTCCTGTTCTCGCGTCACGTCGAAGATAGCCTCGCCCGCATCAAGGAAGAAAAGGGCGCCAACCGGAACAAGGGGCGTGCCGCCGCCGAATAAGGCACGCCGCAAAGCCTGAACAACTGCAAGAAAACCCCGCCTCACGCAGGCGGGGTTTTTCTTATACGACCGCAGAGACCGCTAAGCTGATAATCGTTCCAGTAAGGGCCGCGCGTGCTTCAGAGCCCGCAACGCCTCGCCGGCGGACCGGCCGGCTTGCATGACGGCGCCGAGACCCAACCGGCCCGTCAGCAGCGCGCCGAGAATCGGCAGGATACGCGTGCCTCCCTCGGCATCGACGCCAGCCGCCAATCCGGCCGGCAAAGTCTCGTCGGCAGTATCGGAAATCGCACGAATGACGAGAAACGGCAGGCCATGCTGCTCGGCTGCATCGGCGACGTGATGGCTTTCCATATCGGCGGCCAGCGCATTCAGCGTTGTGAAAAGCCGGCGCTTTTCCCCCGTCGTCTCGACGATGCGGTCACTGGCATAGATATGGCCGGCCGCACAGGAAGGCAGCAGGCTCAGCGCCCGCTCAAGCCAAGCCGGATTGCCGACATGCTGTCGCCCCTCGGCATCGACCACCGTCGCGGATATGACGATATCGCCTGTGCGTAATGCGGGATCGAGACCGCCGGCAATGCCGAAGCTGATGAGGCCCTCGACACCCTGGGCGATCAGTTCATCGATCTTGCGTCGCGTCGCTGCCGGGCGGCCGCCGCCGCTGACGATACGCAGCGGCAGGCCGGCAAGCAGTTTTGCTTCCGATTGCAGACCGGTGACGATGCCGAGCATGGCCTTACATCCCGTACAGGACGGTCTTCGCGTTGCCCTGTTGCAGGTTGCGATAGCGGGCCATGGCCCAGAGCGGGAAGAACGCCCGGTAGCCGTGGTACCGCAGGTAGAAGACGCGCGGGAAGCCGACCGCCGTATAGGCCTCTTCCTGCCAGAGCCCTTCGCTGTCCTGGTTTTCCACCAGATAGCGGATGCCCTTCTCCACCGCCGGATGCTCAACCTCACCTGCCGCCATCATACCGAGTACCGCCCAGGCGGTCTGTGACGCAGTCGATTCATCGGCTTCGCCACGCGGCTGCCCGTCCCAATAAGAGGCACCGTCCTCGCCCCAGCCGCCGTCGGCGCGCTGCTTCGAGGCCAGCCATGCCACGGCCTTGCGCATCGCCGGATGGCTGCTGGGCAAGCCGATGGCATTCAGGGCACAGAGCACTGACCACGTGCCATAGATATAATTGGTGCCCCAGCGCCCGAACCAGCTGCCATCCTCTTCCTGCTCGTCCAGCAGATAGTCGATGGCGGCCTTGACCTTGGGATGGTCCGGCTTATAGCCGAGTTGCGCCAGCATGCTGAGGCAGCGCGCAGAAACATCCGCTGTCGGCGGGTCCAGCAAGGCGCCGTGATCGGCAAACGGAATGTGGTTCAGATACTGGTAATCGTTGTCCGCATCGAAAGCACCCCAGCCGCCATTCTTGCTCTGGAGCCCGAAGATCCACTCCACGGCGCGATCGATCTGTTCCTTGTATTTTTCATGATCGAGCCGATCGAGCGCCATGACCACGACAGCAGTGTCGTCGACATCCGGGTAATGCGGATTATTGTATTGGAACGCCCAGCCCCCCGGCCGAACCCCCGGTGCCCGCACCGCCCAATCACCCACCACGTCGAGGATCTGGCGATCCTTCAGCCAGTCCGCAGCGGGGCCGACCCGCTTTGCGAACTCGCCGCCGGCTTCCAGCATGGCGTGGCTGACGAGGCCCGTATCCCAGACCGGAGACAAACAAGGCTGGCAATAGGCCCGGTCGCCCTGCACCACCATCAGCTTCTCGATGGACTTCTTGGCAATCACCAGATCCGGATGATCCTTCGGATAACCGAGAAGCTCGAACATCATGACGCTGTTGGCCATGGCCGGATAAATCGCGCCGAGGCCATCCTCGCCATTCAGCCGCTCGGTGACGAAAGCCACCGCCTTCTCGACGGCGCGCTGCCGCGACTTGGCCGGAAAGAAGCGGTCGACGCGCTGCAGGATGCGGTCAACGTTGCGGAAGAAGACCGCCCAGGCCCCTTTCCGGTTCATATTGTACCAGTTGGTCACCTGCTCCGGCGGCGTGACGAACAGTTCCTGCACGCCGATGCCGCGCGGATTCTTTGCCAAAGGCTTCTTCGCCATCAACACCAGCAAGGGCACGATGACGGTGCGCGACCAATAGCTCACCTTGTCGAGGTGGAACGGAAACCAACGCGGCAGATGCATGATCTCCACCGGCATCACCGGTACCGCGCGCCAGGGCACCTGGCCGAACAGCGCCAGCTGGATCATGGTGAAGACATTGCATGTCTGCGCCCCGCCATGGGCCAGGATCGCATTCCGGGCGCGTTTCATATGCGGGGCCTCAATATCCTCACCGCACATTTTCAAGGCGTAATAGGCCTTCACGCTGGCGGAGATGTTGAAATCGCCGCCGTGAAACAGCGGCCAGCCGCCATGATCGCCCTGAATCGATTTCAGATAGTTGACGATTGGCGGTTCGACCGCCGGATCGATCTCGTCGAGAAAATGCTTCAACAGGATGTATTCGGCCGGAATCGTCGCATCCGCCTCGAGTTCAAAAACCCAATGCCCATCCGCCTGCTGACGCCGCGCTAATGCCTCCGCCGCAGCGCTGACTCCCTGGTCGACACGACGCAAGAGATCCGGGGCGACAACAGTCATCTTCTCTGAGGCAAGTCCAAGACTGCTCATTTTCTTCATTTTACCAGTCGATTTATCGCAAAGTTGCCGCACAATGCTGGAATTTCCGTTTTATTTCAAGCGGCGCCTGCCCCTGTTCACAACCTGTTTAGAATTATGAATATCGCGCGAAAATTTCGCCAAGCCATTGAATTAAAATACTATTTTTATTAACATCCTGTTTACCAATCTCGCCGCAAGATTAGCCTGCCATAAACTCTTCCTGTCTTCGCTGTCCCTACCCGCTGCTTCGCGTCGGAGGGCCTAACGGGGTTTTTCGTGCGTGGATTCGGCCAATACGTGTCGAGCAAATTGTCGTATCGCCTGGTGGCGATCGTCATGCTTTGTGTGCTCGTCGCCAGCGGTCCAGCCACGATCGGCTTTTATCTGTTCAGCCGCGAAACCGCCATCGATGACGCGGCACAGCTGATCGCCTCCATTACCAACAACAAGATCTTCACCCTGGAAGCCGAGCTGCAACTGGCGCGCCGAAGCTTGGAGAAATTTCGCAGCCATCTCTTCAACTCGCTGACCGCCGCGCCGAGCGAACAAGATGCCGCCGATTTCGACGCCACCATGGCGACACAGCCCAACGGCATGCTGACCAACGACCGCAGCAAATTCGATGGCCAGCGCCAGGCCGGGATTTTCATCAATCCTACCGTCGCGTCCGATCCCTTCATGCGCGCGCTCTACGTCCGGGCGCAGCGACTTATGACAGTCTACGGTTCGGCGGTCGTTCCCCCTTTTGACTCGCTCTGGCTGTTGACGCGCAAGCGGTCGGAAGTGGTTTACATGCCGCGGCTGCCGAACCTCATCTACCGAGCGCAGCCGAGCGACGATTTTTCGGCAACAGAGTGGCTTACGCTCGGGGATCCGGCAGTCAATCCCGATCGCGGCCTGCGATGGACCCGCGCCAGCTACGACTTCGTTTCCTGGTCATGGGTCGTAAGCGCGGTCCTGCCGATTGACTTCGGCGGCCAATGGATCGGCAATGTCGGCCATGATATCGAGCTTGGCGAGCTGCTCAACCAACTGACCATAAATGACAGCTTCAAGGGAACCGAGCATTTCCTTATCGCCCGCGATGGCGAGCCGATCCTTGCGGGCCATTGGCAAGAATCGCTGCAGGCAGGAACGCTGACCCTGGAAGACAAGCAGGAGATGAAGAGCGTCATCTCCTCTCTGCGCCAATATGCGCCTGCGGACAGCCCGACCGCCACGATCCATCGCTTCGGCGTCTCCGGCATGAGCAGCATCGTCGTTTCGGCCGCCATCGGCGAAACCGGCTGGACCTATTACCGCGTTGTCTCGATTCCCAGCATCGTCGGCCGTATCACCTCGGCTTTCATCTGGACGACAGCGATCGCCATCGCCGTGCATACGGCCTTGCGCATGCGCATCGTTCAGCCGGTACGGGAGCTGTCAAGCATCGTCGCCCAATTCGCCGAAGGCAATACCGACGTCCGAGCGCCCGTCCGCAGCACCGATGAAATCGGTCATCTGGCGACGGCGTTCAACCGCATGGCGGATCGCATCCAACAGAGCCATAACCACCTGACCCAAGCGCAGCAGGATTTGCGGCGCTATAATCAGGACCTGCTGCGTGCCAGCCGGATCAAGACCAATTTCCTCGCCAATATGTCGCACGAACTGCGCACACCCTTGAATGCTATCCTCGGCTTTGCCGACGTCATGCAAACCGAACTGTTCGGCCCTCTCGGCAACAAGCGCTATGGCGAATATGCCGAGGATATCAAGCTGAGCGGCCAGCATCTGCTGGCGCTGATCAACGACGTGCTCGACATGTCCCGTATCGAGGCGGGCAAAGCCGATCTCGACATGACCAAGCGAGACCTCGTTCCGATCATAACAGCGAGCGTCGGCATGGTGCGGGCGACGGCGGAGAATAAGGCATTGTCGCTCCGTCTCGCTTTGCCGGACGAACCTCTGCCGGCAAATTGCGACCAGCGCGCTGTTACCCAGATGCTGCTGAATCTGCTCTCCAACGCTATCAAGTTTTCACCCCCGCAATCCGATATCGTCGTATCGGCAAGGCGGCTTGCCACCGGCGAAAGCGAAATATCCGTGACCGACCATGGCCCGGGTATTGCGCCCATCATGCTGCCCCGGCTGTTTGAGCCGTTCAGTCCCAAGGTTGCGCATATCGCCAGCAACCAGGAAGGCACCGGCCTTGGATTGTCGATCACCAAGGGATTGATCGAAGCGCATGGCGGCCGGATCGACGTGGAGACAGTGAACCCTGAAATCGCCGAGGAAATCGCCCAGGAAATCGCTGGCAATGGGCCCTTGCCCATCCGCGGCAGCGGCACCACCATGCATCTCTACTTCCCGCCCGCCTGATCGTTTCGGCACGGACCAGCGGCTTACCGGCGTGCTACGCGGCCAACAGCCGCATCAAGGCGTCGAGGGCTCGGTCATAACCCGCCGCCTCCTCCGGGTCTTGCGAGACGGATTGCTGCTGGCGCATGCAGCAATAGGCCGCCATGCGCCAATGAAAGAACGGTTCCAGCAGTTGAAGGCGTTCTGAAACCCGGCGATCATCATAAGCGGAGAGAAAACTTGCCCGTTGCGCCAAGGTCAAAATCGGCCGGCCATGCAGGATCTGGAACGCCGGAGAGAGAAAGGCGCACAGGTCTTCAGCCGCATCGCCCAGCGCCGGGCTCCGCCAATCGACCAGCCGCAGCCCTTGCGGACCGAGCAGTAGGTTGCCGGCACCGACATCGGTATGCAGAAGGCTGCGCCGCAGCAGCACGGGACAATCAAGCAGCGTCGGACGCAATCGCCACAGGTCGTGCGGCCGTCCGACTTGCAGCAGGAACAGGTCGCCCTGTGCCAATATGTCGGCCGGCATGACTGGAACATCGCGAAAGCCATCGACCGTCAGCCGATGCAGCCGCCGCAGCAGCCCGGCAACCGCGGCAAGGCTTGGCGTATCGGCGGGACTGTCGGTGGCGGCATATGCCGCTCCTGGCCAGGCCGTTCCCTCGTGGAAGGAATGGACGACGATTGCCCCGTGATTCGGGTCATCTATAAAGTCGATCAGGCGCGGCGCGATGCCTAAGGGACCGAGAATGGTCAGGGCGCGCGCTTCCCCCCTCGTCATATTTGGAAACAGCGTCAATTCCTTGCTGCCAGGCTTGACGCGCTTGACGATCCAGTCGCCGAAGGCACCGGTTACGCGAAAGCGCTGAATACGATCGCCCTGCACCAGCGGCGTACAGATGATTGCCGCAGGCTGGCAGCCGGTGCGTTCGACGACGAGCCGAACCGGGTCGAAGCTCTGCGGATCGCCCGCCGTCACGGATGTCACCGTCAGTGCCGCTCCGACCATCTTCGTCATCGCCACGCCCCGACGGTCGGTGCCATCGTCGTCAGATGGCGGTCAATGCAGCTTGCGCGAGCCATTTATGGAAACAGTGTGTCGGCGGGTCCATGCGCGGGGAAAAGGCGCCTCCCGTGAAGGCCGGCGACTGGCGTCCCCGCTGCATGCGCTCGACGACGTCGATATCTTCATCGAAAACCGTCTTCCAGGTCGCGAGATTGGCGGCACGCGTCGCCGCATAATCCGGCGATATCGAACGGTCGCCGACATAATAGATTTCCAGCCGCTCGATGGTCCGGTCCAGCGCGACGGGCTCCAGCAGAATGGAGAAGTAGTGATCCCGATGAATCCCGAGCAGGACGTTCGGGAAAAAAGCCGCGTATTCGGCCGCGCGCGCCCATTTCGCCGGCAGATCGGGGAAATGCGGCAGATCAGGACCATTCTCGACCAGCAGCGGCGTATAGGCGGTGCTGCCCTGGCCGGCGAACGTGCCCTCTTCCGCAATGTTGTAGTGATCATCGAGCCGCGAATAACTATTGAGGCCGGGATGGATAACCGGCAGATGATAGGCTTCGCAATAGTTTTCGACCGCCAGCTTCCAATTGCAATTGACCGTCAGCTGCAGGGAAGAATCCGCACCACCGTGACGAATCTCGCGCATGTCGAAATCGCTCCAGCGTTGACGCAGGGGAGCGCTGAAATGTTCGAAATCCGCGGCGTCGCCTGAGAGGTTGACGAAGATCATGTCCCAGAAGAGCGCGCTGCGCACCGGCTTCAGGCCATGCTGCGTCTTGTCGAAACCCTCGCAGCTATGCTGCTTCGGCCCGCCAATATTAGGCGTTGCAACCAGCTTGCCGTCGAGATCGTAGACCCAGGCATGATAGGGACAGCGGAAACTGCCCTGCACATTGCAGGCGCGATCCAGCAGGACGGCGCCGCGATGGCTGCAGACATTGTGGAAGACGGCGATGCTGTCATCGCGCCGCCGCACCATCAGCAGGGGTACGCCCATCAGGTCGAACGGCCTGGCGTCACCGGCACGGGGAATATCCTTGCCAAAGCCGATGCAGGTCCAGGTCCGCGCCAGCACCTTGTCGCGTTCGAAGCGAGCGAAATCAGGGCTGGCATAGGCTTCATTCGGCAGACCGGAGGCTAACTCAATTGGCTGCAGCACACGCTCCATATCGACTGGAGCGAAGGGCAATTTGGCGTTTGTAATCGGTTCGATTCCCGCGGGCATGGGGTCACTTTCGGGCTGAAACAATGCTCAGAGTCTCTGGCGATTGACGTCGCCTGTGAAGCACCATTAATTTAATCCATCCATGAGGGATAGTTATGACCAGGCGGTCAACCTTGGCGTAAGCCAACGCGTAAAACCATCGCAGAAAAAAATTTTTGTAAATTATATGAATAGGTTAAGAAGACTCCTCCCGCCCGTATCGAGCCTCGTCGTATTCGAAGCCGCAGGACGCTTGAATAACTTCACAGCCGCAGCCCAGGAGCTGAACGTGACCCAGGCGGCGGTCAGCCGGCAGATCCTCGGCCTGGAGGCCCATCTGGGCGTCGCCCTGTTCCATCGCCAGCATCGGCAGGTCCGTCTGACGGCGGAGGGCATCACCCTGCACCAGGCGGTCAGCCAGGGGCTGCTGGCGATCGTCGATTGCGTGCAGCGCCTGACGGCGGCGCAGAACCGCGCCGCGATCTCGATCGGTGCCACGCTGGGCTTTGCCACCTTGTGGCTGATGCCCCGGCTCAGCGAGTTCAATGCCGAGCATCCGGATATCCAGCTGCGGCTGATCTCCTCCGACAGCCTGGGCGAGCTGGCCGACGAGCAGCTCGATCTCGCCATCCGCTATGGCACGGGCAATTGGAGCGACGTCAAGGCGACCCGCATGTTCGACGGCGAGGTCTTTCCGGTCTGCAGCCCGGCTTTCCTCGAGCGCTTTCCAATTCCGGCCGGCATCAGCGATATCGGCACCCTGCCCTTGCTGGAAATGGAAGCGCTCGATCCGACCTGGACCACGTGGGAGGCCTGGCGCACAGCCCTGTCGGCGCCACGGCTCAACAGCCGGCGGCTACGCTTCAACAACTACCCGCTCCTGATCCAATCTGCGATTGCCGGCCAAGGTCTGGCGCTCGGCTGGCGCTATCTGGTCGACGATGCCCTCAACAGCGGCCAGCTCATCCGTCCCTTCCCGGGCAGTTTCAAGACCAATCTCGACTTCTACGTGATCGAGCCCGCCAATCGTCGTGAATCGACGCCAGTCGCTACCCTGAAATCCTGGTTGCTGCAACATGCAGCCAAGGCCGAAGCCGAGGCGCGGCGCCGGCCCTAAATGATCAAGGCCGGCGACGGGCGCCGGCCTTGACTGATGCCATCATGGAAACGTCGCCTCAACTCCAGGGGAACGGCGAGTTCGAGGTGGGGTGCAATTTGCCTTCGGCAAAACGCGAAAAACGGAACGGGCGTAGCAATTCGTCACCCATGCCGCAAATATCATCCGCCACCAGCTTGCCGACGCCGATCATCTTATAGCCGTGATTGGAATCGGCGATGAAATAGACGTTCTGCTTGAAGCGGTCGAAGACCGGAAAGCTGTCGGCGGTGAAACAGCCGATGCCGCCCGACGGCTCCTTCTTGTATTTCCCCATCTGGCCCATGAAGCGCTTCTGGCAGAAGGCCAGGGCCGACACCCACATATGGGCGAAGTCGTCGCCGACGATGAAATCCGGGCTTTCCGGCCCGTAGGGATCGACTTTCACCTGGTCGATCGCCGTCGGCACCTTGAAGGGCATGGCGCCGCCCTGGATGCCGCCGAAATGGAAATCCGGCTTGTAATAGATACCCCAGAGCTTGTCGGTAATCAGCGAGCCGTCGACATCGGAATAGAGCGGCGCATCGGTATCGACATGGATGACCGGCGGCATCTGGCCGTCATTGGTCTTCTGGTAATCCGGGTCGACGCCCAGTGTCCCTTCCTGCAGCGACCAATAGACCCACATCGGCACGTTGTCGTGGAGCGTCCCGTCACGTCCCTTGATCGAGATGGCATCCGGCAGGCCCAGCATGTTCCAGATCGACCGCACCCAGGGGCCGACGCCGACGATCACCTGCTCGCAGGCAATCGTACCCTTGTCGGTTTCGACGGCAGTGACGGCGCCGCTGGCATCCTGCTTCAGGCCGGTCACCTTGACGCCGGTGGCGATGCGTACACCTTCCGCCTCGGCTTTCTTGGCGAGGCCATAGATCGCTGCAGTGTTATTGGCATAGCCCCCCTTCTTTTCGTGCAGCACCGAGGTGATGCCCTTGGCCTGCCAGTCGCTGAGAATGTTCTGCATATAGGTCATGCAGTCCTTCTCGCCCTCGATGAAGTCAGAGGTGTAGCCGATTTCCTTTTGCTGCTGATAGATCGTCGCGACATCGGCATGCATCACTTCCGGGCTGATCTGCATATAGCCGACCGGATGATAGGAGAAGGCTTCCATATCGCTTTCCCAGACCGAGACGCTATGGGCCATCAGACGTCGCATGGCGGGCTGGAAATAGTTGTTGCGGACGACACCGCAGGCAATGCCAGAGGCGCCGGCGGCGATCGCTGTCTTGTCGAGGACGATGATGTCCTTGCCGCTGCCCTTGCCCGATTTGCGCAGGTTTTCCGCCAGGTTCCAGGCGGCGCTCAGGCCGTGGATGCCGGCACCGATGATGACGAAACGGATGCTTGCTGGCAAAGCCATGTAACCCTCCCGAAATGCAAAAACTGACTGAAAATCTCCCGCGCGGCGCAGAGCGTCGGTCAGGGCTTCGCCGGAAAACCCCACTTTTTCGACAGCACGCCACTTTTTCCGGCGTAGCGCCACGCCGCCTGCCCGTTAAAGGCGCCGGTCATGCCGCGGCAGTGTGCCGAAGTAGCGCTGATAGACAGTGCTGAAATAAGAGGCAGAAGAAAAGCCGCAGGCCAGCGCGATTTCGGTGATTGAGCGGCCGGTCTGGCGCAGCAGGGTCCGGGCTCGCTCCATGCGAAGGCCCTGGTTGTAGTGGGTCGGCGTACAGCCGAGATATTTGCGGAACAGTCGCTCCAACTGGCGTTGCGATGTCTTCAGTTTTTTCGCCAGGGTTACCGGAGACAATGGCGCATCAAGATTGACTTCCATCAGCTTGACTGCCTCGACGATGAAGCTGTTCGAGGTTCCCAGACGGTAGCTCAGTTCATTGCGCTGGTGATGCTGCGCCTGGCGCGTGGTGCCGTGAATGAACTGATCGGAGACGGCGCGCGCCAGTTGTTCGTTGTGCTGCTGCGTAATGAGGTACAGCATCATATCGAGGACCGCCGTGCCTCCTGCGCAGGTCGCGATCTGGCGATCGATCACGAACAGCTCATCGGAAATCTGCTGCTGCGGATATAGTTCCTGGAACGCCGCCTTGTAATTCCAATGCACGGTGCAGCGATGCCCCTCCAGCAGGCCCGCATGGGCGAGGATGAAGCTGCCGGTGCTTACGGCGCCGATACGGCCGCCGTGACGGAAACGGCGGCGCAAAAAACTTTCGACTGCCTTGTCGCGGAATTTTTCCGGATCGAGCCCCGCGCAAACCAGGACGAGATCGAATTCATGCTCGGCCGTATCGCGCAACGAGGATGTTGCCAGCGTGATCCCGCTATTGGAGGCGATGTCGCCGCCGGCTGCAGAAAGCAGCGTCCAGTCATAGAGTTGTTTGCCGGTGACCAGATTGGCGCTGCGCAAGGGCTCGATGATCATCGAGAATGAGATCATCGCGAATTTTGGCACCAGGATAACGCCAATCCTGCGGCACGCCGTCGGAATGACGTCGCGCGTTGTTTCAGGCGGGACGATTGCGGCGGCCGATGGCGGGACAATCGCGCATGCGCGGCGGCTGTGGCGCTTCATTGCCGGCAATCCCTGCTCTTCCCCAATTCCTGATCTGACTTTTCTCAAAGCGATCGCATTCTATCACAATTGAAGAGAGCCGGATTCCAGCTGAAGGCATCCGGACCGAGTGTCCGTCAAGAACGCCGCTTCTCCAAAATGCAAATCCGCCGAAACCAGAGGCTCGGCGGATCGCAAACGTCTTGCATGCGGGCAAGCCAAATCAGTCGTCGCGATGAGTACGTTCCATCCGCTCGTGACGCTCTTGCGCCTCAATCGACAAGGTGGCGATGGGACGCGCTTCCAGGCGCTTGATACCGATCGGCTCTCCGGTCTCTTCGCAGTAGCCGTAAGTACCGTCTTCGATGCGAACCAGCGCTTCATCGATCTTCGAGATCAGCTTGCGTTCGCGGTCGCGGGTACGCAGTTCCAACGAGCGGTCGGTTTCGAGCGAAGCGCGATCCGCGATATCCGGCTCAGACAGGCTTTCCTCCTGCAGGTGATTCAGCGTTTCACTGGATTCCCTGAGCAGTTCGGATTTCCAAGCCAGCAGCTTCTGGCGGAAATACTCCTGCTGCATTGGATTCATGAACGGTTCAGTTTCGCTAGGGCGGTAATCGGGCGAAAGCAACGGCTTCATACGCTCCTCGAAGCGGTTCAAAAACGACTCAAACCCAGATCTTCTCCCGTTGCCGGGAATGGCGCGGAGTATATGAAAAAGCCATGCCTCCGCAAGCGGCAAAATCGCCGTAAATTTTTGCCATCATCTTGTAAAAATTGATTTCTTACCGGAAGGGGTCAGAGCGATCGGGACAGTTTCGCTAATTCGACCGCGGCACGCAGCTCAATGTCGTCGAGGATCGACTGCAACTTGGGGTCATCGAATTGTTCGCGTCTAACGCGCACTAGCTGCGCCAACTGCTCAAGTTTCGCCATTGGGACCGTCCCCATCAGCAGGCCCAGGCGAAGTTCTTCCAGTTCATCGAGAATCGTGTCGGCCCGCTGCGTTGCGCGCTTTCGCGCCTGGCGCTCCAACGGTTCTTCGGTTTCCTGGACCGCCAATAGCCCGGCAAGCGGGTTCATTCCCATGGTCGCGGTGGTCTTGCCGGTACCGGCTGCGCTGTCCGTTTCCGCCAGATTCTTGGCGAAATCGCTCCCGCCGGCGTTTGCCGGGCCGCCAACCTGTTTACGTGCCGTGGTGGGTCTGATCCCGGTAGGATCGATCTTCATCGGATCGCGACCTGCGAAATAATCATCGGATTTTCAATATGGTATATCTGATACTGATGAACAATCCATCAATCATTTTCGGCCCTTGTGCGGATGCGTGTTCGGACGGGATCGCCACCGGCAATATCGGCACATTCTGCCGGGGAGGGAATGTGTGGATCGGACAAGGAATTTCCGTCCGCCGCCAATTCGTCGGCTCCCCTCCTCCAGCTATAATACAACTTCCATAAAAATCAATTAGTTAACCATTTTATTCTGCCTGGCATGGAAATAGCATCTATCCCGTCGAGGACCAAGAACTGGTCGGGATTGCCGGGCGAAGCCCAGGAGACACTGATGCGACTGTCATCACAGTCATTGGAGATGTGGGGGCGCAAGCTGCGCCGAGAGGGTCGCCGGCTTCTGGCCGTGCTGCTCGCATCCTTGCTGGTTCTGCCCACCACGCTTGTTACTTCATCCGCCCAGGCGACGTCGCGCATCAAGGACATCGCCAGCTTTGAAGGGGTGCGCGAAAACCAGCTGGTCGGCTACGGCCTGGTCGTCGGTCTCAATGGCACGGGCGATGATCTCAAGAAAAAGGCGGTCTTTACCCGGGAAAGCTTGATCGGCATGTTGGACCGACTGGGCGTCAATGCCCGCAGCACCGATCTCGAAACCAAGAACGTCGCCGCCGTTATGGTCACGGCGAATCTTCCGCCTTTCGCCCGACAGGGTTCGGGTATTGACGTGACGGTTTCTTCGCTTGGCGATGCCACAAGCCTGCAAGGCGGCACGCTGCTCGTCACACCGATGGTCGGCGCCGATGGCGAAATCTATGCTGTCGCACAGGGCCAGGTGACAACCGGCGGCTTTTCCGCGCAAGGCCAGGCCGAATCGGTGGTCAAAGGCGTCCCGACCAGCGGCCGGATCTCGGAAGGCGGTATCGTGGAGCGCGAAGTTCCCTTCGATCTCGCTGCGCTGAAGGACGTGAAGATCGCGCTGCGTAATCCTGATTTCACCACCGCCCAGCGCATTGCCGATGCGATCAACGGCACGATGGGAGCTGGCACGGCCAAGACGATCGATTCCGGTACCGTCCAGCTGAGTATCGGCCAGCGCGGCGAAGACCCGGCAACTGCGATCACCAGCATCGAGCAATTGCCGATCGATCCGGATACGCC
Organism: Terriglobia bacterium; assembly: GCA_035539075.1. Taxonomy (GTDB): domain Bacteria; phylum Pseudomonadota; class Alphaproteobacteria; order Dongiales; family Dongiaceae; genus Dongia_B. The sequence continues at coordinate 15,717 of DATLJB010000196.1, forward strand.
GGCCCGCGTGGTCATCGACGAAACGACCGGCGTCATCGTCATCGGCGACAATGTGCGGATCAGCAAGGTGGCGATCGCCCAAGGCAATTTGACCATCCGCGTCACGGAAACGCCGCAGGTTTCGCAACCCAGCCCCTTCTCCAATACGGGCGTTACGACGACGGTTCCGCGCACCAATATCGACGTCAACCAGGATGGGAACCGCAAGCTCGAAGTTCTCAAGCCCGGCGTGACGCTGGAGGAATTGGTGGCCGGTCTGAACAGCCTCGGCATTGGCCCTCGCGACATGATTTCCATCCTGCAGTCGATCAAGGTCGCCGGCGCCCTGCAGGCCGATATCGTGGTGCAGTAATGGCAAGCGCATCGGCAACCGGCGGCTATCCGCAGATATCGACGCAGCAGGCGCTTGCCGCCTATCGCAGCGGCCGGCAGTTGCCTGCTGCCAAGGCCGGCGACGCGGATCTGGCGAAACTGGATCCGAGGCTCGTGGCCCAGGCGCATGACGCTGCCCAGGACTTTGAAGCTTTCTTCATCACTCACTCCTTCTCCGAGATGGCCAGCGACATCGAGCCTGATTCGCTCTTCGGCGGCGGCGAAGGTGAAGGCATCTTCAAAACGATGCTCTACAATGAATACGGCAAGCTTGCCGCCAAGACCCAAGGCGTCGGCATCGCCGACCAGGTCCAGCGTGAATTGCTGCATTTGCAGGAGTTGCCGCCGCATGAGTAAGAACGCGCGCATGAGCGAATTGCTGGCCATCACCTCCAGGTTGATCGCCTGTATGGAATATGAGGTCGAGCTGTTACGGAGCTTGAAACCGCAGGAACTGCGGCAATTGCAGTCCGACAAGCTGGCGCTGGCCGATGCGTATCGCGCCTTCACCTTGGCATTGCGGGAGCCGATGGCCGAGGGAGAAACGGTCGACCCATCGCTTTGCGCCGAATTGGTCGAGGCAACCGAACATTTCCAGGCCGCCGTGCAGAACAACCTGCGTGCGCTGCGAGCGATGCGCGATGTCAATGAACGCGTCATGCGCGCGATCGTCCATGCGCTGGAAGAACCACGCGCCCAAGTTACCGGCTACAGCAAAAAGGGAACGCTGACCAAGAGCCGGCGCAATACCTCGTCCGGTATCGTCAGCCTGCAGCAGCGGGCCTGACAGTTCCCCTGCGGTGGCCGCGCCCACCGCGCCCGAGCGGCCCGACGCTGGTTGCTTCAGAACAACTTCAGATCGTTATATTGACCGGAGAGAATGCCACCGCCAGAAAGACGGGCGACGGCGTCGGCAGCGATGCCGTGCTGGTCGCCTTGGCAGGGGCCGGCCCAATCAGATTGCTCTGCCCGCCGCTGCTGGCGCCCCTACCCGCCTTGGCGCCGTCGAAGCTGCTATGATCGGCGCCGGCCTGGCTCTTTTTCCCGTCAGCCGCACTGGCGGACAAGGCATTGCGCAAGTCCGACTGCCGCTGCTCGGCATAGAGCTGCAAGGCGCGCTGCGAGGGAATCTGAGATATTTGCCTGCCGGTTTCCGGATTCTGGCCAACCAGCACAACCCGGCCGTAATCAGGCCGATAGAGGTAACGAAAACTATCGTAACGGAACTGAGGCTGCGCGGCAGCCACCCCGTTGGAGGGATCTAGCACCGGGCCAGCTTGCGACGCTTGCAGATCGCCCGATTGAACGGCCACAGCGGAGGGCTCTTCGGCAGTCGGCTGGTTGGTATCCGGCGCAGCAGCCCGTGCCCCATAAGAAGCACCGGTAACCGCCCTCATATCCACATCAAAATCGCTCATCGCGCGATCGCTTATCCAGTGGCTCTAAAGCGCTCGGCAGTTTCTGCAGAGCATTCACCATCCTAACCGGCCGTCTCTCTACCAAATTTAAGACGCCCCTATGATTCAATTTAGATGCACAAAATCGGAAGTCAAGGAAATTTACGACCGTTGCGCGCGCGGGTCCGCCGGGGTGAATCGCGAAAATTGCCATTACGTGCCGATCGAAAGCGCCCCCTCCGACGATCGTTTTTGCCCAGTACCGGGCAGGCAATTCCGACCGGGTTATCGATGCGACAGGCACATTGATTCCGGGGACCGGAACCTTTCTTCACTGCTGAACCGAGTAATATCCATTAAATATCAGTATCTTATGAGTTGGCATCGATCTTGCTCAGATGAGTTCGACCGACATTTTGGTTGCCTGCCGTTAAAGGACGGCTGCCGTCGACACGCAAGCTTGGGAGAACCCTTATGGCGTCGAATGATATCCAACTCACAGCAGGTATCCGTAACAACCTGCTCCTGCTGCAACAGACCTCCGGCCTGCTGGATCGCACCCAGCAGCGCTTGGCGACCGGCAACAAGATCAACTCCGCCCTCGACGGGCCGGTCAGCTTTTTCTCTGCCAAGGGCCTGACCCAGCGTGCCGACGATCTCAACCTGATCAAAGATCAGATGGATCAGTCAGTCAGCACAATTAAGAGCGCCAATACCGCGGTCACCTCGATCCAGACCCTGATCGAACAGCTGCAGGGCATGGTGACCCAGGCTCAAGGCAATCTCGGCGACGACGCCAATTCGGTGGCGCTGCGCAAGAAGCTTGCCGACGATTACAACACGGTGCTGCGCCAGATCGATAAGCTGGCCCAGGACAGCACCTATCAGGGCAAGAACCTGCTGGTCGGCAGCGGCCTGACGCTGGACGCGACATCCTCCTCGAAGAGCGCCGTCAATGCCATTGTCGGCATCTCCGATGCGCAGACGACCAACGTCACCCGCCTGGATGACTATGTCGTCAGCGTGAGCGGCACCGGCGCGATTTCCGCCAATGCCACCGACGTCTCGCAGGCCGAGCAGGACCGCGGCATCAGCAACCTGAACATCTCCGGCTTTCAGAGCAAGACCACCGGCAATTTCGACCCGGTGACGATCAAGTATTCCGGCGGTGTGGGCAAAGCCAAGACCTTCACCGTCAGCGAGAACGGCGTCACCATCAGCAAGACCTTCACGCTGCAGCAGTGGAACAATGCCAAGGCCACGGGCCAGGTCCTGAACTTCGACGGCCAGTTCCCGAGCGGCACGCATGTCAATTTCGACGTCAATTTCGACGACATCGATGCTGTTCCGGATACCAACGGCATCGGCACTTCGACGATCGAAAAGCTCGTCGATCTCGATGTCACGGTGACCGATTTCAACGGCATCGGCCAGAAGATCACCCGCAGTGCGGCGAACCTGCAGGGCCAGCAGAAACTTTCAGGCGGCCAGAATGCCTGGGCTTTCGATACCGGCACCGCGCGCCTCAACATTGATGAGCGCAAGATCCTCGGCGCTTCCGGTTACGCTTCGACGATCGGCGACTCCTATGGCCGCGCGGCGGCTGCTATCATCGGCACGCCGACGATTTCAGCCGACCAGATCCTCACGGACTCGACCTATACGCTGACGGCCAATGCCGATCCGGCAAACTTCGACTTCAATACCGGCAAGTTCACCAGCTACAGCGCAACCCTGGTGGGTCCCGGCGGCAGCAACACGCAGACCGTTACGGCGGGTGGCAATACCACCTTCACCAGCGTCACGGACGGCCTGAGCACTGCCACGCTTAACATCCGCCCGACGGGCCTGAACGGCGTCACCACGGCTTCCGCCTCGGATGCCACCCAGGCCAATGCCACCGAGACGATCTATGGCGCGGCACTCTCCGCAGGCGTCGTCTCGCTGACCTCCTTGAACGGTCTCGCGAACAATCTCGCACATACCTTGACCTACTCGGTGACGGCGGGCGCGACCAGCGCGGTCATCACCCTCGACGACGGCTACGGCGGCAAATCGCAGATCAGCATCTCGCTGGCCGGCGGCGCCACACCGTCGAGCTTGAACTTCACGATCGCCGGCGGCGTCAACAACGGCGCCCAGGTAACCTTGACCCTCGACTCCGCCTATAGCATTCCGCCGCAGTCGAACAGCAAGGTCACCTACCACGCGATCGGTACCTTCACCGGTCCCGATCAGGCCCTGTTTGACGTGCGGGCGGCCAACACGGCGCAAGGTGCTACCCTCTCGACCACCCAGGTCACGGATGGCACCGACGCCAACAACATGACCGTGCAATTGAACGAGACCAATACGACCGTGGTCACGGTGGTCAGCACGGACGTCCAGACCGACGGCCAGGGATTGCAGATCGACCAGTCGCAGAACGGCTGGCTGGATCGCTCCGACATCGAGTTTGCAAAAGCGCAGCTCACTGCCGCGACGATCCGACTGCGAAGCGCCGCCTCCTCGCTCGGCACCAGCGTCGACATCATCACGACGCGGCTGGACTATACGAAGGACTTCACCAATGTCCTCTCGGAAGGCGCCGGCAAGCTGACGCTGGCCGACCAGAACGAGGAAGGTGCCAACATGCTGCAATTGCAGACACGCCAGCAGCTTGGTACCATCTCGCTCAGCCTCGCCAACCAGGCGCAGCAGGCGATCCTGAAGCTGTTCTAGAGTGCGATCGTTCTAAGTGGAAGCGGATTAGCTTCCACTTAGAACGTCAATCGCCCTCTTTCGTATTGAGTGGAGCAAGGCTCAACAAAGAAACCCGCCCGGCTTATTGCCTGGCGGGCTTTCTTTGTCAGCAAGCGGGCGGGATATCCGTCTCTATAAAGCCGTCCCTGGACGCCATTACTGGCTAGCAGCCGCGTCCAGTTCATCAGCCTTCTGACGTAGCAGCCGGGCTTCGTCATAGCGCCATGTGTTCATATAGACCGACGCCAATTCGCGCATGGCAGTGACGTCATCCGGCTTCAGCTCGAGGGCTTTGCGATAGGCGGCTTCCGCCTCCTCATGACGATGCTGATCGTTGCGGTTGCGCGCCAGTTGCAGCCATAGCTTGGCATCGCCGCCACGCATGGCGAGAAGCTTCGCCAGCTCGTCCGTGCCGGCTTCCAGGTCTCCGCGTGAAAGCAGGACATTGGTCAGGATATTTTGCGGTTCGGCGTATTTCGAGTCCAATTCAATGGCCTTGCGGGCAGCAGCGACGGATGCATCCCATTCCTGACGGCGTGAATGGGCGGCAGCCAGATTGTTCCAGTAGAGGGCGATACGCGGCGCGCGTTCAGTCGCCTCGCGCAAAGCGGCAATGCCTTGTTCTTCGCGGCCGGTCTGCGACAGCAGCAGACCGTAGAGATGCAATCCCTCGGCATGGCCGGGTGAAGCCGCCAGCAACTCCTCGAGCGCGGATTCGGCCCGCGCGAATTCCTGCGCGTTCAGCAGCACCACGATCGGCTCGATCATCTGGTCGATGGCGTTGCCGATCGCCGAGCTCCGTGCGTCGCCTTTCTGTTGCAGCTTGGCCTGCCGCCGCCGCTCTGCTCTATTCATTGTTCCGCTCCTTCGGCTTCGACCAGCGCGATCAGGTCGCTGGAAATCTTAGCCATGACATCCGCCCAATTGCCATCCGCCGTCTGACGATATAGTCGCATGGATGGGTACCAGGGGGTATCCGTACGATCAGCCCCGAACCAGCGCCAGTCGGCGACCCGAGGCAAGAGGCAAAAGACAGGTACGGCCAATGCGCCGGCCAAGTGCGCCGGTACCTCGTCGATAGCTATCACCAGGTCAACCGCCGCGATCTGTGCCGCAAAGCCGCGCAGATTGGTCTGCGGATCTATCGACGGGTCTCTCACGGCCATCTTGCCGAGGCTATCGAAAACCTCGTGCAATTCCTGCTGGGCCGGTCCTGCCTGCAGGGAAACGAAGCCGAAATCGCCGGATTGCAAAACCGGCAGCCATTCCGACAACGGCACGGCCAAATCGCCACCGCGCCAGCACAGGCCGATCAACCGCTTGGCATTCAGGGCAGCGAGATAGTCGCGACGCATGGCCGCCGCCTTCGCGCGATCGAATTGCAGGTAAGGAACGGCCGCACCGAGTGACGCCAAATCCCGGCCATATCTTGCCCCGAGGTCCCCCAGAGCCACCTGCGATGTCAGTTGCAGGTCCTCCGCCTCCTCCGCCTGCAGCGAGCCGGTCGGGAAAAGCGAGAGGCGCGTCGCTGTCTGGTCGACCAAGGGAATGAGACGCGGGTCCAATTCGCCGACGAGGAAACCGCTGTCGCGGCGTAGTTGGGTCAGCCATCGCGCGAAGAGAATTTGGTCCTTCAGGCTCGCCTCGGGCCGCACGGCGATCCGTTCCTGCTTGAGATCCGCCGCCAGCTTCGCCGCCTTTAGAACCGGTAGCGGGAGCGGAGCGGCCGGATTGGTGGCACCCGCGTCGAAGCGCAAGGCATAGCCGCTCCAGCCCTCGGCCAATTGCTCGTTTCGGAATGCGAGGCAGCCCAGCGTGAAGCCGGCAACGGCATCGTCGGGACGTGTTTCCAACAGCCGCGTCAGGTTTGCCTCCGCGACGTCAAAGTCGCCGGCCGCAATCTGCATGCGCGCAAGATGCAGCCGGGCCTCCCGGTTGTCGGGCATCAGCCGTAACAGGCGAGCACAGTAATTTGCTGTTTCCTCGTCCTTGCCGAGGCTGCTCAGGACGCGGATGCCGGCAGTCAGGACGCGGATATTCTGGCCGTCGATCTTCATGGCATTGCGCAGCACGCCGTAAGCCTGGTCATGCCGGCCGGCGGCGGAAAGCGCTTCGATCAGACTGGCTTGATAGTCGATCTGTTCCGGCGCCGCCTCGACAGCGCGACGCAACAAGCTCACCGCATCGGCGACATAGCCGCTCTGCAGCGCGACCTGTCCGACACCGGCCAGCGCCGCATGATGATCCGGGTGGAGCTGCAGGACCTGGCGATAAAAACGCTCGCCGACATTGATATTGGCCGCCTCGATCGATTGCCTGGCGCAGCGCAGATAGAAACCGATACGTTCCTCGGTGATCGCCTCGGGTCGCAGTTCGCTGAGCTGGGCTGCCGCATCCTCGATCTGCGGCAGCCAGTCCGTACCCGGCTTCTGGCGCAGTAGCGTCACGCTGCGATACCAGATGGTGTCCGTGCGATCAGGAGTCAGCCAGCGCCAATCCGACGCCGCCGGGATCAAGGCCCAGGTGGTTTTGCCGAGTGCACCGGCGACATGCACCGTGCTGTTGTCGACGGAAATGACGACATCCATCGCGGCGATCTGGGCGGCGAAGTTGTCCATATCGGTCATGGCGTTGATATTGCTATCGATATAGACATCGACGCCGTGTTCGCGCCCCAACTCCTCCACTTCCTTGCTGACATCGCCATATTGCAGCGAGATGAAGACGCATCCTTCGGTCGCAAAAATCGGCTTCCATCTGGACAATTCGATCGAGCGTGTCACGGCGCTGGAAGCATTGCCGCTGCGCCACGAAATTCCCACCAGGCGTTTGCCGGGAAACAGCAATTGATAATTTCCGCGCAGGCGGGCGATCTCGGTCGGGTCCGGCACCAGGAAGCCGTCGCGACCGGGATAATTGGCCATATCCAGCTTCAGCAGATGGGGAAGATCGCCGATCGGGCATTGCGCCACGATGTTGTTCTCGGCGAGGAAGTTTTCCGGCAGCGCCTCCCGGCAGACGATCGACATGTCCGGGAAGCTTCGCTGCAACAGCGGCTGCAGCCGAGGATTGGTTTCAATGGCAACTTTCCCGGCCAAGGCGCGGCAGCTCATCGCGGGGGCCGCGTACATGATCATGTCGCCGATGCCCTGCTCACGCCAGACAATCACGCCGCCGTCGCCCAGATCCGTTCCGTCCCATTCCGGCAGCGCCAGGTCCCAGCGCGGCTCGCAGCCGGTTCGTTTCCAGCGCCAATGATGGCGCGCCCAACCGGCCTCATAGTCGCCGTTGCGGATCATTGTCAGGGAAACCGAGGTCTGGGCGTCGCCCTCGTCGGGATTAAGCTCGACGACCCTCGACATCAGCTTGAAGCCTTCTTCGAGGTCGCTTTTGAGAATCATGTAGCGGCCAAGCTGCAGCAAGGCCGGTACGAAATTAGGACGCTTCCCAATGACGTTGCGCAAAATCCGCTCGGCCATGTCGCGCTCGTCAAATTGCGTATACCGCTCGACGATGACGGCGCAATCGTCCCATAAGATGAGAGCCCGCTGCTCGATCTCCGCCAATATCGCGGCGGCCTTCTCCTTTTCTCCCATTCTGGCCAGGGCAATTTGCATCATGACAATGGCGGGGAGCGATTTCGCATCGAGGCCGTGTGCCCGCTCCGCGGCCTCCAGCGCCTCCTCCGTCTCTCCCAGCCACAACAAGGCCCAGGCGAGACTTTCGGTCGCCGGCACGGATTGCGGGTCCAACGCCAAACTACGGCGACTAAGCGCCGCGACTTCGCGCGGCATCCGTTGCTTCTGCCGGATTTCGGTGAGGTTGGTCAGCATCGCCACATTATTCGGGTCGATCGCCAGACCGGCCTCATAGACTTCGGCCGCAAACAGCAGATGCCGCATGACATGCATGAGCTCGCCGAGGGCCATATGATACTGGGTATTGCGCGGGCTGATCTTGACGGCCCGGCGGAAATGGGCCTCTGCCTCCGGATGGGCGCCACGATCGCGGTCAAGGACGCCGAGATTGAAATGCGCCTGGGCGTGATCCGGATCGATTTCGAGGATCTTGTTCAGGTGGATCCGGAGCTGCTTTAGGTCTCCAGCAATATGGGCCTCGCGCGCCAGGTCCATCAGGCGGATGACATCGGCGTTCGACCCCACAGTTCCTGCCTGTGGCGCGGTCGCGTTCTGCTGCGGGTCGCGGTCTTCTCCGATAATAAGAGTGTCAAGCACAACAACCGCCCTATCGTCTTCCAATGAGAGCGAAACGGCTGGTTTCGCGGTAGGTATCTCTACCGAAAATGGCACTGGCGAGAGGGTCATAGAACTGTCAGCTTTCCTTTTTCGCACCTTAGCAATTTTTTGGTTAATAAGACTTTAACCCAAAAATCAATGATTTAGTACATTCGGCTGGGAGCAAATATTGCCCACCCGGACAATTCCGCCGGGTAATAATTGCCGCATGCGGCAGAATTTGCCGAGCCCCGGGCTCCTCTGATTTTCACAAAAGGCAGGGTTTGCCTAGCATCGGCAGCTTTTTCCCTGTTGGCATGATCATTGCTTCCTACCTGGAGCTGCCTTCGTTGTGAAAGCGGCCCCGACGCAAAGCGGCGGGTACATATGTCTCCAAAGGAGCTCCTTTATGGCTAACCAGATTTCCCTTTCGGCTGGTACACGCAGCAACCTGCTGCTGCTGCAGCAGACCTCCTCCTCGTTGCAAAATACCCAGCTGAAGCTGGCGACCGGCAACAAGATCAACTCAGCCCTGGACGGTCCTTCGTCGTTCTTCGCTGCGAAGAGCCTCAACCAGCGCGCCGGCGACCTCGACAATCTCAAGGACGGGATTGGCCAGGCGATCAGCACCCTGAAAGCCGGCGATAGCGGCATCACCAACATCCAGGACCTGCTCAATCAGGCCCAGGGCTTGACCACTCAGGCGCTGAGCAACTTGGGCACCGATGCCAATTCGGTCCAGCTGCGTAACAACCTTGCCAACTCGTATAACAGCCTGCTGCGCCAGATCGATAAACTGGCTCAGGACAGCGGTTATGCTGGTAAGAACCTCCTGGTCGGCAGCGGCCTCAGCCTTGATGCCACGCAGAGCAGCAAGGAAGCGGTCAACGCCATTCAGGGCGTCAGCGGCGCCACGGCGACCAACGTGACCGCGGCCGACACCTACACCCTCTCCGTCACCGGCGACGGCGCGATTTCCGGCAGCACGGCTGATGTTCAGCAGGCTGAAGAAGATCGCGGCATCAGCAACCTGACGCTGACCGGCTACGACTCCACCACCACCGGCAACTTTGATGCGGTTACCATCAAGCTCGCCGGCGGCAAGGGCAAGGACAAGACCTTCACCATCAGCGAAGGCGACAAGTCCCAGACTGTCACTTTCACCCAGGCGCAGTGGACCGCAGCCAACGCCGCCGGCAAGGTGTTGCATGCCTCGGTTTCGTTCGCCAGCGGCACCAAGGTGAACTTCGACGTCGACTTCAACCAGATCGAGAACACCCCGGATACTGCCGGTGTGGGCACCTCGACGGTTGAAAAGCTGGTCAACTTGCAGGTCAAGGCGACCAACTCGGCTGGTGAAACCGTCGTCCGCGATGGTCTGAACCCGCTGGGCCAGGGCAAGGCTTCGAACGGTGAAAACTCCTTCGCCTTCGATACCGGTACGGCTCGCGTGACGGTCGACGAACGGCAGATCCTGCAGGGTTCGACCTATACCCAGTCGGTCGGTACCGCTTATGGTACCGGTGCCGCCGCCATCGTCGCCGCGCCGACGACGACGAACACGGTCAGCGCCGATGCCAGCTATTCTGTCACGGCGACAGCCTCCAACTTCAACTACGCGACCAATAGCTTCGATACCTTCAGCGTCGCATTGACCGGGGGCGCCACCCCGCAGACCGGTACGGCAGTCTCGGCGGGTAACGCCACGGCCGCCGTTCTCTCCGCGGAAGCCGGCGTCACCTACACCACCAACCTGAATCTGAATGCTCTGACCGACTTGGCGACCGCGACGGCTGCTGATTCGGCGGAAATCCAGACCACGGTCAAGGCTTCGGGTGTTGCCTCTACTGCGGTTAGCGTCGATTTCGACGGCTCGGCCTATAAAAACAACAGCGTCACGGGCCTGACCTTCTCGATCGACACGTCCAATGGTCAGTCCGCCGCCATCGTTACGGTGACGGATAGCACCGGCGGCAAGACCACCCTTTCAGTCGACCTGTCCGGCGCTTCGGCGGCGATCACCGGCACGCTGGCCGGCGGTTCGAACGCCGGTGCTGGTTTCAGCATCTCTCTCAACACCAGCGTTGCTACCGGCACCACGGCGGCCATTACCGCCAAGGTGCGTGGTGACTTCGACGGCAAGGATGCGACCGGCAACACTGTGACGGCCAGCTTCGACGTCCGCGCGGCCCATACCGGCCAGACGGCGCAGTTGGTGACCAAGCAGTTGGTTGACGGCAACGACTCCAACAACCTGACGGTGCAGCTGAACGAAACCAACACCAGCACGGTGACGGTGGTCAGCCAGAACGTCCAGACCAACGGCCAAGGCCTGAAGCTGGACCAGGCACAGAACGGTTGGAACGATCGTGCGGATATCGAAAATGCGGTGCGCCAGCTCAGCGCCGCGACCTCGATCATCCGGTCCGCGTCGTCGAACCTCAGCACCAACCTGAACATCATTCAGACCCGCGAAACCTATACCGCGGACTTCTCGAACGTGCTCAAGGAAGGTGCCGGCAAGCTCACCCTGGCCGACCAGAACGAGGAAGGTGCCAACATTCTGACGCTGCAAACG
>DATLJB010000197.1:0-2925 GCA_035539075.1 Terriglobia bacterium
CCGATCAAGTTCTCCGAGGTATCGCCCTTGCGGCGGACGGCTTCGGCATAGAGCTTGCGGAACTGGCGCTCGCCGATCGAGCCGTAATAGCCCTTCAGGCGCTGCTTCGCCATCAACTGGATGCCGAAATCGGTCGGCTTCTTGCGACGCTGGCCATGCTGGCCCGGGCCATATTCGCGGTTGTTCAGCGGGCTCTTCGGGCGGCCCCACAGATTGACGCCGAGACGGCGGTCAATCTTGTGCTTGGCTTCAATACGCTTACTCATAACTATCCTTTCTCGCGCGAGGCGATGTTGTTGATGTCCCGGCTGTCCGACCCGGTGAGATCCGGCGGCTGGGCAGCAGCGACGACGCGCTGCCCGGCACGAGAGCGGGCGGACTATAGCCAGCGAGAACGGGAAGTCAAGGCAAGGAAGCCAGGAAAACTGGCCCTTTTCGGCCCGAAAAGCGAGGGCTCCGCCGGAAATAAGAAAGGCGTGTCACCTTATTTCACAGTAAAATTTAGTGAATACGTCGCCGAAGCGCTGCCTTTGGCCAGGATATAGGGCTCGATCGCCTCCAGCACCGCGCCGCCGTCGAATTTTCCTTCCACCGGCAAATGCCCGACAGACAGAGCAAAGACGGTCAGGGTGTAATGATGCAGCCGCTGGTCGTTCCAGGGCGGGCACGGCCCGTCATAGCCGGCATAGTCGCCCGCCATGTCGAGATTGCTGGCCATGAAGGGGCCGTAGTCATTGAGTCCGCGGCGGCCATGATCCGTGGCGATCTGCGGTTTACCCTTGGGCGTCAATCGGTCGCCTTCGACACCGGCTTGCAACGAAGTCACCTTGACCGGGATGTCGACCAGCACCCAATGCGTGATGGTCCGGCGCGGCGCCTCGACCGCGATGACCTTGCCCTCCTGATTGGCGGTGGAGAAATCCACCGGCACATCGGCGTCCTGCAATAAGAGGGCAAAGCTGCGTGTGCCATAGGGACCGCGCGACCAGCGGACCGCAGGGCTGATATCGGCTCCCGCGGCAACATGCCCTTCGACGGCTGGCCGGCAGAACGCCTGGGCATCGGCGAAACGCCCCTGCGGGTCGAGGCCGTCGATATGGACCGACAGAGGCTTGACCCCGCCTTCCGCCCTGGCGCCGGTCATCGCACCCGCCATTACAGTCGCCATCGTCAGCCAGGCAGCAGCAGCGCTTTTTGTCGTCCGCATCATGTGTCGCTCCTTCGTATGAACCGCCTGCGCATCCTGCCGGCAATGTCCCGAGGCTTCCCGTCCAAAGCGATCAAGCGGTGGCCCGAACCGATCATTCGACGCTGGTGGCAAGAGCTGTTCGGCCCTAGGCTGCTGTCTGAAGGGAGAGATCGTCATGGCTGCGACATTGAAAGCCGTTCCAATCACTCGGCCGGCCCGTCGACCAGGTCCGATGCCAAGCCTGCAGGGGGAATTGCGTGCGCGCCTGAAAGCCGTGCTGGCAGAGAGTTTCGATCGCTTTGTCCCCGCCCGGCTCGACGACACCTTCCAAACGATCACCAGCCTGACCAGCCTGATCACGCGCCATCGCGAGCATCTTGCCAAATTGCGCCTGAGGCAGGCTGTGATCGGCGTCATCCTGGACGGTCGCAAGGAACTGCATGTCGCCGGCCGCACCTGGTTGTTGCAGCCGGGCGACTGTTTCCTGTTGCCGGCGGGAATCGAGCTCGACGTCGTCAATGAACCCGATGACGGCAGCGGCTGTTACCGGGCCATCGTCCTCAACCTGCCGCCAGCCTTGATCCTGCGCGCCGCTGCGGCCTATCCCGATGCCATCGGCACAGCCAAGCCTACCGCCATTGCCGCAGCGCCGCTGCTTGCGTTGACACCGGCGGCAATCGACAGTCTGACGCATGCGGTGCAGGAGATCGCGGCACGCGTGCCGGCGGACGAAACGCCGTTGGCACGTCGTCTGGTCGAACACCGCGTGATCGAGGTCATGCTGCACTTCGCCGACCGCATCCTGCTCGGCCAGGCCGCCTTGCCCGGTATCGTCGATCGCGCACGGCTGCATCTCTATGGCGAACCGGCACGCGCCTGGTCGGCCGCACAGCTCGCCATCGTCCTCAACATGAGCGAGGCGACCTTGCGACGCCAGTTGCGCATGGCCGGATCAGGCTTCAAAGCCTTGCTGGACGAAGCCCGCATGGATCTTGCCCGGCGCCTGCTGCCGGACCGCTCGCTGTCGATCGACGATATCGCCCTGAGCTGCGGCTATGCGGCGCGCGCGAAATTCGACCAGCGCTTCAAGAAACTGACAGGCCAAACGCCGCAGAGCTTCCGGCGGGATCTGGTCTGAAACAAAAATGGCTGACGAAATGTCAGCCATTTTTGTTTCCTCAGATGCCGGCAGACCTCCGTCTGCCTTGGCTCTGCGCCACTTGGCGCGCGGCCGCAGTCGCGACCGAAAGAGATCAATCCGGCAAAATCACGCGGCCTTGCTCGGGTTCTTGCCGAGGATGATCATGCCCAAGACGTCGTCCTGGCTGACATCGGCGACATTCTCGGTGCCGACCAGTTTGCCGTTCTTCATGACGGTGACGCGGTCGGCCACTTCGAAGACGTCGTGCATGTCGTGACTGATGAGGAAGATGCCGATGCCCTCCTGCTTCAGGGCGAGGATCGTGTCCATCACCATGCGGGTCTCGGCCGGACCCAGCGCCGCGCAGGGTTCGTCCATGATCAGGATGCGGGCGTTGAAATAGAGGGCGCGAGCGATCGCCACGGTCTGGCGCTGGCCGCCCGACATCGACCGCACCGGCTTCAGGATCTCTTTGAAGTTGGGATTGAGGCGCTGGATGATCTTGCGCGCCTCGTGCTCCATGCGGTGGGAATCCAGCGTGCCGATCGGCGTCATCAATTCGCGGCCGAGGAAGAGATTGCCCGGCGCATCGATA
>DATLJB010000198.1:0-8211 GCA_035539075.1 Terriglobia bacterium
TGGATGGCGCCGGCGGCCACGAAGCTCAGCCGCGAGCCCGGCGGATTGCCATGCGCATCGACGATGCCCCAGCCGGTATGCTGCAAGCCAGGATCGAGACCTAAAAGCCGCATCGCCGCCATCTTGTTTGAAGATATCCAGCCATACGCCGCGGCGCCGGAGTCGGTAAACAACGGTCGCGAAACCGCCGTCGTCGATCCCGGCAGCGACTGGTCATGCCGTCAGCGACGCCAGGGTCTCTTCCGACACCTCGAAATTGGCATAAACGTTCTGCACGTCATCATTATCTTCCAGCGTGTCGATCAGCTTCATCAGCGACTGGGCCGTATCGGCATCGACCGTGGTGGCGTTGAGCGGCACCCATTGCAGCTTCGCCTCGCGGGCCTCGCCGAACTTCGCTTCCAGCGCGTCGCGCACGGCGGAGAAATCGTCGGTCGCGCAGGTAACGGTATGGGTGTCCGCATCGCTCTCGACATTGTCGGCGCCGGCTTCCAAGGCGACCTCGAAAACCGCATCAGCGCCGATGGCGGCGCCCTTGGCCGTCTTGGTCGGGTAAACGATGACGCCTTTGCGCTCGAACATGAAGGAAACCGAATTGGTTTCCCCGAGATTGCCGCCGGCCTTGTTGAAGGCGGTGCGGATTTCCGAAGCGGTCCGGTTACGGTTATCGGTCAAGGCTTCGACAATGACCGCAATGCCGCCGGGGCCATAACCCTCGTAACGCACTTCGTCGTAATTGGTATTGTCGTCGCCGCCGGCGCCGCGCTTGATGGCACGATCCATCGTGTCCTTGGGCATGTTTGCCTCGCGGGCCGCGATCATTGCCGCCCGCAGCCGCGGATTGGCAGCCGGGTCCGCCTGGCCGGTTTTTGCCGCCACGGTCAACTCGCGGATGATCTTCGTGAAGACCTTTGCCCGCTTGGCGTCCTGCGCGCCCTTGCGGTACATGATGTTTTTGAATTGTGAATGACCAGCCATGGTCCCTACTCTGATGCCCAAGTTATAGAAAACTATCCGCGGGCACCCTACCACATTTTGCAATGAGGTCAGCAAGCGCAAGCTGAGCCTGAAGCCGGCAACCTGCGGATTTTCCAGCCTTTTAGCACAAATCCTTGGCCGGAAAAGCCCTTCGCTGTGGCGGGGAACGCCCGCCGTTCTGAAACGTTGAGCATCTGGACCGCCAAGCCCTTTGTTTCATTGCGTAATCGGCTGGAATTCCGGTCCATGCCACGGCGGACAACTTGATAGCCGGCTGCGGCGGTTCACAGCTTTCGGTTTACTGATTTTTAATCTGCGCGCCGGAGACTGATCGTGGAGTGATGCCGATCGCGGTGGTGCTGATCGCGACGCTACCGAGCACGAGGACGAAATGTCGGAAGCCTTTCAGATCACCGAAGCCGAGCGGAAGAATATCGACAGCCTCCAGGCGGAGATCAACCGCATGGCGGAAATGGTGTTCACCGTCTCCCGTGACACCGGGCTGGAAGCAGTCAATGCTGCATTGTCGCTCGCTGCCGAAGGCAATTACGACACGCCTGACAAGGTCCGCAGCGTCGCCTTCGACGTGCTGGCGCGGGCCGAAATCATGCAATCGGAGATCGATCGCTTCATGAGCATTGCCCGGACCACATCCCTCGGCGATCAGCACTGAAAGACCGTTCGCCGGCCTGCGTCAACTCATTCGAGCGCGTGAACAACCCGGCGGTTTCGCCGGGTTTTGCATGCCGACACCCTCCGGTCCGCGCCGGATTGCCGAGCATGCACCGCTCATTTCGTCATACTAGCTGACTGCTTGCCCTGCCCGTCCGATTGCAGCCCGTCCGATTGCACCAGGTCGAGCCAGGCCCGCGCAGCCGGCGAGAGTGCCGCTCCGCGCCGCCAGATAAGACTCAACTGCCACCGCACATCCGGCTCGTCCAGCAGCGCAAGCTGGACCGGAAGATCGCTGTGGCTCGCCGTGACCAGCCGTGGCAGAAGGGCGACGCCGAGCCCAGTCGCCACCAGCACCATGATGAAATCGGGCTGGCTGCTGCGAGCTGCTTCCCTTGGGGTGAAGCCGCGCTTGCGGCAGGCTTCGACGATGAGGCTATTGAGGGCGAAGCCGGCCTCGAACAAAATGAAATTGTCCTCCTGCAGCTCCGCCAGGCGCACCTTCTGACGCCCTGCGAGCCGATGACCGGGTGGCAGCAACAGCATCAGCGGCTCGTCGCGCAGCGACAGCCGCGCAAATTCGTCTTCGATGGGCGCGATTGATGCGGCGAGTTCGATCTCGCCGGCACGGACGGCGTCTTTCAGCCGGTTGCTGCCCTGCTCGACAAGATCGATGTCGATCTCAGGATAGCGCCTGCGATATTGCGTCACCAGCGGGGCGAAGATGATGCTGCTGCCAAGCTGCGGAATACCGATCCGCAGCCGGCCGCGACGCAGCCCCCGCAGTTCCGCCAGTTCGGCGATCAGGTTATCCCGCTCCGCCAGCATCACCTGGGCACGGCGATAGACCACTTCGCCCATTGCCGTCATCCGGATCTCGTGGCCGAGCCGGTCCAGCAGCGGCGCCCCCAACTCCTCCTCCAGTTGCTTGACCGCTTTGCTGACGGTGGGTTGCGACGCGTGAATGGCTTCCGCCGCGGCCGAAAACCCACCCCGGCGCACAACTTCCACAAAAGCCCGCAAAGTTCGGAGATCCACCCGTCACCCTCATAGCTAAATAGAATAAATTGTATTCAATCAATTCATTTTAAGTATACCGCAACGCAACATACATTCAAGCCATCGCAATCTCTGCCGGCGACCAGCATGCTCTCACTTAATCCAGATCGTTTCCCTCTTCGTCGCCTTCTGGCTTTCGACCATCGGATGCGCCGCCACCGTCGCAAAATCGTCGCATGGGTGGCTGCCTGGGCTAAAGCGGGACTCCTGATCTTGCTATGGATCGGTTGCGACTGGCTGTCCCGGCGGCTGCATTCGCCAATCCCCTCCGGCGTACTCGGCCTGATGCTGCTCCTGGCTGCGCTGGCTCTCGGCTTCATCCGCAGCGATTGGCTGCGTCCGGGGGTTGGCCGACTACTTGGTCATATGCTGCTGTTTTTCATTCCCGCCATGATGGCGCCGCTGGCCCATCATGAGCTGTTCGGGCCGATCGGGCTCAAGATCCTGGCCGTGATCGTGCTCAGCACCGTTTCCGTCATGTTGTCGACCGGTCTGATCGTGGAAGCCTGCTTCAGATGGCGCTGGACGCGCGGCGCTGAAACGGCGCCCGCACCGATGGGAAACCGTGCCGATGCTTGACGCGCGGAGCCTTCTGCATGGCGGCTCTTCCCCATTTTTCTGGGCGGCCGTCACGCTTGGGCTTTACATGCTGGCGCGACGGATCAATGGCTGGCGCCGGAGCTGGTGGTCGTCACCGCTGCTGCTCGCTTGGCTTGGCTGCCTGGCTCTGGGGCTGCTTCTGCAAGCGAGCTATCAGGAATATCTCCGCGGCACCGCCTGGCTCTCGATGCTGATCGGGCCGGCGACGATGGCCTTTGCCGTGCCGATCTATGACCAGCGCCAATTGATACGGCGCCACTGGCCGGTCCTGCTGATGGGGATAACCGTCGGCAGCATTGTGGCGGCGGCCAGCGCCTGGGCGCTGGCCGATCTGCTCGCCCTGCCACAGGATATCGGCCACACGCTGGAAACCCATTCCATCACCACGCCCTTTGCCATGGCCGTCAGCGAAAAAATCGGCGGCCTGCCGCAACTGGCGGCCATCGCAACCGCCGTGACCGGCCTGATCGGCGGCGTCATCGGCGAAATCCTGCTCACCGTGTTGAAGCTGCGCTCCAGCTTTGCGCGCGGCGCCCTGTTCGGCATGGGGGCACATTCGGTTGGCGTCGCCAAGGCGCACGAACTCGGCAGCGAAGAAGGCTCGGTGGCCAGCCTCGTCATGGTTCTGGCCGGCCTTGCGAATATCGTTTTCGCGCCTCTGATCGCCGCGCTCCTCTAGCTTCTGAGGATCATGCGCGTTGCTCTTGTCGCGCCCGTCGCCCTCGAAGACTGAAGGTTGCTGGTCGCGCGCAGATCGCACAATCTGGCCGACCTGCGGTTAGAACGCCGCATGAAGCAATCTGTCGCATAATTCTAATTTGCATCCTCATTGAGATTGCCGGCCGAGGCACGTAGAGTAGCAACCAAGAGATGATTCCCACGGAAAGCGGGCGGAGCCAGTTCTGGCTCTGAAGCTGTTGCCGTGATGAACGGCCCGCGGACTTAAATCGAGCATGGTTGTATCTCGAGCATGATTGAGGCTGGCATGATCTCACGATATCGGCGCCTTTTGCCTCCTGGGCTCTCGGCGCATCTGCCCCTTGGTTATGAACTGGCGCTCGTCATCGCCCTTAAAGTCATTGCGCTTGTCATTCTCTATTATCTTTTCTTCTCGCCCGCTCATCGACCCGTCGCCGATGCGGCTGCGCATCTGATCGGCCCAATCGACTTCAATCAGCCTCCGCATTCTCCGGGGAGATAAGCATCATGGACGTCGTCGACCTGTCGCGCCTTCAATTCGGTCTTACCGCCCTCTACCATTTTCTCTTCGTCCCCTTGACGCTGGGCCTCTCCGTTATTCTTGCGATCATGGAAAGCGTCTATGTCACGACAGGCCGCACCATCTGGCGCGACATGGTGAAGTTCTGGGGACTGCTCTTCGGCATCAATTTCGCCATGGGCGTCGCCACCGGCATCACTATGGAATTCCAGTTCGGTACCAACTGGGCCTATTACGCGCATTATGTCGGCGACGTCTTTGGTGCGCCCCTGGCGATCGAAGGATTGATGGCCTTCTTCCTCGAGGCGACTTTCGTCGGCCTCTTCTTCTTCGGCTGGAACCGTCTCACCCGCGTGCAGCATCTGATCGTCACCTGCCTGCTCGCGCTCGGCACCAATCTCTCGGCGCTGTGGATCCTGATCGCCAATGGCTGGATGCAATATCCCGTCGGCGCCAAGTTCAATATCGACACGATGCGGATGGAGGTGACGAATTTCGCGGAGGTCTTGTTCAATCCGGTGGCGCAGGCGAAATTCGTGCACACCGTCTCGGCAGGCTATGTCACCGGCTCGATGTTCGTGCTGTCGATCAGCGCCTATTACCTGCTGCGCGGCCGTCATCGTGCGCTCGCCTTGCGCTCGATGGCCGTCGCGGTCAGCTTCGGCCTTGCCTCCGCGCTCTCGGTCGTGGTGCTCGGCGACGAAAGCGGCTACACCGCCGGCGAGAACCAGAAGATGAAGATCGCGGCCATCGAGGCGATGTGGGACACCGAGCCGGCGCCGGCCGCCTTTACCATCGTCGGCCTGCCGAGCCTGGAAGGGCGCGAAACACGTTACGCCGTGCAGGTGCCCTATGTGCTGGGCCTGATCGCCACGCGCTCGATCGACAAGCAGGTGACGGGCATCAAGGACCTGGTGGCGGATGCCGAGCGCCGGATCAGAAGCGGCATGCTCGCCTACGGCGCGCTGCAGACCTTGCGGCAGGACCGCAGCAACGCGGAAGCGCGGACCGCTTTCGATCAGCATGCCGAGGATCTTGGCTATGCGTTGCTACTGAAACGCTACACCGCCGATGTCACCCATGCGAGCGACGACCAGATAACCCAGGCATCATGGGATACCGTCCCGAATGTGCCGGTGCTGTTCTGGTACTTCCGCATCATGGTCGGGCTCGGCTTCTATTTCATCGCCCTCTTCGCCGCCATGTTCTATCTCTCCAGCCGCCGCCAGCTGGAACGCTATCGCTGGCTGCTCCGACTTTGCCTCTTCTCCTTGCCGCTGCCCTGGGTGGCGGCGGAAGTCGGCTGGTACGTGGCCGAAGGCGGCCGTCAACCCTGGACGATCGACGGCATCCTACCGACCTTCCTCTCCGTCTCATCCCTGACAGCCGAACATGTCTGGCTGTCGCTGGGCGGCTTTGTCCTGCTCTATTCGGCCCTTGCCGTGGTCGAACTTTACCTGATGATCCGCACTGTCCGCGAAGGCCCCGCCGAGCACAATCCCGCGCCGGCTCCCGTCTATCGCTGGCACGCCGCGAAATAGGAGGCAAGATCATGGAAGCCTATGAAATCCTCCGCCTGCTCTGGTGGGTCATTCTCGGCGTGCTGCTGATCGGCATCGCCGTGATGGACGGGTTCGATCTCGGCACCGCGATCCTGCTGCCGATCGTCGGCCGCACCGACGGCGAGCGGCGCGTGGTGATCAATACCATCGGCCCGGTCTGGGAAGGCAACCAGGTCTGGTTCATCCTGGGTGGCGGGGCGATCTTCGCCGCCTGGCCGCCGCTTTACGCCGCCGCCTTTTCCGGCTTCTATTTCGCCATGCTGCTTCTGCTGCTGGCGCTGATCCTGCGGCCGGTCGGATTCAAATATCGCAGCAAGCTCACCAATCCCCGCTGGCGCAGCTTCTGGGACGGCGCGCTGTTCGTCGGCGGCCTCGTGCCGGCCCTGGTGTTCGGCGTCGCCTTCGGCAATGTCCTGCAAGGCGTGCCCTTCCGCTTCGACCCTGATCTGCGGATGACCTACGAGGGTTCATTTTGGGCTTTGTTCAACCCCTTTGCCCTGCTCTGCGGCCTGCTCAGCGTCTCGATGCTGACCCTGCACGGCGCCGTCTGGCTCTCGGGCAAGACCCGCCATCTGGTGCAGGCCCGCGCCCAGCGGGCAGCTCTCCTCGCCGGTATCGCAAGCGTTGTCCTCTTTGCCGCCGGCGGGTTCTGGGCGGCTCATCTTGATGGCTATGCCGTGCAATCGGCGATCGATCCCAACGGCCCGTCCAATCCCCTCGCCAAGCAAGTGACGCAGACGGCGGGGGCGTTGTTCGCTAACTACAGCGCCATGCCGATCACCATGGCGGTGCCGGCCATCGGCTTTGCCGGTGTCCTGCTAGGCGGCCTGCTGGCGCGCAGCGGCCGCCTGCCCGGTCTTGCCTGGGTGCTGAGCGCCTTGGGCATCGCCGGCATCATCGGCACCGCCGGGATCAGCCTGTTTCCGCTGCTGCTGCCATCGTCGCTCGACCCCAATTCCAGCCTGTCGGTCTGGGACGCTTCCTCGAGCAAACTGACCCTTGGCGTGATGACGACGGTGACCGCGATCTTTCTGCCGCTCATCATCGCCTACACCTCCTGGGTCTATCGCGTGCTGCGCGGTCCGGTCACCATCGACCAGATCTCCGAAGAGAACCATTCCTACTGAGCGAGACAAGACATGTGGTATTTCAGCTGGATTCTCGGTCTGTCCTTCGCCGCCGCCTTCGCCGCAATCAACGCCATGTGGCTGGAACTGTCGCCCGGCGCCTTCAAGGAGACGCCGCATGACGACAGCATGGACCCGCCGCCCTATCAGCGATAGGAGCGCGATATCTGCGGCCGTTTCGCCTCAGGCCGAACGCATCGCGTTTTAAGCGCCCGCTTCCACGGCGGCAACCAGTCCGGCCAGATTGGCGAAATGATAATGTGGTTGTGTGACGTGCTGGGGCGCCGGCGTCCCGCCGAACCCCTTGAGCCCCTGGCGCCGTTCGATCCAGCACATCTGGTAACCGAGCTGCTTCGCAATGCCGATGTCATGATATTGGCTCTGCGCGACAT
The DNA here is from genome assembly GCA_035539075.1 of Terriglobia bacterium. GTDB lineage: Bacteria > Pseudomonadota > Alphaproteobacteria > Dongiales > Dongiaceae > Dongia_B. Next base: position 7,610 of record DATLJB010000198.1, read on the forward strand.
GCAGATAATCCTCGAGACGGTAGCCAAGCGTGCTCTGGCGGCCGCGCGCATAAGCAAAGAACTGCGGATCTGGTTTGCAGGTGCCGACATCCTCGGCCGTGACAGTATCGTCAAAAGGCATTTCCAGCGTGCGCGCGAAATGGCCGAGCGCCCAATTATCGGAATTGGTCATCGCGACCAGACGAAAACGCTGCTTGAGCTGACGCAGGCTGGCGACTGAATCCGGGAAAGCGGGCCAGCGCGGGATCGAAAGGCGGAAGCCCTCGACTGCCTCATCGGACGTCGGCAGGCCGAATTCTTTCGCCATCAGGCGATAGATCGGCGCCATCATGGCCGGGAATGGCTGGCCGCGCATCAGATCGTGCTGCAGCGCTTCGGCCCTGCCGTAACTGAGCAGAATGTCCTCATCGGCAATGTTGGTGCCTGCCGCTTTGGCGAGCGGCCGGAAGTAATCGAGAATACCGGCTTCAAAATCGATCAACGTGCCGACCACGTCGAAGGTCAGAATCTTGCGGTCCCGCAGCGCCATTACAGCCTCGCCTCATTGGTTGCCACGCGTGTTGGTGACATGGCCAGTGTTAACCGATTGCGCTTCATGACAA
>DATLJB010000199.1:0-46565 GCA_035539075.1 Terriglobia bacterium
CGGAACGCGTCGCCAGCACGCATGACGTGTTTTCGCTCGGCCCGATCGTGGCTGGGCCAATGACGCCCGCCGAGATGGATGCCCGCGTCCGGGCAGTCAATGCCATCCTGGGAATCTCGAAATGGCAGACGACGGTCAAGGACAATGCGTTGCTGCTGGCGGCGTCATTGGCGCCCGGTATTCGCCCGGTGATCTGGTTCTCCCGTCGCGACACGCAAAGCTATGCCGGTCTCCTGTGGTGGCTGTCGCATCGCGGCGAAGGGCCATGCGAGGTTGTCGATCTGACCGAGACGACCCTGCCGTCGCGTGGGTTTCCTGGCAACCGACTGGAGAGGCGGCTCGCGGTCAGCCCTGGCTGGGTGCCGCCAGAGGGGCTCATTGATCTGCGCCAGGCGGCACGGCCGCTCTCGGCCGATGAACGTCGGCGTTATCGGGACCTGTGGCAGGGCCTCGTCCGGGAAAATACGCCACTGCGCGTCATCGACGGCGGCGAGCTCATCTCTGTGCCGGTCAGCCATTTCGACCCGCTCCTTCTGTCCTGTGTCGTCGATCGCTGGCGGAAGATGGCCCGGGTCATCGGCGAGGCGATGGCGGCGGGCTTCGATGACGACCATCATCAGACCGGCGATCTCTTCCTTCATGCGCGGCTCCGAGCCCTGGTCGAGGCCGGCGCGATCGAGGCCGTCGGCGACGTGACGCGGATGGGTTACTGCGAGGTGCGCCTGCCATCGAAGCGGCGGCGCGACGGCTAGACTTCCTGCGGCACCGCTTCCGCCGGCTCTCGTGCGGCACCGCGCCGCGCGCCCAGCACCGAGGCGGCACCGAGCGAGAGGATGATCAGCGCCATGCCGAGCCACTGTAAAGGCACGGTCGTCTCGCCCAGCACCAGCATTGCCGAGGTGGTGGCGATAATCGGCTCCAGGTTCATCATGATCCCGGTCTGCGAGGGCGGCAGCAGCTGCACCGCGGCAAAGAAGCAGGAGAAACCCAGGATATAGCAGCCGGTCGCCGCCGCCGTGCCGAACCAGGCGAGGGGGCCGGTCGGCCAGATGAAGGCGCCGAGCACCTGCTGTGTCGCCGGGATGAGGAAGATCGCGCCCGACATCACCGTCACCATCCAGACATTCATCCACAGATTCATGGTGAGGGGAGGGACGCCCTGCATGCGGGCATTGCCATAGACGATGGCGAGGGCAAAGCCGAGGGCGCCGATCAGGATCAGCACGACGCCCAGCCAGTCGAACCGCCCGCCGATCGCGTTGACGGAGGCGAGGAGCACGCCGCCAAACGCGCCGAAAACGCATAAACATTTAATGAGGCTTGGCTTTTCCGCGCCGATCAGGGCCGAGAGGCCGACCGTGATGAGGGGGAAGGTGTAGAACAGCACCACCGAAAGCCCGATGCTGATATAGGCCACCGATCCCAGATAGCCGATCGAATTCATCAGCATCCCGACCGCCATCACCGCCGTGCCGAGCAACTGCTTCCGGGTCAGGCGTAACTGCCGGCGCCGCAAGATCAGCAGCCCGCCGATCACGACCGTAAAGCTGCTGAAGCGCAGCCATAGCAGCGTGGTCGGCGTGGCGCCGCTCTCATAGGCGAGGCGCGCGAAAGTGGAAATGATGCTGAGCAGGCAGCAGGCGATCAGAATCAGCCCCAGCCCCAGCCAATAGCGCCGGTTCCCCGCCGCTTGTGATATTCCGCCCAGTCGAGCCTCCCCGCACTTTCGGCAGATTCCTGACCTGCCGCCTCCCACAAGGCCGATGGCTCCGGTCCGCCCGGGCCAGTCCCCGCCGCCGTCACTCTGTCCGACCCGTCCTCTATCCAGCAAATGCTTGTTTCGCAAGGCAGAAGCCGGTCGGAGCGGGGCCAGGGCTCGCTTGTCACCTCGCGGTGCGGCGGCTATAGTGCCGCCCGGAATCAGCTGGCTTCTAAAGGTATGGCCCGAATGGCTTTCGGCACGCGTCTTTTTACGTTGTTCTACGGCGAATTGGTCGGCAGCGACGAATTCGGCAACAAATACTATGTCGACAAGCGCACCAAGGGCTCGAAGCGCGAGCGCCGCTGGGTGATCTATAAGGGCGCGGTCGAGGCGAGCCGCGTGCCGGCCGACTGGCATGCCTGGCTGCATCGCACCAACGGGCCGCTGCCTGACGAGCGACGTCGTCCCGCCTGGCAGAAGCCGCATCAGCCCAATCTGACCGGCACCGAGCTCGCCTATCGGCCTCCCGGCCATGTGCTGGCCGGCGGGCACCGGCCGGCGGCGACCGGCGATTACCAGCCTTGGACGCCGAATTGACCATCGGACGGCGGCGGGTCGAAGCCCGGTCTGCCGTTTTCATCATCAGCCGGGCGGGGGCGCGGCGACATCGTATTGGATGGATCGATCGCCATGGAAGCTCGATCCTGGTGATTGTGGGGGAGTGAATGCAGCGGAACGTGCTGGAAACCGTGATGGGCGCTATCGTATTGATCGCCGCAGCCGGCTTCCTCTACCTCGTCTCCAGCACCATCGGTGTGCGGCAGAGCAGCAACGGCTATAACCTCGTCATGCGCTTCGATCGCGGCGGCTCGGTCAATCCCGGCACCGATGTGCGGGTCGCCGGCGCCAAGATCGGCACCGTGGTCGCCAAGCGTTTCGATCCCGACAACTACCAGGCTGTCGTTACCATCAATGTCGACAGCGATGTGAAGTTGCCCAAGGATACGACCGCGATCATCACCAGCGACGGCCTGCTCGGCGACAACTACGTGCTGCTGGAGATCGGCGGCGATGATCAGATGTTGAAAGCCAACGATCAGATCACACATGTCCAGGGTGCTCTCAACCTCGCAGATCTGATCAACAAGTTTGTTGTCGGCGGGTCCGGCAGCAAGCAGAACTGATCGTGACGCGCGACAGAATGGATCAAGCCCATGGCGGGTCACCAGCCTGGTAAACCCTTCGCCGCTCCCGTCTGGCAACAGCCCGACGGCAGCCCGGTTTCCTGCCTCGAAAAAATCAAAGTCCTCAATCAGAATCTGTCCGAACTGCAGCAGATGGCGCAGGATCTGGTGGAGGATGCGATTCTGATGGGTTGCGACGAGAAGCAGGTCCGTGCCGTGCTCGATGCGATGATCGCCGGCCTTCAGAATCCCTATCGGAAGTCATGACAGCATTTAATTTCGGCTTGCCGCCCCTGGTCAGGTATTTGCTCGGCGCCGGCGCGCTGTCTGCGCTGCTTCTGGTTCAGCCAGCGCCGGCCCATGCGATCGCCATGAACGAGGTGGTGCTGCAGGCGCTGGACAAGATCACGGCGCGGGTGTCGCGGATCACCGTTCCGGTCGGCGGCACCGTCAGCTTTGGCTCGCTGCAGATTACCGCGCGCGCCTGCGACAAGCATCCCCCGGAAGAAACACCGGAATCGGCAGCCTTTCTGCAGATTGTGGAAGTGAAGCCCGGTGAAGCGCCGGTCAGCCGATTCTCCGGCTGGATGTTCGCCTCAAGCCCCGCGCTCTCGGCGATGGAGCATCCGGTTTATGACATCTGGGTGCTGGATTGCATCAATGCCGACAGCGCCCCCGGCGGCAATTCGCCATAGAAACGGGCGGGCTGCGTGATGGCTTCATTGAGCAGCTTGCGATATTCCTCGCGTGGGATTTCGACGGCACCGAAACGTGACAGGTGCTGCGTCACGAACTGGGTATCGAGCAAGGTATAACCGCCGGCTTTCAGGCGCGCCACCAACTGAACCAGTGCTATCTTGCTAGCATCGGTTTCGCGGCTGAACATGCTCTCGCCGAAAAAGGCGCCACCCAGCGAAATGCCGTAAAGTCCACCAACCAGGCGGCCATCCAGCCAAGTCTCGATGCTATGAGCATGGCCCAGCACGAAAAGCTGCCGGCACAGGTCGAAGATTGTGTCGTTGATCCAGGTCTGCCGGCGGCCCGGCGCCGGCGCCGCACAATTCTCCACCACGGCAGTGAAAGCGCGGTCGCAGGTGACCTCGAATCTGCCCTTGCGGATGGTCTTCCACAGGCTGTGCGGCACATGGAATTTTTCCAGCGGCAGGATGCCGCGGAGTTCCGGGTCAATCCAGTAGAGATCGGGATCGTCACGGCTTTCGGCCATCGGAAAGATGCCGATGGCGTAGGCCCGCAGCAGCATGCCAGGCGTTATCTGAGGCGTCGTGCGCCGGTTTGACATGCCGTCACTTGTCCTCGCGGATAGACCTCAATCGACCCCACTTTAGCCTGTCTCCACCGGATCGACCAGCGGAGACATGTGCGTAAGAAATCCTCGCTGCGGCGCGGCGTGACGGGTCATCGGCGCGCCGATGCCGGCTCTACAAGGCGTGTATTCCGGGATATGGAGGCACCGGGCTGCCTCCAGGCCGCTCTTGACTATCGGCGTCTGCCGGACCGCCAGGCGGGATATGGTGCGTCGTCGCAACGACGTGGCGGACAGAGATCCGCAACAGAAACGGCGTGAGAATCAATCTCACGCCGTGCGATGGATTGCATCGATTCTTCAGCTCAAGCCGACAAACTTTTCCAGCCACCGGATATCGTAATCGCCATTGATGAAATCCGGCGCCTGAATGAGGCGCTGATGCACCGGGATCGACGTCTTGACGCCGAGAATGACGGTCTCTTCGAGGGCGCGCCTTGTCCGCATCAGCGCTTCATTGCGGCTGCGGCCATGCACGATCAGCTTGGCGATCAGGCTGTCATAATGCGGTGGCACGCGGTAGCCGGCGTAAAGCGCTGAATCGAAGCGGACACCCAGCCCGCCGGGCGCATGGAAATCGGTAATGCGGCCGGGCGAGGGGACGAAGGTTTCGGGATCTTCGGCATTGATGCGGCATTCGATGGCGTGACCGCTGATCTGCACGTCACGCTGGCTGAAGCCGAGGGGGGCGCCCGAGGCGACCCGGATCTGTTCGCGCACCAGATCGATGCCGGTGATCATCTCGGTTACCGGATGCTCGACCTGCAGGCGCGTATTCATCTCGATGAAGAAGAATTCGCCGTCCTGGAACAGGAACTCGATGGTGCCGACGCTGCGATAGCCCATCTGCCGCATGGCATCCGTCGCGATCTTGCCGATCGCATCGCGCTGTGCGGCATTGAGCGCCGGAGAGGGCGCCTCTTCCAGCAGCTTCTGATGACGCCGCTGCAGCGAGCAGTCGCGCTCGCCGAGATGGACGACATTGCCGTGATTGTCCGCCAGAATCTGAATCTCGATATGGCGCGGATGCGAGAGATACTTCTCCATGTACACGGTATCGTCGCCGAAGGCTGCCTTGGCCTCGGCCCGCGCCATGGAAAAGGCCTGGGCAAGTTCGCCGGCATTGTTGGCGACCTTCATGCCCTTGCCGCCACCACCGGCGGCGGCCTTGATCAGCACGGGATATCCGGCGGCTTCGGCGACGCGCCGGGCTTCGGCTTCATCGGCGACGGCGCCGTCCGAGCCGGGCACCACGGGAATGCCAAAGCGGATCGCCGCTTCCTTGGCCTGCACCTTGTCGCCCATCAGCGACAGATGTTCGGGTGAGGGGCCGATGAAGGTAAATCCGTGTTCCTCGACCATCGCCGCGAACTTGGCGTTCTCCGAGAGGAAGCCGATGCCCGGATGAATGGCGTCGGCGCCGGTAATGGTGGCGGCGGAAATGATCGCCGGCATGTTGAGATAGGATTCGCGCGACGGTGCCGGACCGATACAGACACTTTCATCGGCCAGGCGCACATGCATGGCATCGGCATCGGCGGTCGAATGCACGGCCACGGTGCGGATGCCCATCTCGCGGCAGGCGCGATGGATGCGAAGCGCGATTTCGCCGCGATTGGCAATCAGGACTTTTTCAAACATCGGGCTCTGTCACTTGCTGCTGGTGACGGGCTTAGCTGATGACCAGGAGCGGTTCGCCGAATTCGACCGGCTGGCCGTCCTGGATATGGATCGCGCTGACGGTACCGGCGGCCGGCGCCTGGATCGGATTCATCACCTTCATCGCCTCGATGATGAGCACGGTCTGGCCCTTGGATACGCGGTCGCCCACCTTGACAAAAGCGGTGGCGCCCGGTTCCGGCGCCAGATAGGCGGTGCCGACCATGGGAGAGGTCAAGGTGCCAGCGGCCGGCACGTCGCTTCTGGCTGCGGGTGCGGCGGCGGCAACCGGCGCCGCGGCCATCGCGGCAACCGGGGCGATATTCGTGGTGACACTGCTGTTCACGCGGATACGCTGTCCGCTGTTTTCATATTCGATCTCGGTCAGGCCGGTTTCCTGCAGCAGCTTGGCGAGTTTGCGGACCAGGGCGTCATCGACGTCGAATTTGCTCATCAGCTGTCTTTCTTGCTCTTCAGAAGTGTCGCCAGGGCTTCGAGCGCCAGCAGATAACCCTGGGCGCCCAAGCCGCAGATCACGCCGCTGGCGGCCTGGCTGACATAGGTATGGTGGCGGAATTCTTCCCGACGGAAGATGTTGCTGAGATGCACTTCGATCACCGGCAATTCGGTGATCAGCAGGGCATCCAGCAAAGCGATTGAGGTATGGCCATAGGCGCCGGGATTGATGATGATTCCGGACGCGCTGCCGCGGGCCTGTTGGATCCAGGTGACCAGTTCGCCTTCATGATTGGATTGTCTGAAATCGATCTGCAGGCCAAGCTCGGCGGCCCGCTTTGCGCAATTCCGACCGATGTCATCCAATGTGTCGCGGCCATAGATCGACGGCTCCCGAACCCCAAGCATGTTGAGGTTCGGCCCGTTCAGAATCAGGGCGCGTGACGGATTTGGCAAAATAACAACTCCAGATCGCTTGAGCCTGCCGTTATAGCGAGCGTCGCATCTGGCCGCAACAAATCGCACAATTCCTATTGGTTAAAAAATATTCCTCATGTGAATGAGGATATCCGGCAGGGATAAGCGCGAGGTGGCGAAAAATCGCCGCGCTGTGGTCTTAGCTGCCGGATTTCCGCGCCGCTTCAACGAGCTTCTTCATGTCGTCATAGCCGATCGCGCCGGGCACTTTTTCCTGGCCGATGATGAAGGCGGGCGTGCCGTCGATGCTGAGTTTCTGCGCCAATTCCTCGTTCTTCTTGAGCTCATCGCGGAAGCTGCCGTCCTTCAGGTCGGCCTGGAAGCGGGCCATGTCGAGACCGGCCGACTTGGCGATTTCCAGCACGTTGTCTTCGCTGAAGGCGCCGCGATGCTCCATGGCAGCCTTGTGGAAGGCGCTGTACTTGCCTTGCCGGTTGGCGGCTAGGCCGCCCAAGGCGGCGATTTGCGAATCGGGGCCCAGGATCGGGAACTCCTTGAAGACCACCCGCACCTTCGGATCATCGACGATCAGCCGGCTGACGTCATCGGCGACTCGTTTGCAGTAGGGGCATTTGTAATCGAAGAACTCGACCACGGTGACGTCGCCTTGGGGGTTGCCGAGGACCGGCGCAGCCGGGTCATTCAACAGCTCCTCCTTGAGAGAAGCCAGGACGACCTTGGTATCGGCCTTGGCGGCGGCTTCCTGCTTTTCCTGCAATTTGGCCGCGACCCGGGCCAGCAGTTCCGGATGGTCGAGCATATATTGTTCAATGATCGGCCCCAGCGTCTGCGCATCGAGGCGACGACCGTCCGCAAGATTGATGCCGGGCTCCGCGGCGGACGGGTCTTTGGCGGACTGGCTGGCTGCCTTTGCCATGCCGATGACGCTTTCGGCGGCCGGTTGGCGCCAGAAGCGGTCAGCCGCGACACCAGCCAGGACCGCGGCCAAAACGAGGGCAATTACAACCGGCTTTTGCATCGGGACTCTCTCATCAGATCGGCTTGCTGTGGTTCGGCTTTGACCAGCGCCAGCCGGAGCCGGCGGCAGTCACGTCGGACCTACCAAGCCCATTGGTAGACCCTTGGCCGCGGCTCGACCAGCGCTCAATTGGGCGTTATCACGATTTCGTGTTCGCCAGGCTGTAGGCCTAGCCTCACTCATCGTCGTCGTTTTCCGATACACCGAGGATGTCCTGGGCACGTTGCCAGCTCGGCGATCCGATCGGCAGGCCGTCCATCGCCTTGTTGGCGAAGAACTTGGCCTGTTTTTTCTTGCCCAACGCCAACTGTTCCTCGGCCTGCGACAGGCTCGCCTCCGGCAGATTGCCGGCGCGGCCCTGCGCGATCGCCATCAGGTGCCACGACAAGGGTTCGTTGGGTTCCAGCCGCGTTGCCTCGCTGAGATCGGCAATCGCCTCCTTGAGATAGGCGGGGTCCTCGGTTTCGATCATTACCTGGGCGGTTTCCTGCCGCAGCAGCGGCTCGGTCGGCTTCAGGGCGAGGGCCTTCTGGTAGAAGGGCAACGCGTCCTTCACCCGGCCGGACTGGAACAGGATCTGGCCCTTCTGCTCGAGGAAGAAGGGGTCGTCCGGCTCCTCCTTCAGCATGCTGTCCATGATTGCCAGCGATTCCTGGAAGCGGGAGACGCGGAACAAGGCGATCGCCCGGGCATAGCGGGCCGGGATCGACGTGTCGCTCGCCGGATAATCGTGCATCACCCGGTCCAGAGGATGCAGGAAGCCGACCAGCTTCGCCACCATCCGGTCATGCATGACGTCGAAGGCGGGCGGCTCCTTGGCGTCGCTGTAGGGCGAGGTGTCGACATGGGCCTGGACCGCATCGATACGTTCCGGGACCAAGGGATGGGTCGATAAATAGGGGTCCTGATTGCCCCCGAAGAGAGCCATTTCGCCTTCAAGGATTTTGAAGAATTCCAGCAGGCCGCGGGCGGATTGATGCGTCGCATCGAGGAATTTCAGCGCAGCCTGGTCGGCGGAGGCCTCCTGGGTACGGCTATATTGCAGGAAGCCGCGCAGCGTCACGTTTTGGCCGAGCAGAACGGTACCCACCCCGACGCCGGCATTGCCCGTCGCCACACCCGCGCCGACACCGGCGGCCATGGCGATGATGGATTCGATCGTCCTGTGGCGCAGCTCGTCCTGCATGCGCGCGAGATGCCCGCCTGCCATGTGACCGGTTTCATGGGCGATAACGCCGATCACCTGATTTGCGTTCTGCGATTTTATCAGCAGGCCGGTATTGAGGAAGAGCTGCTGCCCGCCTGCAACGAAGGCATTGATGCGGTCGTCATCGATCAGGTGGACCTGCACGAAGGGGGCATTGAGGCCGGCCGCGCGCCACAGCGGTTCGGCATAGGCCCGGATGGTGGCTTCGATTTCCGCATCGCGGATCAGGCCGACTGCCTCGGCCGAACGGGCGCCAAATGAGAGGGACAGGGTGGCGATGACGCCACAGGCGGCGAGCCAGCGGCATGAATGCGCCCGCCAGCTACCCGTCCGGCCTTGTTTCGCCCTGCCAGGCCTTGGCATGGCTGCCGATTCGCCGTGGCTTTCTTCCGTCGGACGGGAAAAAATCCTTGATCGACGTGCCTCGATCCATTGGTTGATCACATTGCCTGTCCTTCATTATGCTCCGCTCACCCAAGGGGATTCACGAGCGGAGCTTGAAATGCCGGATTATCATCATAATAGGCTGGGTCTTGGCGGCAAGGCCGAGCGTGGGGAGACGGCGTTTCATTTCCCGTTTCATTTGCGCGCCGAGCGGCAAGGCAGGCAAGTAGCAGCCGGCCGGCCTGCGGCAAGGCGACGCGCCAAAATGGGCTGGGCGCTTGCCGTCCTGGCAACGCTCAACCTGACCGCCTGTTCCTCGAAAACGGCGCGTTACGCAGGCAACCTCTATGACGTCGAAAGCTTCGCCGGCGGGGTCATCGCCGATGAACCGCGCGCTGCGCTGGTCGGCCGGGATATCATCGCCAATGGCGGCGATGCCGCCGATGCCATGGTCGCCATGTATTTTGCCATGGCGGTCACCATGCCGTCATCGGCTTCGCTGGGCGGTGGCGGGGTTTGCGTCGCCCATCAGGTCGTCAAAAAGAACATCGTCAACAATGTCATCGATTTCCTGCCGCGGGGCGCGGCCGGCGGGCAGGTGGCGGTGCCGGGTAACGTGCGTGGCATGGCGGCCTTATGGGCAGGCTTCGGCAAGCTGCCTTGGGCACAGCTGGTTGCGCCGGCGGAAACCTTGGCGGCGCAGGGAACGCCGGTCAGCCGGAGTCTGGCGAACGACATCGCCGCTGCCGGCGAGGTGCTGCGCGGCGATCCGCAAATGGCGGCCTTGTTTGTCCAGCCTGACGGCAAGCTTTCGGTCCAAGGCGACAATCTGCGCCAATCGCAGCTGGGGGCCGTCCTGAGCCAGATCCGCGCCCGCGGCGCCGGGGCGTTCTATGCCGGCCCGCTGGCGCAGCGGATCGTAGATGCGGCTCAGGCGATCGGCGCACCTTTGACCGTCGACGATATGCGGAACTTCAAGGCCGTGATGTCGGCTCCGCTGCAGGTTCCCTTCGGCGAACAGTCGGTTTATCTGCCGCAACCGCCGGCTTCCGGCGGCGTCAGCCTGGCGCAGATGTTGAATATTCTGCAGGCTGCGCCAAGCGACGCTACCGGAGCGCCGGGCTTTCTTGCTGATGCCAGCTTGCGCATCATGGCGGATCGCAGCAACTGGATGAAAGGCGGCGGCGACAGCTCGACTGCCGCCGCCGACCTGGTATCGGCCAGCCATACGGATCAGTTGATGGCCAGCTATCACAGCGGCCAGGCGAGCCATGCCGCCAATCTGGCGCCGCCGGCGCAAGAGCGTCCGGAAAATCCCTGGTCGGTCGGCGCGGTTGCCGTCGACGATACCGGCGGCGCGGTGGCGTGCAACTTCACCATGAACGCGCTGTTCGGCGCCGGTCGTATCGCCGGTGACACAGGCATATTGCTGGCGCCTGCCCCCAACCTTCAGGGGGCAGGATTCAGCGCGCTTGCTCCGGTGATCGTGGCCAACCAGCATAACGGCGATCTCTTTTTCGCCTCTTCTGCCGATGGCGGCATGGCCGGCGTCCTGTCCGAGGCCGTCATCCTCTTCAACACGATGTCCAGCAAGATGACGTTGGATCAGGCCCTGGAGGCGCCACGCATCTATCACAATGGTCTACCTGACAAGGTATTTTATGAGGCTAGCGCCGATGGCTCGGTTCTCACCTCGGCCGGCTATCAAGCCGAACAGCGCCAGCCGCTGGGTGTGGTCAATGCCGTCGTCTGTCCGAATGGGGCGCCTTCGAATATCGCCCATTGCTACATGCGCAACGATTATCGCGGCAACGGGCTTTCGAGCCTGTTCTCGAGCCATTGAGATGGCGAACGGACGGGAACCATGGTGTTGAAATCTGCTCGGCGCGGTAGCGTCGACCCTTTCATCGTCATGGAGGTACTGCGCGAGGCAAACCGCCGCAGCGCGGCGGGCGAGAGCATTCTGCATCTGGAGGTCGGCCAGCCGTCGACACCGGCTCCGCTGCCGGTACGCAAGGCGGCCCAACGGGCGTTGGAAACCGATCTCATCGGTTATACCGACGCCTTGGGCTTGCCGGCCTTGCGCACCGCCATCGCCCGCCACTATCGGGATTTCTACGGCGTCGACGTGCCGGTCGAACGGATCGTGGTGACGACCGGTTCGTCGGCCGGATTTCTACTGTCCTTTCTTGCCTGCTTCGATCCGGGGGACCGCGTCGCCCTGGCTAGTCCTACCTATCCCTGTTACCGCAATATCCTGCAGGTGCTGGATATCGAACCGGTGCTGCTGCCGATGACGGCGGAGACGAAGTTTCAGCCGACGGCAGCCATCCTCGAGCGGAACGATCTCACCGACATCGCGGGCCTGATCATTGCCAGCCCGTCCAACCCTGTTGGGGCGCTCATCGCTCCTGACGAGCAACGGCGGCTTACCGATCTCTGTCGGCGGCGTGGTTGGCGCCTGATTGCCGACGAGATCTATCACGGCATCACCTATGAGCAACGCGCTGCGACGATGGCCGCGTTCAACGACGATGCCATCATCGTCAACAGCTTTTCGAAATATTTCTCGATGACCGGATGGCGCCTGGGCTGGCTCGTCGTGCCACCAGCGCTGCTTCAGCAGATCGAACGGCTGCAGCAGAATCTTTTTATTTCGCCGCCCGGCCTGTCGCAGCATGCCGCCGTCGCCGCCTTCGACGCCCATGACGAGCTGCAGCGAAATGTGCAGCGATATGCGGCCAACCGCAGCATTCTGCTGAATGAATTGCCTGCAGCCGGATACGGCAAGCTGGTTGCGACCGATGGCGCCTTTTACGTCTATGCCGATGTCGGCGACCTGACCGAAGACAGCGTGGGCTTTGCCCAGCGCATGCTGGCGCAGACCGGTGTTGCCGTCACGCCGGGCGTGGATTTCGACCCGGAGCGCGGCAAGCATTTCCTGCGGTTCTCCTTCGCCGGATCGACCGAGGATATGGTCGAGGCAATGCGACGGCTGCGCCAGTGGCGGCGCTGATCCGCGCTTCTATTTGATCAGCGACGCCTTCCTTGGATGCGCCACCATGAGGCGGCGCCCCAGCCAGGCTGTCAGGGTCGCCTGCTTCGCTGCAGCGCCTGACAAAAAACAAGCCCGGCTGGGCCGGGCTTGTCTCAAAAGGTATTTCTGCCGACGGATCTTATTCCATCAGCCGGCGCCACCAGCCGCGCCGTTTCGGTGCGTCTTCGCTCTGGCTGCCTTCGCCGATCACGGTCACGTCCAGGCGGGCATCCTCGCTTGGCGATGATGCTTCATGGCGATCCGGCCCGGCCTGCGGGACACTCGCCATCGGCTGAGCAGCAAAAGGCTGCGGCTCGGAAACCGTGGGCTGCGGCGCGACGGCAGGCTTCGGCTCGATAGCCGGTTCCTCCGCTTCCGCTCCGGTGGTCTCTTCGGCCGTAACCGGCGTTTCCTCGCGGCTCCGGCGCGGTTTCCTGCTGCGCGGGGCGCGCTCGCCGTCCTCGCGCTTGCGGCGGCGGCCATTGCCCTGGTCTGCGGGAGCGGCCTCCGAGACGGCGCCGTCGTTTTCAGGCAAGGCTGCGGCGTCTTGCGCTGCAGCGGTCTGGTCTGCCGGCAATGCTGGCGCTGCATGGCTCTCCCCGGCCGTGTCGGCGTGGAGCGCTTCGGTGGCGGCGGATTGCGGCGCATAGCCGGCGGCCGGCGTCTGTTGCCGCCAATGGGTCGGCAGGACATCCGGCAGGCTCGGCTGTTCGCCGCTGCCGGCGATCATCGCCGCAGACGGGGTAGGCTCTGCCTGACCGACATTGTGGTCGCTGCCGGCTCCGTCCTCATCCTCGCCGGCGGCTTCCCCTTCGGCGGTGGCGCCATCCTGCGGACGACGCGACCGGCGTCGGCCGCCACGCCGGCCACGCCGGCGCCGGCGCCGCGGCTGGTCGCCATCGGCTGCATCTGCGTTCGCCTCGATCTCGTCTTCGTCACCGCCCTCATCGCGGCCGCCGTCTTCGCGATCGGCGTCCTCGTGAAGATCCTCATCTTCGTCGGCGGCACCTTCGCCAATCGCGGCAGCCGCAGGCTGCTCGCCATTCTCGCCGGTGCTGGATTCGGTGAATTCGTCGGCGCGGAAACGTTCCCCGCGGCCGCTGCGGCGCCGGCGCCGGCGCCGGCGTCCACGACCTTCGCCGCCTTGGCCAGCGCCATCGGCAGCGGCGGCCGCCTCGTCGGATTCTTCCGCTTCGGTTTCACCGGTTTCGTCCTCATCGACCTCGATGTCTTCCTCGACATCGTAGTCTTCCTCGACGACGGTCACCGGCGGCAGTTGACGCTGCTGGACTTCCTCGCCCGGCGCCAGCTGCTTCAAGCGTTCCAGTCGGTAGTCGGGCGGAATGAGGCTGTCATCCGCTTCGAGATAAATACGAACGCCGCGGCGCTGTTCGAGCTCGGACAGTGAGGCGCGTTTCTGATTGAGAATATAGAGGGCCACGGCACCCGGCACCATGACGGCGACGCCGGGCGAATAGGAGCGGGTGATCTCCTCTTCGACCATGCGCAGGACATGCAGCGCCGTCGAATCGACCGAGCGGATGCGGCCGGTGCCAGCGCAATGCGGGCAGATCTCGGTGCTGGCTTCGGCGAGGCTGGGATGCAACCGCTGGCGCGACATCTCCAGAAGACCGAAGGTGCTGATGCGGCCGATCTGGATGCGGGCGCGGTCGTTTTTCAGCGCTTCCTTCATCCGGCGTTCGACCGCGGCATTGTTGCGGTTTTCTTCCATGTCGATGAAGTCGATGACGATCAGGCCGGCGAGATCGCGCAGGCGCAGCTGGCGGGCGACCTCGTCGGCCGCTTCCAGGTTGGTGCGCAGGGCGGTCTCTTCGATATTCCGTTCCTTGGTGGAACGACCGGAATTGACGTCGACCGCGACCAGGGCTTCGGTCTGGTTGATGACGATATAGCCGCCGGATTTCAGCTGCACCACCGGCTGGTGGATTGCCGCGAGCTGGCTTTCGATCTGATAGCGCTGGAACAGCGGGATGGAATTGTCGCGGTAGAGCTGAACGCGCTTGGCATGGCTCGGCGTCAGCGTCCGCATGAAGCTCTTGGCGGCGATATAGGCTTCGCCGCCGGCAACGACGATGTCGCCGATATCACGCGTATAAAGATCGCGGATCGAGCGCTTGATCAGGCTCGCTTCCTCGTAGATCAGTGCCGGCGCAGTGGAACGCAGGGTGACATCACGGATTTCATCCCACAGTCGCAGCAGATATTCAAAGTCGCGCTTGACCTCGGCCTTGCTGCGTTCGCTGCCGGCCGTGCGCACGATCACCGCCATGCCTTCCGGTGCGTCGAGATCGTCGATGATCGATTTCAGCCGCTTGCGATCGGTGGCGCTGGTGATGCGCCGTGAGATGCCGCCGCCGCGATCGGTGTTGGGCATCAGCACACAATAGCGGCCGGCCAGCGAGAGGTAGGTGGTCAGCGCCGCACCCTTGTTGCCGCGCTCTTCCTTGGTGACCTGCACCAGCAGGATCTGCCGGCGCTTGATGACCTCTTGGATCTTGTATCGCCGCAGATTGCGCTGCCGGCGGCGGCGGGCGCGTTCTTCGTCGGCTTCGGGATCGTCCTGGATCGGCGCTTCCTCGCCGCCCACCGTTTCCGGCATGGCTTCGGGCGCAGAAACCTCAACGATCTCAGCCTGGGGCGAGGGCGGCACGTCGTCGCCTTCGCCACCCTCGGGAAAGGTCTGTGACGGCATGACTTCGGCGGAATCGGCAATCACGGTGTCGCCGCGCAGCACATCCTGCCGCGCCGCGAGGCCGATACTCTCGAAGCTGCTGGGCGGCGATACGGGTTCGGCATGTGCTGCCGTGCCGGCTGCGTCTGCGGGAGCCGCCACGAATTCGCCGCTCTCGCTGACAATCATCTCGGTCGGGGAAGCCGCCGCGGCATGATCATGATACCCGCGATCGTCTTCGTGACCGTCGTGCTCGTGATCGTCATGCTGATGATCATCGCTTTCCAGGTAGTGTTCCTGGTCGTGACCTTCCTGGTCGGGGAGATGATCGCCCTGATGCGAAGCCTGATCCGGGTGACCAGAGTCGTCGCTCTCGTCGTCCTCCAAATCTTCCGCTACCGCGCGAAGCAGGGCTTCGCGGTCCGCGACCGGAATGCGGTAATAATCCGGATGGATTTCGCTGAAGGCCAGGAAACCGTGGCGGTTGCCGCCATATTCGACGAAGGCCGCCTGCAGCGACGGCTCGACGCGGGTTACCTTGGCGAGATAGATATTTCCTTTTAGAGGGCGCCGGCTGGCGACCTCGACGTCAAATTCTTCCAGCTTCCGGCCGTCCACCACCGCGACCCGCGTTTCTTCCGGGTGGGTGGCGTCGATCAACATTGTTTTTGCCATGAGACAAAGGCTCCTCAGCGCGCCAAGCGTCATCCGCAAAAGAAGCGGACGGCGGCGCGGAACGGGTTAATGAATTCCAGACGTAGGTCATTCTTACCTGTGACGGTTGGCGGTCGATCATCGAACCAGAACGAACCGCCGGGGGCGAACCCCTCAGACGGCAGACGGGTCGGCGCGATCTCCTGCCGATCGGTTCCCCCTGATCCGGTGCGCCGTGATCAAGCTCAGCGGCGCGCTGCGTCGTACCAAGGAAAACTCTATAGCCCGCTCTTGCCCTGACATGCACCGGACCTTCTTCCGGTTGAATGCAAAGACAAGTTTGTGACCACAGCCGGAGAATAAAGAGCCGGGGGGACAAAGACAATGGCAAATCCCGGATGGTTAACGAATGCTTGCCGGCTGGCGCGGCGACGCCGAATGATGATTCAGTATTTATGTTGATTCACATGGGGTTAGTAGATATATTTAAGAAACCATTTTGGAGTCGACACGCAATGCCGGGGCTGGGGCGCCTCTTCCTGCTGTTTCTCGTTTTGATGCCGGTTTCCGCCTGGGCGAAGCCGGTGGTGACGGACGCGCGCGTCGGTGCGGCGGGCGATACCACGCGGATCGAGCTGCAGCTGACAGATAACCTGCATTTCCGCAGTTTCTATCTGCCTAATCCAGACCGAATCGTCATCGACCTGGACGAAGTCGATTGGCGGGTGGCAGCCGGACATAAATTGCAGGGAACAGGCCTTGTGGCCGCATTGCGCTATGGATTGTTCAAGGTCGGCACCTCCCGCGTCGTCATTGACCTGCAGCAACCCGCGGCGGTGGCCGAGATCGGTCTGCGGCAATCGGAGCTGGTGATTGACTTGCGCCCGATTTCGCCGGCCGATTTCCAGGTTGCGGTCCGCACTGGCACGCCCCCCACGGGCTCGCCGGACATGAACGCGGCGCGCGGTGAAACAGATCTGGGGGCCGCTGCGAAACCAGTCGCCGCTTCCGGGGGCGCCAAGGACCCGGGCAAGAATGTTGTCAAAAACGCGTCGGCCCCCGAAAGCCTGGCGCGGGCAGAAAGCGGCAATCTGCAAGCCGCTGGGCCATCCGGCGCCCAGCCGGCGAATGCCATTCCCGGGGCGGCCCAACCCGTTTCCGCCCAGGCTTCCGCTCAGGCTTCCGCTCAGGCGAGCGAGGCAACTTCAGGCAGCCGGGCCGTTTCCGCAAGCAAAGCGGGGAAATCCAAGGCCAAGACACCGGACAAGCCGATGATCGTCATCGATGCCGGCCATGGCGGCGTGGATCCCGGCGCGCTCGGCGACGGTGTCATGGAGAAGAATGTCACGCTGGCGGTTGCGCTGACGCTCAAGAAGGAATTGCTGGCCACGGGACGCTACCGGGTCAAGTTGACGCGTGAGAGCGACATCTATATTCCGCTGCGCGACCGCTTCAAGGTCGCCCGCGACAGCGGCGCCGATCTATTCATCTCGCTGCACGCCGATTCGCACAATGATCCGTTGATGCGGGGCGCTTCGGTCTACACCTTGTCCGAAACCGCCTCGGACGCGGAGGCCGCCGATCTCGCCAATCAGGAGAACAAGTCCGATATCATCGCCGGCGTCGATCTTTCCAAGCAAAGCGGCATGGTCACCGACATCCTGATCGATCTCGCCCAACGTGACACCATCAACCAGTCCAATACCTTTGCGGTCGATCTCGTCTCCGAGCTGAAAAGCGACACCCTGATGCTGGAGCACAGCCATCGTTCGGCGGGCTTTGCTGTCTTGAAGGCTCCGGACGTGCCATCGGTGCTGATCGAAATGGGCTATATCTCCAGTGCAAAGGATCAGGCCCTGCTGACCGACAAGCAGCACCAGAGCCGCTTGGCCAAGTCGATCCGCCGCGCGATCGACGACTATTTCAGCAACCGGGAGCCGGTCAGGACGCTCATCAGCGCTGGATAACCCGGTTTTTCGCGGCGAGCGCGGGTCTCTGCCTCCCGGCACGGCTCGCCAGGCACGCTTATTTCCCTGGCCGGTCCCTCCGGCGCGGTTGTTTTCTTTGCTGGAACTGCGGCACATTGGCGCCCGTCGGCCGTAAGGCCGTATCATAAAATTGCCTTGATCTTGCGGCATGGCTTGGATAAGGCCAAAATCAATATCTTATCTTCGGCGGCACTTAACCGGGCGGCAGCTTATTCATTATGCGTTTTTCGCGTCTCCTGTCCTTTTTCCTCGGGCTCGTCATGGTGCTTGTCGTCAGCGCGGCGATTGCCGGCTGGTTCGTCTATCAGCACTTCTCAGAGGGTTTGCCTGACTACTACCAACTGGCCAGCTACGACCCGCCGGTGGTGACCCGCGTCCATGCCGGCGACGGCCGCCTCATGCAGGAATACGCAATCGAGAACCGCGTCTTCGTGCCGATCAAGGTGATCCCGAAACGGGTGATCAACGCCTTCCTGGCGGCCGAGGACAAGTCCTTCTATACGCATCCCGGCATCGACGTGCCCAGCATGGTCAAGGCCGCCTGGATCAACGCCCTCAATTACGGCCGCGATCGGCGCCCGATCGGCGCTTCGACCATCACCCAGCAGGTGACGAAGAACTTCCTGCTGTCGAATGAAGTCTCCTATGGCCGCAAGGTCCGCGAGGCGATACTGGCGCTGCGGATCGAGAAGGCTTTCACCAAGGACCGTATCCTCGAGCTTTATCTCAACCAGATATATCTCGGCTCCGGCAATTACGGTGTCGCGGCAGCTGCGCTCAACTATTTCAACAAGTCGCTCGACGAGCTGACGGTGGGCGAATGCGCCTATCTCGCCTCGCTGCCGAAGGCCCCCAATACCTACAACATCAAGCGCAACTATCAGGCCTCGAAAGCACGCCGCGACTGGGTCATCGACCGCATGGTGGAAGATGGCTACGTGAAACCGGCCGAGGGCGAAGCCGCCAAGCAGGAGAAGCTGGAGCAGCATGACCGCGGTGCCACCGAAGTGGTGCCGGCCGATTACTTTTCCGAGGAAGTGCGGCGCGAGCTGATTGCGAAATACGGCGACGACGGCCTCTATAAGCGGGGCCTCAGCGTCCGCACGTCGCTCGATCCGCATCTCCAGGATATCGCCGACCGGGTGCTGCGCGAGCATCTCGTCAGCTACGATACCACCCAGGGCTATCGCGGCCCGCTGCGGCATATCGAAACCACCGATAACTGGCAGCAGACCATGACTCATCTGGAGCCGATGCCCTGGCTCTATGACTGGAAGCCGGCGATCGTGCTGGCGGCCGACAAGGATGGGGCGCAGATCGGTCTGCAGGACGGGTCGCAGGGCCGCGTTCCGACCAGTACCTTGAAATGGGCACGGCGGCGCACGGTCGACAAGGACGGCACCAGCCATATCGGCCCCGCGATCAAGTCGGCGGAGGATGTCTTCAAGGTCGGTGATATCATCGCGGTCGAACCGGCCGAAGCAGCTGCCAAGGAAGACCAGGCCGGGGCCGCCGATGGGACGCCGCCGACGAAGTTGCCGGCGGATGCCACGCAGACGGCGGGCGGGCCGGTGATCTATACCTTGCGCCAGGTGCCGGAAATCAGCGGTGCCTTCATCGCCATGGATCCGCATACCGGCCGCGTCCTCGCCTTGACCGGTGGCTGGTCCTATAAGCTCAGCGAGTTCAACCGCGCCACCCAGGGCTATCGTCAGCCGGGCTCGTCCTTCAAGCCGATCGTCTATCTCGCGGCACTTGAGGCGGGTTTCACGCCGTCGACTGTGATCCTCGATGCGCCGATCGTCATCGACCAGGGACCGGGCCTGCCGCTGTGGAAGCCGGAGAACTTCGAAAAGGATTTCCTCGGTCCCGCCACCATGCGTCAGGGCCTCGAACATTCTCGCAACCTGATGACGATCCGCATGGCGCAGACCATCGGCATGCAGAAGATCGCCGAAATGGCCGGGCGCCTCGGCGTGATCGACAACATGCAGCAGACCCTGGCCATGTCCATCGGTGCCGGCGAGACCACCTTGCTGCGGTTGACGACGGCCTATTCGATGATCGTCAATGGCGGCAAGAAGATCACGCCGTCCTTCATCGACCGGGTGCAGGACAATCAGGGCTGGACGGCATATCGGCATGACGACCGCGCCTGCAATGGTTGCGTCGCCGCCAGCTATACCGGCCAGCAGCCGCCGGAAGTTCCCGATACAAGGCCGCAGGTGCTCGATCCGATCAATGCCTATCAGATGGTCTCGATGATGGAAGGCGTCGTGCAGCGCGGCACGGGCTCGGCCGTCCGGGCCGTCGGCAAGCCGCTGGCCGGCAAGACCGGTACCACGAATGACGGTCGCGACGTTTGGTTCGTCGGCTTCTCGCCCGATCTGGCGGCGGGTGTTTATCTGGGCTTCGATCAGCCGCGTTCGCTTGGCAAGCAGGCGACCGGCGGCTTGCTTTCGGCGCCGGTCTTCCGTGACTTCATGACGGAAGCGCTGAAGGACAAGCCGGCAACACCCTTCCGCGTGCCGGCCGGTGTCCGCCTGGTGCGTGTCGATTACAAGACCGGCGAGCGTGCGACGGGAAATGACGAGGGTCCGGTCATCCTGGAAGCCTTCAAGCCGGGTACCGAACCGACCGGCGAGCAGCAGATCATCGAGGGCAGCACCAATTACGGCCAGGATGCGGGCTATGGCAGCATCATCCCCGTCGGCAATGGCAATAGCGGTCCGACCGATAGTCCCACCACCATTATCGATTCCACCGGTGCCACGACTGATGGTACGGCCGTCAGCACCGACCAGCAGCCGACCCAGCAGGGGGGCGTGCCGCAGCCGGGCGCGAAAGCCTTCGATAATGGCCAGCCGGCGGTACCGGCAACCGGCCTGACGCAACAGCCGGCGGGACAGACATTCACGCCAAAGCCGCAACCGGCGGCCCCGGGCAATGACAGCAGCGGCGGTCTTTATTGATTGATCACGGCGGCACGGCACCTTCGGGTGCCGTTCTTGCTTCCATCTGAACGGGAGGCGGTGATGAAGAAGGGCTACAAGCAACTGCTGGGCGAGGCCAACGCCGAAATCACCACGCTACCGGTGGCCGAGGCGCTGAAGCTCAAGGGCGATCAATCCATCCTCTTCGTCGATCTGCGTGATCCGCGCGAACTCGAACGCGACGGCCAGATTCCCGGCGCCTTTCATTGTCCGCGCGGCATGTTGGAATTCTGGATCGATCCGGAGAGCCCTTACTTCAAACCGGTCTTCGGTGAGGCGAAGCGCTTCGTCTTCTATTGCGCCAGCGGCTGGCGCTCGGCGCTCTCGACCAAGACGGCACAGGATATGGGCCTTGCCAATGTCGCGCATCTCGGCGGCGGCTTCAGTGCCTGGCGCGAGGCTGGCGGCGAGGTTGCGAAGAAGGAAAAGACCTAGATTGATCGGCCGCACCCTCTCTTCGCTGCCATGCTCGAACCTGAGCCGGCTTGCTGCCAAGAGCGGGATAACGGCGCCATCTGCGGGCAGCGCTCTAGCCAAGCCGCAATTGATGTTCTATGTCCCGGAGATACCGTTCGAGAATTTCGGGACGCAAAAGTACCTCGGTCCGCTTGCCCCGTCGCTTCACTTCGATGAGTTCCGCTTCGGCAAGAAGCTTGAGGTGATGCGACATGGTCGGCGCCCCGATATCGTGCTCTTTGCGCAGCGTTGAAAAACCGACTGGAGCGTTCAACTCGGCGATCTGCCTGAGGATCGCGTAGCGCCTAGGGTCTGCCAGCGCATTTGCTATAAGAGAAAACCCGTCTCTTGGATGCCGGTCGTTTGTCATCTTGTACCTTCAGCCAAGGCCGCCTATCGACACGTCCGGCGGCCATGCATTCATTTTTGTGCTGGCCGCGGAATAAACCCAGGGACGCCGGTCGCCACCACCGTGTTGAATCGCACGCTTGTCGTGATGTGCTCGTGAATCTCTTGCAGGGCGTCTTCGGGCAGGGTCGAAATCTCGAAATTCTCCCGGATGCGATGCGGCTTGACCGACGTTGTCAGGAAGGTGGTGCCGCGCTGCACAGCCCAAGCCAATGCAACTTGCGCAGGTGTCTTGTGGACCCGTTCCGCGATCGCCGTAATGACCGGATCATCCAGTAACTTGGGCTCCATGGCATGCCCCAGTGCTGCAAAGGCTTGCAGCACGATCCCGTGCTGCCGGCAGAAATCGAGCAGCTCCCATTCGGGCAGATACGGATGGGATTCAACCTGCACAACGGATGGCTTGATGCGTGCGGCCGAGACGATCTCCCGCAGCTTGTCCAAGGTGATATCCGACAAGCCGATCACCCCGCACCGGCCGTCCTCCACGAGCTGTTCCAGTCCCCGCCAGGTCTCCACCAGCGTCACCCCGGAATCATACGCTACCTCACCTTGCTCATTGACCGGATGGAACTCTTCACCCGGCCGGAAGGCGAAAGGGGTGTGAATGAGATAACAATCGATATAATCGAGTTGCAACCGCTTGAGGCTTGCCTCGAAGGCAGGCTTGATCCGCTCCGGGCGATGATTGGTGTTCCATAGCTTCGTGGTCACGAAGAGGTCCTTGCGCTGGACCATTCCCGCATTGAATGCTTCCTGCATCGCCGCGCCCACCGCTGTTTCGTTGCGGTAGCGTTCGGCGCAATCGAGATTGCGGAAACCGACTTCCAAGGCGGTTCTGGTCGCTTCTTTGGTGGCACCAGGATCGGGAATCAGCGTGCCGAATCCGACTGCCGGAATTGTGCCGAATCCGTGGTTAAGAGGAATCCTCGTATAGCGCAGTGCATCCTGGGGTGTCATGTTTGCTCTCCTTTGCGTGGGGCTCGTGCCGCATCACCGCCAAATGGCGGTCACGACGCCATCAGCGGGTCGCGCGAAGATTGGTCGGTTGGGGCTTGCGGAGAAACAGAACGAGCGGGCTTGCGATCAGCATGACGATCATCAGGATCTTGAACTGGTCAATGACGGCGATGATCGCCGCCTGCCCGGTGATCGCTTCGTTGAGTCCGGCCAGTGCCTGCCGCGACAGGGTAGTGGCGCCATGTCCAACGACATCATGGACGGCGGCGCGGTACGGCGTGAGGTTCTTGGAGAGCGCCAGATGCATGGCCTGGGTGTTGTTATAGAAGAAGAGCTGGACGACCGCGATGCCGATCGTGCTGCCATAAAGGCGCGACAGGTTGAAAAGCGCGGTGCCTTCCGGGCGGAAGACCGGATCCAGCGTGCCGAATGCCGTCTTCGTGAGAGCCGGCATCAGGATACCTAGCCCGGTACCCTGAATGAAGCCGATCGTCGCCACGGGACGCCAATCCATTGCCGGTGAATAGCCAAGCATCCGCCAATTGGCGTAGACCACAAGCGCCATGCCGCCCACCACCAGCAAGCGGTTGTCGATCCGGGCCGGAACAAAGCTCATCAGCACGAGCGTCCCGACCAAGGCGATGCCGCGCGGAATCGTCATATAACCCGTGGTGTCCACCGGATAACCGAGCAATTCCTCCAGCATCGGCGATGTCAAAGCGAGGGTCGGCAACAGGACGAAGCCGAGGGCAAAGAACATGATCGTCGAGAGGACGAAATTGCGATCCTTGAACAGCGCCTTATCGAGGAAATGCCTCTCCGCCGTCAGGATGTGCACGATGAAAAGATAGAAGCCCGCTGCCGCGGCGAGAGCTTCCGCCCAGATCTCCACCGAGGCGAACCATTCCAGGCGCTCGCCGCGATCGAGCAGCATTTGCAGACCGGTCATGCCGAGCGAGATGGTTGCGAGGCCGAAGAAATCGAAGGGTGGGTTGTGCGCCGGCTTCTTCTCGGTCAGGAAGAGCGCCATCGTCAGGAAGATGAAGCCCGTCATCGGCAGGCTGAAATAGAAGATCGAAGGCCAGCCGTGATATTCGCTGAGCCAGCCGCCGATGCCGGGACCGGTGCAGATGCCGAGCAGGCCGACCACCGCCATTGCCAGATTGATCCGGGGGTGGCGTGCCGGCGGCAGCACGTCGAGCAGGATCGCCAGGGACAGCGGCACGAGGGGGCCGCCCGCAAGCCCCTGGATGATCCGGGCGAAGACGAACTGAAGGGTCGTCGTCGCCAGGGCATTGAGCACGAGGCCGAGCGCGAAGACGGCGATGGAAAACTGATAGACCGTCTTGCGGCCGAAGCGCCCCGCCAGCCAGCGCGTCATCGGCAGCAGGATGACGCCCGCCGCTATATAGGCGGAAAAGACCCAGCCTACCTCGTCATTGGCCATCGACAGCGCACCCTGCATGTGCGGCAAGGCTGCGTTGGGTATGGAGATATTGACCGCCTGCATATAGGTCGCCATCAAGGCGGCGATCGTGATGGCGCGATGGCCGGCGGTGCCAGGCCCGGCAATGCCCGATGCGGGGGCGGCGTCGGCGTTCACGGGGTCGCCTCCGCCACCGCCTGGAACGGGTGGCGCAGGCTGCGGCGATAGCCGGTATCGACCCGCGCCGTCACGCTGATGCCGGAGAAGAGCGGCCGGTACGGATCGACGGCGTCGAGTTCGAGGCGCACGGTCAGACGCTGGACCACCTTCACCCAGTTGCCGGTTGCATTCTCCGGCGGCAGAACCGCGAAGTCCGATCCGGTGCCGGGGCTCATGCTGACCACATGTGCCTTGAAGGTGTGGCCGGGATAGGCATCGACGTCGATCGTCGCTGCCTGGCCGGCACGCATATGGGTAAGGCCGGTTTCGCGGAAATTCGCTTCGATCCAGACCTGCCGGCTCGACAGCAGCGAGAACACGGCGGCGCCCGGGCTGACGTAGTCGCCGACCTGCAGATCATCGACCTTGGTGACAATGCCGTCATCCGGCGCCACCACCTCGGCGTAGGAAAGATCCAGTTTCGCCCGGTCGAGGCGGGCCTGGGCCACGCGCACGGTCGGGTGGCGATCAACCTCGATGTTCGGATCGCCGTTCAGGGCGGCGACGGTATTGGCGATCTGTTGTTCGATCGACGTAATATTATGGTGGGCGACCTTGAGGTCCGTCTCGGCCCGCTCAAGCACCGCGCGCGAGGTGAAACCGGAGACAATCAAGGCCTCTTTGCGATCGTATTCTCGCTTGTCAAAGCTTGCGGAGTCCTCGGCCGATCGCAATTCAGCCTGTTGCTGGCGATATTTCGTCTTGAGCGTGTCGATCTCGATGCGCGCCCTGTCCAGGTCGGCCGCTGCCTGTTCGACGGCGATCTGATAGGGTGCCGGATCGATCCGGAACAACAACTGGCCCTTGCGGACACGCTGATTGTCAATGACGGCGATTTCGACCACCTGGCCGGAAACCCGGGCATTTATCGAATCCTTTGCCGCTCGGACAAAGGCGTCATCGGTGGAGACGTAAGGCTCCTCCGCGATATAGGCGGCAGCACCTGCGATAGCCAGCAGGATCGGGAAGGCGGCCATCAGGGGCCAGCGCAGCCGCTGCCTCAATGTCCTGCGCGGCGCGGCGATCTCCAACTCGGCTGTGGGCTCATTCATCACGCCTTCAAAATGCGTATCCATCATATCACCTGCCGTGACAGCGGGCATGAATCCGACATCCGTGAAAGCCGGTTAGTCGTCAGATGGCGGCGACCGACGGCTCGGCCTGGCGGGCTTTGCATAGCGAGCGTGCTGATCTTCCGCGCAACCGACAGGCGGAAAGACACGTCCAAGGGTTTCCACCGGAATGACATAGTCCAGGCGTGGGCGCTATAGGACGAAGGTGTCGGGATGGTACGGGCCCGGACGCGGCCGAAGGCGCCGAATCCCGGCCGGCCACCGTCATGGTGGCCTGCAAGCACATTTGTGCCGGAGAGATTGGACTGCATTGGGCTATCTTTCTATTGATTTTTGTACTGTGAAGGACAAATATGTTTCCATACGCCATCAGTCAAGGTTTTTTACTAAATGGTACAAAAAAAGAGTGACACGGAGCCCGGACGTCGCGGTCGACCGCGCTCCTATGACCCCAAGGTAGCGATCAAGCGGGCAGCGGATACCTTCTGGAGGGCCGGCTATGCCGGGACGTCACTTGAGGAAATCACGACCGCGACCGGCATGAACAAGCCGAGCCTTTATGCGGCATTTGGCGATAAGCGCGCACTCTATCTCGAGGCACTTGCGCATTATTGGCAGTTGGCCTTCGCGGCAATGCATGAGGCGCTCGCTGACGATCTTCCTTTGGGCGAGGCATTGATGCGCGTTTACGAGGGGGCGCTATCGATCTATTTTTCAGGCAATGGCCGCCCCCGCGGCTGTTTCGTGATCGGTACTGCAGTAACGGAAGCGCTGGAAGATCGCGAGATTCGGAACAGTGTCGCGGCCGGAGTGCGGACCTTCGATGCCGGTTTTGAAGCGCGTTTTCGGGCAGCGCGCGAAAAAGGTGAGATCCGGGACGATGCGGATCCGGCGGCACTCGCTCTCCTTGCAACTGCCACGATGCACACGCTCGCCGTTCGGGCGCGTGCCGGCACGCCTCGAGCAGAACTGAGGGAGCTTGCACGCAAGGCCGTTAAGGTCATCTGCGGGTGACCGCCGAGCTGGCTTTGCCGGAATTGAGAGGCATATATGGCTGACACGCTGCCGGATATCATAGCTGATCGGCTCTCAGTGCTGTTCTGCGGAATCAATCCCGGACTGTCCGCGGCCGCTGCAGGGCATCATTTTGTCGGCAGAAGCAACCGCTTCTGGCGTGTGCTTCATCTGGCAGGCTTTACACCGAAAGAAATTCTTCCGGAGAACGATCGGACAGTCCTTGAATATCAGTGCGGCCTGACAACGGTGGTAGAGCGGCCGACGGCGCGGGCGGATCAGTTATCGCTAAAGGAGTTCGCTGCAGCGGCAGCCCGGTTCGAACAAAAGATCAAACATTATGCGCCGCGTTTCGTCGCTTTTCTCGGCAAGTCAGCCTATTCCGCATTGTCCGGCCAAAGGGACGTCGCCTGGGGGGCTCAGCCGATGCCCTTCGGGGGTGCCGCGGTATGGGTTCTACCCAATCCCAGTGGCCGAAATCGGGCGTTCAGTCTCGATCGACTGGTCAGCGCCTATCGCCAGCTCCATCACGAGGTAAGCCAGGACTAATCTCCCGGGTAAATCGTCGAAAGCATCTGCGCTGCCGCCTGTCGAGGATCGAGATATCCGGGCGGCAATGGCGGCCTCAGTATTGAGGGAGAAAGCAGGCATTCGCCGGAAAGGGAGGCTATCCCACCAGCGTGCCGAGCTTCTTCGGTGCAACCAGGCGATAGCTGCGGCGTAGCAGGCTCGCGACCTCCGCCCAATCCGGCTTCTTGTCTACCCGCATGCCGACCCAGCCTTTCGGACCGACATAAGGCGGGGCGAAGAAACGGTCGGGATCGGCGCCCACGAGCACCATCTGGCTGCCGGGCGGGGCCTTGAACCAGACAGAGAGGCGGCCGTCGTCCTGGCGCTGCATGGCGAAGATCTTTTCGCGCACGCGCCAGGTGAGGTCGCCCCAGGTCTCCCGTTCGGCGGCCTCGGGGAGGGCCAGGCAGATGTCGCGGAGCCGCTGTGTTGCTGATTTCGCCATGGCCCGAGGTTACGGGACGAGCCGCCGCCCTGACAACTGCGCGAATTTCTGGAAATTGCTGAATGTTTGGAAGAGAAGCCCATGACTTGACGGGAGCGGCCACATCGCGCATGTATCCGGCAAATCGGACCATTTTGCTTTGAGGTTAGCCATGCGCGCTGAAATCGAGGCGGCGGCGGGGGACATTCGTGCTTCCCTGGCCCTGCTGAGGAGGCATCTTTGACTGGGATAACGCGCTACGTCGTCTCGACGAATTAAATTCCCTGGTCGAAGATCCGCAGCTCTGGGATAAGCCGGAAAAAGCCCAGAAGATCATGCAGGAGCGGACCCGGCTCAGTGATTCGATTGCGGCCCACCGCGCCATGGAGCGCCAGCTCGAGGATTCGCTGACCCTCGCCGAACTGGGCGAGATGGAAGGCGACGAGGCGAGCATCGACGAGGCGCAGTCCAATCTGCTGGCCTTGAAGGCCGAGGTCGCCAAGCGCGAGCTGGAATCCCTGCTCTCGGGTGAAGCCGACCAGAACGATTGCTATCTCGAAGTCCATGCGGGTGCGGGCGGCACAGAGGCCCAGGATTGGGCCTTGATGCTGATGCGCATGTATTCGCGCTGGGCTGAGCAGCATGGCTATAAGGTCGAATGGCTGGAAGAGAGCCCCGGCGAAGAAGCTGGTCTGAAATCGGCCACCATCGAGATCAAGGGCCATAATGCCTATGGCTGGCTGAAATCGGAGTCCGGCGTGCACCGCCTGGTGCGGATCTCGCCCTACGATTCCAATGCGCGGCGCCACACCAGCTTCTCTTCGGTCTGGGTCTATCCGGTGGTTGACGACAACATCAATGTCGAGATCCTCGACAAGGATCTGAAGGTCGACACCTTCCGCGCCTCGGGCGCCGGCGGCCAGCACATCAACAAGACCGACAGCGCCATCCGTATCACCCATATGCCGACCGGCGTGGTGGTGAGCTGTCAGGTCGACCGCTCACAGCATCGCAACCGGGCCATGGCCATGGACATGCTGAAGGCGCGGCTCTACGAGCTGGAACTGCGCAAGCGGGAAGAGGCCGCCCAGGCGGTCGAGGCCAGCAAGTCGGATATCGGCTGGGGCCACCAGATCCGGTCTTATGTCCTGCAGCCTTATCAGATGGTCAAGGATCTGCGCACCGAGGTCGAAACCAGCGACACCGGTGGGGTGTTGGACGGCGATATCGATCGCTTCCTGTCAGCTTCCTTGGCCGCCAAGATCCACGGCGGGGAGGGCGAGAAGGCCTAAGGGCCTCCGCAATCCGTTGGCGTGAAGAAGGTCGGCGTGAAGAAGAAAGGGCGGCTCCGGGGGAGCCGCCCTTTTGCTTGGATGCGTGCATATAAAATATGCGTTCGCCCCGTCTGTTTTTAAAAATGACTAAAAAATAGGCAATCATTACCGTTCTGCTGTTCAAAACGCCGTAAAAGCGCCGGTTTCGACTTGGCACATTGCTTGCTCTGTGATGCTGCAGTGCACATTAAGAAAAACCAACGGAGGCTTTTATGGGGTTTGCACTTGGGACGCGACAGGAGGCGCTCGCTGCTGGGCAGAGCGCGTCGCGGCGGGGAAGTAGGATCGCTCTAGCGGCCTTGGCAGCCGCCTTCATGATGCCGGCCCTGCCGGCCCTGGCGCAATCGACGCCGACGCTCAACAGTGGCGATACCGCCTGGATGATGACGTCGACCGCATTGGTGCTGATGATGACCATTCCGGGCCTGGCGCTGTTCTATGGCGGCATGGTCCGCAAGATGAATGTCCTGACCATCATCATGCAGTCCTTTGCCATCACCTGCCTGGTGACGGTGCTGTGGATGATCTGCGGCTATAGCCTGGCTTTCGTCGGCGGCAACGCTTTCATCGGCGATTTCTCTCGCTTCTTCCTCAAGGGGATGGACGTCAACGCCCTGTCCGGCACCATTCCCGAATCGGTCTTCATGTGCTTCCAGATGACCTTTGCGATCATCACGCCGGCACTGATCACCGGCGCTTTTGCCGACCGTATGAAATTCAGCGCCATGATGATCTTCATGGCGGCCTGGTCGATCCTGATCTATTCGCCGATCGCGCATATGGTCTGGGGTTCGACCGGCTGGATGTTCAATAAGGGCATCCTGGATTTCGCGGGCGGCACCGTCGTGCATATCAATGCCGGTATCGCCGGGTTCGTCTCCTGCCTGGTTCTGGGCAAGCGCATGGGCTATGGCAAGGTTGCCTTCACGCCGCATAACCTGGTGCTGAGCGTGATCGGCGCCAGCCTGCTGTGGGTCGGCTGGTTCGGCTTCAATGCTGGCTCGGCGCTGACCGCGGGCGGCCTCGCCGGCATGGCGATGACCGTGACGCAGATCGCCACGGCCGCCGCTGGCCTCGCCTGGATGATCGTCGAGTGGATCTTCAAGAAGCATCCCTCGGTCCTCGGCATCATCTCCGGTGCCGTTGCCGGCCTCGTCGCGATCACCCCGGCTTCCGGCTTCGTCGACCCGACGGGTGCTCTGATCATCGGCCTCGCCGCCGGCGTGATCTGCTTCTTTGCCTCGACCACCGTCAAGAACATCTTCCGCTATGACGATGCGCTCGATGTCTTCGGCGTGCACTGCGTCGGCGGCATCGCCGGTGCCATCCTGACGGGTGTCTTCGCTACCAAGGCCGTCAAGGGCGGTGACGCCCCGGTCGGTCTGATCGACGGCAATGGCGGCCAGATCCTGATCCAGGTCGAGGGCGTGCTGTTGACCCTGATCTATTCCGGTATCGGCACCTTCATCATCCTGAAGGTGATCGACCTGATTGTCGGTCTGCGGGTTTCCGAGGAAATCGAGAGGGATGGGCTCGATCTCGGCCTGCATGGTGAATCCGTGCAGTAACGCAGGACCGCAGCACGTGGGGTGAAGTCACCTAGCGATTTCACCCCACGTGTGGACGCGCCGGCCGTCTTCTCTCTCGACGGTCGACCATGGACGATCGCCGGTTGAGGCCCACGCCCTCAGCCGGCGATCGGTTCATAGAAATCGACAGGCAACCCAGCCTCATCGCGCGCGGCGCGATTAAAGGGCTTCTTCAGAGTTCCGCGAAAATGCTGCCGCACGAGATTTTGCCAGGCCTCGGCCGGCTCTAAGCCGCGGTGGCGGGCAACCGCGTTGAACCAGCGGCTGCCGCAGGCAACATGGCCGATCTCGTCGTCATAGATGCGTTGCAGGACGGCGGCACTTTCCGCGTCACCGATGCGGTTCAGATCGGCAATCATCGTCGGTGTCACGTCGAGGCCGCGCGCTTCCAGGACCAGGGGCACGATGGCGAGGCGGGCGAGGACGTCATGGGCGGTATCCGATGCCGCCCGCCACAGCCCGTCATGGGCCGGCAGGTCGCCATAGGCCGCTCCCAGCGCGGCCAGGCGCTGGCAGATGAGATCGAAATGCACTGCCTCTTCGGCCGCGACCTTGACCCAGTCGTCATAGAAGCCGCGCGGCAGGTCCGGGCCGGCAAAGCGGGCAACGATATCCCAGGCAAGGTCGATGGCATTCAATTCGATATGGGCCAGGGCATGCAGCAGCGCGACGCGCTTTTCAACGCTGCCGCCGACCTTGCGCCGCGGCATATCGCCCGGCCGCAGCAGCACGGGCTGTGCAGGTCGGGCGGGGCGGTCCGGCATGCCCACGGCGCCGCCCAGAGGCAGGTCACCCTGATGCCAAGCGGCCGCCACGAGACCGGAATGACGGACTTTCTCCGCCGGTTCGGCGCTGAGCAGGATGGTGCGGGCGGCTTCTTTCAGGCTTTCCATGGCGCCGCATCATAGCGGCGGCATGGAGGGAATCCAGGGAATGGTGGCCGTAGTCCTAATTGCTTCTGTTCGCCAGAATCGGTCATTGATCGCTAGAAGGCGGGGCGGAGGGAAAATCTCAGCGCGTAAGCCGCTTCCGAGCATCGGCAAAGGTGTTCCTTTCCCTCGGGGCGCGGGACGAAACAATGCGTTGACGGCCAAAACAACTCCCGCCATGTTTGCGATATGGATTTCGAGATTTGCCGAGTAGGTATCATTCGACGCCGACGCTGCATGATCGCGCAGCGTGATGTGTTGATTCCGCGACGATGGGGCTCTCAAGGAAATTAGCTTCCCTTCTATCGTCCTAGAGTTTCCGTCACCTGCCACCTCTCGGTTGGCAGGTTTTTGTTTCCGCCGTCGTCGAGCCTCGGAGCGAATATGCCTTCCACATCCGTATCTCAGTCCATTCTCTTCCGGTCGTGTCGTGAAGACGATTGTGCCCATCTGGCTCTTCTGGCCGATATGGCGACGCGTCGCCTTACGTCATTCTTGTGGGGGCAGATGGCATCCTCTGGCCAGTCGGCTTTCGAAGTCGGCAGGAATATTATTCGTAATGACGAAAGTCAGTTCATACATTTCCGGAACTGGCGCGTCGCCGAGCACGAGGGACGGATCGTCGGCGCGTTGAACGGGTATATCATACCCGCGCCGACCGGGCCGGCAGCGCCTCCTCCGGAAGTTGTCAGAACGTTAAATGAACTGAAAACGATGGCCGCCGGCACGTGGTACATGTCGGCTGCAGCCATCTACGTTGAACAACGGGGTAAGGGCTTCGGAAAATTGCTGCTCGCTGAAGCGGAAGCCTGTGCGCGGGCCATGCAGAAAGATCGCCTGACGCTTATGGTCGGCAGCTTTAACCCGAAAGCCTATAATTTGTATCGGCAGACCGGTTTCGAAGAATGGGATCGACGTCCCTTTTCCCCGTTCCCCGGATCGGATGAACCTGGAGAATGGATTCTGATGGTCAAGAATCTTCGGTAAGGACGGAGGCGGTTAGTTTTCTAGGGTGCGATCGTTTTTTTGATGGAAGCAAGCTTGCTTCCATCAAAAACGTGAATCGCCCTCTATCTTATTGAGTAGAGCCGTATCAGAGTTCCTTGATCGCTTTCTTCACTTCATCGACATGGCCGGGCACCTTGACCTTGCGCCAGATCTGGCGAATGACGCCCTTGCCGTCGATCAGAAAGGTCGCGCGCTCGATCCCCATATATTTCTTGCCATACATGCTTTTCTCGACCCAGACGCCGTAATCCTCCGTCACCTTGCCGGTCTCGTCGCTGCCGAGCTGGAAATTGAGATCGTGCTTCTTCTTGAACTTGTCGTGGCTCTCGACGCTGTCGCGCGAGACGCCGATGACCACGGCATCGACCTTGTTGAAGGCTGATTGATCGTCCCGGAAGCTGCAGGCCTCGGCCGTACAGCCACTGGTGTCATCCTTCGGATAAAAATAGAGAACGACGGTCTTGCCCTTCAAACCGGAAAGCGAGACCTTGCCGCCGCCATCGGTCTTCATATTGAAGGCCGGTGCCTTGTCGCCAACGCTCAATGCCATGTCTCTGCCCTCTATTGTCGTTTATGTTGTCGGGCGTCGGCATTCCGTTCCAATCGCCGATTCCCGACGCCCTTATCGCGGCGGCATGATAGCCATTTCAGCTCGCTTCGCCAGTTAACAAGCTGGTGACATGGCGAAAGGCGACGGCTGCCCGCCGTTCGATTTCCTCGCGCAAGGCGGCGAAATCGGCACAGCCGCCGATTTCCGCCAGATGCTGCTGGGTGGGGAACGGCAGCTTCGCTTCGTCGATCTTGCCGCCCACCAGGAGGCGGATCATCTGCTGCAGCCTTGTCCAGTACTGTCCGGTCTCGATCAGCTCAGCGGCGATATCGCGCGCCAGCAGGCCGGCATCCGCAGCAGCGGCGAGGCAAGCCGCAGGGCTACGCTGCAAGATCCCGGGATAATCCGCGGCATAGCGGAGTTGCAGGAACTGGGCGGCGAAATCGATATCGACCTGGCCGCCGCGGTAATATTTGAGGTCCCAGATATCGTCGCTGCGGTATTGCTGAGCGATACGCTGGCGCATGTCGAGAATATCGGCGCGCAGCTTCGGCACGTCGCGGCGGCGCGCCAGCACCCGCCGCAACGTCGTCTCGATACGCTGCTGCAAGGCCGGTGCACCGGCAATGACGCGGGCGCGGGTCAGCGCCATATGCTCCCAGGTCCAGGCCTCTTCGCTCTGGTATTTCTCGAAAGGTGCCAAGCCGCTGGCAATGGGGCCGGAATTGCCGGAGGGGCGGAGGCGCATGTCGACATCGTAGAGCTTGCCTTCGCCGGTCAGCGCGGTCACCGCGTTGATGAACCGCTGCGCCAGGCGGGCATAGTACTGGATTGGCGGCAGGGGCTTGGTGCCATCGGAGCCGATTGTTTCCCAGTCGGCGATATCGCCGGGAATGTCATAGATGAACACCAGATCGAGGTCGGATGTAACCGTCATTTCACGGCTGCCGAGGCGGCCCAGCGCGACCACGGCCAGGCCCTCCCCCGGCAGCCGGCCATGCTGGCGCGCGAACTCCTGCTCGACGAGGGGCAGCAGGGCGGCAATCGACGTATCGGCGATATCGCTGAGGCTGCCCGCCGCCTCGGCGATATGGGCGGCGCTGTGCAATAATCTGACGCCGACCTGGAAGCGCCGGTCCTGGGCCCAGCGGCGCAGAATATCCAGGCTGTCCTGGAAATCGTTGGCGAGCGCCAATTGCCGGGCGAGATCGCTACGTAGGTCTTCCGCCTGTGGCACCGCTTCGAAGAAACCGGCGCTGAGCACGTTGTCGAGCAAGGCCGGCGAACGGCTGACCTGGTCGGCGAGCAGCGGCGCGGATCCCATCACCTCGGCGACTAAGCTGAGCAGGCTGCGGTTGAGATGCAGGAGGGAAAACAACTGCACGCCGGCCGGCAGGCCGCGCAGGAAATCATCGAAACGCCGGAACGCCATGTCGGGATCGGCCGTTTTCGCCAAGTGATCCAGCAACTGCGGCATCAATTCGGTCAGCAGCTCACGGGCGCGGGCGCTGCGGGTGGCACGGTAGCGCCCGTGATGCCAGGCGCGGATCAGGGCCGAAACATTCGCCCCGTCACGAAAGCCCATCCGCTGCAAGGTCTTAACCGTTTCGGGATCGTCCTCGGTGCCGGTAAAGACGAGATTGCCGGCATATTCATCGCCGGCACGGCCAAGCGAGGGCGCTTCCTCGAACAATTCGGCATAGTGGTCCTCCACCTGCCCGAGATGATGCAGCAGCGTCTGGGAAAACTCCGCCGTGTCCCGATGGCCGCAAAAGAGAGCCAGCCGGTCGAGGCCGGAACCCGCCTCCGGCAAGGTTTGGGTCTGCTGGTCCGCGATCATCTGCAGCCGGTGTTCGACATGGCGCAGATAGCGGTAGGCAGCGCGCAGATCGGCTGCGACCTCGGGCCGCGTGCGGCCCAGCCGGACCAATACATCGATCGCGTCGCAGGTTGCCGAGACGCGCAGTTCCGGTTGGCGCCCGCCCCAGATCAGCTGCTGGGTCTGGGCGAAGAATTCAATTTCGCGGATTCCGCCGCGCCCGACTTTGATATTGTGGCCGGCGACCGCGACCTCGCGGTGACCCTTCACCGCATGAATCTGGCGCTTGATCGAATGGATGTCCTGAATTGCCGCGAAGTCGAGATGCTTGCGCCAGATGAAGGGACGGAGGTTGCGCAGGAATTCCGCGCCGGCGATGACGTCACCAGCGACGACCCGCCCCTTGATCATGGCGGCGCGTTCCCAGTTCTGTCCCATGCCTTCGTAATAGGTCTCGGCCGCCAAGGTAGAAATCGCCAAGGGCGTCGAGCCGGGATCGGGCCGCAGCCTGAGATCGGTGCGGAAGACATAGCCGTCTTCGGTCACGTCCTGCAGCAGGCGGACAAGATTGCGGGCCAGCCGGACGAAGCATTCCTGGACGGTCTTTCGGCCCCGATAATCGACCTTCTCGGGGTCGAACAGGATCATCAGGTCGATATCGGAACTGTAATTCAACTCGCGGGCACCGAGCTTGCCGAGGGCAAGAACGATGAGCCCGCTGTCGACCATAGGCAGCGTCGGGTCGGACAGGGTGATTTCGCCTTTTTCATGAAGCTGCCGCAAAAGGAGCCCGACGGCCGACTGCAGCGCCGTCTCGGCGAGATCGCTCAAGGCGCCGGTCACCTGTTCCAGGGACCACCACTTGGCGATGTCGGCGGTGGCGATCAGCAGGGCGGATTGCCGCTTGGCGCGGCGCAGCGCGCGCATGGCGGTTGCATCATCGAGCGTGACGGCGGTCTCTTCTTCCAGCCTTTTCAGCACTTTACTGAAGACAGCATCGGGGCCGTTGGTTAAAACTTGCAAAAACAGCGCCGATTCGGCCAGCAGGCAGTGGCCCAGATAGGGACTATTGCCGAAGATCGCATCGAGCAATGCCGCGCTATTGTCCGGTAGCTGTTCGACCTGGTCAGCCGCGATGTTTTCCAGGAACTGCTGGCGGCCGAGATAGGCTTGGCGCCGGTCGCTGGCTTCAGGCAGCGGTAGAGACAGCGGCAGCATTGGCGGGGAGGAACCTGGATCAGTGAACAAAAACAACCTCAGTCATCGCCACCACAGGGCAGCCAAGCCGACACTGCTGAAGCCGGCGCTCGGGGTCAAGGGCCGCTTATCCTGGAGAGCACCAGACGCAACCGGAACGGGCGGTACCGGCAATAGCGGGATGGCGCGGGCTTGATCCGCCGCACCGCCAAATTTCTACTCGAGATTTGCGCCGCCACGCTGGCCGGGCTGGCCTTGTTGCTGGGTTTTCTCGCCTACCGGCTTACTCATGAAGGCCCGATCCATCTCCAATTCCTGGTCCCCTATCTGGAGCGGGCTGTCAACGATCCTGACCAGGATCTGAAAATCAGCATCGATGACGCCATCCTGACCTGGGCGGGCTGGCAGCGGGCGGTTGACATCCGCAGCGTCAACCTGCATGTGCGCGATGGCAGGGGCCGCGAGCTGGCCGTCATTCCGGAAGCCTCGATCGCCATCAGCGCCCGCGCCTTGATGCGCGGCATCATCGCGCCCAGCCGGATCGAAGTGTTCGGTGCCTCCTTGCGTCTGTGGCGCAGCCGCGACAACCGGCTGATGTTCGGCGCGCGCCAGATCGGTGGTGGCGACAGCGACAATGCGCCGAGCGAGGAAAGCGACAACCAATCGGCGATATTCGCCAAAATCCTGGGTGAAATGACGGCCGCGCCGGATCCCCGCAAGCAAACCGGCTATTTGACCGAGGTCGCGCTTGTCGGAGGGAAAGTCCTGGTGGTGGATCGCAGTGCCGGCACCTCCTGGCGCGCCGAGCAGGTGCAGGTGGCTGTCACCCGCGACCTTGAAGGGCTCGATGGCACCTTGAGCCTGGTTTCGCCCGATCTCGGCCAGCCCGCCGCCCTGACCGGCCATCTGACCTTGCGCGCAGCGACCCAGACGGTGGAGGTCGATGCGGCCGTCACCAATCTCGATGTGTCGCGTGTCAGCCTGGTGCAGCCCGGCCTGGCCTTGCTCAGCAGCACGGATATGCGGCTCAGCGGCCGGCTGAAAACCGAATTCGGCCTGGACGGCAAGATCGGCCCTGCCCATTTCGAGATGAGTGGCGGGCCGGGCGTGGTCGATCTGCAAGGGCATACCAAGAAGCCCATTCCGGTACAGTCCGTCAGTCTTATCGGCAGCCTAGATTCCGACAGCGACCTGATCGATATTTTTGACCTCTCCGCCGATATCGACGGCCCGAAACTGCAGATCTCGGGCAAGATCGACGGCCTGTTGCACGGCGTTGCCAGCGACGGCGGCCCGGCGCAGATCACGCTGAAACTGGCGGGCAGCAAGATCGACGCCGCCTTGATGGACAGCTACTGGCCGAACGGGGTCGCCGAGAATACACGCGCCTGGCTGGTGCCAAACATTCCGGCCGGCATGGTCGACGACCTGCAGGCCGATATCCATGTGCGGCTGCCACCGGAATCGGCGCAAAACACGCAGGTGCAGGTCAACGGCACGATGCAGACCAGCGGCCTGACCGTTCATTACCTGCGGCCCCTGCCGCCCATCACCGATGGGGTCGCCACGGCGAGCTTCACGGAAAAGCAATTCGCCGCCGATATCAAATCCGGCCAGGCAGGCGCCATCAAATTGACCGGCGGCAAGGTTCTGATCACCGGTCTCGACCAGGAAGATCAGTTCATCAGCGTCGGCGGCGACCTCACCAGTCCCTTGCGGGATGCGCTGACGCTGCTCGATAACCCGCGGCTCGGCTATCCCTCGAAACTGGGATTGAAGCCGCAGAGCAGCAGCGGCGATGCGACAGCGCATCTGCAGTTCGATTTTCCGGCGGCCAAGAATCTGACCTTCGCCCAGGTGAAGCTGTCAGTCGCGGCACAGCTGGCAAATATCGGCCTGAAGGACGTGATGTTCGGGCAGGACGTCTCAGAAGGCAACCTGCAGCTCAAGCTGACGCAGGCCGGCATGACCGTTACGGGGCCTGCAAAGCTGGCGGGCATTCCGCTCGATGTGAACTGGACCGAGAATTTCACCGATAAGGCGCCCTTCGACGAGCAGATCCACGCGGTCGGCACGGCAACCGCGGAACAGCGGGCGCAGCTTGGCTATGACTACCGGCCCTTGCTCGACGGGCCGGGCAAGGCCGACCTGACCTTTACCCGCTTTTCCGACAAGACGGCGACGCTCGATGCAACTTTCGACCTGACGCAGTCGGCACTTGCGGTCGACTTCCTGAAATGGCGCAAGGAGGCGGGCAAGCCTGCCGATGCCAAGCTGACGCTCAAACTGAAGGGCGACCAGGCCTTGTCCATCCCGCAGTTCCAGCTGACCGCGGGGGGCGACACCATGGCCGGCAATCTGACCTTTAAGGCCGGCGGCGGTATCGATCAGATCAATATCAGGCGCGCCGCCTACGGCAAGACCAGTATCAACGATGTGGTGGCCAAATTCACCGGAGACCGGATCGACGTCTCGGTCGGCGGCGGCCAGCTTGACGCCGAACCTTATATGGCAAGCGACGATGCGCCCAAGGACGATGCGACACTCGAGCGCGAGGAAAATACCCCGCAGCGTCCCTTCACGCTGAAAGCCGCGAATCTATCCACCGTCAGGATCGCCGATGGCCGCCAGCTGACAAACGTCACGGTTGAGCTCAGCCATGACCCCATGTGGTGGGACATCATCGATGTCGGCGGGACCCTGCCCAGCGGCGAGCGCTTATCGCTGGTCTATCGGCCGGCCGGCAACGGCACCCATACCCTGCTGGCGCAGACGAAGGATGGCGGTGGTGCGCTCAAGGCGCTCGACATCTACGATTCCATCAAGGGCGGCACCCTGACCATGTCGGGAACCGTCAAGGACGACGAGCCGAATCGTCCCTTGCGCGGCAAGATGCAGGTCACTTCCTATCGGTTGGTGAAAACGCCGTTCATCGCGCGCTTCCTGACGGTGGCTTCGCTGACCGGCCTGGTCGATGTTCTGACCGGTGAAGGTTTCTTCTTCGATGGCGCCAGCGCCAAATTTACCAAAACGCGCGGCGTCATTGACGTCAGCAGGTTTCGCAGTGCCGGACCTTCGATCGGCCTGACCGCCGCGGGCCGGATCGATCTCGACCGCAATCAGATCAGTGTCAAAGGCACGCTGGTCCCGGCCTATGCCTTCAACAGCATCCTCGGCAACATCCCGCTGATCGGCAATCTGCTGCAAGGCGGCGAGGGGCAGGGCTTGTTCGCCGCCACTTACGACATCAGCGGCTCGCTCGCCGAACCCAAGATCAACGTGAATCCCTGGTCCGCATTGGCGCCGGGCTTCTTGCGCGGCCTCTTCACCGGCGCGGACGATGAGGGGGATGGCGGTCCCGACGGCCAGAAAAAACCGCAAAAGACGACGCCAAAAAATCGCCAAAACGACAAATAGCCGCAACCCGGTAAATCGAGGGAGCGCCTAGGCGCGGTGTGTCAGGCGCGAGGCCGTTGTCCTAGCCGACGTCTTAAACGACCCGGACCACCGCATGCCGCTTCTTGCCGAAGGAGAGCTTGATGACGCCGTCGGCGTTGACGTCGGCCATGCCGATCTTGCGATTGTCGTCATCGATCGGCGCATCGTTGAGGCGCGCGCCGCCGCCCTTGATCAGGCGCCGCGCTTCGCCGTTGCTGGCGACCAGTCCGCTGCGGCGCAGCAGTTCGTAAGCGGCAATGCCGGCGGTCAATTCCGACGCTTCGATTTTAACGGTCGGCAGTTCCTGACCGAGACCGCCTTCGACAAAAGTGCGCCGTGCCGTCTCGGCTGCGGCGATCGCCGCCTCTGCGCCGTGGCACAAGCGCGTCGCCTCGTTGGCGAGGATGATCTTCGCCTCGTTGACTTCCGCACCCTGCAGCTCTGCCAGCTTGGCGATCTCATCGAGGGGCAGATCGGTGAACAGCTTCAGGAAGCGGACGACATCGGCATCCTCGGTATTGCGCCAGTATTGCCAGTAGTCATAGCTCGAGAGCTTTTCTTCGTTGAGCCAGACGGCGCCCGCCGCCGTCTTGCCCATCTTGGCGCCGGAGGCCGTCGTGATCAGCGGCGAGGTGAGGCCGAAGAGAGTGGCATCGTCGACCCGGCGGCCAAGCTCAACGCCGTTGACGATATTGCCCCATTGATCTGAACCGCCCATTTGTAGGCAGCACTTCTCCCGCCGCGCCAGTTCCACGAAATCGTAGGCCTGCAGGATCATGTAGTTGAATTCGAGGAAGGTCAGTGGCTGCTCGCGCTCAAGGCGCAGCTTGACGGAATCGAAGCTCAGCATGCGGTTGACCGAGAAGTGGCGGCCGAAATCGCGCAGGAACTCGATATAGTTCAACTTCTCCAGCCAATCGGCATTGTTGACCATGATGGCGTCGGCCCCGGATCCCGGCTGGCCGCTGCCGAATTTCAGGAACTTGTCGAAGACCTTCCTGATGCCCTTCAGGTTGGCGTCGATCGCCGCTTCATCGAGCAGCGGACGCGACTGGTCGCGGAAACTGGGATCGCCGATCTTGGTGGTTCCACCGCCCATCAATGCGATGGCCCGGTGGCCCGTCTGCTGCAGCCGCCGCAGCAGCATGATCTGCACCATGGAGCCGACATGGAGGCTGTCGGCGGTGGCGTCGAAGCCGATATAGCCGGTGATCGGCCCCTTGGCGGCCAGGGCGTCGAGTTCTTCCAACCCCGTACATTGATGCAGGTAGCCGCGTTCGAGGATTACCTGAAGGAAATCGGATTTCGGCTTGAACATGATCGGCTCGTCGATTGGACAGAAATGTGCTGGACTTCGGCTTAACCGGGCGGTGATGTAACACATTGACCTGTGGGCAGCAATGAAGGGCGCAGCATGAGCGCGACACGCAAGGCGGCCGGACCGGCCAAATCCGGCGCCGAAACGGCTGATCAGGCGGAAATCTGGGCAATCGGCCTGATGAGCGGCACTTCCTGCGATGGCGTGGACGCCGCCTTGATCCGCAGCGACGGGCACCGGATCACCGCTTTCGGCCCGGCCTTGACCCTGTCCTATGACGATGCCTTCCGTGCCCAGTTGCGGCAATGCCTGGGCGGCAACGGGCCGGTCGCGGAAGTCGAGCGGGAACTGACCGAGCGTCATGCCGCGGCCGTGCAGATGCTGCTCGGCCGGGCCGGCAGGTCACCGCGTGAGATCGGGCTCATCGGCTTCCATGGCCAGACGATCCTGCATGACCCCGAGCGCCGGCGTACCTGGCAGATCGGCGACGGCCCTTTGCTGGCGCGGCGCACCGGGATCGATGTGGTCAACGATTTCCGGTCGGATGATGTCGCTGCCGGTGGCCAGGGCGCGCCCCTCGCGCCAATTCTGCACGATGCCTTGGCGGGCGACCTCGAGCGACCCTTGGCGGTGCTCAATCTGGGCGGGGTCGGCAATGTCACCTGGATCGGCGGCGAAGCAGGCGACAAGCGCCTGATCGCTTTCGATACGGGGCCGGCCAACGCCTTGATCGATGATTGGGCGCTGCGCCATACCGGGCAAGCGGTGGATCTGGACGGAGCCCTGGCCCGCGCGGGCCGCATCGACCAGGCGCGTCTGGCGCTGTGGCTTCGGCATCCCTATTTCGGCCTGCCGGTGCCGAAATCGCTGGACCGGGACGCCTTTCAGGCTTTCCAGCCGGAAGGATTGTCGGCAGCGGACGGCGCCGCCACCTTGACGGCTTTCACCGCCGCCAGCGTGGGCCGGGCGCTTCTCTGGCTGCCGCAAGCCCCCAAGCGCTGGCTGGTAACAGGCGGCGGGCGCCGCAATCCGGTGCTGATGGCAGCGCTGCGCGAGATGCTGCAGGTCAGTGTCGAGCCGGTCGAGGCCGTCGGCTGGGACGGCGACGCCCTGGAGGCACAGGCTTTCGCCTTCATGGCGATCCGCGCCAAGGCCGGCCTGCCGATCAGTTTCCCGGGCACCACGGGGGTGCCGCAGCCGCTGACTGGCGGCAGGTTGCATCCGGCCCTGTCCGAAGCCGCTAAACGATAATGCCGCGCTCAACCGGCGCGGCATTATCGACTTCCGAGACTATGTCGGCGCCTAGCGGGTGGCGCGGATCTTGGCCGCCACTTCCGGCACCTGGACGTTGAGATAATCGTCCACCACCTGGGTCAGCTGATCGAGATGCTCGGTGAAGAAATGGCTGGCGCCGGGAATGACCTTGTAATCGATCTTGATGCCGCGCTGATGGCTGAGCTTGTTGACCAGCTTGGTCACCGATTCCTGCGGCACGATGGTGTCCTGGTCGCCCTGGATCATCAGCCCGGAAGAGGGACAGGGGGCAAGGAAGCTGAAATCGTAGATATTGGCGGGCGGCGCCACCGAGATGAAGCCGCTGATCTCCGGCCGGCGCATCAGCAGCTGCATGCTGATCCAGGCGCCGAAGGAGAAGCCCGCAATCCAGCACTGGCTGGCATTGGGATTGACCGTCTGGAGCCAGTCGAGGGCAGCGGCGGCATCGCTCAATTCCCCCTCGCCGCGGTCAAATTTGCCCTGGCTGCGGCCGACCCCGCGAAAGTTGAAGCGCAGCACCGCAAAACCCTGCTTCTGGAAGCTCTGGAACAGGGCATAGACCACCTTATTATTCATTGTCCCGCCATGCTGGGGATGCGGATGCAGCATCAGCGCGATGGGGGCGTTGGGGGTGGTGCCCGGCTGATAACGTCCTTCCAGGCGGCCTTCCGGCCCGTTCATAATTACTTCAGGCATGCCTAATCAGCTCGATTCTTTATCTTTTCTGCGAGACATTGCCCCAATCGGCCCTGTTTTTTCGGGAGCTTCCCGGTTGTTACGGCAGGCCAGATTTGGCGCGATATGACAGATGGTTGACGTTATCATAGGGTTATGGGCGGCTAAGCTGCTGTGATAATCGGGGTCAAACTTGACTACAGTAGTGGGACATACTATATGACCGACATGTAAGGATGTTCCCGCGAAGCCTCAGCCAATACCCGACAATAGCTGTCGGTCTTGGCGCCCAATGGCGAGGTAGTAAACACGATGGCCGGTATGATTTTCAAGCGCCTTGCGGCGGAACTTGATTCCATTATGGCGCGCGACCCGGCGGCGCGGTCACGCCTGGAAGTGGCTTTAACCTATCCGGGCTTCCATGCCGTGCTCGCTCATCGGCTGGCCAATCTATGCTGGCGCAATGGGTTCAAAATCCTCGGCCGGGTGATTTCGCAGGCTGCCCGCTGGCTGACCGGTATTGAGATACATCCCGGCGCCCAGATCGGCCGCCGCCTGTTTATCGACCATGGCATGGGCACGGTCATCGGCGAGATGGCTATAGTG
This sequence comes from Terriglobia bacterium, assembly GCA_035539075.1. Classification (GTDB taxonomy): domain Bacteria; phylum Pseudomonadota; class Alphaproteobacteria; order Dongiales; family Dongiaceae; genus Dongia_B. Next base: position 43,025 of record DATLJB010000199.1, read on the forward strand.
GGCGACGACGTTACGCTGTACCAGGGCGTGACCCTGGGCGGCATCCTGCCATCGGTCAATTCGGCGGCCCAGGTTGGCGTGAAACGTCATCCAACCGTGGAGTCGAGGGCGATTATCGGCGCCGGCGCGCAGGTGCTGGGCAATATCACAGTAGGGACGGGCGCACGCGTCGGCGCTGCTTCGGTGGTGCTGAAGGATGTGCCGTCCGGTGCCGCAGTGGTCGGCAATCCCGGCCGCGTGGTGATGCCGAAAGGCAGCTGCAACGAGTTTAATGCTTATGGCATTCCGACCCGCGACCTTCCGGATCCGACGGCGCGGGCCATTGAAGGCCTGCTCGACCAGGTATCCAGCCTGCAGGCGCGAATCACGGCCATGGAAACAGAAATCGAAGAGGCCAAATCCCATCTCGTCGTCAACGGCACGCGGCCGCAGGCGATGGCGTCGACCGACGAGGTCGTCGGCGCGGAGAACGGCGGTGGCTGGTTGAAGGAGGCAAGTCGATGAGGCTGAGCACCAAAGGACGTTACGCGGTCATGGCGCTGGTAGATCTGGCCAGTAACAGCAACGGTCGCCCCGTGGCTCTTGCCGATATTTCCTCGCGGCAGGAGATTTCGCTCTCTTATCTTGAGCAGCTCTTTGCCAAGCTGCGGCGCAGCGGCTTGGTCAAGAGCGTTCGCGGTCCGGGCGGTGGCTATCTGCTTGCCCGCAGCGCCGAGGACACGCGTATCTCGGACGCGATTCTGGCGGTCGACGAGCCGATCCGCGCCACGCGATGTAAGCCGAATTCTGCGGCCGGCTGCCACAGCGATAAGAGCCGCTGTCTGACTCACGATCTGTGGGAAGAGCTGTCGCATCAGATCCAGCTGTTCCTGAGTGCCGTTTCGCTGGCCGACGTCTGCAATCGCCGGGTCCTCGGCAAGGCCACGGCGATGGAACGGGCAGACGCAGACGGTGCGGCGCCGATGACGGACGGCGCGGCAGTAACCAGCTTGAAATCGCCAACAATGCCAGCCGGCGACCCCACTACCGTCGCGGCGGAATGACCGCGGCAGCATGATCATAGAGTAGAAATAGAGATGAAGCCGGTAACCTATCTTGACTACAACGCGACGAGCCCGCTGCGCCCCCAGGCGCTGGCGGTGATGACGTCCGTGCTGCAGGAGGCCGGCAATCCATCTTCGGTGCACGGCTATGGCCGAGCGGCGCGTCGTCACATGGATCTGGCGCGTCAGCAGGTCGCTTTGCTGGTCGGCGCCAGGCCGGAGAATGTCATCTTCACCTCGGGGGGGACGGAAGCGAATAACCTCGCGCTGTTGAATGCCGGAGACCGCCGGCTGCTGGTTTCTGCCATTGAGCATGATTCGATCCTGAGGCCGGCGCGCGAAATGGCTGCGCAGATCATTCAGGCGCAGCGCAGCGGGGAGGTCGATATCGAGCATCTCGAGGCGCTGCTGCGGCGCGATACGCGACCGGCTTTTGTCTCGATCATGATGGCCAACAACGAGACCGGCGTCATTCAGCCGATCGCGGCGGTCAGCGAACTGGTGCACCGCCATGGAGGCATGTTGCACGTCGACGCGGCGCAGGCTGCCGGCCGGATCAAGCTCGATATCGCCGCGCTCGGCATCGATTTTCTTACCTTGTCGGCACACAAGATCGGCGGGCCGCAGGGTGTTGGTGCCTTGGTGCTCGGTCAGGATCGGGAGATCACGGCGCTGCTGCTCGGCGGCGGCCAGGAACGCGGTCGGCGTGCTGGCAGCGAGAACGTCGCTGCGATTGCCGGTTTCGGCGCGGCGGCAATGGTTGACACCGGCGCCGAGCTGGCGCGCATCGCCTGGCTGCGTGACGAACTGGAATCGCTGTTGCTGTCTCTGGGACAGCCGATCACTTTCTTTGGCCGCAGCCAGGGCATGGCACTGCCGCAGTCGCATGAGCGTCTACCCAATACTTCCTGTTTCGCGGCGGGAAGCAAGAACAGCGAGACCCTGGTCATGGCGCTGGATCTCGCCGGGGTCGCCGTCAGCGCCGGCTCCGCCTGCTCGTCAGGCAAGGTGCGGCCCAGTCATGTGATTACCGCGATGGGGTTCGGCGCTGCGACCGCCGGTACCGCCATCCGCGTCAGTTTAGGATGGCAATCGAGCCAGGAAGATGTGGAGCGCTTCGTTGCGGCCTGGTCTTCCATCCAGGGACTTCAGGGCGCCACAGCCGAGGCTGCCGCTGGCGTCTTCTCGGTCGCCTGAGCAAGAAGGAGTGATGTGAGCATGAGTGTGAACAAGACGGCCCAGAGCGGTGTGAACGTGAACGGATCGAGCGTGAGCGGATCGGGCACCAACCAGCCGCATCTGCCGATCTATCTCGACTATCAGGCGACGACGCCCTGCGATCCGCGCGTGGTCGAGGCCATGCTGCCCTATTTCACCGAGAAGTTCGGCAACCCGCATTCGCGCAACCACAGCTTCGGCTGGGACGCGGAAGAGGGTGTCGAGAAAGCGCGCCGCCAGGTGGCGTCGATCATCGGTGCCGATGAAAAGGAAGTGATCTTCACCTCGGGTGCGACGGAATCGAACAATCTGGCGCTGAAGGGCGTTGCGCATTTCCACAAGGATAAGAAGAACCACATCATCACCACGGTGACGGAGCATAAATGCATCCTGGATTCCTGCCGTCATCTGGAGATGGAGGGGTTCAAGGTCACCTATCTGCCGGTACAGCAGAACGGTCTCATCGATCTGGAACAATTGAAAGCGGCCATTACCGACAAGACGGTCATCGTCTCGATCATGGCGGTCAATAATGAGATCGGCGTGATCCAGCCCTTGGCAGAGATCGGCAAGATCTGTCGCGAACGCGGCGTCTATTTCCATACCGACGCGGCCCAGGCGGTCGGCAAGATCCCGCTCGACGTCAACGCCATGAATATCGACATGATGTCGATTTCCGGCCACAAGATCTATGGACCGAAGGGCGTCGGTGCGCTCTATGTGCGCCGCAAGCCGCGCGTGCGTCTCGAAGCGCTGATCCATGGCGGCGGCCAGGAGCGCGGCATGCGTTCCGGTACCTTGCCGACCCCGCTTTGCGTCGGGCTGGGTGAGGCCTGCGCTATCGCCGAGCGAGAGATGGGTGCCGAAGTTGAGCGGCTGAAGTACCTGCGCGATCGCATGTACAACAAGATCAAGGAACAGCTGCCGGAGGTCTATCTCAACGGCGATCTGGAGCAGCGCATTCCCGGTAATCTCAACATCTCCTTTGCCTATGTCGAGGGCGAAGGGCTGATGATGGGGATCAAGGATCTCGCGGTTTCATCGGGCTCGGCTTGCACCTCGGCCTCGCTGGAACCGTCTTACGTGCTGCGCGCCCTGGGTGTCGAAGAGGAACTGGCGCACACGTCATTGCGGCTGGGCATCGGCCGTTTCACGACAGAGCAGGACGTCGACTATGCCGTCGAACATATCGTCCAGTCCGTCAATCGCCTGCGAGCCATGAGCCCATTGTGGGAAATGGCGCAGGAAGGCATCGATATTAAATCGATCCAGTGGGCCGA
>DATLJB010000200.1:0-7180 GCA_035539075.1 Terriglobia bacterium
AAGCCTCTTCCATTCTCTTGCAGCTCGAAGGTCGTCGGCTGCACCGGCCTGCGCCTGGGAAGCATGCCCGCCCTATGCGGCAACCGGTCGCCTTTGAGCAGATTGCAGCTCTGGCACGCGGTGACGACATTTTCCCAAGAGGTGCGTCCGCCCTTCGACCGGGGAATGACATGGTCGAAGGTGAGATCATGGGCGGCGAAAGGCTCGCCGCAATACTGGCAGCGGAAACGGTCGCGCAGGAAAACGTTGAACCGGGTGAAGGCCGGCCGGCGCGATTGCGGCACAAATTCCTTCAGCGAAATGACGGAAGGCAGCCGCATGCTGAAGCTCGGGCTGTGCACTTCCTGATCGTATTCGGAAATGATGTTGACCCGATCAAGAAACACGGCCTTGACCGCTTCTTGCCAGGGCCATAGGGACAGGGGGAAGTAGCTCAATGGCCGGAAATCGGCATTGAGGACCAGGGCCGGACAGGACTCAGGCGATGCCAACACGCTGTCACACCTCCTCGAAGAGGCGCCACCGGAGAACGCGTCGCGCTCCAGCGCCACATCTCATCGTTCTGTCTTAATAAATAATCAGCTTCACCGCAAAACACAAGATGTAGCTCGCCTGTTCAGCGTGGGGTCACGATCTTGTCACGCATAACGCGTGCCCCCGCCAGGAGCACCTATGAGACAGCGGCGACAGCAAAATGCTGGCGCAGAAAGGCCCCGCCTTTCTGCAAGCCGACCTCGTCAATAGAATGGGGCAGCCCCGGCCGCGCCTCCGTCATCACGTCAATGCCTTGCGCCTTCAGGCCGCTGGCCGCCTGGGCCATCGCGTCAAATGGTACAACCTGGTCTGCCATCCCATGCACCAGCAGCACCGGCGGCTTGGCTCGAAGCTCCTCCGCCAGAACCTGGGCACCGATGAGCGCGCCGGAATAGCCGACCACCCCGGCAATGGCCGATTTCCGGCGCAAGGCGACATGCAGGGACATCATCGTCCCCTGCGAGAAACCGACCAGCGCAAGATCGCTTTCGGCGAGGCCAAAGCGGCTCAATTGCTGATCGAGAAAGGCGTCGAGAATGGGCGCCGCCGCCCGCACGCCCGCCAGTTTCGACTGCGGGTCGCGATTCTCCAGGCTGAACCACTGATAGCCGAAAGGCGCCATTTCGCAGGGAAACGGCGCATTGGGCGAGATGAAGGCTGCCTCAGGCAGGAGTTTCGCCCAATAGGGCGCCAACCCGATGAGATCATCTCCGTTGGAGCCATAACCGTGCAGGAAGACGACGAGCTTGGTTGCCTTGCCGGCCAGGGCCAACTGTTCGGGGCCTTGCAAATCGATCATTCCATCCTGCCGCAGAACCATTGCATTTAATGAGACGCCCCAGTCGAAACCGGAAACCATGGCTTTTTAAGACCAAAGAAGCGGCTTGCCTAGGCTTTGCGGGCCTGGCTGCGGCAAAACCGCGCAATATTTCACATCGGCGACCATCTCCCTGTCAGGTTCACGGCCTCATCGCGCCCTGCCTATTGTGATCCCGCCCGTTGGCTTCGGACTCTCCCTGGCTGGCGGCGCGACTTGCGCGGCGGGGCGACCTCGCCTATGGCTGACCCATGATTGTCACCCGTTTTGCCCCCAGTCCGACCGGCTATCTGCATCTCGGCCATCTGCATTCGGCATTGATCGGATGGCTTGCCGCACGCGAGGGACAGGGGCGATTTCTCTTGCGGATCGAAGACATCGATCCGGCCCGCTGCCGCCCCGAATTCGAGCAGGCGATCGTCGAGGATTTGCATTGGGCCGGCATCGATTGGGCGGATGGCATCCGGCGGCAATCGGAACATCTGGCGGACTATCGCGCCGGCCTCGATCGCCTGGCGGCTTTGGGACTCGTCTATCCTTGTTTTTGCAGCCGCAAGGACATCGCGGCCGCAATCGCTGCCCCGCATGGCGCCGAAGGCCCTCTCTATCCGGGAACCTGCCGCAATCTGCCGCGCGCCGTCGCCGCTGAACGGCAAGCCCGGGGCGCTCCTTATGCCCTGCGCTTCCATAGCCGGCGCGCGGCGGAGATTTCCGGCCCGCTAACGTTTCACGATCACGTGCAGGGCGTGATCGGCGTCGATCCCGACCTGCTCGGCGACGTGGTCCTGGCGCGCCGCGACGCGCCGGCCAGCTATCACCTTTGCGTCACGCTCGATGATCATCTGCAAGGCGTGACGCTGGTTACACGCGGGGTGGATTTATTGCCGGCCACCCATGTCCATCGCCTGCTGCAGGCTGTCCTGGGGCTTGCGGTGCCGCATTACTGCCACCACCTGTTAGTCACCAATGACGCCGGCCAACGCCTCGCCAAACGGGACAAGGCTCTCAGTTTACGGGCGATGCGGGAAGGTGGTATGTCGGCAGCGGCGGTTCGAACGCTGGCGGGTATCGATCGGATATACAAAATGCTACCAAAATTAACCAAGCCCGCGAGCTAATGCCCACTCTTCATAGTCTTCTTCCCGAACTGGTCGCGCTCGGTCAGGTGATCCTGATGGATCTTGTCCTTGCCGGTGATAACGCCATTGTCGTCGGCATGGCTGCAGCAGGCCTCGCGAGAGAGCAGCGTGCCAAAGCAATCCTGGTCGGCATCATCGTCGCGACATTGCTGCGCATCATCTTCGCACTTGCGGCAAACAAGCTGCTGCTGATTATCGGCCTTACCCTTGCGGGCGGCATCCTGCTGCTCTGGGTGTGCTGGAAATTCTGGCGCGAGCTGATGCTGGAGCGGCGTGAGCGGCTGCAACATGCGGCGCGCGAACGGCAACTCAGCCGCGATGAGCATCTCGAGCTTTCCGAACCACCCGAGGTGCTGCCTGGCGCCGTACCGGGCAAGACCATGCGCCAGGCGATCACGCAGATCGTCGTGGCGGACGTCTCGATGTCGCTCGACAATGTCCTCGCCGTTGCCGGCGCCGCGCGCGAGCACACCTGGGTCCTCATCTTCGGCCTAGTCCTCTCGGTCGGCCTGATGGGTGCCGCGGCTTCGCTGATCGCCCGCACCCTCAAGCGCTTCCATTGGATCGCCTATATCGGGCTTGGCGTGATCTTCTATGTCGCCTGCCAGATGATCTGGGATGGCTGGGCGGAGGTCGCACCGCATATGCCTGATATGCCGAACTTCAACTGACTGCTCTTTCCGCGTTCAAATCGACAATCCCATCGCGAGATCGACATAGCCCGGCGCGTCCGGCGTCAGATGCCCGTGGCGAATGAGGAAATCGATGACCACCGGCGCCACATTGAATTTGAAGGCTTCGCTGTCTTCAAGGATGGCGGCGGCTTCCGGCAAGGACATCATCCGGAAATCAGCAATCTCTCCATCGACATTGGTCGGCTGAAAATCCGCCGGCAATTCCAGGTCATAGACGAAGAGCGTGTCCTGGCGCAGGAAGCCTTGATGCAGCATGCGATATGAAATCGCGCCGACCGGCCGCGACTGGCGGGCCAGATCCTCGGCGATCCCCGCCTCTTCCGCGCATTCCTTGATCAGGTTGCGCAGCGGATCGAGACCATAGGGCAAGCCACCGGCGACGATATTATCGAGCTTGCCGGGCTCCACCGGCCGGTTGTCCGCCCGCCGCCCGATCCACAGCTTGATGCCCTCGGGCGTTCGGACATAGCCGTTCAGGTGCACGCCATAGGCCTTGACGCCGAAGACCGGAACCGCAGCCCGCTCCAGCCGCAACAGGGGCGCGTCACCGTAATGGGCCGCGACGGCAAAAGGCTCGTTGCGCCAGCCTTGGACGATGCCCATTTCGAGCAGGGCACGCGCCACTTCGCCGATCGCAGCGCTGCGATAGTCAAATGTGTTGAGATGCGCTTGCACGCTGATCGCGTCATCGGTCACCAGAAAGACGCTGGGGAAGCGCCGCAGGGCTTCCACCACATCCGCCCGCAGCCAACCGATCTCCTGGCCGTCGATGGTCCAGGGCCGGAAACCCGACAAATCAGCGAGCATGCAGTGATGGAGACGATCTAACAGGCTCATCATATATCGAAGGCAATAGGGCGGCGCAGCCCGGCAAGAAGCGCAAGATAGCCCGGCTCGTCCGGGCCGACATAGCCATGGCGGATCAAAAGATCGATTTTCGCCAGCGCGATATCATACATGAAATCATCAGCAGTCCGCAGCCGGTCCAGCAGCTCGGCGGCGGACATCAACGTGAATTCGGCGACCTCGCCATCGATGTTGCGAGGCTGGAAGTCGGCGGGCAGACAGAGGTCATAGTTGAACTGCAATCCAACCCGCAGCCCCTCCCCTGCTTCGACCTGCAGCGTGATGATGCTGACAGGTCGCGCCGTGCGCGCCAGCTCGGCCGGTATGCCGGCCTCTTCCCAGCATTCCTTCACCAGATTGTCCGCAACGCTGATGCCGAGCGGCTGCCCGCCGCCAGCGAGCAGGTCCAGCATGTCGGGGTCGACCTGCTTGTGCGGCGAGCGGCGGCCGATCCAGAGATGCAGGCCATCGTCACGCTGCACCAAACCGTTGACATTGACGCCGTAGCTGAGCACGCCGAAAAGCGGCGCTGCGGCACGCTCCATAGATAGAAGCTGCGGCCCATCGAAGCCGCGACCGACCGGATAAAGCTCGCCACGCCAGCCAGGCACCAGACCGCGCGCGCGCAAGCGATCCAGCACGACCGCCATGGCAGCGCTGCGGGCTTCCTTAGTCGGCAAGCTCGGATGCAGAACGACCTGATCGGCGTTCAGAACGAAGACATCAGGAAAATCCGCCAGATGCGGCGCAAAGTCGCGCCGTACCCAGCCGACATGCCGGCCGGCAACGACAAACCGCAGATAGCGGCGATAATCGACCGGTGGATAGCGTCGCAGCTGGCGACGCAGATCAGCCGCCGGCAACGCCGGGCGATTGGCGTCGGAACCTGGATCGCGAACCATTACATCGTCATGCACGCGCGGACCTTCTCTCACAGGAATGTCATCGCCAGAAGGCTCGTATCTGGGCCGCTGCACAATCTTGTCGCATTCCGGTCACGCGTGCGCCATGGCATTTGAGGATCATCTCGGCGACCCTAATGCAGGAGATGACAAATGCAACGACAAAAGCGCAGCCTCCTCTCGGTCCGCAGCCTGCGTCGTGCAGTCTCGCTCGCGGCCCTGATCCGTCCCGCCGCGAACAGTAACCAGCCACCCCGGCCCCGACCCGCGGCAAACCGTCCCAAACTATCCGGCAGATAGTGATCCGCCGCCCCTCCCCGGCCGCGATTCACGGCGGTTATCTTCCCAGGCCATACAGCCTGGGAATGACAAGATCGGGAAACGGCGGGACCAGGGGGCGGGCGAGAATGGGGCGGGGATGGAAGCGGCACGCCCTCAGGGCGATCGCGCTCGCTCGGTTGAGGCGCTCGCCGGAAGCGGTTATGCTGTTTGACTGGCGCAGGCGACGGGCTGGCGGCATCCGATGGCGGTATCATGCGTGTGACAGTCATTGCCGTGGCGATCGTGGCAGCGATCGTCGCCTTGCTGCTCTTGCTGAACAATGCTTTCCCCAATGTCCTTGCCGACCCGGATAACCGTATCCGGGTCTTTGCCTCATTCGGCTGGCTGTTGCTGCTGGTCGGCAGCGTCGCCTTGCGCTTCCGCAGCCAGCCCGGCACGGCACTACGTTCCCTGGCGGCCTGGCTGTTGATCGGTCTCGCCTTGGTCTGGGTCTATGCCTATCGCTTCGAGGCGCAGGAGATCGGCAACCGCATCTTCGGGGAATTGGTGCCGGCGCATGGAATATCGGCCTCCACGGCCGCTCTGCCGGCCGGCGGATCATCCGCCGGTCCGCGTGAAGTCCGTTTCGCACTCAATGAGAACGGGCACTACCAGGTTCAGGCACGGGTCAACGGCACCTATATCACCTTCCTGGTGGATACCGGCGCCAGCGACGTCGTGCTCAGTCCCGACGATGCGCGCCGCGTCGGCTTCGCCGACAATCAGCTGAATTTCATCGAACGGGCGGAAACCGCGAACGGCATTGCCCATGTGGCGCCGGTGACGCTCAACAACCTGACCATCGGCCCCATCGTCATGGCGCGCCTCCCGGCCAAGGTCAATCAGGCGCCGATGCCCTATTCCCTGCTCGGCATGCGCTTCCTCAACCAGCTGCGTGGCTGGCGCGTGCAGCAGCAGACGCTCATCCTGCAGCAATGAAGAGGTAGCGCGCCGTCAGCGCTGCAGCACCTGGCGACAGGCATCCTGCCTGGCCTGCCAGCCGGTGCGTTCCAGTTCCGGCGTATCGTGCTCTTCGACCGGCCAGCCGAGGCAAAGATAGGCGACGAAGCGCCAGGTCTCCGGCACGTCCAAGACCTTGGTCGCCGCATCCGGATCGAGAATCGACACCCAGCCAAGGCCGATGCCATGGATGCGCGCCGCAAGCCACAGCGTGTGGATGGCAAGCACGGTCGAATAGAGAAGGGTCTCCGGCATGGTGCGTCGGCCGAGGCCCTGGCCCTGGGCCGTGGCAGTATCGCAGAAGACCGCGAAATGCCGCGGTGCTTCGCGCAACCCGGCCAGTTTCAGCCCGGCATAAAGCTGGGCGCGTTCCCCATGATAGCCGGTCAGGGCTTCCCGGTTGGCCGCCTCGTAATTGACGGCGATGGCGGCGCGCGTCGCCGGATGATCGACCGTGACGAAACGCCAGGGCTGGGCATTGCCGACCGAGGGCGCAAGGCAAGCCATGTCGAGCAATTCCTCGACCAGGCCGACCGGCAGCGGATCGGTGCGGAAATGGCGGACGTCCCGGCGCCAGCGCAGCAATTCGCGAAACCGCGCGCGGAAATCGGTGGCAAAACGCGGCGCCGGCGTGCGATGGGCTTTATACGGCAAAGTCACGGTCTAACCTGGTTGAGATGGTCTTGCAGCCTGTCGGCAAGCTGCCGGCCATCAGCTGCCGGACGTCATGCCGCCTTGGGCGTCCCCCGATCCACCAGATCGACAATATCGGCCATGATGGCGGTGACGTCGTAGTCCTTCGGTGTATAGACCCGGGCGACGCCGAAGCCAATCAATTGTGCCGCATCGGCCGGCGGAATGATGCCGCCGACCACCACCGGCACGTCCCGCAGGCCGAGCTTGCGGAGCCGCTCCATGACGTCCTGCACCAGGGCGACATGCGAGCCCGACAGGATCGACAGGCCG
>DATLJB010000201.1:0-10175 GCA_035539075.1 Terriglobia bacterium
ATAGCTGATTGAACTTTTGACCAGATCGGTGCCGCCGGCCGTGCCCGCCAGGCCCTCCGTCACCGTGTCGCCGGCATCATCCACCACATAGGTGTCGTTGCCGGCGCCGCCATCCATGGCATCGGCGCCAGCCCCGCCATCGAGGAGGTCGTTGCCGTTGCCGCCATGGAGGATATCGTCGCCTTTGCCACCGCTCAGCGTATCGTTGCCAAGATTGCCGGTAATGACATTGGCGAGATCATTACCGGTGAAGGTCCAGTTGCCGGCGCCGGTGAAAGTGTAGTTCTCGACATTGTTGATCGCGCCAATGATGGCGATCGATGTCTGGATCGTATCGGTGCCCTCATCTGCCAGTTCGGTCACCGTGTCCCCGGCATTGTCGACGATATAGGTATCGTCGCCTTTGCCGCCGACCAGGATATCGGCACCGGCGCCGCCATTCAGCGTGTCATTGCCCTTGCCGCCTGAGAGCGTATTCACCGCGCCGTTGCCAATCAGGATGTTGTCAAGGTCGTTGCCGGTGGCATTGATCGCCGCCACGCCAGTCAAGGTCACGTTCTCGATCTCCTGGCCGGTAAAGGCCCCAGTACTGAGATCAATGCTGGCGCTCGACTTGATGGTGTCGTTACCCTCACCGGCAAGCTCGATCACCGCATCGCCGGCATTGTCGACGATATAGGTGTCGTCGCCCTTGCCGCCGATCAGAGTGTCGGCGCCGGTGCCGCCGTCGAGTACGTCATTACCGCTGCCCCCGGTGATGACATTGTCGGCCGTGTTGCCGGTCATCGCCGCCGCCGCCGTCTGCGCACTGAGATCGAGGTTCTCTAGATTGGCCCCTAGCGCATAGGCGAAGGCTTTGGTGCTGTAGCCATTGGCCAATACGACCGTGTCAGTGCCCTGGTTCGCCAGCTCCGTCACCTTGTCGCCGACATTGTCGAGTATATAGATGTCGTCACCGGAGCTGCCGCTTAGCGTGTCCGCCCCGGTGGAACCGTCCAATTTGTCATTGCCGCTACCGCCGATGATGACATTGTTGGCTGCATTGCCGGTCGCAGTCACCCCGACAACCTGCCGGCTGAGATCAAGATTCTCGAGATTGTCGCCCAACGTGTAGGAGAAGTTGGTGCTGTTGTAGCTGCTTTCGAGGGTGACGGTATCCGTACCCTGATTGGCCTGCTCAATTGCCACGTCCCCATCGTTCACGAGCAGGTAGGAGTCGTCGCCGATGCCCCCGAGCAGCGTATCGGTTCCGGGACCGCCAAAGAGGAAGTCGTTGCCGCTGCCGCCGATGAGCGTGTCGTCACCAAAACCACCAGACAGATTGTCGTTGCCGCTGCCGCCCGTGATGACGTTGTTGAGGTTGTTTCCGTAGAAGTACCAATTCGCGCTACCGGTGAAGATATAGTTCTCGACATTGTCGTATGCCGTGGTGCGGTTGATCGACATTTTGATCGTGTCAGTACCCTCGCCACCGATTTCGAGGACGGTATCGCCGACGTTGTCGACGATATAGGTGTCGTCGCCGACGCCGCCCGCCATGAAATCGGCGCCGGCGCCGCCGTCCAGCGTATCGTTACCTTTCGTGTCCTGAAGCGAATCGTTGCCGTTGCCGCCCAACAGGGTGTTGTCGGCGTCGTTTCCGAAGATGGTGTCGTTCGCGGCCGTTCCGATTGCGCGTTCGATCAGATTGTCGATCGGCCCGACGGCTCCATTCTGAGTTTCAGTCGGCGTATAGGACATCGCGATTGCGGAAACCGCGTCATAATTCTGGTCCTTGTGAAAGGTCGAAATGGCTCCGGGGCGCAGGTCGAGGACAATGCCATTCGCGGTCGAAATGCCGGATGCGTCGACGGTATCGTAACCGCCGGCATCCCAGATGGTACTGATATTGCCATTATCGCGGAAGTAATAGGTGTTGTTGCCCGTATTGGTCGCTGTGTTGACACCGTACAGATATTGAATCGCCAGGATGTCGAGCGGCATTGGCGTCGAAGGATTGCCCCAGTAGAGATACTGACCCCCGCTGCCGCTGTTATACGACATGAGCGTATTGTAATCGCTGTCTAGATCGCCGATTCCAAGCTGGGTGAAGGTCGGCTTGCCATTGCCGCCGTCATCATGCGGATGCTTCAAGCCGAGTGCATGGCCGATCTCGTGGATGATGGCTTCCAGAGAGAAGCCGCCTGCGGAGAGAAAGCCGAGCGGATTGTAGCCGCCTGCATAGGATTGGTTATCGAGGAAGATGTCGCCTTGCGGATTGGCATAAGAGGCTGATTGCGCATTTGGAGCATAGTCGCTCAAAAGCGACGGGGCATAGCTGGCCGCCAATGCAGGGTCGGGAAAGACACCCTCGCCGACATATCCGCTTTGTTGTTGCTCGGTACCAGTCAGGCTAAGGGCGATATCGGCTGTGCTCTGATAAAAATAGGTGCCTGACCGGACTTCCTGGAACTGAATGTTAGCGACGGCCGACCAGGCGGCGAAAGCGGTGCGCACGGCCTGCTGCTGGGTTGCCGACCAATTACCGGAGCCGGCATCGCCGGAGAGGTTGAACGAATAGGTCAGGACATGCGGCCCGGCGCCGAAGTTCCATTGACTGCCCTGGATTAATCCGTCGATCAGGGGATCGTTCGCCGCCTGTACCGAATCACCGCTCGCTGTCGCCATGTGCCCCTGAGCCCCGGTCCCTGTGCCGTCCTCTGGCTGGACGGACTGTTACGCATCAAAACATCGGCCGCGGATATTGCGCGGCCCCGCCTGTCGTCGTTTGCGAGGGATGCAGTCGATCAAGATCTCAGCGCAAGTGCTTGCACCTGATGCCAACGGCCGATGGTCCCCAATCCGGTGCCGCTCCTGTGGCGACACCCCCAAAGCGCGACTTTCAGTTGATTTCTTGAACTATTTTTAATTGTATCTATGATGCCAGAAAATTTGGAAAACGTCCACGATTATAAGATGTCATTCCTGGGATAAACATCACAGGTAAGGTTAACGACGCTAGATGCAATTATGCGGTCCGTCGCGCTAAGGAATAATTGACCATATGATGGTTGAATGAGTTGGCACGCCCAAAACAGGGAGCCTCTTCGAGTTTATCGGCACCATCGGGGGCAAATGTGACGACCGTTTCTGGACCGTTTTCGCGAAGCAGCAGAATGTAGCAGGGCTGGGTATTGGGGACCTGATAGCAAATTGACGAAGCACTCATCATGACGGCACAGCCCGACGCCGCGACTTCCTCGCGCCTTGCTACGTTGAGCTGTGTGTCGACGCTCTTTCGCTATCACGGACTGGCGATTGGTCATGACGCGCTCAATCGCGAACTGAAGGGCATCGCCGAGATCGATGCCGATGAGATCGTCCGCATCGCGCGAAGGCGCGGGCTGAAGGCCCGCATGACGGCATCCGGCTATGCGCGCCTCGCCCATATCGCCCTGCCGGCACTGGCGCGCACCAAGGATGGCGGCTTTCTGATCATTGCGCGCTATGCCGGTGACAAGGTGCTGGTGCATCGTGGGGCCGGCAACCGCTCCGAACTGATCGATAAAGCGGCTTTCGAGGAGATCTGGGATCGCAGCCTGCTGCTGATCGCGCGACGTATCAGCTTGTCGGATCTCAACCGGCAATTCGGCATCCCATGGTTCATGGCGGCGATCTACAAATATCGCGGAGTCCTGAGCCAGGTCCTGTTAGCGTCGTTCTTCCTGCAGGTCTTTGCCCTCGTTTCGCCCTTGTTCTTCCAGGTCGTCGTCGACAAGGTCCTGGTGCATCGCGGCATGACGACGCTGGACGTGCTGATCGTCGGCCTGCTGACGATTTCGATTTTTGAATCGGTCCTTGGCGCGCTGCGCACCTATGTTTTCTCCCATACCACCAACCGCATCGACGTCGAGTTGGGCGCCAGGCTGTTTCGTCACCTGATCGCCCTGCCGCTCGCCTATTTCGGCGCGCGCCGGGTCGGCGATTCGGTGGCGCGGGTGCGCGAGCTCGAAAACATCCGCCAGTTTCTCACCGGCTCCAGCCTCACCTTGGTGATCGACCTCGTCTTCACCTCGGTGTTCCTTGCGGTGATGGCCTGGTACAGCTGGTGGCTGACGCTGGTGGTGCTGGCGTCGCTGCCGCTCTACGCGATCATCAGCCTGTCGCTGACACCTTTGTTCCGTGTCCGTGTGGACGAGAAGTTCCGCCGCGGCGCGGAAAATCAGGCCTTCCTGGTCGAAAGCGTGACCGGCATCGAGACCGTGAAGGCGATGGCGGTCGAGCCGCAGATCCAGCGCCGCTGGGAGGAGCAGCTTGCGGGATATGTCAGCGCTTCCTTCCGCGTCAGCAATCTCGGCAATTATGCCAGCCAGGGCATCCAGCTGGTCTCCAAGGTCGCGACGGCTGCCATCCTCTACTTCGGCGCCAAGGCTGTCATGGACGGAACGATGACGGTGGGCGAACTCGTTGCCTTCAACATGCTGGCAGGGCGGGTGGCCCAGCCCGTTCTGCGCCTGGCCCAGGTGTGGCAGGACTTCCACCAGACGCGACTCTCGATCCAGCGTCTCGGCGATATTCTCAACACCCCGACCGAGCCAAGTTCGGCCCCCGGGCGCGGGGCACTGCCTGCCATCAAGGGGGCGATCAGCTTCGAGCACGTGAAATTCCGCTACCGGCCGGACGGTCAAGAGGTGCTGAAAGGCGTCGATACCGCCATCGCCGCCGGCCAGAACATCGGCATTGTCGGTTCATCCGGCTCCGGCAAGTCCACCCTGGCGAAGCTGCTGCAGCGCCTTTACGTGCCGGAATCCGGGCGCGTGCTCATCGACGGCGTTGACCTTGCCATGGTCGATGCAAGCTGGTTGCGGCGGCAGATCGGCGTCGTCTTGCAGGAGAACGTCCTGTTCAGCGGCACGGTGCGTGACAACATCGCCCTGGCCGATCCGGGAATGCCGCTGCAGCAGGTGGTCGCCGCCGCCAAGCTGGCGGGCGCCCACGAATTCATCCTGCAGCTGCCGGAAGGCTACGATACGCTGGTTGGCGAGCGGGGCGGCAGTCTGTCGGGCGGGCAGCGGCAACGTATTGCCATTGCCCGCGCCCTGATCGGCAATCCGCGCATCCTGATCTTCGACGAAGCGACCAGTGCGCTCGATCTGGAATCGGAGCAGGCCATCCAGCGCAATATGCGGCAGATCTGCCAGGGGCGCACGGTCTTGACTATCGCCCATCGCCTGTCGTCAGTGCGCCATTGCGACCGCATCATCACGATCGAGCAGGGGCGCATCGTCGAGGACGGCACACATGACGATCTGCTGCGCAGTGGCGGCCGCTATGCCACGCTCTATAAGGTCCAGGCGGGGAATGTGATCGATGCAGCCTGATAGCGCCGCACACAAGATCACGCCG
The DNA here is from genome assembly GCA_035539075.1 of Terriglobia bacterium. Taxonomy (GTDB): domain Bacteria; phylum Pseudomonadota; class Alphaproteobacteria; order Dongiales; family Dongiaceae; genus Dongia_B. The sequence goes on from DATLJB010000201.1 coordinate 5,386, forward strand.
GCCGAAGACCTGCCCCGGCGCATCACGAACGATGATCGTCCCGTGTCCCCGGCGAGATCCGAAAACCCGGCCAAAGCCGCTGGTACCGCGGAGACGTCAAAAAGGCCGGCCGGGCGGCGCAATCGCGACGAACGCGAGTTCCTGCCGGCAGCGCTGGAAATCATTGATACGCCGCCATCGCCGGTCGGCCGGGCGATCGGCCTGACGATCATGGCGGTGGCGGTCGTCGCCGTTCTCTGGGCGACCTTGAGCAATGTCGATATCATCGCAACGACGGCCGGCCGCGTCATTCCCCAAGGCAAGACCAAGGTCGTGCAGCCTTTGGATACCGGCATCGTCGCGAGCATCAGGGTGAATGACGGCGATCGGGTCAAAGCGGGCGATGTGCTGATCGAGTTGAACACGACGCAGGCCATGGCGGATCGCGATCGCTTTCAGCGTGATCTGCTGCAGGCCCGGCTCAATCTCGCGCGTCTTCAAGGATTGGCGGCAGCGCTTGGCGGCGATATGGCAGTTTCGGGCCGGCTGGGCCTGATCGATCCGCCAAACGATGCCTCGCCCGCCGATATCGCCCTCGCGGAAGCGGCGATGCGCGCCGAAGCAGCCAATCAGGCGGCCAAGCTGTCGGATCTCGATCAGCAGATCATCGCCAAAAAGGCGGAAGCCGCTGAAGCGCAGGCGACGGCGGACAAGTTGTCGGCGTCCTTGCCGATGGTGCAAAGCCAGGAGGAAATCCGCCGGCAGCTGCGCGACATGCAGTTCGGCAACAAGCTCGCATGGTATCAGGCAAATCAGGCGCTAATCGAACAACAGCATGACATCGGCGTATTGGCGCGACGCAAGGAATCGGCGGAAGCCGCCGAGGCGGCGCTGCTGCAGCAGCGGGTAGCGGCGGTTGCCGAATACCAGATGAATGTGCTCTCGGACCTCGACAAGACGCGCGGGCAGGTGAGTGAATTGCAGGCGGAACTGGCCAAGGCGCAACAGCGTCTGAGCGAAGGCGTACTCACCGCACCGATCGACGGCACGGTACAGCAATTGGCCGTTCACACCATTGGCGGCGTCGTGACGCCGGCGGAACCTTTGCTCGTCATCGTCCCCGATGAGGGGCATCTCATGATCGAGGCGACGGTGCAGAATCGCGACGTCGGCTTCATCCATGCCGGACAGGTCGTGCGGATCAAGGTAGAGACCTTCAATTTCACCCGATACGGTCTGATCGACGGCGTCGTCATGAATGTGACGCGTGATGCCGTGGCCGCCGGCGGCAGCGACAAGCGCACGAACCGCGACAAAAGCCAGGATAACGGCCAGGACGTCGGGGCCGATACCGATACGGGACCCGGATATATTGCCCATATCGCTCTGTCGCGCGATTGGATCATGACCGAGATGGGCAAGGTCCCGCTCAGCCCCGGCATGGCAGTGACGGCGGAGATCCAGACCGGGCAGCGCCGCGTCATCGACTACGTGCTCTCGCCGGTGGTGCGGCATGTCTCCGAAAGCCTGCATGAGCGCTGAAGCCGGGCTGTCGGCCGGCGCGGCGGCGGCCCAGATGCGGCCGCTTCTGTCGCCGTTTGCGGGATCGCTTGTCAGATATAAAGGTCGCGGTTGATGGAAAAGACCATGACCATGTTGACGGTTTCGCCATCTTCAGACAGCGGCAGGAAGAGGTTGGCCTCGCTGATATAGCGATCGACGACCTGGAAATCGTCTTCCTCGTAAAACGGTGCGCGGGTGGTACAGATCCTCTGGTATCTGTCGAGGGCTTCCTGCGCCGTAGCCGCGAAATAGCCATCGGCAACTGCTTTGCCGGTTGGATCGTTGCCGCGCAGGTTCACCTCCGCCGTGCCGACAAGGCGGTAGACGAAGCGCCGGGCGTCGGCCACCACATCAACCAGCGTGATATGGGGCAGAAAAGGGCCGAGTTCCAAGGGATCGATATCGGCCCGGCGCGGCATGCGGCGGCTGCGGCATTTGCTTTGCCAATAGGCCAGCACTTTAAGGACATCGGCATGGCATGAAAGCTGCCAATTCCCTTCTGTCGCATTACTCCCCATTGTCATGCCGGTCTTCTTTCGTGGCGCGAATGACGGGCTGTTTCGCCTCATCCGACAGTCTTCTAGAGGGCCAGGCGGCTGTCAATCTGGCCGGATGGCGCAGGTCTTTCCCGATCGCCCCAATCGCCCCGGTCGCGTTGTAGGGATATGTTCATGCCCCAGATTCTGGTGGCATCCTCGCGCGCGATGATGAATCTATAAGCGGGGACTCGTGACGAGCGCTTAAAGATGATCTGGCAAGTGCGCCTGCTGGCCTGGCTCTATATCGCGCTGGCCGGACTTGGCTTGATCTCCGGTGTGATCATATGTACGGGATTCGCGCGTTCGGCGGAGCCCCACGCCGATGAAGCCTTCTTTTACGCGAGCTTCCTGTTCCTGATCGCAGCGGTTCTGATCCTGTTGCCCGGATTGATCGGCGGTATCGGCCTGCTGCGTCGCCAGGCCTGGGCCCGTATCGTCATCCTCGCTTTGTCCGTGCTGCTGATCCCGCAGGTTCCCTTCGGTGCCGCCTTGGGAGGTCTCGGGCTTTGGGTACTGCTCTCCCGGAAGGGGCGTGCATGTTTTGGCGGCCCAGCGGGTGACCAGGGGGTATCACCATCAGCCATTCAACGGGGCGGTCCGGCCGGTCGCGTCGGCCCCGGATTGCTTCTGACGGCGGCGGCGCTGGCTGTGATCGTCCTCATCCTTGCCATCGCGGGCTTGCGGCTTTCGCGCTAACGTCACCGAAGAGAGCTTGATGCCGCGGATTCCAGCCAGCCCAGAGCGGCAAGAAAAAACCCCCGACCAAACGGTCGGGGGCAAGTTAAACAGGGAGGCTTTACGTCTGGGAGACGTAGGATCCGAAGACCCTCCATTCGAGCCTTGCGCCCGAATGCACATGGAGCCGAAGCTCCGAGAGGCAAGGAAGCTGCCCCGCAGGGCCAGGTTCGATGCCAAAACAATCTGTTGCAAAATCGCAACAGGCTTGTTGCTAAATCACACGTTGACAGAATAAGAAAATAGCGCACTGCCACCAGCCAGAATTTCACACGTTGCCCATGCATCTCCTGCATGGCTAATATATCAAGCTATTTCAAATAATTAGTGGCATCGTTTCCTTATGCCAACCCCAGTTCTGTTTGATTGGCATGGGTCGAATTATCTGGGATTTTAGGCATATGCAGTCCTAAGCCCGGCCGACTCGATTGGTCATTCTGTCCAATCGGGCCGGCCGAAGGGCGGCGCGGGGAGCGCTGACGCCGGTTCGCCTGGTCGATCAGGCAGCCTGTTCCGCGGCCATCGCCGCATCGCAGTCACGCAACGTGCCGGGGGCGGGGGCGGTCGCCAGGTTGGTCACCGGGCAGACGAGGCGGATGCGGTCATGGAAATCCTTCAGCGCCACCTCATAGGTCGAGAGCGGACCGGCTTCGTAACCCTGCGAGGCGAGACCGATCTGCACCCTTTCACAGAGCACGCGATCTTCCGCGCCGACCTGCCGGTTGATGCGGCCGTTGAGATAGCGCAGCACCTTCTGCTCGCGATTCTCATTCGGACGGCGATAGATCGGGTAGCGCACGAAACAGCTTTCGGCGCCCCGCGGCAGAAACTGGAACACATCCATGCTGTCGGGATAGATGTCGATGCCGATATTGGGCGGCATCGAGAAGAAGTGCCAAGTGCGGCGCGTCTCTTCCGGCAGACCGGTCAATACGTCGGGCGCCATCTGCTGATAGGCGCGCTCCACCCAGTTCGGCGACAGCTTGTCCTTCAACGTGCTCTTGCTGCCGGCAACGCCGTGCTGGTTCATGAAGCCGAGAAGATCGCTGTCCAGCATGCGGTGATAGCCGGGATGGCCGATCGGGATGTGATAGTTCTCTAGATTGTTGTCGACGCCCACTTTCCAGTTGCAGCGCCAGGTGTCGGTCCACGGCTCGTCCACCGGCACCATCTCTTCGAGCCGGTATTCGGCGACGAGATCGACATAGTCGCCCCACATCTCGGCAAGGCTCGGCCCGCCGGGCGTGACTCGCACGAAGACGAGGCCCAGCATCACTTCGATTTCGACCGGCTTGAGGCCGAACTGCGTCTTATCGAGACCCGGGAAGGTCTGCTCCGCCGGTACGCCGGAGAGGCTGCCATCGAGATTATACGACCAGGCGTGATAGGGGCAGGTGATGCGATGCTTGCAGCTGCCACTGCCATCCAACAGCTTTGCGCCGCGATGCCGGCAGACATTGGTGAAAGCGCGCAGCACCTGATCCTTGCCACGCATGACGATGATCGAATCGCGCATCAGATCGAGTGTCGCGAAGTCGCCCGGCTGCTTTACCTGGTTGACGTGGCAGACGAACTGCCAGGAGGGCAGGATCAGACGTTCGTATTCGAGCTCCAGCAATTCGGCATTGCGATAGGTCCAGGCCGGCAAGGCGCGCGGCAATTCCTGTCCGGCGATGGCTGCGGGTGTGGTCCGAAGGGAAGCTGTGGTCTCGATGGTCGTCATGATCCGATGTCCTCTCGCTTACTGATCCGATGCGCTCAACTCAGTCTTGATGCAGTGATGATGCAGACGTGACGCTGATGCGATGTGATTGCCGAACCCCGCGCGGTCTCCGCGCGGGGCAGGTCAAGGTCGCTGGAAATGCCGGGGAAACAGGCCGGCCAGAAACAGCCGGATGATGCGGCGGGCGGCGTCGCGGTCATAATCCGCGCCCTTCGTCATGATGTCCTGCCACTGGCCATCGAGCAGCCCGG
>DATLJB010000202.1:0-6033 GCA_035539075.1 Terriglobia bacterium
CGACGTCTATGTGCAATGCGACCAGTGCAAGGGCAAACGCTATAACCGCGAGACGCTCGACATCACCTTCAAAGGCAAGTCGATCGCCGATGTGCTGGAGATGACCGTCGAGGAAGGCGTCGACTTCTTCAAGGCGGTGCCGGCCATCCGCGACAAGATGGCGATGCTGCAGCAGGTCGGCCTCGGCTATATCCATATCGGCCAAGCGGCGACCACGCTGTCGGGCGGCGAGGCGCAGCGCGTCAAGCTGGCCAAGGAATTGTCGCGCCGCGCCACCGGCCGGACACTTTATATCCTCGACGAGCCGACCACCGGCCTGCATTTCGAGGATGTGCGCAAGCTGCTGGAAGTGCTGCATCAGCTGGTCGACCAGGGCAATACGGTGGTGGTGATCGAGCACAATCTCGAAGTCATCAAGACCGCCGACTGGATCATCGATCTCGGTCCGGAAGGCGGCGACAAGGGCGGGCGCATCGTCGCCACCGGCACGCCGGAAAAGGTCGCGGAAACATCCGGCAGCTATACCGGCCAGTATCTCGCTCCCTATCTCACGCCACGCAAGGTCAAGCGGGTCAGCAGCGGGCGCTGAAACCGCTGCGCCATCTTTAGTTCGGAGTACCGGCGATGACATCCCATCGCATCATTATCGATACCGATCCCGGCATTGACGATGCCGCCGCCATTCTGCTGGCCATGGCGTCACCGGAGATCGAGATCCTGGGGCTGGTGACGGTTGCCGGCAACGTGCCCTTGTCGATGACGACCAGCAACGCCTTGAAGCTTTGCGAACTGGGCGGGCGGCCCTATATCGGCGTCTATCCGGGTGCGGACAGGCCCCTCTCCCGCCATCTGGAAACCGCCGAGCATATCCACGGCTCGACCGGCATGGACGGAGCCATCCTGCCCGAGCCGAGCAAGCGGGCGGAGGAGATCAACGGCGTTGATTGGCTGGTCGATACCTTGCGGCAGTCGGCGCCGCAAAGCGTGACGCTGATCGTGCTCGGTCCACAGACCAATATCGCCCATGCCCTCCATCGCGCGCCGGAGATACGCACCGCTATCCGCGATGTGGTGATCATGGGCGGTGCTACCGAGGCCGAGGGCGGCAATGTGACCCCGCATGCCGAATTCAATATTTTCGTCGATCCGGAAGCGGCCGCGATCGTTCTTGACGCGTTGCCGGCGACGCTGGTGACGCTCGATGTGGCGCGGCGCGTTACGGGAACCGAGGGGCGGCTAATGCGGCTGCGGGCCAATGGCAATGCGGCCTCCGTGGCGCTGGCCGATATGCTCGGCTTCTACACGGGGCGCGGCAAGGGCAACGAGCCCATGTATGACCCGCTGACCATCGCCTGGCTGCTCCGGCCGCACCTCTTCGCGGCCCGGATGGCGGCTGTCGAGGTGGATATCAGCGCAGGAGAACATGCGGGGCAGACCCGCATCCATTTCGACCGGCCGGATGCCCGACATCGAATCCTGCTGGATTGCGATGCGGACGGGTTCTTCGATCTCCTGACCGAGAGACTGCGCAAACTGCCCTGATCGGCCGGAAGGCTCGTCAGCCGATCGCTATCTGCCCGCAACGGCGTTGTAGATCAGTTTGACACCCAGCAAGCCGATGATGGCGCCGGCGGCGCGATCGATCAGCCCCTTGGCCCGCAGATAGATCGAACGGGGCCTGGCTGCGGAGAAGGTATAGGCGACGATCGTGTACCAGCCGGCTTCGATGGCGAAAAGCATCGGCAACAGGACGGCAAAGGTCCAGGGAGAGGGATTGGCCGGCAGCAAGGCCGCGAAGATGCTGCCATAGACGACGGCGGTCTTGGGATTGCTCAATTGCGTCGCCAACGCCTGCCAGAAGGCTTTCGCGGCACCTTTCTCCGCGGCAGAGGGCTCGCCTGGCAGCTGCATCGGTGTGTCGGCGCCGCGCCAGATGCGGCTGGCGAGATAAATCAGATAGAGCCCGCCAGCCACTTTCAGCACCAGATAGAGCCAGGCGACCTGCGCGATCAGCGCCTGCAGGCCGAACAGCGCCAGCGCGCCGAATGTCATGCCACCGACACCCATGCCCAAGGCGGCGGCAAATCCGGCGCGCCGGGAAACTGCAATGGAAATGCGCAGCACCATCACGAAGCTGGGGCCGGGGCTCATGGCCCCGACGGAAATGGCGGCGGCGATGCTGAAAATCGGAAGCCAGAATCCCATCATTTGAGCCTGCCAATTTGATGTGGCGAAGGAGGATTACTTGTTGATGGCGGCTGCGCTGTCCTGCATTTGCGCAAGGGACGGAGAAAGCGCCGTTTGGCCGAGAAACCTGACGCCACAATCCAGCCCCGAAACGCGAATAATCTCGCAGTCGAAGACACCTATTTCATTAATTAGAACGCGGAAGCGCTTTGGCAACGGATGAACCGTCTTAAAGGTGAGCTTGGCGCCACTATCCGATAAATCCCGAACCGTACATTCGGCGACGACTTCATTGTCATTGAAGATGATCTTTGCACCTCGGATGGTGCGCCGCCGATCATGCACGCGCCGCTCGACGCGTGGTTTCCGCCAGTCCGACATCCTGCATCCCCGTCCCCATAAAGTGACAGATTATAGCAGAAGGCGGCGCGATCGTGGCTAGAGGCTATCCGGTGGTTGTCCTGGTCGGAGCCCGTAAAGGCGAGGTATCCCTGCCTAGGCCGCCAGGCCGATGAAGCGGACACCGTATTCGTTGCCCGCAATCCGCACCAATTCGCACAGGTGACCACCAAGGTCGTTAACAACCAGACGAAATTGTTTGGGCAGGACCTGGAAGATACCCATGGAGAGCCGGGCGCCAGTGGCGGAGACGTCATGGACGGTGCAGTCGTAGACGCTGGCCCCGTCATTGACAAAAATCTTTGCTGCCTTCAACACGCGCCTGCGCGGTGCCACGCGACGCTCTTGTGCAGCTTGTTGTTCGTCCATAGCCGCCACCCCAATCCCCTTTGGTCGTGCCATATAGATGCATATCGAGTTGCTAGGAATTTGTACAGGGCGATTCGCCTTTTTGTAGGTATCATTATAGTTAAAATGCAGCTTTTGCGGCAAGCGCCTCGACTTCGATCAGCATATCCGGATGTGCCAGGGCCGCAAGAACCATCAAGGTTGAGGCAGGTGCTGCTCCCTGCAGCGCCTGATCGCGCGCGATTCGCGAGGCCGGGATATCGCTGGCCCGGGTGAGCAGGATGGTCACCTTGACCAGATCATGGACGCTCATGCCGCCCGCCGTCAGGACGGCGACGACATTCTGCCAGGCGAGCTGCGCCTGGTTGGCGAAGTCCGGCGCGAGTTTCTGCTGCAGATCGCAGCCGACCTGACCCGAAATATGCAGCCAGCGATAGTTCTCCGGCACCAAAACAGCTTGCGAATATCGGCTGAATGGTGCTGGTGCGGTCGATGGATTGAGAAATTCCAGCATATGGCTTCTCCAGATTTTCAGGCCGGCTCCAACTCGTCGTCCTTCTGCAGAAGGAAGATCAAGACGACTAACATGGTCATATAGAAACGGAAGGCGCCCTCCTGGCCGTTCCAAATACGTGACTGCCACATGGCGAACCATTCGCCGCCGATCACCATAAAGCCAATGAACCAGTTGACGAAGCCGATCGTCGCGGCGATGACACCCATTGCCTTGGCGCGTTGAAACACGCGGGCGGGCGCATGCAGGCAACGCAACAGCCGATAGGCACAGATCAGGAAAAGCAGTCCTGTCAGGGCCTCTGCGGCAATGATGAGCCAATAGCCGGCATGATGCAAAGCCGGCTGTGGTATGGCACGCCACATCAGCACATTGCCGGGAAAGGTCGTGTCCATTGTCAGGACGTGCTGCACGAAGGCGAAATTCGAGCCATAGTCGATGAGATTGTCAAAAGCGACCAGCAGTCCGAACAGAGCCAGGCCGAACGTCATGGCGATTTTGGCGTAACGCGTGGCAATCATGAGCGGCTCCCTCGCATGACCGGCTGCCTGCCATCGGCGCCTCGGTATGACAGTGTGTATAATCGGTTGTAGGCGGTATGCTGTCAAAGCTGACCCGGTTGTATGGCGGTCCGAGCCGGCTCCACCGGATAATGGGGAAACGAGGCGGGATCGGCTGGCGCCCCATTGTTTATTTAGACTTGTCCCCCCGGCATGCCAGGGCTATCTCATGCAGCCATGACAAACAGCAATATAAATCCGAGATCCGTTCACGTGATCGGCGCCGGCCTTGCCGGCAGCGAAGCAGCTTGGCAATTGGCCTCGGCCGGGGTGCCGGTCGTCCTGCATGAGATGCGCCCGCTGCGCGGCACGGAAGCACATCAGACCGATCAATGCGCCGAACTCGTCTGCTCGAACTCGCTGCGCTCCGACGATGCGATGAACAATGCCGTCGGCCTGCTGCATGAGGAAATGCGGCGCGCCCAATCGCTGATCCTGCAGGCCGCCGATCGGCACAAGCTGCCGGCCGGCGGCGCGCTGGCGGTCGACCGCGAGGCTTTCGCGGCCACGGTCACGACGACCCTGCAACAGCATCCCCTGATCACCTTTCAGCGGGAAGAGATCACCGGGTTGCCGCCGGCGGAGTGGGACAGCGTGATTGTCGCGACCGGCCCCCTCACCTCGCCCGCTTTGTCGCAGGCCGTGCTTGAGCTGACGGGCGAAGCGTCCTTGAGCTTCTTTGATGCCATTGCCCCCATCGTCCATCGCGACAGCATCGACATGGAGAAGGCCTGGTTCCAGTCGCGTTACGACAAGGAGGGTGCCGGCGGCACCGGGGCCGGTGGTGACGGTGCCGACTACATCAACTGTCCGCTGGACAAGCAGCCCTATAACGATTTCGTCGAAGCCCTGCTTGCCGGCGAGAAAACCGATTTCAAGGAGTGGGAACAGTCGACGCCTTATTTCGAAGGCTGTCTGCCGATCGAGGTGATGGCCGCGCGCGGGCCGCAGACGCTACGTTTCGGACCGATGAAGCCGGTCGGCTTGTTCGATCCGCATGCCCAGCGCCGCCCCTATGCGGTCGTGCAATTGCGCCAGGATAACGCGCTCGGCACGCTCTACAATATCGTCGGCTTTCAGACAAAGCTGAAGCATGCGGAACAAGTCCGGGTCTTCCGCATGATCCCCGGCCTGGAGAATGCCGAATTCGCCCGGCTTGGCGGTCTCCACCGCAATACTTTCCTGAACAGCCCCAAGCTGCTCGACCCGCATCTGCGCCTGAAGGCGCGCCCCAGCCTGCGCTTTGCCGGCCAGGTCACCGGCGTCGAAGGTTATGTGGAGAGTGCAGCCATCGGCCTGTTGGCCGGCCGCTTCGCCGCCGCCGAGCGTCTGGGCCGTGAGCTTGTCACGCCGCCGGAGACGACGGCGCTGGGCGCCTTGTTGCGGCATATCACCGTCAATGCCGATGCCAAGACCTTCCAGCCGATGAATGTCAATTTCGGCCTCTTCCCGGAAATCGAAGCACCCGACGGCCTCAACAAGGCGCAGCTGCGCGAATGGAAATCGGGTCGCAAGCCGCGACTGTCGGAGCGTGCACTCAGCGATCTGCAGGGATGGTTGGCAGCCTGAGACGCCTATATCGGCATCTCGTTCAGCCGTGCCAAGCCGGCGCGAAAGACGGTCAAAGCGTAAGCCTCGGCGAGGCAATTGCTGAATGCGCGCTCGTCATCGACCGGCATGCAACGCTCACGGCTGCCACGCGGTATCTTGAGCGTTCCTAACAGCTGCGTACGGACGCAATCGTTCAATCCACTGGGGGTGCCGGATGTCTGCCGGCATTCAGTCTCTATCTGCCGCGCGACTGCCGTCATCAGCCTGTTCATATAGGGATCAGGTGCCATCCAGTCGGCGGTGGTCAAGGCCGGAAAGTCTTGATCCGTCAATGCGCCATGCAGAGAGACAAGGATATTGCCGACGACAATGCACTTCAGGAAATCCCATGCGTCGCGCTGCCCCTGACATCCCTCTTGCCCCATGCCGCTTGCGTCGAAATCCGGGGCAACCTTTGTTCGCAGACAAGTCTCT
>DATLJB010000203.1:0-10821 GCA_035539075.1 Terriglobia bacterium
CTGATAGAAGGATCACAGGATGTTCGACCTTGGCTGGGACGAGATGGCGCTCATCGCCGTTGTCGCCTTGGTGGTGCTTGGCCCCAAGGAACTCCCGAACGCCCTGCGGACGGTTTCCGGCTTGATGCGGCAGGCCCGCAAGCTTGCCAATGAATTCCAGAGCGGCGTGCACCAGATCATTCGCGAAGCCGAGCTTGAAGACGCCAAGAAGGCCATCGCCGACCTCAACAAGGGCACCATCTCCGATGCTATCGAAAAGCATCTCGATGCTGATGGCGAGATCAAGTCGGCGCTGACGCCGCCCGTCGACGAGCCGGTCAATCCGGCGGCGATCGCTGAGCAGCCCGCGGCCGAGATCGCCGGCCCCACGCTCCCTGAAACCCCCGCGCTTCCCGGAACCGAAATCAATCCCGCCGTGGCTGCCTTTGCGCCGGGCGGCTCGGCGACGCGGCTGCCTGATATCGAAGATGCACCGGCCGCCCAGATGGCCGGCGGGGACGCACCGATGGTGGAAGGCGATCCGCGCGAGACGCCGGTAGAGGGTGGGCCGGGAAACCGGCACGATGACGAATTGCGCCAGGCGGCGGCCTCGACCCTCGCGGTCGAAGGCGATGAGGCAATCAAGAAAATCAAGCTCGATCAGGAAGTGAGTAAGACCTCGTGACTGGCGCTGAAGAAGACAAGAAGATGCCGCTGATGGCGCATCTGATCGAATTGCGAACGCGCCTGCTCTGGTCCCTGGTCGGCTTCGTCATCGCCTTTCTGATCTGCTTCTATTTCGCCCAGCCGATCTTCGATTTCCTGGCGGCACCTTTGGCCAAGGCGCTGAAGGAGAATCAGGTTTCCGACCAGCAGGTACTGCGCGTCATCTATACCGATGTGACCGAGGTGTTCTTTACCCAGGTCAAGGTCGCGGCCTTCGGCGCCCTCTGCATCGCTTTTCCGATCATCGCCACGCAGATCTGGCTGTTCGTGGCCCCCGGCCTTTACAAGCATGAGAAGGGGGCTTTCCTGCCCTTCCTGCTGGCGACGCCCGTCATGTTCCTGGTCGGCGCCTCCTTCATGTTCGAAGTCATTCTGCCGCTGGCGCTGAAATTCTTCCTGCATTACCAGCGCGCCGGCGGCAACGGCACGCTGTCGGTGCAATTGGAAGCGAAGGTCGGCGAATACATCTCGCTGATCATGCGCCTCATCATCGCCTTCGGCGCCTGTTTCGAATTGCCGGTCCTGCTGACCCTGCTCGCCAAGGTCGGCATCGTCAGTTCCGATGCCCTGAAGCGCAAGCGCCGCTACGCCATCGTCTTCGTCTTTATTGCCGCGGCCATCGTCACGCCGCCGGATGTCTTCAGCCAGGTCAGCCTCGCGGTACCGCTGCTGATCCTTTATGAGGCGTCCATCTGGCTGGCGGTCATGGTGGAAAAGAAGCGGGACAAGATCGATCCCGGCAGCGGTGACGAAGGCGAAACCGGGGGCGGCGCCGTAACGCCTGCCTGAGATGGGTGTGCCCACACTCCGCCTGCCGGGCTAAGCACGGCCGAAAGCAGCGATTTCACCCGCCTGACGCCTCGCTCTGCTTTACGGAATCAGCCCGTCGCCCTATAAGTGATCGCAGGGTTTCTTATCGGGCGAAAAGACGTAAATGTTTGACGTTAAATGGATTCGCGACAATCCGGCGGCCTTTGACCAGGGGCGCGCCCGGCGCGGCCTGCCGGCCTTGTCGGCCGAGGTAATCGAGCTTGATGCCAAGCGCCGCACGGCTCAGACGGCCTGGCAGGAAATGCAGGCAAAGCGCAACGAGCTCTCCAAACAGATCGGCCAGGTAAAAGCCAAGGGCGGCGACGCCTCCGCCGTGATGGCCGAAGTTACGTCGCTCAAGGACCGCATGGCGGAGCTCGAGGCCGAGGAGCAGAAGCTGGCCGCCGCCCTCGACGAATTGCTGCTGACCCAGCCCAATCTGCCGGCCGCCGATGTGCCGGATGGCGCGGACGAGACCGCCAACCGGGTCGAGCGCACGGTGGGGGCGCCGCGCAATTACAGCTTCGCGCCGAAGCAGCATTTCGAGCTGGGGGAGGCGCTCGGCCTGATGGATTTCGAAGCCGCCGCCAAGATGTCGGGCGCCCGCTTCGTGGTGCTGAAGGGTGCCCTGGCGCGGCTCGAGCGGGCGCTTGCCCAGTTCATGCTCGACCTCCATACCGGCGAGAACGGCTATACCGAGGTGGCGCCGCCCTTCCTGGTACGCGACAACGCGCTCTATGGGACGGGGCAATTGCCGAAATTCGCCGAGGACCTGTTCGTCACCAAGCAGGATCTCTGGCTCATTCCCACCTCGGAAGTGCCGCTCACCAATCTCGCCAATGACGTGATCCTGGACGAGGTCGAGCTGCCGCAGCGTTATACCGCTTTGACGCCGTGCTTCCGCTCGGAAGCGGGGGCGGCCGGGCGCGACACCCGCGGCATGATCCGCCAGCACCAGTTCCACAAGGTGGAGCTGGTCTCGATCGCGCACCCCGATCAGTCCGAGGCCGAGCACCAGCGCATGACCGGTTGCGCCGAGGAGGTGCTGAAGCGCCTCGGCCTGCCGTACCGCGTGATGGCGCTGTCGACCGGCGATATGGGCTTCTCGGCGCAGAAGACCTATGACATCGAGGTCTGGCTGCCAGGGCAGAACGCCTATCGCGAAATCTCCAGCTGTTCGAATTGCGGCGACTTCCAGGCCCGCCGCATGAAGGCGCGCTGGCGCAAGGCGGGGGAGAAGGGGACGCGCTTCGTTCACACGCTGAACGGTTCCGGCTTGGCCGTCGGCCGGACCCTGGTTGCCGTCCTGGAAAATTATCAGCAGGAAGATGGCTCGATCGCCGTGCCAGAGGTACTGCGTCCCTATATGGGCAAGATCGAGGTCATCACCCGTGCTTAAAGCTCCACTCAATCTGAAGAAAGCCCGCATTCTCGTCAGCAACGACGATGGCATCCATGCCCCGGGCCTGAAGGTGCTGGAGAAGGTCGCCCGCGCCCTCAGCGACGATGTCTGGGTGGTGGCGCCGGAAAGCGACAATAGCGGCGCCTCGCATTCCTTCACCGTGCGCCGCCCCTTGCAGGTGCATAAGCTGGGCGGGCAGCGTTTCGCCATCTCCGGCACCCCGACCGATTGCGCGCTGGTCGGCATCAATCACCTGATGGGCGACCGCCGGCCGGATCTGGTTCTCTCCGGCGTCAATCGCGGCGCCAACCAGGGCGAGGACGTGATCTATTCCGGCACCGTAGCCGTGGCCATGGAAGCGGCGATGTTCGACATCCCCGCCATCGCCATGAGCCAGATCCGCCATGGCGACAATGTGCCCTGGCAGACGGCGGCAGCCTATGCCGAGACCGTCATCCGCAGGCTGGTCACGGTCGATTGGCCGCGCGGCGTGCTGATGAACGTCAATTTCCCCTGCGTCGCACCGGAAGAGGTGAAGGGGCTGGAAATCGGCGGCCAGGGTCGGCGCATCTCCAATCTGCAGGTCATGCCGGGCAAGGACCCCTTCGGCCGCGCGGTGCTGTGGATCGGCGACTTCCCCAATGACGATACCGACCGCGACGATACCGACCTGGCCTTGACGGCGGCCGGCAAGATCGCGGTGACGCCGCTGCATTTCGATCTCACCCACAAGGCCACGGCAAAGAAGCTGTCGGCGATCGCCGGTGCGCTGGGCAAGCCGAAGACGCAACGCGGCGGACGGCGATGACAGCCGCTCAGCTACAGCCGGCAGCGGAGCGCGTCCCCACGCCCTCAGCGGAGCGCGTCATCACGCCATGAGTCTCGCTGCTCGCAAGATCCGGTTGATCATGAATTTGCGCCGCGCCGGCATCACCGATACGGCGGTGCTGGCGGCGATCGAGCGCATCCCGCGCGAGGCCTTCGTTCTGCCGCATTTCCATGATCAGGCTTACGAGGATCAGGCGTTGCCGATCGCGCAGGGCCAGACCATCAGCCAACCGCATATCGTCGCGATGATGACCGAGGCCTTGCAGCTGAAGAAGACCCATAAGGTGCTGGAGATCGGCACCGGTTCCGGTTATCAGGCGGCGGTGCTCGCCAAGCTGGCGCGGCGCGTTTACACGATCGAGCGCTTCCGTTCGCTGCTGAAGGATGCCGAGGCGCGCTTCCATCATCTGCGCCTGCACAACATCACCAGCAAGGTGGCGGATGGATCGAAGGGGTGGCCCGAGCAGGCGCCGTTCGATCGCATTATCGTGACCGCCGCCGCCGAGGATATTCCGCAAGTATTGGTCGACCAGTTGGCGGTCGGCGGTGTCATGGTCTTGCCCGTCGGGCCCGACAAGGGCGACCAGGTGCTGATCCGGCTGCGCAAGACCGAGGACGGCGTCGAGTTCGATCATCTGGCGGATGTCCGCTTCGTGCCGATGGTGGCGGGCGCCCTGCCGGAAGGCGATATGAAAATGGCTGGTGCCGGCGGCCGTTGATGCTGCCGCCATGCGTATCGGTGTCGTCGGAGGTCGGCGCTTGCCGAGCAGGCGGACCCGCTGGCGGATTGACCGGCCGGTTCGGCGGAAAATGAGACGCGCAACCGTCAGGTCATGGTTGCAGGAGGCCCGGGAGGTAGAGGAATGGATCGCAAGACGTTATCGGTGACGGGCCTTGTTGCCTTGCTGACGCTGGCCGGCTGCAATGAATCCGGGCGCCCCTTGAGCGATGGAACGGCGGGACCCGCCTTCAACGGACAGGCGCCGATCATGGGGGTCGAGCAGGGCAATACCTATGTCGTTGCCGCCGGAGACACGGTCGCGACCATCGCCGATCGCACCCACACGCCGGTGCGGACGCTGATCGATCTCAATAATCTGCAGCCGCCTTACGTGCTGAAATCCGGTCAGCGACTAGCGCTGCAGCCGGGCGCCAATACCGGCAGCACGAATGTTGCCATGGGCCAGAGCATGGTCATTCCGGAGGCGAGCTCGAACGGTGCGGCCGCGCCGACCGTCGCTCCCAGCGGCGGGGTCACCAAGGCGGCCTTGCCGCCGCTGACCGCGGCCAAGTCGGCTCAGCCTGCGGCACAAACCGCGACGACGGCCACACAGCAAGCGACGGCGACCCAGGCGCCCCAGGTGCTGCAATCGCAGGCGCAGCAGTCGAAGACAATCGCCACGCAATCGATGTCGGCGGCAAATACGGCGGCGAGCACGGCCACGCAGAACGCGGTCGGCGCGGCGAATGCGACGGCAACCCAGGCGGCCAATCAGGCGAGTGCAGCGGCCGACAAGGCAACCACCACGGCGAACACCGCCGCAGCCAATGCGGCCAACAAGGCGACGACCTTGCCGAATGGGGAGCCGGCTATTTCCATTCCTGATTTTCCCGACGCGACCGCAAAGAGCAATGCCGCAGCCAATACGGCAAGCAATGCCGCGAGCAGTGCGGCGTCGCAGGTTGCTGCTGCCACCCCGGCGCCTGCCGCCGCGACCGGCAGCGGCCAGTTCGGCTGGCCGGTCCAGGGCAAGGTGGTTTCCAAGTTCGGTGCGACGGCTGATGGGCTGCGCAACGACGGTATCAATATTTCCGCTCCCGCCGGCGCGCCGGTCGTGGCCGCGGCGGACGGGGTCGTCGCCTATGCCGGCAACGAGCTGCGCGGCTTTGGTAATATGATCCTGATCCGCCATGCCGACGGCTGGGTGACTGCCTATGCCCACAATGAATCGTTGACGGTGAAAAAGGGTGACACGGTGAAACGCGGGCAAACGATCGCCCGGGTCGGGCAGACCGGCAACGTCACCTCGCCACAGCTTCATTTCGAGATCCGCAAGGGCACGTCGGCACAGGATCCGACGAAATATCTCGGCAGCTGAATTCCCGCCGGGAGTAAGATCGCGGGGCGGTGACGCCGGCTTGCCCTGAGGCAGGTCGGCCAATCAGGTGACGTGTCTGCCGCGGTTGGGTGAGGGGGATTGCGATGCGTCTGCTGCGAATGCTGCTCTTGACGTTATCGGCGTGGCTGGCGGTGCTGCCGGCTTTCGCTGTGCCGGCCATGGCCCGGCAGAGCGCCCCTGCGCCGACAACCGCTCCATCGCCATCCACCGCCGATGCTGAGGCCGATCCGGCGAAGCTGCGGCAGCTTCTCGACCTGCTGAACGATCCGGGGATCAGGGCCTGGCTGGCGCAAGGCCAGCAGCAGGCCATCGTTGGCAAAGCGCAAGGCGAGAAGCCACCGGCTTCTGGCGGAGCCATGACGGCCATGGGCATGCCGGGGATCGACCTCGAGCGGAGCGTCGATGCAAATATCGCCGCCACGCGCAGCTTCCTGCGCGAACTGGCCGCCTCGGCGCCCAGCCTGCCGGGCGAGTTGGGGAAGGCCTGGCTTGTGCTGTCGATCGACCTTGAACATCAGGGAATGATCGGTGCCATTCTCGCTCTTGTCCTTTTTGCCGCCTTGGGCTTCGGGCTGGAGAAGCTATTCTGGCGTGCAACCGCCGGCTTTCGCCATCGCATGATCGCTATAGATCTTAATTCGGCCAAAAGCCGCTTTCGGGCCGCCGGATATCGCCTGATCTACGGTCTCGGCATGGTTCTGGCGTTCGCCATCGGCAGCATCGGCGCTTTTTTGCTGCTGGAATGGCAGCCGCTCCTGCAATACATCGTTCTCTCATATCTCCAGGTCATTCTCATCGTCCGCATCGTGCTGGTGTTGGGGCGCTTCTTGCTGGCGCCGAGTGTCGAGCGTTTCCGGCTGGTGCCGATGACCAATGCAGCGGCGCGCTTCTGGCATCTTTGGGCGGGGGTTATCACCTGCTGGTTCTTCTTCGTCCAGCATAGCCTGCGCGTCCTTGTCGAACTTGGCGTTGCGTATCATACCGTCGTCTTGATCGGCCTGCCGAGCGGCCTGGTGCTGCTCGGTATCGCCCTCTACACCGTCTGGGCCAGTCCGGAAAAGGATGGCCTTGCCCGCGTCAAGCGATCACATCGCATCGCGCCCTGGCTCATTTCTCTCTACCTCATTGCCGTTTGGCTGATGCTCTTCACCGGGTCGGTCAGGCCCTTCTATATCGGTGTCGTTCTGCTGCTCCTCCCCATCGCCATTCGCGGTGTTAATCAGATGGTGGGAAATCTGCTGCAGCCGGCCGCGGGAACGACGGCCGAGGACCAGGTCTCGCCGCTCATCGCGGTGTCGTTGGAACGCGGCCTCAGGGCGGTACTCTTGATCGGCGCGGCCTGGGCCATCGCCTCCCTGCTTGGCATCGATCTCAGTTCCCTGCCCGAACGGGATACGCTGCCGATGCGTCTGCTGCGCGGCGGTATCAATGCCGCGATCGTCATCCTGCTGGCGAATTTCTGCTGGCACCTGCTGCGCAGTTGGATCGACCAGCAAGTGGTGATCGCCAGCGCCCTATCGGGGGGACCCCATGGCGGGGGAGAGGGTGACGAGGCGCGCCGTTACGCGCGGCTGCGCACCTTGTTCCCCATACTCAAGAACGTGCTGTTCGTCGTCATCATTGTCCTCACCATCATGATTGCCTTGTCGGCCCTGGGCTTTGAGATCGGCCCGCTGGTCGCCGGCGCCGGCGTGGTCGGGGTTGCCGTCGGCTTCGGCGCCCAGACTTTGGTCAAGGACATCATCTCCGGCATTTTCTTCCTGCTCGACGATGCCTTCCGGGTCGGCGAATACATCGAAAGCGGCAGCATTCGTGGCACCGTGGAGTCCTTTTCGCTCCGGTCGATGAAGCTGCGTCACCATCGCGGCGCATTGCACACGATTCCCTTCGGCTCGATCGAGAAGATCACCAATTATTCGCGCGATTGGGTCATCGACAAGATAACGGTCAGCGTCACCTATGAGACCGACCTCGATCTGGTGAAGAAGGTGATCAAGGAAATCGGCAAGAAGCTGCAGGCCGATCCGGAATTCGCACCGCATATCCTCGAAACCCTGAAGATGCAAGGTGTCGAGCAATTCGGCGATTTCGCCATCCAGATCCGCATGAAGATGATGACCAAGCCGGGCGAGCAGTTCGTTATCCGGCGTCGCGCCTATGCCCTGATCAAGCAGGCCTTCGACGCTAACGGCATCAACTTCGCTTTCCCGACGGTAACCGTATCGGGCAGCGGCGCATCAAATGGCGCAATTGCCAAGGCCGCACTGGATGTTCTTCACCCCGTTCCGACGGAATAGCCGGTTCCGAGATACGGCCCGGGATATCACGTCAACCCAAGGCTGTTGCGAACCAGCAGGTCGATCTGGTCCGACATCTGCAGCGCCTGCTTCAGGCGCTGCTTTTCGATCATGTGCAGGCGGCCGGTCTCGACCTTGCTGCCCGGTGCGATGCCACGCTCCAGATCGACCAGCTGCTGCTCAAGGATCAGATCGAGCAACAGCGTGAAAGCATCCTCGATGCGGACGAGGTCGCTTTGCGAAACCAGCTGTGCCGCGCGGGCGGCGCGCCAACGGGCGAGGGTGCCGGTTTCCCGCACGCCGAGCTCCAGGGCAAGAACGCGCGCGCCGGCCACCAGCGGGTGCAGGCCGCGGGCTTTCAGGTCGACGCGGCCCGCGCGGGTCTTGAAATGGCCCAGCAGGTTGAGCGCCGATCCCTTGGTGCCGATGGCGCGCGCCAGCAGGGCATGGAAGACGCGGTGGCCGCGCGCGCTGGTGGTCGCCTCGGCCCGCAAGGTGGCGGCCAGCGCCATGTCGCCGGCGACCGGCCGGAAATCATAGAAGATGTCAGCATTCAGCAGCGCTTCCGGCGTCGCTGCCTCCAGCCAGGCGGAAATGCGGCGGCGCCAGCCGCGCAGATTGTGCCGCAATTCGCGATTGGCGGCCATGACGCCGCCGCGGCAATAGGGAATGCCCGCGCCGTCCAGCAGGTCGGCGACGCGCTTGCCGAATTCAGCGAACCAGGGCAGGTCGTCGCTCTCTCCGTCATGAATGAGGGCATTATCCTGATCGGCGGCCAGCAGGCTCTCGCTGCGCCCGGCTGAGCCGAGGATGAGCAGCGCCCAGCGTGCCGGCGCCGGTCCCCGACCCGCGGCTTCCATTTCCGTCAAGGCCAGCTCGGCGGCCCGCTTGGTGGTTTCGCGGATGACGGTGCTGATCACCCCGGCGACCTGGTCCGGCGGCAGCGCATCGCGGCGCAGGGTCGCGGCGAGCATCGGCAGGCGCGACAGGATGGCGTGCAGGTCGTCGGCGGAATGGGCGGCGGCGATATCGCCCTGCACCATCAGCGCTTCCTCCGCCCGCTGCCGCAACAGGGTCGCCATGCGCAGCACGCCCAGCAGCTTGCCGTCGATCGGATCGGTGATGGCGAGATGCCGGATGCCGAGGCGGTGCATGCGGGCGATCGCCGCAAACAGGAAGGCATCCGGCAGCATCGACACGACAGGTGCGGTCATCAGCCTCTCCGCAGGCATGTCCAACGCCTGTGGGCCATGGGCCGCCAATGCTTCGATGATATCGTGTTCGGTGATGATGCCGGTCGGCCGCTGGGCCTTGTCTACGGCAATCAGGCAGGAGGTATGTTGGCGCGCCAGTTCGGCAATGACCGTGGTGATTGGATCCTGCGGCTGGAAGCCGGTGATGGCCGGGCTCATTACATCGCTGAGACGGTGCTGGAAAGGATAAAGATCGATGCGTTCCAGGCTGGTGGAAGCGACGGCTGCCGCTCTTGCCTGCTCCATGGATGTCGGTACCGCTTCCTGCATCTCGGCTATCCGTTGCGGCGATGCCGCGCCCGCAGATTGTTCAGGGTTTCCCGGCTGGCGGTCTGCGCCTGAGCCAAGGTGACGATGCCGCGTTCCGCCAGCAAAGGCAGCAGGCGATAGAAAAGGTCGAGGGCGATCAGCACATCGCCCAGAGCGGTATGCCGCCCGGCAAGCGAAACCCGCAATTTGCGTGCCGCCAGATCGAGGCCGTAGCTGCGCGCCCGCGGTTGCACCGTCGCATAGAGCAGCATGGTATCGAGGAATGGCGGCGCCTGCCAATTCTCTTCAACCCGGCACATCTCCTGCTGCAGGATCATCGCATCGAAAATGATGTTGTGGCCGAGCAGCACATGGTTGCGCAGCAGCGTCGCAACCTCGGCGGCGCGGCTGGCAAAACGCGGCAGGCCGGCGACGTGATGGTCGGCGATGCCGTGAATGGCCGTGGTGGCGATCGGGATGGCGCATGCCGGGTTGATCAGAAAGTTGGTCGCCTGATGCAGATAGAGGCGCGCGCCAATTAGGGGTGCCGCCGCCAGTGAAACGATGCGGTCGTGTTCCGGGTCGAGACCGGTGGTCTCGGTATCAAGGGCGAGCAAGGGAAGGTCGATCAGCGGGGTCGCCCCGTCAAAGGGGGCAGGGGCCGGAACGGCTTCCGCTTTGTCGGCCAGCTGCCAATGCGAGCGGCGATGGCCGGGGCGGGTGGCATCGGTGGTGGCGATCAGGAACAGCGGATGCGAAAACAGCCGCCGCGCTCTTGCCGCCAAATTCAACATGCCACGCAATCCATCTGACGTGAGGTGTCTCAGTCTAAGGCGGCGGCAGGACCGAAGCCAGCCGTATGCAGGCTGCGGACGGGGTTCGATTGCGGCCGCATTTGATTGCCGGGCGTTCTTGCATGTAAGCTGGGCGAAGGCCGCGGTTTTCCTGGGTTTCTTTGCCAGGTATTATGATACCGTTATAGAGGTATTATAATAAGGCATTATAAGGTATTGATATATAATGATCTAATTTGTTTGACGCTGGCCTTTGCCTCCTTTATATCCAGCCGCGATCAGCCGGGTATTGGAGGAGGGTTCCTCTTGCGCCGGCCGAACCCGGAAAAGTAAGCGAGCGAACAATGAAGACCTATTCCGCTA
>DATLJB010000204.1:0-12837 GCA_035539075.1 Terriglobia bacterium
CGAGGCCATGGGCGATGGCATAGTCGATCGCCTGGTAATAGCAGAGCTCGAAATGCAGGAAGCGGTAATCGGCGAGGCAGCCCCAGTTGCGGCCGAAAAGGGCGTCGCTGCCGCGCAGGTTGAGCGCACCTGCCACCGGCATGCCGTCCTTTTCCGCCATCATGAGGACGACGTGATCGGCCATTCTCGTGCCGAGGAGGTCGAAGAAGCTGCGCGTCAGATAGGGATGGCCCCATTTGCGGTTGCCGGTATCCATGTAGAAGGCGAAGAAGGCATCCCAATGTCTCTTGGTGATCTCGGCGCCCGACAACTGCCGGATGGTCAGGCCGTATTCGGCAATGGCGGCGCGTTCCTTGCGGATCGCCTTGCGCTTACGTGAATTGAGCGCGGCGAGAAAGTCGTCGAAGGTTGCGTAGCCGTTATTCTGCCAGTGATACTGGACGCCGATGCGATGCAGGAAGCCGGCCTTCGCCATCGCCTTGGCTTCGTCTTCTCCGCAGAAGGTGACATGGAGCGAGGAGAGCTTGCTGCTCTGCGTGGTGGCGATCAGCGTCTCGATCAGCGCCGTGCGGATCTCGTTCTCGGCAGGGCCGGGGCGCACCAGCAGGCGCGGTCCCGGCACCGGGGTGAAGGGGACGGCGATCTGCAATTTCGGGTAATAGCGCCCGCCGGCCCGCTCATAGGCTTCGGCCCAGCCGTGGTCGAAGACATATTCGCCGGAGGAATGCGATTTCACATAAAGCGGGCTGGCGGCCAGCGCCTGTCGCGTTTCCTCATCCTGGATCAACAGATATTGCGGCATCCAGCCGGTCTTGCGGCCGACCGATTTCGACTCTTCCAATGCCCGCAGAAAGCCGTGGCTGACGAACGGGTTCTCGCCGGTCGCGGGCGACCAGCGGGCGCAGGCGTCCCAGTCTTCGGCCGAAATCTCACTGAGTGAATCGATGACCCGAACTTCCAACGTCACCTTGCCGCCCCTGCTGACCAATCGCGATCCGTCACGCCGTTTCGATCCTCATCCCTGTTTCCACTATACGCAGCCGGGGGCGGCTCGTCTCACCATTATGCTGCATATGCGAAGTCAAAAAAGCGGGCAGCTGAAATGAAACGGGCGGGTCGTTTCTGACCCGCCCGCGAAGATCATCGGCAATCGGGGATCAGGCGATTTCCACTACCGCATCGACCTCGACCGCAACATTCAGCGGCAGGACATTGACGCCCACTGCCGAGCGCGCATGCTTGCCCGCCTCGCCGAAGATTTCGACCATCAGATCGGAGACGCCGTTGGCGACCTTGGGCTGGTCGGTGAAATTGGCTTCGCAATTGACGAAGACGCCGAGCTTGACCACGCGCTTGACGCGGTCGAGATCGCCCAAGGCGGCCTGCAGCTGCGCCAGGATGTTGAGACCGCACAGGCGCGCGGCCTGCTGGCCTTCCTCGGCGCTGAAATCCTTGCCGAGCTTGCCGAGGAACTTGCGCTCGCCATTCCACACTGTTACCTGGCCGGCCACGAAAGCCTGATTGCCGGTAACGACGACCGGCACGTAATTGGCGACGGGCGCAGCGGCCTGCGGCAACTCAATTTTCAGTTCAGCGAGCTTGGCGGCGATTTTTCCGGACATGACGACTCCTCGGTTATTAAGGAGGGCCTCGAATGAAGCCCTCTCGGATTATTGCTGGGGCCCGAAGGCCCTGGGTTTGATCCAGGTCGAAATCGGCCGGCAGCATAGCGGCAAGCTTCAGCTCGATCCAGCCCTGGCGCCGTCACGCTCTGCCCTCTGAGCGTCGTCATTTTCGGAGATTTTCGCCGCCAGATTCGCCGCCGGAATCGAGGCTGAAATCCGCCTGCCGATGGGTTGCGCTTCCTGCCTAACGATTTATTGATATTTTGGGCTTCAAATCGCCCACAGGTAGCATTGCGTTGGAACCGGCCATGACTGCTGGCAAAAGCCCGCCAAATTCCCCTCCGTCAACCTCCGCCCAGCGAAACACCACCGGCAAAAGCCCGGCGGGCAAGAACACGCAGCTCAGCCTGGATGAGATCCGCCATGGCGTGGCAGGGGTTCTGGGCATTCTGAAGACCTGGGCGATTTCCGATCAGCAGGTGATGGCCATGCTGGGCGCCCGCAGCCTCGATGAGCTGAAGCGCTGGGTGAATGGCGAGGCGCGCTCTTATCCGGGCGATCTGCCGCATCGCATTGGCCTGATCAGCGGCATTCACACGCGCTTGCGCCAAACCTATCTCGACCAGCGGCAGATTCTTGCCTGGCTCAGTTCGCCCTCCGCAAATTTTGAAAACAAGAGGCCGATCGATGTCATGGCGGGCGGCAACCTCATCGGCCTGATGATGGTGCGCGACCAGCTGAAGGGCGCGGAGCGCGACGTGCCGCGCCGGCCGGATGGTCGCCCGCTGCGCTGATCCTGAGCGCAATCCCAGGCGGATAAGCGAAATGCTCCCGCCGGGGGCGGGAGCATTTCTGAAGGTCCTGCGGGACCGAGTACGAACCTGAAGACGCAGCCCGCACCGCTTATGCAAGATTAGCTTTTGGCGTGCTTCTGGCCTTCCTTTTCAGCGCGGGCCAGATCCTTGCCTTCCGGACTGTCCACGGCCTTGCGGGCGGATTGGGCGGCCTTGTCGACCTTCTGGTGATCGCCGGCGAAGCGATGCTGATCGGCATTATAGGCCCGTGCCGCCGTGCGGTTGCCTTCGCCTTCGTTCTGCTGACCCATATTTTTGTTCTGCTGTCCACGCGGCTCGCTGGCGCGCTGCTGTTCGGTATTGCGCTGGCCGCCAGGAGCCTGCTCACTCTGTTGGCCGGCCTTTTCGGGGCGCTCACTGCCGCTTCGAGGCTGATTGCTCATGATGTCTCCCTCCGTTGAACGGGTTGGATGGGCTGGCGTGCGGATAGTGGAGCGGGCGTTCGCGGCTCGTTAGGTCGGGAGAACGTCGCGCCTTCCACCGTTGCCGCTCTGGCGGTCGCTCGAGGAGTCGATATGACCGCATCTAAGTAAGACCGGCCACCCGCGCCGGTTCCGGCTCGTTTCGGCGCTATTTCCCGCCGCCGGACACGATAAGTTGAGAAAAAGTGAGGCTCTGTCGCTGGTTCGGATGATTGAGGAAGGTGCTGTCGGTGCTGTGATGACTTTGCGTCGATAGCTACTTGCCGCGGCTGGGCCGAAGCGCCACGTGCGAGTAAGCACGAAAACGCAATAAGGCGTTAGGAAGCTGATGGCGACCCACCCGATTTCTCCAGGTAATGCGCTAGTGTCCGCGCCGCGTCGCAGCGATGCCCTGGTGCCCGCCGATTCGCGTCACCGTCTGTCGGTTACGCTGCCCCAAACAGCATCGCGCGCCGTGGCGGTGCCTGCCGCTCGCCAGTCGATCGAACTGGCGGTTGCTTCTGCCGCCACCGGCAATCTCTCCGCCATGGGGGAGACTACCTCCCTTGACGTAGCCGTCCCGACTCCCGCGACCACGAATTCGGCCGCCTATCTGCGGGCAGCGGGGCTGGGCATGGCCCGGGCTGGACCTGGGACCCTCCTCGATATCCTCGTTTGAGACACCGCGCCGACATGGCCCGGTGCCAGCCACGCTAAAAAAGACTTTACCCTCGGTAATGTTAGCGATAACAATCATCACGGGTCTCGTGGACGCCGATTAACGATCCTCACTTAATCAAGAGAGCGGGCGGCTTTTCACGGGGAGATTTGTTAGCGCTAACAGATGGCTGCTCCGCACCCCCCGCAGGCGATTTGCCTCTCGGGTGTCGACCGGGCCATACATAACGGGGAGGCTAAAATGAGTCAGACACATTCAATTCCAGCATCCGCGCGCCCGGCCGGCGCCTCGGCAGCCACGCTGGCCCAGGCCGGCCGCGCCGTGCCGAAGCGGCGCTGGGCGATCGGCGCCCTGCTCGGGATCGGCGTGTTGATCGCTTATATCGACCGGGTCAATCTCTCCGTGGCCGGGCCGGATCTGGCGCAGGAATTCACCCTCGACCCGGCCAAGATGGGCCTGCTCCTGAGCGCCTTCTTCTGGCCCTATGCCGTGCTGCAGATTCCGGTTGGCCTCTTCCTCGATCGCTACGGCGTCAGGCCGATCGGCCGCATCGGCGCCTTCCTGTGGACCGTCGCCTCGGTCATCATCGCCTTCACAGGTGGCTATGGCGGGCTGTTTGCCGCCCGCGCCCTCCTGGGCGTTGCCGAAGCGCCCAGCTTCCCGGCCAGTTCCAAGGCGACGGGTTACTGGTTCCCGCGCCAGGAACGCGCCCTGGCGACATCGCTGTTCGATGCCGCGGCGAAATTTTCCAATGTCATCGGCGTGCCGCTGGTCGCCGTGGTGGTGACCAATTTTGGCTGGCGCTGGGGCTTCGGCGCCACCGCGATCCTCAGCTTCCTCTATTTCATCGCCTTCACGTTGTTCTATCGCGATCCCAGCAAGGACAAGGGGCTCAGCCGCGCGGAACATGACTACATCCTTGCAGGCGGGGCGACGCCCGAAGGCCCATCGGATGCCGGTGCCGCCGGACTGCTCGGCTATCTGCTGGCCAACCGCAAGGTCTGGGGACTCACCATCGGCTTTGCCGCCTATGGCTATTCCTTCTATCTCTTCCTCACCTGGCTGCCCGGCTATCTGGTGCAGACCATGCATATGAGCATCATCAAATCGGCCGGTTTCGCCACCATTCCCTGGATCTGCGCGACCATCGCCGACATCGTCGTCGGCGGCTGGCTGGTCGATCATCTGGTGAAGAAGGGCCATGACGAGACCAAGGTGCGTAAGGGCATCCTGGTGATCGGCATGCTGTTCGGCCTGGCGGTGTTCGGCGCCACGCAGACCACCGATCCGCGCTGGGCGATCACCTGGATCTCGATCGCGCTCGCCGGCCTCTCGGCCGCGGCACCGGTCGGCTGGTCGATCCCCTCGCTGATCGCACCGAAAGGCGGCACCGGCACCATCGGCGGCATCATGAACTTCGTCAACAACCTGATGGGCGTCATCGCGCCGATCGTCACGGGCTTCATCGTCGGCGCGACGCAGTCCTTCAGCAACGCCTTCCTCGTGGCGGGGGTGGTCCTGATCGTCGGCATCGTGTCTTATGTCTTCGTCCTCGGCCGCATCGAACCGATCCCGCAGCCGGGCGGGCAGGGCCACCTCTGACGTGACATTACCTGGAGGCGGCAGTGAGTGAGTGCGTGCCAAGATGAGTGAAGTTGTTTCGCAGACCCCACGGGACTCCGCGCCACATATCGTTCTAGTCGTGATGGGCGTTTCCGGCTGCGGCAAGTCGACGATTGCCGCCCGGATCGCCGCGGCGCTGCATTGGCCGATGGTGGAGGGTGACGACCTCCACCCCGCCGCCAATATCGCGAAGATGAAGCATCACCAGCCGCTCAACGACGCCGATCGCCGGCCCTGGCTTGCCGCGATCGGCCGGCAGGTCGATCAGTGGCGCGCGCAGCATTCCTCCGGCATCATCACCTGCTCAGCCTTGAAGCGGCGCTACCGCGACGGCCTGGCGCGGGGCGAAGATGGCGCCGGCGGCCGTCCGGAACTCCGTTTCGTTTTCCTGAAAGGCAGCAAGGAGCTCATCCGTGAGCGCCTTGCCCGGCGGGCTGGCCATTTCATGCCGCCCGATCTGCTGGACAGCCAGTTCGCCGATTTGGAGGAGCCCTCGGGCGATGAACCGGCCATCACCATCGATATCGCCGCAACGCCTGAGACGATTGCCGCGGCGATCATCGCGCAATTGCGGTTGACGCCGCAGGACGCAACACCCGCGACCCCGCCCAAGCGCGGCGGTGCCGGCCGTCACTGAATCCGTCGCCCAAACTAATCGCAGGCCAGTCTAATCGCGGTCATTCTAATCGCGATCCGGCGCACCGGGCGGAAAAAGCGGGCGGTAGGGGCGTGCCTCATCGACCGAGCGGGCGATTGAGGGGCGGGCGAGCAGGCGCGTGCGATAGGTGCGCAGCTGCTTGAAACCGGCATCGATCTCATGCACCCAGTCGGCGAAGAACAGCGCCGGTGCCGCCGCGCAATCGGCGAGGCTGAAGGCATCGCCCGCCGCCCATCGGCGCCCGGCGAGCTGCTGGTCGAGCCAGCGATAGGTCTTGTCGAGGCGGGCCTTCGCTTCACCGACGCCGTAGGGATCGCGCGCTTCCGCCGGTCGACGGAAATCGAAGACTACCTGCTGCATCGGCGTCATCACGTAATTGTCGAAGATGCGGTCCATCAGCCGCACCTGCAGCGCCTGGTCCGGATCGGCCGGAATCATCGGGCGGGGTCCCGGATGATGCAGCATCAAATATTCGATGATGACGCTGCTCTCTGCCACGACACGGCCGTTATCGACCAGCACCGGGAAGCGATCGAGCGGCCAATGCGCCGTCAGCTCGCTGCCGGCATCGGGGTCATCGGGGCCGAGCTGACGATAGGTGAATGCGGTCCCATTTTCATAGAGCGCGATCAGCACCTTCTGGCAATAGGACGAGAAGTGATGGGCGTAAAGCTGCGGCAGCATGAAGATCCCCTAACTGATTTCATTTCGCAACCGGTATCTTGTACGCCAACCGTCATGGGTTCGCAAGCAGTCAGGGGTCGAGGAAGGGGCAGCATTCTCGCTTTTCTCCACTCACTGCAGGTCTCCCGCCACTGCTGTCCGACTCATCGCTTGGCGTTCAGCAGCCATCTTCTGTTGCTTCGAAGCAAGTCCTGGGTGTTAACTGGAACCGGCTCGCATTCGCGCGGTGTTAATCTTTACGATGGACCAGCGGCGTGAATCGAGGTTCCGTTTCTTTTCTAATATCTGTGTGCCCCAGTATCGGTTGCGTGCCCCGGGATGCGTTGCGCTTGGGCGGTCGATGTTTTCACTCGGACAAAACGGAGGCAGGAAGAAAGGCCATGGCGAATCGATCTTCTCTGAAAAGCGTCGATCTGCAGGAGCTCATCACGGAAGCGGCGAAGCTGGAACTGAAAGTCCTCAATGCCGGCGTCGACTGTTGGCAGGTCTGGATCAATCAAGTGGCGAAATTCTCCAACATCGCCAATGACACCTTGCACGGGATCGAAGACGATAAGGTGTCGATGTCCGAAGCGGCGCGGCGCTTGACGGCATTCAGCAAGGAAAACATGGAGGTCCTGCGCGACCTCACCGGCCGCCTCAGCAAGAGCTATTTCGACGAGATCGATCGGCTGGCGGATACCGTCGAGAACGACGCAGACAAGTCGGCCACCCATAAGAAGACGGCGCAGCGCGCGGCCGTGCGGCCGAAGCAAGCGGCAAAGAAGACGGCGAAGAAGGGAGCCAAGGCGGCGCGGCGAAAAAGTGCGGTGCCGGCCGGCTGACGCTTCCCGGGATCTTGCCGATGTATCACCCGGTGGAATGCGCCGTTCTCGGCCATGATCGCGCGTCGAACGGCGAGCGCGTGGTGACGCGGGACGAAGCGGACATCCTGGTCGCCTCCGGCTTCTACCGGCAGAGCGCCGGATTTCCCTATGGCGCGACGCATTTCCGCCGACCGCTGCAGGATCGTTCCTGCTTGCATCTGGTGGTCGATGGCGAAAGCGGCCGGTTGCATCACGACGCCTTCGATCCGCATGCTGGCCCCTTCGCCTTGTGCATGCATCTGACCCATGAGGCGAAATCCGAGACCGTCGCCTATTGCGCCGTCGCCTGGAACCTCCTTCGGCTGCTCGCCAGATAGACCAGCTTCATCCGGCCTCGATCAGCTGTGTCGCGGCACCCACCAGCTTACGGAAATGGGTGGTCAGGATGGTTTTCATGATGGTCTGGAAGCCGAGCGGGCGCTGCAGGCCCATGATCTCCAGTTGCAGATCGAGCCGCGTTCCTCTGCCGCCGACCGCCGGCGCGAAATCCATCACCGCCTCGCAGAGCACCGCCTCCTTCATGAACTGAGGCTCGACGATCCAGCGGCTCTTGTAGTCGTTTGCCTGCCATTCGATCTTGCCGGTCCAGGCCAGGAAGCTCGCATCGATATGGGGCGCAAGGATCGCCGGCACATTGGCGCGGGCGCGCCAGAGATGCACGTGCCGCGTCAGGCCCTTCGGCGTCGTTTCCCGGCTGACCAGTTCCGCGCTCTCGATATCCTCGAGATAGCGGGCGAGATCGCAGGTGCGCTCGCATAAGGCCTGCCAGAGCGGGTCGCGCGGCTGCATGACGACAATCACCGTCTTCTCTTTCACCCCAGTCTCCCCTCCGACAACAGCGCCCGCGCCGTAAGGACATCGGGTGCCAGCTTGAGCTTCTCCATGACGGAATCGGCGAGATAGGCGCGGCCGAGCAGCCAGGCCATCGCCTCGGCCAGGGCTTGGCGGACCGGCATGGGCGCATAGCCGAGACGCGCGAGGCGTTCATGTTCATACCAGTAGAACCGTGTCGACATCTTCGCTTCGTCGCGCGTGGCGGCGGGCCGGGTGCCGGCCAGGCGCGCCGCTATTTCCGCGCCCATCGCCGCCAGATAGGAGGCCGTGTGATTGAGCACTACCGACGGGCCGAAAGTGCCGCCGAGATCGGACAGCAGCTCATGCGCCTGCCGCCAGGTGGTGTTTTCCGAGCCGACCACATAGCGGCTGCCGGGCGTGCCCTTTTCCGCGGCCAAGATATGCCCTGCCGCCACATCGCGGGCGGAAACGAAATTGCAGCCGCCGACGAAGGTCGAGCGGAACGGGTCGTTGAAGTAATTGACGATATAGGCGTTGCTGGGGCTGAGGCGATAATCATGTGGGCCGATGGCCAGGGTCGGACAGACCGCCACTACTTCGATGCCGAGCTCCGCACCGATCGCGAAGGCGGCGCTCTCCTGGCGCAGCTTGGAGAGCGTATAGGCCGGCGGGTTGGCTTCGTCGAAAACGGCGGCCTCGTCGCGGGTACCCGGCGTTGCGCTGGAGCCGAGCACGACCGAGGACGAGGTGACGACCACGCGGGCGCTGCCGGCCCGCCGGGCCGCCGCGAGAACGTTGCGCGTCCCGCCGATGGCGAGGTCCTGCAGCGCCTCGGCGCTCTGCCCCCAATAGGAGAAGACCGCGGCAGCGTGAAAGACGACCGCACAGCCTTGCACCGCTGCATCCAGCGTCTCGGGTTCGAGGACATCGCCCTCGCAGCGCTCGATGGCGAGGCCGGCCAGGCTGCGGGCGTCGCTGGCGGCGCGCAGCAGGACGCGCACATCATAGCCGGTCGCCAACAACGCACGCACCAGATTGCTGCCGATGATGCCGGTGGCACCGGTGACGAGCGCCTTCATTGCCGCATTCCCATATCAGATCGCGCCGTCATTCCGCCGCCCCGTTGCCGGCGGCGCTCGCCATCCGGTTGAGGTCGTCGCGCACGGCATCGACCAGCCCGGTGACGAAGTCGGGCGCATCCCGCATGATGGCGGCCAGGCCGGCAATCGTCGCCTGGTCGTCGCCGCGGCCCTCGATATAGTCGCTGCCGCCAGGTGCCGGCGCGAAATGCCTGAAGCCGTCCCGGTCGATTTTCTGGAAGCCGGGTGACGGGGCGGAGGCAGGGGCGGTGGCGGCGGCCGGGAACAGCCAGGTGCCGAAATTCGCCACGTCCTCACGATGCCTGAGCAATTCGGCGGCGGCGGAGACAGCTGTCGCCAGGTAGCGCGCGAGATCGCCCAATCTTTCGCCGCCCAACCTCCCACCGTCCGGTCTTTCGCTGTTCGGTGCCGCCGTCGCCTCGCTATCCTGGCCGATGCGGAAATCGCGTCCCTCGTAGCGGGCCTGCAAATTGGCGACCGTTCCCGCGAAAAAAGTGGCGTAGCCATTTTCGATGATCGGGTCCCTGATCGTCGGCAGCAGGTTGACGTCGAAGATGTGGAAAAAAAGCGGCAGCGAAAACTGCTGACGGGCGAAGATCCGGACCGTGGTCTGCCCGGCCCCGCTGCGCTGGAAGGTGACGCTGCCATCGTCATAGAGGCCGCTGCCATTGGGGCTGTTGACGGTGCGCCAATAGATGGCCTGCCGGTCCGGCTGGTAGTCGATCAATTCCAGCTTCTCGACGTCGATGACATCGCCGCCGAACAGCACCATCCAGTTCGGCTGCTGCAGGTAGATGTTGCGTTCGGCCTGATGGATGACGCGTTTCCGCCTATCGCGGCGGATCGCCACCGTGGAGCCGCCGATATAGTCATTCATGTACTGGATGGATTGCGCGATATCGACCTTGTGGGTGAAAGCATCGAACGCAATGGGAAACGTATGGCTGCAGGAGAACAGGACCGATTTGTCGATCAGGCGCCAGCGCAGCCCCGTGCGATTTGCCGGCATGCCTGCCAGAATCTCTTCATAGGGCCGCAGATAGCCGGGGATCGCCGTGTAATCCGCCGGGTCATAGGTGGCGAAGTCGGCTTCCAGCGGTGCCACGCGTCGCCGCAGCTTTCCCTTGGAAAACAGCGTGTATTGCGAGCGGATGGCGGCACCCAGCTTGGCGATGGCATAATTGAACAACACGATCATCCCAAGCGATCGCGGATTCTTATCCAGCTGTCCCATCAGCGGAGCCAGGAAAGAATTGATGCGATCGTTATAGAAATCCTTGAAGGGGAAGCACTCGCGATCGACGGTCTGCAGCCAGGGCTCGGCGATCCGGCCGAGATCATCGGCCTGGCGACGCAGCCGCGCGGCGTGGCTGAGCAGCGGATGCACATTGCGCCACAGCGGGTAAGGTGTCAGGTCGCCAATGATCTCATATTGCTGCGGCAAGCCGATCCGCTTGAGCGCGACGCTGTTGACGGCGGAGGCATACGGGTCGAGGCCCATCTTGGCCGCACCGGCCCAGTCCGCCAGCAAGGCATCGGCGCTGGCGATGAAGGTATGGGTTTCCATCGGCTGGGGGGCGCGTTGTCCAGCGCCGCCATGGCAGCTGATGAAGCCGTCGATAAGGTTGAAGTCGGGAGGTGCCCGTCGCAGCACCTCCAGGCAATCGTCCAGCGGGCAAGGCATGCCGCCGGCCGGTCCCGCGCGCGCCACGACGCCGGCGAGATTATGGAGGCAGAGGGCGAAGCCATATTCTTCATGCGTCTTGTTCTTGGCGAAATTGATCCGGTAATCGGCCCCTGACCAGTCGGGGCCGGAGGGCAGGCGCGCGGCCAGATCGGTCGCGGTGGTTTCCGCAGGCTCGCCCTGCAGATCCACGAGATCGTAGGCCCGGCCTTTCGGCGTGGCAAAGCGGTATCCGACCAGTTCGGGCACCACCAGCGCGTCGCGGTTATGAAGCCAGCTGTCGGCACCGTTGCGCCCGTCACCCACAGCGACCTGGTGGAAGCCGCGGTCATGCAGCAGGTCGACGAGGTGTTCGACCAAGGCCGGATCGGTTCCGGCCGGCACCCGGGGATCATAGAAATCGAGATCGGGCTTAATGATGATCCGGAACCGATCGCGCTGCCGTCCGGCGGCCTGCCGCCTTCGCTCGATATGCTGCCAGAATCCGGCCCCGTCCAGCACCTGCTCCAGCAATGGCAACGGCTGGCTCCCGAGCTGCCGGGCGATACAGACGATGATGCTCTCGCTGCCGGCGATGCTTCTGCCGCGCTTGTGCGATCGCGTCGCGCGCGCCGTCGGGACCCGATCGCCGGGATGGGATCGCGCGCCTTTTACATCCGCCTTGTTGTTAACCATTGGTCAGAACAAAGCCCCCTCCGAAACGACGTCTCTTCAGAAAACCATGTCTCTTCAGAAAACCATGTCTCGACTGGTCAGGCGATGACCGCCCCAGCTTGAGGTCGCCGCCCGGTGCCGGATCTTTGCGCCCTGCTGCACAGATCGCGCTGCCGGGCATTAGCGAAACATGTTGCAGAGCGGGTGACGATGAATCAAGTCTTCATTGCGCCACGCCGGGGCAGACGATACGATCCTCCGTATCCGCATTCTCTCGCTTTTCATCTTGCGTCCGCTGCGTTCTGCGTCCAACGACCATGCGTCCTGCGTTGATCGAAGTCTCGAGCTGAAAAGAGGCGATGACAGAATATCCTTATCACTTTCACGTTGCCCTGGACGGCAGCGGCATGAACGGGCTGGAGGGAATGGCTGGCATCTGCCAGTTCCGCTTCGATCCGGCCGACAATTCCTATGCGTATAAGATCTGCTACTTTGACGGCATCGCCGGCGGCCACGCTGTCAGCGTCAATCCCGGCGGCACGCTGGGTTTTCTCGGCAACACCGGCCAGCATCTGCTGCTCTATGATGCGCGCAATTGCGATGAGGTCGC
The DNA here is from genome assembly GCA_035539075.1 of Terriglobia bacterium. Classification (GTDB taxonomy): domain Bacteria; phylum Pseudomonadota; class Alphaproteobacteria; order Dongiales; family Dongiaceae; genus Dongia_B. The sequence continues at coordinate 12,234 of DATLJB010000204.1, forward strand.
GCGCCAATCGACCTTGCGCTTCGAAACCAACGACACCTCGATCCGCGGCAGCACCCATGCCGCCTGGCTCGCCGATGACGTCTTTGTCACTGCGATCGGCGACTATTTCTACCGCTTCAACACCGCCAATCTCGGCATCGGCGAGAAACTTGGCCCGCATGGCGTCAAGCTGCCGCATGCGATCAAGCTGACGGGTTCGGGGCGATATCTGGTCTATGGATCGATGGATAATCCGCGCCTCGGCCGCGACGGCGAGGCGCGGTCGGTCGGCATCTTCGATCTCGAAACCGGCGAGGCCCGCCGGATCGAGCTGCCGACCACCTGCTGGCATGTGGCGACCCATGCGGCCAGCGACATCTTCTATTGCCTGTCGTTTCGCGTCCTGCCGCAGGATTACGAAGACTACCACGAATGGGCCATGGCCTATTTCAAGGAATATGCTTATGAGATCGATGCTGCCAATGGCGAGGTGCAGCGCCATTGGGTCTGCAGCCGCGACGTGCCGGCCCATATCAATTCCGACGTCACCTTGTCCGACAGCGAGTTGATCTTCTGCAACGGGGCCAGCCAGACCATCGTCTTCATCGATCTCGAGAGCTTCGCG
>DATLJB010000205.1:0-13097 GCA_035539075.1 Terriglobia bacterium
CGGCGGAGCAGGCGACAATTCCGCCGGCGGCATCGGGGTGGGGGTCATCGGCCGCGGCGATGCCTCGCTTTCGCTTGGCACCTCCGGCGTCTTCTTCGTCGCCAATGACGTCTATGCGCCGAAAGCCGCCGCCGGCATCCACGGCCATTGCCATTGCCTGCCCGGCATCTGGTGCGAGCTTTCCGTGGTGTTGAGCGCCGCCAGCTGTCTGTCCTGGGTCTCCCATGCCGTCCATGGCGAGATTCCGGCTTTGCTGGCCGAGATCGAGGCCGATCCCAAATTCTCGACCGGCTCGCTGATCTTCCTGCCCTATCTCTCCGGCGAGCGGACCCCGCATAACGACCCCAACGCCATGGGCGTCTTCTTCGGCCTCACCTTCGAGCACAAAAGGCATCATTTGGTGCAGGCGGTCTTGGAAGGTGTCGCCTTCGGCTTTGCCGACGGCGTGCGCGTGCTGCAGAAAGGCGGGGTCGAGATCGGCGACGTCACCGTCATCGGCGGCGGCGCGCGGAGCCTGCTCTGGGGCCGCATTCTGGCCTCCATCCTCAACCTGCCGCTGACCTATCGCCAGGGCGGGGATATCGGCCCCGCCCATGGCGCGGCGCGGCTTGCCCGCCTGGCCTATACCGGTGAAAGCCCTGCCGCAGTCTGCACCAAGCCGCCGGTCGACGTGACCGTGCTGCCGGACCCGGCGCTGGTCGAGGCCTATCGCACCAAGGGCGATATCTATCGCCAGCTCTATCGCGACCTTAAGGGTAGTTTTGCCCAAGCGGTCAAACTTTAGACCCGAAGCCGATCGGCCTTAGCTGTATTCAGGCGAGGATCGCCGCTGCCGGCACAATCGTCGCGTGTTTCGCAATCTTCGTCTCTCCGGCGATGATCTCGCAGGCGCGCTGTGTTACGCTCTCGGCGTTCGGCCGGTTAGATCAGCGACGCTGGCGGCCGCCGGATCATGGCCAACCCGCAGCTGAGGACCCGCACCCGATGGACGCCGACTTTCACCGCATCAAGAGACTGCCGCCCTATGTCTTTGCTGAGGTGAACAAACTGAAGGCCGCCGCCCGGGCTCAGGGTCAGGACATCATCGATTTCGGCATGGGCAATCCGGATCAGCCGCCGCCCGCCCACGTCACCCAGAAACTGGTCGAGACACTGAACGATCCGCGTGTCCACCGCTATTCCAACTCCCGCGGCATCCCGGGCCTGCGCAAGGCGCTGGCCAATTACTACGCCCGGCGCTTCAACGTGGAGTTGGACCCGGAGAGCGAGGTCATCACCACGCTCGGCTCCAAGGAGGGCCTGGCCAATCTCGCCCAGGCGATCACCAGCCCCGGCGACACCATCCTCGCCCCCAATCCCAGCTATCCCATCCATGCCTTCGGCTTCATCATCGCCGGAGCGGCCATCCGCTCGATCCCCTACCAGCCGGGCGAGGCTTTCCTGGAGGCGATGGACCGGGCCGTGCGCTATTCGGTGCCGAAGCCGCGCGCCGTCATCGTCAACTATCCCAGCAACCCGACGGCGGAAGTGGCCGATCTCGACTTCTACCGCGAGATCATCGCCTTCTGTAAGAAGCACGAGATCTATGTCATCTCCGACATCGCCTATGCCGAGATCTATTTCGACGGCGCACCGCCGCCCTCGATCCTGCAGGTGCCGGGCGCCAAGGACATCGCCGTCGAGTTCAGCTCGCTCAGCAAGACCTATTCCATGCCGGGCTGGCGCATCGGCTTCTGCGCCGGCAACAAGCAGCTGGTCGCGGCCCTGACGCGGATGAAGTCCTATCTCGATTACGGCGCCTTCACGCCGATCCAGGTGGCGGCGACGGCCGCCCTCAACGGTCCGCAGGATTGCGTCGAGGAGATTCGCGCCCGCTACAAGGGCCGCCGCGATACCCTGGTCGAAGGACTGCATGCGGCGGGCTGGAACATCACCCCGCCCAAGGCTTCGATGTTTGCCTGGGCGGAGATTCCCGAGGCCTATCGCCATATGGGCTCGCTGGAATTCTCGAAATTCCTGCTGGCGGAAGCAAAGGTCGCTGTCGCCCCCGGCGTCGGCTTCGGCGAGCATGGCGAGAATTTCGTGCGCTTCGGCCTGGTCGAGAACGAGCATCGCATCCGCCAGGCGACCCGCAACATCAAGGCCGTGCTGCGCCAGCCGATACCGATCCAGAAGAGGGCGTGAGGACGCAGGCTAGCGACGGACTGTCTTCATTCTCACTGTCACCCTCGGGCTTGACCCGGCAATTCATGGCCGGGTCAAGCCCGGCAATGACAAATCAGTATGTCGGAGCTCGGTAGCCCTACGGCTTCTCCCACCTTCCGCTCTCTTCCGAGCGGAACAGGGCGTCGAGAATACGCATGTTCTGGATGGCATCCTCGATGCCATAGGCGCAGGGCCGCTCGCCGAGGATCATCTCAACGAAAGCGTCGCCTTCCAGGGCATATTGATCACAAGCCGCTATCGTCTCGGTAACGATGGCACTGCCGTCGAGCTTGCTGCCGTCATCACAGAAAACCAGTGTCGTTGCCGCCTGCGGCGCGTTGAACGGGATCTGGATCTCAATGCGGCCCTTGGAGCCGATGATCTGCACCCGCTGATAGGGGACCGACTGGGTGCCAACGGTGAAATCCAGCCGGCGGCCATCACCGAAATCCAAAAGGCCGCTGGTCAGACGATCGACGCCCGTAACCGGGTCTCGATCGATGAGAGCGATGACACGCTCAGGCTCTGCCTTGAAGATAAAGCGCGCGATGACGATGGGATAGCAGCCGATGTCGAGTGCCGCACCGCCGCCGATATCGCGCTTGTTGCGGATATTGTTGGGGTCGGCGTTGAAGTAGGAGAAATAGACCTGGATCGCCTGAACCGGCCCGATCGCGCCTTGCTCCACCAGATCGCGCGCCCGCAGCCATTGCGGATGGAAGCGCACCATGAAGGCTTCAAGCACCTGCACCTTGTCGCCGATCCGGTGCAGCTGAGCGGCGTCCTCGGCATCGAGACCGATCGGCTTCTCGCAGAGCACGTGCTTGCCAGACGCGGCGGCCTGCAAGGTCACCGGTACATGGAGGTGATTGGGCAGCGGGTTGTAGATCACGTCGATCTCGGGATCGGCCAACAGTTCCTCATAGCTGCCATAGGCGCGCTTGAGACCCAGCTTCTTCACCGCGGCTTCGGCGCGGTGAAGATCTCGCGAGGCAATGCCCACGACGTCGCATCTTTGGCTGCGCAGCAAACCAGGAATGACTTTTTCGGTGGCGATCTTGGCGGTACTGACGATGCCCCAGCGGAGCTTTTTGGCGGGCATGGTGATGTCTCCGTTCCGATTGTCCGAGATAGATAGTCGATGGGATGCAGCGACGCGAATGCGCCGGCTCTGCGCCGATGTCAGCGCTAGCATAGAATGCTGGTATGCGAGACGGAAGCGGTTTGCGACTGTTTCTGCATCATGCAATGCGGACGAACGCGGGGGGCTGCGCGATCCTAAAGCCGCCCGGCCTCGATGATCCTTTGCAGGAAGGCGCGTGTCCGCTCCTGCTTCGGGTTGCCGAAGATCTCCGCCGGCGGCCCTTCCTCATGCACCTTGCCATCGCAGAGGAAACAGATCTTGCTGGCGACCTCGCGGGCAAAGCCCATTTCATGCGTCGCCAGCAGCATGGTCATGCCCTCCGCGGCCAGATCGCGCACGATGTTCAGCACCTCGGAGACCAACTCGGGATCGAGCGCCGAGGTGATCTCGTCGAGCAGCAGGACCATCGGTCCCATGGCCAGCGCCCGGACAATGGCGACACGCTGCTGCTGTCCGCCGGAGAGGCGATCAGGATACTCCTTCGCCTTGTGCTCCAGGCCGATGCGCTTCAGCAAGCTCATCGCCCTCGCCTCGGCATCGCCGCGCTTCTCGCCCAGCACCTTGATGGGCGCCAGGGTGACATTCTCCAGCACCGTCATATGTGGAAACAGATTGAAGCTCTGGAAGACAATGCCGACATCGCGGCGCAAGGCATTCACATCGACGCCCGGCCCCGTCATGCGATCGCCATGGATGCGGATCTCACCGCCCTGGATGCTTTCGAGGCCATTCATGCAGCGCAGCAGGGTGGACTTGCCACAGCCTGAAGGACCGATCAGGCAAACGACCTGATGCTCGTCGACCTCAAGGCTGAGGCCATTGAAGACTTTGTGGTGGCCATAGTTCTTGTGGATGTCACGGATTTCAATCATCGCCATGATGCTGGCAACCTCAACTGCCGCCGGCACGCATACGGCGCTGGTCGCGCTCGACCAGCCGATCGACGAAGCGCGCCTGGGGAATGGTGATCAGGATGAAGAGAATAGCGACTGTGGTAACCGGCGACAGGTTGAAGTGGTTGCTGGCGACGATCTTTGCCTGGTTGAAGGCGTCGATTGAGCCGATCACATTGACCAGCGCCGTATCCTTCTGAAGGCCGATGAAGTCGTTGAGCAGCGGCGGGATAATACGCCGCACCGCCTGCGGCACGATCACATAGCGCAGGGTCTGGAAATAGGAGAGGCCGAGCGAGCGCGCCGCCGCCACCTGGCTCCAATGGATGCTCTCGATGCCGGCGCGATAGACCTCGGCGACATAGGCACCGTAGGTCAGCGTCAGGGCAAGAATGGCGAAGCTCTCCTGCGAGAAATCCTTGACCCAGGGCAGGCCGGTCAAGGAAAGGCCGAAGCCGATCAGATAGATATTGATGATCGCCGGCAAGCCGCGAAACATATCGGTATAGACAGTCGACATCATGCGGATCGGTCGCCCGGCTTCGCCCGGCACAAGGCGGGCGATCGCGACGACAAGCCCCCATGCCAGCACCAGGATCTCCGCCACCACGAAGATATAGATGTTGATCCAGAAAGCCTTCAGGATCAGCCAGAAGGAGCTGAATATCAACGGCAGCAGGAAGAAGGTGCGGCTGACGGCAAGATCATTGGCGATGAAGAATTTCGTGACCAGCAGCAGCGTCACGACCGCCGCGGCAAAACCCAGCGTGATATAGGCATAGTCACGAGAGGCGGCGGTAGCGACACGGGCATCGACCAGATCGCCGCCTGCCTGTGCCGCCTTCGCCACCTGCGACTTGCGAAGGCTTTGGATGGCGGGCCAGATCAACGGCAGAACGACGAGACCGCAAATCACCAGGATTGCGTCGGCCAGCAGTCCGTCCACTTTGAGGACGACAGTAGCGGCGCGCACATCTGTCAGCGTCTTCCAGCTCGCGGCCAGGACAAGGAGACTGACGATGAGGGCCGCCGCCGCCCAGCCGGTGACATCTTTTGGGGGCGTCCCGGCACTCCAGCGACGCTCACCGCCGAGGAGGCCGAGTGTCCGGCCTCCCCGGTTATCGGTGTTCGATGACATCAGATCAGAGCCAACTTCACGCGGATCACGGCTTGAAATACGGGACCTTGGTCGGATCGGTACCCCAAGCCGCAGCCAAGTATTTGGCCGAGAGCTGGGCCGTGGTGCCGTCCTTGATCAACGCGTCGAGGATCTTGTCGATCGTCGCCGCGTTGGTGGAACCCTTGGGATAGAGCGCGCCATAGGTCTCGCCGGTCGAATACTGGCCGACCACATCCAATGCACCGCTCGATTGCGAGGCCTGGCCGAGCACGATGGCGGTATCGGTCATCGCTGCATCGACTTGGCCGGCCATCAGGGCAGTGAACATGCCGGTCGTGTCGGGGAAGACCTTGACTTCGGCCGGCTTCAGCGTGTTGGAGACGAAGTCGGCGCCGGTCGTTGCCTGCTGCACGCCGACGCGCATCTTCTTGATCGAGTCCGTATCAACCGCGGCGCCCTTCTTCACCAGAACGCCGATATCGGAGTTGAAATAGGGGATCGAGAAGTCGACCACCTTCTTGCGTTCATCGGTGATGGAGATTTCCGAGAGGGCGAGATCGAAATCCTTGGTTTGGCCGGCAACCAGCGCATCCCAGGCGACGTTGACAACCTTCAGTTTGTCGAGCCCGGCGCGATGGGCGATATTCGCGGCCAGGCAATATTCATAACCGTCCTGGATCTGCTCGACAGTGTCGCCATTCCACCAGCCGGGTGCCGGCAGATTGACCTCGACGGTCAGCTGACCGGCCACCGCCGGCGTGAAGGGGATGGAGCCTTTGGTACCGGTGAGCTCACACTTGCCGATCATGTCGGCGGCCATGGCCGACGGCGCGGCCGCCAAAACCAGGAGCGTCGCGGCAATGGCCGGACGTCCAAAAGCGAATAAAGTCCCAAGGCGCAATTTCATGGTGCGTTAGCCTCCTGTTGCAACGCGTATCGTTCAGTTTTTCTTAGCGAATTTGTGTTTTTTGAAGAGGTTAGTCCCTGTCATTTGCCGCGACGATTTCGATCGATCGATTTGCGACACATGCCTACGTTGTATTTGACGTCCAAGCCGCGCCAAAACACAAGTCCTAATTGGCAGGGACGTTAACGATTTGTGAGATTTAAACGATCTTACCAAACCGTCCGTGCCATGATCCGATAGCTAGGCAGTCCGGTCTGTCTTGGCTATCCTGCGCGCGCACTCCCAGAAGGTTTTTGCAGGCGTGATGCTCGACAATGCCCCCGACACAATTAAACAGACGCTGCACAGCGCCACGCTGCACCGTCTGTATAATTACTGGCGGAGCAAGTGGCATGGCTCTTTGTTGCCGGGGCGCGGGGACATAGACCCCCTCGACTTTTCCTATGCCCTCGGCGACATCACCTTGGTCGATGTGCTTTACGATCCGCTGCGTTTTCGCTTCCGCCTCGATGGCACGCGGCATGTCGAGCATTTCGGTTTCGATATGACGGGACAATTCCTGGATAATTTTCCCGAGCCGGAAATGCGCCAGGCGATTTATGACAACTATCGCAGCATCGTCGAATCACGCCAACCGCAACGCTACTACCGTGACCTTACCGCCGACGGCCGGCCGTTCCGTTACGAGGCGTTGCTCCTGCCGCTCGCCAGCGACGGCAAGAAGATCGACATGATCATGGTCGCGATCGCCTTCCAGGACGCATAAAACGTGAACCGCGCTCTATCATATTGAATAGAGACGGATCACCAAACGGACCCCAGGCATGGCAAAGGCGGCGTGAGACACGCCGCCTTGCATCAGAGCTGGCCGCGATCAGTCGCGATCAGTCGCCGATTTCCTTGGCAAAATCGAGCACCGTCTGGCGCACCGATTTGCCGATCTTCGGATGTTTCAGCGCAAAGGCGATATTAGCCTCGATGAAGCCTGCCTTGTCGCCGCAATCGAAGCGGCGGCCCTCGAAGCGATAGCCATGGAAGCGGCCACGGCCGGTCATCTGCGCCAGTGCGTCGGTCAGCTGGATTTCACCGCCGGCACCCGGCTTCTGTTCTTCCAGGAAGCCAAAGACATCAGGCTGCAGGATATAGCGGCCGATAATCGACAAGGTCGAAGGCGCCTCTTCCGGCTTCGGCTTTTCCACTAGGCCCTCGACTTCGACGATCCGGCCCTGGTCCTTGCCGATCTTCAGGACGCCGTAACGGTTGGTGTGCTCGCGCGGCACGTCCATGACGGCGACCACATTGCCGCCCACTTCGTTATAGACCTCGACCATCTGCCGCAGGCAGGGTGCATCGGCCTGGACAAGATCGTCGGCCAGCAATACCGCGAAGGGATCGTTGCCGACCAGGTTGCGCGCACACCAGACGGCGTGGCCGAGACCATTGGCCTCCTGCTGGCGGATATAGGCGACCTGCCCCGGCAACGGCAACAGACCGCTGATCAGTTCCAGTTCCGCCTTCTTGCCACGCGCCTCAAGCGTGTGCTGCAACTCATAGGAATAGTCGAAATGGTCTTCGATGGCGCTTTTGCCGCGGCCGGTGACGAAGATGAACTCCTCGATTCCCGCGGCCTTCGCCTCTTCGACGGCATATTGAATGAGCGGCTTATCGACGACCGAAAGCATTTCCTTCGGCATCGCCTTGGTTGCCGGCAGGAAACGTGTGCCGAGACCGCCTACCGGGAAAATCGCCTTACGCAGGGGTTTGCGCATTGAGCCTTACCTTACGACGCTGGAATTGATTAACGAGATGAACCGTTTTGGTTGTGCCACTTCATAGGAACCTCGGCAAGCCCGCCGTTGCCGCGCCACGGAAATGTGACGGCTAAAGAAGACTTCCAGACGGACGGGGCAGCCGGGCGCCTCGATAACGCGGGCCTGACCGTTTCGTTCCCGCCGTATGCAGCTTCGCCCCCTGAACGCCCGACGACGGAAGCAGCGCAGGTCGGGCCAGCCGAATGGCCGACCGTCAGGCGGCGGGGGTGGAGAAACGGATGATCGGCAGATCGCTCTCTTCGGCCGGAGCCGGATCCGTGGCCGCCGGACTTTCGACGGTCAGATTCTGGAAGAGCGGCGCTTGCGGCGCCGGATCCTGGGAGCCCGAATTCTGCGAACCAGGCGCGGCTGGCGGTAACGTCGCCGTCACATTGCCCGGCATGGGCGCAGGCCGCGGCTCCGCCGGCGCAGGCGCTTTGAGGCCAAGCGCATCGATCAGGTCGCGCACCTCCTGACGGGCGGCGACATGCGACATGCGCCAGGCGACCCCGGTATCCTTGCGGCTGAGATCAAGCAGGGTCAGGCCGCGCGGAAAGAGCTCGCGGAAAATGACGCGCTCGGTAAAGCCCGGCGCCACGCGAAAGCCGATGCGCTTTGCGAGTTGCTGCAGCAATTGGCCGATATCGCGCTTGTTCTTGGCATCGAGGCTGCTGAGGCGGCTGCGCATCACCACCCAGTCGATCGGCTTGCCGCCGCGCAGGGCGCGCGTCTTGCGCTGCTCCCAGACCATCTCGCTATAGACGCTGAGCTTCATGATCTTGGCACCGTCAAGATCGACCCGCCCCAATAGATCCAGATCGAGGAAGCTGTCGTTGAGCGGCGTGATCAGCGTATCGGCCAAGGTATGACCGAGGCGCGACAGGCTGGTATCGGCACCGGGCGTATCGATCACCACGTAGTCGCAATCGGCCAGTTGCGCCATGGCGGCAGAGAGGCGCGTTTCCTCATCGGCCCGTCCTTCGGTTGCGCTGTCGAGGCTGGAGCGCTCGATTGCGAAATGGACCGATTGCGGCAAGGGCACGAGCATGCCGGCATTGGTCTGCTTTCGGTTCTCGACATACCGGGTCAGCGACCCCTGGCGGGCGTCGAGATCGATCGAGCCGACGCGGTAACCGTCATGCAACAGGGCGACGATGAGATGCATCGCCGTGGTGGATTTGCCGGAGCCGCCTTTCTCGTTGCCGAGGACGATCACATGAGGGCGCGACATCTTATGCCGCCTTCAGCCAGACGGCCGTATCATGGAAGACTGCGCCGCCATTCGGCAGGCCCGGCTCGGCACTCACCAAAGCGTTCACTCCCACACCTCCCTCGAAGGCGCTGTTCGGCCAGATACTCTCGATCACCACGACTCCGCGCAATAGCCCATCGAATAAGCGAGCATGTACCACAATCGTTGCCTGATCATTACCGATTTGCACCCGCGCCCCCTCGGCGAGGCCAAGCGACTCGGCATCAAGCGGGTGGATGAGCAAAGTCGGCCGCTTTTCGCGTGCTTGCGAGCCCGGCGTCTCGGTAAAAGTCGAATTGAGAAACTGCCGCGCCGGCGCAGTCACGAGTCGGAATGGCCGAGTCGCGTCGGCGGCATCGATCACCGCGGCAAAGTCCGGCAGGGCCGGCAACCTGTCGCCGGCCGGGCCGATACCGGACCAGTCGGCGCGGAAATGAAACCTGCCATCGGCATGACCGAAGCCGTCGAGGAAACGCATCGTCTCCGACGGCAGTGCGCAATCCTGCCAATGATCCTGATAGAGAGCGTCGGCGCTGGGCCAGCCGGAACAGCGCAGCGTTTCGTCGATGATCTCCCAGGTGCTCATGAAGAAGCCGCGATGCCGGCAGCCGAGACGATGAGCGAGACCGCAAATCACATCGTGATTGGGGCGCGCCTCGCCGAGCGGTTCCACCACCTTGCGCGTCACCTGCAGATAGGTGTGCCCACTGGCACGATAGATATCGTCGTGCTCCAGAAAAGTTGTCGCCGGCAGCACGATATCGGCCATCATCGCCGTCTCGGTCATGAACTGCTCATGCACCGCGACAAACAAATCGCCGCGGCAAAAACCCTCGCGTACTTTCAAAGTGTCCGGACAGACCATCATGGGATTGGTATTCTGGATCAGCATCGCGGTGACCGGGGGTCCGTCGCCAAGGTCGCGCTTATCACCCGTGAGGACCGCGCCGATACGGGACTGATCGAGTTCGCGGATGCTCCTGTCACGCAGCTCGGCGCCGGTGATCAGGCTGTTGTCGATGTGGTAGATCACGCGGTTGGAGTAATGCGCGCCGCCACCGCGATGCTGCCAGGCGCCCGTGACGGCCGGCAGGCAACTGACGGCATGCAGGCTTGAAGCACCGTTGCGCGAGCGGGAGAAACCATAGCCGACGCGGATGAAGCTGCGCTTCGTGCCGCCATAGAGCTTAGCGAAGTTCTCAATCGCTTCGACCGGCACGCCGGTGATCTCGCTGGCCCAGGCCGGCGAGCGTTCGGCGACATGGCTTTCCAGCGCCGCGGGGTCGTCGGTATACCTAGCCATATAAGGGCGATCGACCAGGCCATCGCGAAACAGAACATGCATGATTGCGACCGCCAGGGCCGCATCGGTGCCCGGCCGCAGCATCAGATGCAAGTCCGCCTGTTCCGCTGTGCCGGTGCGATAGGGATCAACCACGACCAGCTTGGCGCCGCGCGCCTTGCGCGCCTTGGCGATCAAGGTCATGACATTCACCTGGGTCGAAACGGGATTGCCGCCCCAGATGACGACAAGATCGGAGTCGACCATCTCGCGCGTATCGGCGCCACGCATGATGCCGACACCCGCCTGCCAGCCGGCATCGGAAAGAGCGACGCAGATCGTGCTCTTCTGCTGCGAATACCTCATCTCGTGGCGCAGCCGATCGATGCCGTCGCGCTGCACCAACCCCATGGTGCCGGCATAGTAATAGGGCCAGACCGCTTCATTGCCATGACGCTGAGCCGCCAGGACGAATTGCTCGGCGATGGCATCCAGGGCCGCCTCCCAGGATATCTCTTCATAGGCTGCTCTGCCGACGCCTTTATCGCCGATCCGACGCAGCGGCCGGGTCAGGCGGTCGGGATGGTGCTGCCGTTCGGCATAGCGCGCCACCTTGGCGCAGATCACCCCCGAGGTGTAATCATTGCCTGGCGCACCACGAATGCGGCCGATCCGATGCGAATCGAGGCGCTCGACCTCAAGCGCGCAGGTGCTGGGGCAATCATGGGGACAGGCACTATGAACGATATCGAGCGGCATGAACTGACAGATCCCGAAACGACTGACAGGACCGCGCCTATGGCCTGTCCTGTGGATTTCCTCCCTATCTACTCGGTTTAGACAGGCCGATCAAACCCTCTCCCGCGCAAGATTTCCGACCGGAAAGCGCCGAGGCAGGCCGATCTCGCTACTCGCCCCTTTGGAATGTAGCGGCGTGATCCGGGCGGTGCTGTTCGACATCGCCATCTGTCGGAATTTCCCGACGCTGATCATGATGCTGGGCGCGCTGATCGTCATCGGCTGCTGCCCACATATCGCCCGCAGCAGCGGCAGATCGAAAACGGCAGGAGCCGGTTCAGGACGTTCAGTCTTAAGGAGATAAAGGCCGAGATGCAGCTGGCTCAGGGATCGCCAGCCACGCCGTAAGCCGGCGCGCTGCGCGGGTCGAGGGCGCGGGTGATATAGTCCTGCGCCTGAGGCTTGAACGCCTCCCACAGCTTGCGCAAGGGCGGCAGGGGATTTTCATCGTCCCAGTCGATCCGCAGATCGACCAGCGGCCACTCCGTGCGATCCACCACCAGCAATCCCGCCGAATGAACCGCGCCCATTTCGCCGCCGGCCGCAAGGCCGGCTTCCAAAGCCGACAACAAACGATCGGCCAGATGATCGCCGGTCGCTGCCTCGAAAGCCTTGACCAGGGCCTGCGGCACGTCGGTATTTCGCAACAGGTTTCCCGCAGCAACACAATCGCGCCCGCTGGCGGCGCCATGGATGCCGAGGGTCTTCTCGCCACCCCAGATGGCAGTCCGCCCGGCGGCATCGATCATCGTCACCTGACGGTAGGCGGCATGGGGCGAGCCTGCCATCAATTGCTGCAAAGCGTCGGGAGCTGCCAGGCCCTGCTCCAGCAAGTCGAGGCCTTTGCGGCCGAGGCTGGGATCGGTGATGTTCTGCGTCGCCACGGCGCCCACCCCGGCGCGCGCCCAGGGGCAGCGGCTGGCCACCGCGATCGACGAGGTGGTGATGGCGACCCCCAGCATGCCGGTCTTCGGGCAGCGCGCGGCGACGGAGAAGGTCATGCGCGGCTCCGTTTGCCGACAGCACGCTTTGCCGCCGCTTTCCTGGCGAGGACGCGCTTGCCGTCGCTGCCCTTGACCGCCGCGGTCCTGTTGCGCGCATCGCGCCATTCAAGGCTGGCCGGCGGCACGGGCAGCTTACTCATCCGTTCTTCCGGAATGACCGCCCAGACATCGATCTCCATCAGCCATTCCGGCCGCGCGAGGCCGTTGACGATCAGTCCTGTCGAAACCGGATAGACGCCCTTCAACCATTTGCCGACGACACGATAGACCGCCTCACGATAGGCGCGGTCGACGATGTAGATATTGATCTTGCAGACATCCTGCAGCCGCGCGCCCTGCTCTTCCAGCAGCTGCTTCACGTTCTTCATGGCTTGTTCGGCCTGCGCAGCCGCGTCGCCGACGCCGACATTGTTTCCCATGAGATCCTGGCCGACCTGGCCGCGCAGAAAGATCTGGTTGCCGGCCCGGACCGACATGGAGAGGTCGTTATCCAGATTCTGCTCTGGATAGGTGATCTTGGTATTGAACTTGCGCAGGCGGATGTGACTGTAAGCCATCTTGTCCCCAAATTATTTCATGTGACGAGCTTTGGCGAAAGATGCAGCAAGCTCGTGTCTTCCATGGATTGCCGGGTCAAGCCCGGCAATGACAGAATTTGATGCCGTCCGTGTCCGCCGGCAC
>DATLJB010000206.1:0-4184 GCA_035539075.1 Terriglobia bacterium
GCCTTTCATCAGGTTCTGGTAGCTGTCATTGAGGGCTTTGCCCTGTTCCAGTTTCTGCATACTGGTATCGAGGGCTGCGCTGCCCTTATCGACCACGTCAGCGGGCAGCAATGATTTCAAGAAGGTAGCGCCTTCCGCCACGAGCGGCTCGGTGCGCGCCTCGCGAATCACATCGGGACGCGAGGCCGGGTTGGGCATGGCCCAGCTCATCAGGATATAGGCGACGCTGACGATGACCGCGCCGCGGACGACGCCGAAAACCAGGCCGAGCGAGCGGTCCAGGGCGCCGAGTGCGCTCGACCGGACATTCGCCGATAAGTAGTGATTGACGATCCCGAAGACAACCAGGGCGACGATAAAGATCCCGATGCCACTGGCGATCTGGGCCAGGAGCGGTTCCTTGATGTACTGGCCGACGATAGGCTCCAGCCGCGGCATGAGGAAAATCACCGCCACCACCGCGCCGACCCAGCTCAGAATCGACAGCACTTCCTTGACCAGGCCCCGCGATAGCGCCAGCAGGGCGGAGATGCCGATCACGGCCAGAACACAGATATCGACAAAATTCACGCGCTGTCTCGTCGCAGTTACTGCCGGAGGCCGGCAATTGCCGGAAACAATAGCACAGCTTTTATAACCAAGGCCCTACCGCCGTGCTACCGCCCCTCTTTGTCGCACTGGTCTCCCGGTTTGTCGCACGAGGGTCCCGGGCCGGATCTCCGAGCGGCTCATTGCGCCACCTGGCGTCCTGCCTTGTCGCCACCTTTGACGGCCCCGTCCAGGGAAAGCGAGCGCGACTCGTTATAGAGCCAATCCAGCAGATCCTGCAGATGGCCGATTTCGATGACCTGCAGACCTTCAATGGCTAGAACCGGCCTGCCGGCCTTGGCTTTCGGCCCCTGCGGCACCAAGGCGCGGCGGAAACCCAGTTTCGACGCCTCCCGCAGCCGCGATTCCGCCTGGGCCACCATGCGGATCTCGCCCGAGAGGCCGATTTCACCGAACACGATGACGTCTTCCGGCACCGGCCGATTCGAGAGCGCGGAGGTCAAGGCCAGAGCCACGGCGAGATCGGCCGCCGGCTCGCCGATCTTCAGCCCGCCGGCGATATTGAGATAGACCTCGTTACCGGCAAGGCCCAGTTCACAGCGCGTCTCCAGCACCGCCAGGATCATCGCCAGGCGGTTGCCGTCCCAGCCGACCACGGCGCGGCGCGGCGTCGACATCGGCGAAGGCGCCACCAGGGCCTGCACCTCGACCAGCACCGGTCGGGTCCCTTCGATGCCGGCAAAAACCGTGGTGCCGCTGATATTGCCGCGCCGTTCCGCCAGGAACAGGGCCGAGGGGTTGGGCACCTCATGGAGACCGCCATCGGTCATTTCGAAGACGCCGATCTCATTGGCCGGGCCGAAGCGGTTCTTGACCGAGCGCAGGATGCGGAACTGATGCCCGCGCTCGCCTTCGAAATAGAGCACGGTATCGACCATGTGCTCCATCACCCGCGGCCCGGCGATCTGGCCTTCCTTGGTGACATGGCCGACCAGCAGCAGCACGAAGCCGCGCGACTTCGCCACGCGGATGAGTTCGGCGGCGCAGGACCGCACCTGGGCGACCGTGCCCGGCGCCGAATCGAGATTGTCGAGATACATGGTCTGGATCGAATCGATCACCACCACATCGGGCGGATCGGCGCGGTCCAGGCTGGCGATGATGTCGCGCAGATTGGTGGCGGCGGCCAATTTGGCGCTGGCGCTGGTGAGCCCCAGGCGACGCGCCCGCAACTGCACCTGTTCCACCGCTTCTTCGCCGGAAATATAAGCGCAGGACAAAGCCGGCTTCTGGCGGCCGAGGGCGGCCACGACCTGCAGCAGCAGGGTCGATTTGCCGATGCCGGGATCGCCGCCCACCAGCAGCGCCGAGCCGCGCACCAGGCCGCCGCCGGTCACCCGGTCGAATTCGGCAATGCCCGTCGGCCGGCGAATGGCCGGCGGCACTTCGCCGTCGAGGCCGACGAAGTCGATACCCTTGCCGCGCTTGCCGCTGAGCCCCTTCGGTACGGAGCCGGTGGCGGCTTCCTCGACCAGGGTGTTCCATTCGCTGCAGGCATCGCATTTGCCGGCCCACTTGCTGAAACTGGCGCCGCAATTCTGGCAGACATAAACAGTCGTCGATTTCGCCATCAGCTGGCGTCTCCTTGGCGGCGCCCTGTCAGTGCCGGCTTGGCCGTGCCAATGGCGCTGACCGATATCAGGACTTATAGATCAAGCGGCGAGTCGCAGGCCAGCGGCAGCGATCCGTCCTAGAGCGGCCGGATCGGCATCTTGATCGGGCCCTCGGCCCGGCCATGGACGAACTGGTCGACATAGCCATTGCCGGAATGATCGATATCGCCGGCGGGACCGGTCCAGACGATGCGGCCATCGAGGATCATCGCCGCGTCGTCGCCGATCTCCCGCAGGCTGTGCATGTCATGCGTAATGGTGAGGGCCGTCGCCCCCAGCTCGCCGACGCATTTCTTGATCAGCTCGTTGATCACCTGGCTCATGATCGGATCGAGACCGGTGGTCGGTTCGTCGAAAAAGATGATCTCGGGCTCGGCGGCGATGGCACGGGCCAGCGAAACACGCTTCTGCATGCCGCCGGACAGCTCGGCCGGATAGAGATCGCCGACTTCCGGGCCGAGGCCGACGGCCCCCAGCTTGCGAATGGCGATTTCCTTCGCCTGGGCGCGCTTCATGCCGCGTCCCTCGATCAGGCCGAAGGCGACATTCTCCCAGACCGGGAGGCTGTCGAACAGGGCTGAGCCCTGGAACAGCATGCCGAACTTCCGCATCGCCGTCTCGCGCACTTCCGAGGAAGCACCGACCATCTCGACGCCGTCGATCTCGATCGACCCCTTATCGGGGGTGAGCAGGCCGAGGATGCATTTGATCAGCACCGATTTGCCGGTGCCGGAGCCGCCGATCACCACCAGCGAACGGCCGCGCCGCACGTCGAGATCGAGGTTGTTGAGGACAACCTTGCGCCCGAACGCCTTGCTGAGGCCGCGAACCTTGATCTTGAGATCGTTGCTCATCGGGCGAAGAACAGCTCCGTGACGATATAATTCAGGATCAGGATCAGGATCGAAGCGGTAACCACAGCATTGGTCGTCGCCTTGCCCACACCTTGCGCACCGCCAAAGGAGTGGTAGCCGTGATAACAGCCCATCAGCGAGACGATGAAACCGAAGACACCGGCTTTGACCAGGCCGGAGACGACGTCCAGCGTACGCAGGAAATCGATCGTGTTCTTGAGATAGGTGCCGTGATTGAAGCCAAGCTTCAGCACGCTGACGAGGTAGCCGCCGGCAACACCGATGATATCGGCGATCAGCACCAGGACCGGCAGCATGATGAGGCCGGCGATCAGCCGCGGCGCCACCAGATACTTGAACGGATTGGTGTTGAGCGTGCTCAAGGCGTCGATCTGTTCGGTTACCCGCATGGTGCCAAGCTCCGCCGCCATCGCGGCGCCGACGCGACCGGCCACCATCAGGCCGGCAAGAACCGGGCCCAATTCGCGGGTCAGCGAGATCACCACCACATTCGGAATGGCGGATTCGGCGTTGAAGCGGGAAAAGCCCGTATAGCTTTGCAGCGCCAGCACCATGCCGGTGAAGACTGCGGTCATGCCGACCACCGGCAGCGAGTAGAAGCCGATCTCAACCATCTGCTTCAGGATCAGGCGCGGATAATAAGGCGGCTGAACTGCCAGGAAGACCGATTTGGCGGTGAACAAGGTGACTCGGCCGATCGCCTCGAGCCCACTGAGAAAGGTGCGGCCGATACCCTGCAGGAAGCCGATCACGACCGCGCCTCCGCGCCGGCCGTTATCGCCGAACCCTGATAGATGCGTTGGAAACGCGGCCCGAGGCCGGTCAGCAGCTCATAGCCGATCGTCCCGGCCGAGCGCGCGAGCATATCGACGTCCTGATGCGGGCCGATGATATCGACTGTCATCCCAGGCTGGGCGAGATCGGACGGTACGGCACCGACATCGATCGAAAGCAAATCCATCGAAACTCGCCCCACGATCGGCGCGCGATGATCCCCCACATGGACGGCGCCTTGGCTGCTAAGCGCACGGAACAGACCGTCGGCATAACCACATCCGATCGTGGCAATCCGTGTTGGGTGCGCACA
>DATLJB010000207.1:0-24337 GCA_035539075.1 Terriglobia bacterium
CAAGTTCCCCAAGCAGATGCTGGAGGATCTCGGCCTCAAGGAGGGCGATCTCGGCCACAAGAAGGCCGGCATGCTGCCCTACCTGACCCTCATCGGCGGCATCGCCACCGTCCTCATCGCCAACTGGATCTTCAGCTAGGCGGCGCCAAGTCCCCACCCGCGGCATGCGGGTGGGGACCACCGGCCGGCAGCCCGGCAGCCCGGGCAAGCCGATATTTCGGAAACGTGATTCCGATCCCCTTGAAACGCCCCTTGAAACGCTCTGCGCCCCGCTTACTTCTTTCCGTGAAGTGGACGGGCTAGCAGCATCTTCCCGCGGGATTTTTTCCAGATTTCTTATGGACCCCGCCGGATTTTTTTTGTATGTTCCGCCGCACTCGAAACTACCCTTGAGCCACCCAATGTCCGCACTCTGTCTCCGACGACGATCCATGCGCCGCCTGCTGGGCAGCAGTGGAATCGGCTGTGAACGAGACGGCGGGGCGGCCACGGTTTAGGCCCAGGTTCCCGGCGGATCGCCAGCCGACCCACACGGCAGGCGGTCAACCAAAGCTTCACGCTTCTGACGCAAGCTCACGCTTCGACGTAAAGGGAACCTGATCAATGTACATACTGAAGCCCGAAACACCTGACCTCGCCCCGGCCGTCGAGACTCTGCTCGACAACGTGTTCGGTCCGGGGCGCCAAGACAAAGCTTCCTACCAGTATCGCGCCGGCGTGCAGCCGGTGGCCGAACTGTCCTGGACCGCCTTTGCCGGCGATCGGCTGGTCGGCACCATCCGCTATTGGCCGATTCTGGTCGGCGAGGCGGGGCTGCAGGCGTTGCTGCTCGGCCCGCTCGGCATCGATCAGGAATTCGCCGGCCGCGGCATTGGCCGGGCGCTGACCTTCAAGACCATGGAGTTGGCGGCCGGCCTCGGCTACGGCCTCGTCCTGCTGGTCGGCGATGTCGATTATTACAAGCGCTTCGGCTTCGTGCCGGCCACACCCTACGGCTTCGTCATGCCGGGGGAGAAGCGGCCGGAACGGCTGCAGGTCGCGGCCCTGCGCGAGAACCTGCTCGACCCGGCCCGTCCGCTGCTGACCGGCGGCGAGGTCCGCCACGCCCACAGCGCTGACAGCCAGCTGCTCTCGGCGGCTGCCATGGTCGGCGCGACGCTGACGGGGGCACGACGCGCACGGAGGGGTCATCGTCCCGCCGCCAACAGCAACCGCCGCCGAATCGCCAGCTGAACCCGCCGCCAAGCACGTTTTGGCGAAGCCGGTTTCCGGCGAGTGAGGCATTACCTTCGTCGAATACAAAGAGCCGGCAAGCCTGCCGGCTCTTTGTTTTTCGCGCCTAATCGGTCTCGGCGCTGTCGAGGAACAGCCGATAGGCGGGATTGGCGGTCTCGTCCCAATAGGGATAGCCCAGTGCTTCCAGCGATTTGGCGAACAGCTTCTGGCTGTCGGCCGGCACCTGGATGCCGGCCAGCACCCGGCCGAAATCGGCACCGTGGTTGCGGTAGTGGAAAAGCGAGATGTTCCAGCCCGGCTGCAGGGCTTCGAGGAACTGCAGCAGGGCGCCCGGCCGCTCGGGAAACTGGAAGCGATAGATCACTTCGTCGCCGAGATGGCTGGCCCGCCCGCCCACCATGTAGCGGATATGCAGCTTGGCGAGCTCGTTATCGGTCATGTCGACAACGTCATGGCCCTGGCCGCGCAGCAGCCCGATGATTTGCTGCTTCTCCGCCTCGCCCTGCTTCAGCTTCACGCCGACGAAGATGCGCGCCGGCTGGCCATGGGCGTAGCGGTAATTGAACTCGGTGATCGACCGGTCGCCGAGCAGGCGCATGAAGGCACGGTAGCTGCCCGGCTCTTCCGGAATGGTGACGGCCAGCAGCGCCTCGCCACGCTCGCCGATTTCCGCCCGCTCGGAAACATGGCGCAGGCGGTCGAAGTTGATATTGGCGCCGGAATTGATGGCGATCAGCGGCGCCGCCGGCGCGCCACCATTTCCCAGGTGATGCCGCAGCCCGGCCAGGGCCAGGGCGCCGGCCGGCTCGGCGATGGCGCGGGTGTCGTCGAAGATATCCTTGATCGCCGCACAGATCTCGTCGGTGCTGACGGTGACGATGCCATCGAGTGTCGCGCGGCACAGGCGATAGGTCTCGTCGCCGGCCCGCCGCACGGCGACACCATCGGCAAACAGCCCGACCTGATCCAGGGTCACCGGACCGCCCGCCGCGAAAGCCGCCTGCATGCTGGCGGCATCCGCCGGCTCGACGCCGAAGACCTTTATCTCCGGCCGCAGGAATTTCACATAGGTGGCGATGCCGGCGGCAAGGCCGCCGCCGCCGATCGGCACATAGATCGCGCCGGTATCGGCCGGCATCTGGCGCAGCAGCTCGACGCCGATCGTGCCCTGACCGGCGATCACCTCCGGATCGTCGAAGGGGTGCACGAAAACCAGCCCGTCACGCGCCGCCAAGTCCGCCGCATGGGCGCGCGCCTCGTCGAAGCCGTCGCCATGCAGCACTACCTCGCCGCCGAAGCGCTTCACCGATTCCACCTTGATGCTGGGCGTGGTGGTCGGCATCACGATGACGGCGCGCGCGCCGCAACGGCTGGCGGAAAGGGCGACACCCTGGGCATGGTTGCCGGCTGAGGCGCAGATCACCCCGCGCCCGCGTTCTTCGGCCGAGAGATGCGCGATCTTGTTATGAGCGCCGCGAATCTTGAAGGAAAAGACCGGCTGCAGATCCTCGCGCTTCAGCAGGATCTCGGCGCCAAGCTTGGCGGAGAGCTGGCGCATCGGCTCCAGCGGCGTTTCCTCCGCCACTTCATAGACGGAGGAGGTGAGAATCCGTCGGATATAGTCCTGCATCTGCGATCGTTCCATTCCTGCGCGCATGGGAGGGCACCATCCCGGTTCCTGCGCAACGGCCCCCGGCGCAGCCAGCCAACAGGAGCTGCCGGCGCCTGCAGGGTTCTAGATCGCCTTTCCGCCGGAGGAAAGCGGATTGCCGACAGCGTGCCTATCAGTCGCCGACATGGCCGGTCCGGCCGGCGGGTGGAAGCTCAATCAGCTTCGTCGAGATAGCGCTTGCGATACTCGGCGGGCGTCACGCCGACATGGCGGACAAAGGCGCGGCGCAGCATATCCGCATTGGCAAAGCCGCATTGCACGGCGACCTGCTTGGGAACGCCATGGCGCGTTTCCAGCAGCGGGCGCGCCGCCGCCACCCGCGCGGCTTCGACCCAGGCGGCAGGCGTGGTGCCAACCTCCGAGCGGAAGACCCGGGCGAAATGGCGCGGACTCAGGCCGACGCGCGCAGCCAGGCCGGCGAGATCGTGATGCAGCGAGGGGTTGGCGGCGATGAAGCGCTGAAGCTCCTGCAGTGCCGATCGTCCGGCCGGCAGCGCTTCGCTCTTGCGGCTGAACTGCAATTGCCCGCCGGGCCGTTTGAAGAACATCACCAGCCGGCCTGCCACGGTCTTCGCGAGTTCCCGGCCCAGATCCTCTTCGACGAGGGACAGGGCGAGGTCGAGGCCGGCCGTGACACCTGCCGCGGTGCGCAGCTTCCCGTCGCGCACATGGATTGCGTCCTTGGCGACCGTGACGCTGGGATAGGCGGCGGCCAGGCGATCGGCCACCGACCAATGCGTCGTGACTTGTCTGTTCTCCAGCAAGCCGGCTGCAGCGAGGAAGAAAGCCCCCGTGCAAACTGATCCGTAACGCCGGCTGAGCCGGGCGTTTCTCTGCAGCCAGGCGATGACGCGCGGCTCCGGATGCAATTCCGCGGCATTCGGGCAACCGGCGACCAGCAGCGTGTCGATTTCGTCTTTCGCCGCGCCGCCGATGATCCGGTCTGGCAACAACCGGGTACCGGAAGAGGCGGTAAGCGGACCTGGTGCCGCCGCCACGACCTCGAGTCGATAGACCTGCTTCCCTGCCTGCAGATTGGCCTCGGCGAAAACGTCGAGTGGCCCCGAGACATCGAGAAGCTGAACACCGGGCATGGCGAGAATCGCGACGGTCTTCATCATCGCTGCGTTCCATGATCGTGGCCGTTCATGGCGCATAGTGACCGAATCCGGTGCTTGGCGTCAATTAAAGACGCCCCGGGCGCTGCCAAGGCTCTCCACCACATGAAGCGCAAAGACGCGGCGTTAGGGAATCAACTCCCGGTCAAAATGCGCGAGCTTTTCGATCAGCCAGATATCCTGGTGGTGATGCCCAGCGCTACCGGCTCGGCATCAATTTCAATCATATCCCGGTCAATGCGCCGCGATGCCCGCATATGAGTTATTACCGTGACGGCAAGATGCGGGTGGACGGCAATCTCTGTGGCACGCTCACCTATCACCCGAACAGCGCCGGTCTCTGGGACAATCAGCCGGAATTCGCCGAGCCGCCGTTGCCGATCGAGGGCAATGCCGATCATTACGACCACCGGATCGACGACGACCATTGGGAACAGCCGGGGAATCTCTTCCGCTTGCCGGCTCCTGAAGAGAAAAAGTTGCTCTTCGAAAAGACGACGCGCGCCATTGGCGGCGTGGCGAAGCATATCCAGGAGCGCCATATCGCCAATTGCACCAGGGCGGATCCCGCTTACGGTGCAGGTGTCGCGGAGGCGATAGCTAAACTGGCGAAGTAAGCCGGCAATCTGAAACCCTGGCGGGATCTTGCGATCCCGCCCGGGCTGTGTCCGGTATTCCAGGCCTGGGCTAGCCTTGAAGCGCCTGGCCTCCCCTATGCAGCCTGGACGCGGGAGAGAAAGGTTTCGACGGCGCCACGCAGATTGGCCTGTTCCTGCAGCATCGCTTCGACCGACCGGGCGACATCGCCGGCGGCATCGCCGGTGCGCTGGCTGGAACTGGCGACACCGGAGATGGTGCTGGTCACTTCATGGGTGCCGGCCGCCGCCTGCTGCACGCTGTTGGCGATCTCGCCGGTGGCGGCGCCCTGTTCCTCGACCGCCGCGGCGATCGCCGTCGAATCCTCGCTGATCTGCCCGATTGCCTGCGAGATGGTATGGATCGCCTGGGCGGCGGCATCCGAGTTGACCTGGATCTCGGTTACCAGCGCGCCGATCTCCTGGGTCGCCTTGGCGGTCTGGCCGGCGAGGTTCTTCACTTCCTGGGCGACGACCGCGAAGCCCTTGCCGGCTTCGCCTGCGCGCGCCGCTTCAATGGTGGCGTTGAGGGCGAGCAGGTTGGTCTGCGAGGCGATCTCCTCGATCAGCTTGACGACGCTGCCGATCTGCTGGGCGGACTTGGCAAGCGCGTCGAAGGTACGCGTCGTTTCCTGGGCCTGGCCCACCGCCTGGCGGGCGCCATCGGCACTCGTCGTCACACGCTGGGTGATCTCGGCGATCGAAGCCGAGAGTTCTTCCGTCGCGGCCGCGACCGTCTGCACGTTGCTGGCGGCTTCGTTGGCTGCGCTGGCGACAGCGGTCGCCTGGCCGCTCGATTCCTGCGCCAGATGCCGCATGCTGCCGGCGGTCTGTTTCAACTGATCGGCGGTATGGGCGATGCTGCCGAGCGAGGATTTCACCACGCCGTCGAATTGCTGGCAGAGGGCCTGCAATTCATGGCCGCGCGCGGCATCATGCTCGCTGCGGGCGGCAGCTTCAGCCTGCAAGCGCTCGGCCTCGAGCGCGCTGTTGCGCAGGCTCTCCAGAGCCACCGACAGCTGGCCGAGTTCATCGGCATGGCGCGGCGCCGGTACCGGCTCGGTGAAGTTGCGCTGGGTCAGATGGCCGACCGCTGTCATCAGCACGCGGCTCGGCGTCGAGAAGCGGCGCAGCACCGACAGCACGGCCCAGACCGAGAGCAGCACCGCAAAGGCGAGGCCAATCAGCGCGCCGATCACTACCGTCAGGGCCTGCCCCCGGCGGTCATCCGCATGAGCCACGGCCTGATCAAGCGCGACATAGCCGATATTGAGAATAGCCGTGAAGCCATCCAAGAAGAGTGCGTTGAAATCAGCACCTGACATTGCCGGCTGGCCGCTGTCGCTCAAGCCGGCGATGAGATCGTTCAGCTTCTTCTGCTCGCTGCTGGCCGTGCCTTCGGCGCTCTTCACCGCTTCGGTGATCGGCGCTGGTTCGCCTGCGCGGTTGATCACCTCATCGACCAACTTGAAGGCTGCCTGATAGGCGCCCATCAATTCATGCCACCGGCCGTTGAGATCGGGGTCAAGGCGCTTGCCGCTGATGACATTGCCCCGGAGGATGGCGATCTGGGTACCGAAGCGGTCGCGGATCAGCCAGGCGGCGCGGCGGATCTGCACCATTTCGGCGACGAAGGCATCCTGCAGACGTACCTGGTTGCTGACCTCGACGGAAATGTTGGAGAGCACCTCATTGACAGCATTAACGCTGCCGCGCCACTCCTCGGGCATGTTCTGGTTGCGTTGTGCCAAAGGCTGCGCCAGGGCCTGGTCGACGAGTGCATTCTTCTGCTTCATCTCCTGCCAGCGGGCCGCCAGATCGGCGCTCAGCTTGTCGCGATCCGGAATATCAAGATCGGCGATTTCAGCGACGGCAACCTGATAGGCAGCATCGACATCGGCCCGCAGCTTTTGCAAGGGCGCCGTGTAGTCATCGGCGCTGATCAGCATGCCCTGCACTTTGGATTGCTGGCTGCGGATGGTAATGATGGTCTTGAAGAGGACGCGGTCGGTCTGAGTCGCGTCGAGAATGCTTAGCGCGGTCCGATAATCCGACAGGCCGCCGAAGGCGAGGATGCCGGTGGCGATCAGCAAGCTCGCGAGGAGCAGGACCTGCAAGGTGATCAGCAGGCGCGAAATGGACGTGCGGAACATTGAATGACCTCGGACTGTCGGTGCGGGCTATCAGAGCCTCCTCATCGTGCCGGCCAGTCCTGAAATATTCTTTAATGCCTGCTGCGTGAGACACGATTCCACGGCGTCGCGCGGGGCTTCGCCGATATCAGGTTCGTCAGGTCCAGACGCGGCGTTCCGGCTACGGGTCCGCGTGTGGGATAACAGAGATCATTTTAGAAAAACAAAAGGCGGAGCCTTGCTGCTCCGCCTTTTAGGACAGTGTTCTTTACGCTTAGAGCGCGATCATTTCAGGCGAAGCCCGCAGGCTTCGTGCAAAGCGATCCGGTTCTAGCCGAGATGCATCCAGACCGACTTGGTCTGGGTGACGGTCAGCAGGGTCTCCAGGCACTTGTCACGGCCCATGCCGGATTGCTTGAAGCCGCCCCAGGGCTGCGTCATATCGCCATGATCGAAGCAATTGACCCAGACCACGCCGGCCTCGATGTCGCGCGCCGCCTTATGGGCGAGGTTGACGTCGGAGGTCCAGATTGAGGCGGCGAGGCCATAGATCGAATCATTGGCGATCTCGATCGCGTCTTCAACCTTCTTGAACGGCAGGACCGCGCCGACCGGACCGAAGATCTCTTCCTGGGCGATGCGCATCTTGTTCTTCACGCCGCTGAAGAGTGTCGGGGCGACATAGGAGCCATGCTCCAGGCCCTTCGGCACGTTGCCGCCGAATTCCAGCTTGGCACCTTCCTTCTTGCCGATATCGATATAGCCGAGGACGCGCTTCTGCTGGCCCTTGTCGACCAGCGGACCCATCGTCGTCGCGGGGTCGAGGGGATCGCCGGGGCTGAAGCTGGCCTTGGCCTTTTCCTGGAACTTGTGGACGAATTCGTCATGGATCTTGGCATCGACCAGGATGCGCGAGCCGGCATTGCAGACCTCGCCCTGGTTGCCGAAGATGCCGTTGACGGCGTACTGGATCGCCATGTCCATATCGGGCACGTTGGCGGTAATGATCTGCGGGGTCTTGCCGCCGGTCTCGGTGGTGACGCGCTTCATGTTCGACTGGCCGGAATAGACCATCATCAGCTTGCCGATCTCGGTCGAGCCGGTGAAGCTGATCTTGTCGACATCCATGTGCAGGGCGAGCGCCTTGCCGACTTCCTCGCCGAGACCCTGCACGACATTGAAGACACCGGCCGGACCGCCGGCCTCCATGAACAGCTTCGCCATCAGGCAGGCCGAGAGCGGCGACTGTTCGGCGGGCTTCAAGACAACACTATTGCCGGCGGCGAGCGCGGGGGCCACCTTCCAGGACGCCATCATCAGCGGATAGTTCCACGGCACGATGCAGCCCACCACACCCAGCGGCTGGCGCAGGATGTACTGGAATTCGCTCGCCGCCGTGTTGGTGACCACGCCTTCGATCTTGTCGATGGTCTCGCCGAAGAACTGGAAGGTGAGGGCGGAACCCGGCACGTCCGAGTTCAACATGTCCATCACCGGCTTGCCCATGTTCAAGGTGTCGAGCAAAGCGAATTGCAGCGCGTTCTCGCGGATGAGATCGGCAAAACGGTACATGATCGCCATGCGGTCGCGTGGCGCCATGCGCGACCAGACACCGCTCTTGAAAGCCTTGCGCGCAGCCTTGACGGCGAGATCGACATCACCGGCATCGCCGCGGGTGACTTCGGCGAAGGCCTCGCCCGTCGCCGGATTGATGCTCTCGAACTTCTTGCCCTTCTTGCCTTCGACGAACTTGCCGTCGATAAAATGGCGCGTTTCGAACTTCAGCTTGGACGCATATTTGTGGAACGACTTCTTGTCGAGTTTGCGTGCGTCTTCCAGGTTCATGCCTACATCTCCTCTTGGCATTGCCGTCATTTTCTGTCGCGGTTCTCCCGCGCGGACGGCGAAACTGACCGTCCGCTTATAGCACTGCCCCCGCGATAGGGGCTAGTCCCGGCCGGCTATAACGAGGGCGGCGATGGCGCTGTTGGCGCTGACAAAACGGGCGTTAACATTCAGGCTTCGCGACTGCAGCAGCGCGTCGTCTCTCGCGATGCCAGACATAGAGCCCGGTGACGACGATGATGGCCGAACCGGTCCAGGTAGTGGCGCGCGGCCAATTGCCGAACCAGATGAGGTCGATCAAAACCGTCCAGATCAGCATGACATAGGAGAAAGGCGCCAGCACGGCGCCGGAGGCATAGCTATAGGCCTTGATCGCCATGAAATGCGAAAAGGCGCCGCTGAGACCGAGGATTAATATATAGCCCCAATCAAGCCAGGAAAGCGGCTGCCAGATCCAGGGCAAAGCGAGGCTGCAGCTGATCATGCCGATGACGCCGGAAAAGGCCAGCGTCGTCACCGCTCGGTCATGGGCGGCAACAACCCGTGTCATCACGGTATAGGTGGCATTGAAGCTGGCGGTCAGGAGCGGCAGCAGCAGCCAGGGATTGGCCACGGCCATCCAACCGCCGCCAGCCGGGGAGCTGCCCCGCAGACCCGGCGAGACGACGATGAGGGCTCCGGCAAGGCCGACGCAAACGGCGCTCCAGCGTCGCCGTCCTACCGGCTCGTGCAGGAAGAGAAATGACATCGCTGTCACGAACAAGGGCTCGATGAAACCGATGGTGGTCGCCTCGGCGAGCGTAATGAAGCGCACACTGAGGAAATAGAGGCCGGTCGAACCGAACAGCATGGCCGAGCGAAAGAGCTGCCGCCACAAAGCGCGCGGCCGCACCAGCGGTATCCAGGCCCGCCATCCCGTCAGCGCATCGCGGCCGAGATAAAGCGGCAGGACGAGAAAGTGGAAGAGATAGCGGCCCCAGGCGATCTGCAGGATCGGAACCTGCTGCGCCAGATGCTTGGCAGTGGCGTTGAGCAGCGTGAAGCCGATCCCGGCGGCGATCAGAAAGGCAATTGCCCGCAGCGGCTGGTCCTGCCGCTCCGGCTGGTGCGGGACACCCATGGCTAGCTGGCGGCCCCTCCCGCCGCTGCCGGCATGATGCCGCCGGCGGGGTTAAGCCGCTCAGCCGCGACGGTCTCGATACAGGCGCGCATTTGCTCATCGCCTTGCATCAGCGCCTGCAGGTCGCGGGCTGACAATGCCAGCAGTTTGCAGAAGCCGAGTGCGACGACATCGGCATTGCGCCGCTGGCCTGTGAGCAGGGCCAGCTCACCGAAGAAGGTGCCGCTGCCAAGCTCGATGCTGCGCCCCGGCAACTTCACTGTGACGGCGCCCGAGGCGACGAAATACATGCTGTCGCCGCGCTCGCCGGCGCGCACCACGACTTCATCGGGAATGAGCAGGCGCGGCTTCAGCAGGCGCGCGATGCGGGCCTGGGCGTCGGCCGACAAGGTCTGGAAGATCGGCACCCGGGCGATCAACTGGGTTGCCGTCAATTCGGTATCGAGCTGCGGCCGGCCATCGAGACCGCGCCAGCGCTGCCGCACGCCCTGCTGCAGTTCCGACAATACTTCGCCGCCGATC
Organism: Terriglobia bacterium; assembly: GCA_035539075.1. Classification (GTDB taxonomy): domain Bacteria; phylum Pseudomonadota; class Alphaproteobacteria; order Dongiales; family Dongiaceae; genus Dongia_B. Next base: position 10,281 of record DATLJB010000207.1, read on the forward strand.
ATCGCCTGATGGGCGAGCTCTTCGTAACTGTCCAGCTCCATCTGCCGGGCGATGCGGCCCAGATAGCGGCGCTGCAATTCGCGGGCGTAATCGGGATATTGCAGCTTCAGGGCCTGCAGCGCGGCGCTGACCGCGACCAGCCGGTCGCCGGTGAAATCGCCGACGATCTTCGCCGCCTCAGCGCCGAGCAGCGGGGCGAGGCGCGTGCGGCAGAAGGTGACGAGATCGACGACGACGATGCGTTGGTTGAGCAGGATCTCGAAGCGGTCCGCCAAGGCCCAGGCCAAAGGCTGCGAGATTCCGGTCCATTGCTGCAGCCGCAGGGCGAGATGGAAACGCCAGGATACTTCGAGATTCTCGGTCATGGCGGTGCGATAGGCCTCGATGCCGCCCGAGCGCAACACGTCGCGCAGATGGCCGCTCTGGCCGATCAGGATTTCGGCGATCTGCCGCGTGGTGATCTGCGCCTTTAGATTGCTGAAATAACGCTCGTCCTCCTGGATGCTGAGCACAGTCAGGCCGACGCGGGCGAGATCCGCCGTGCTCAGTTCCAGCGACGCGTCGCCAGGTGCGGTTTCCAGCGCCTTGCCGTCGCGCACGGCGCGGTCATAGACCTTGGCGACGGCGGCGCCCACTTCGGGGTCGATGCGCTCGCGTTCGGCGATTTCACTGAGGCGGTCACGGATCTCTTCCGCCGACATATCCAGCGCGCGGTCCTTGATCGCTTGCTGGAGCGGGGTCAGGCGGTTGAGGCCCAGCGCCTGCATGACGAAACGCAGGCTGGTGCCGTTGATGAACAGGGTCAGCAGCACGAAGCCGGTCACCGTGGTGGCGACGAAGTCGCGCACGCCGCCGTCGATATCGGGGTTTTCCGTTACCGCCAGCGCCAGGGCCAGCGAGACGGCGCCGCGCAATCCGCCCCACCACATCACCGTCTTCATGCCGGTGCTGATATCGCCACCGCGGTTGAGCTTGCGCATCAAGGGCAGCAGGCCGAAGACCACCGCGGCGCGGGCCAGCAGGCTGGCGAGATAGAGCACCAGGATCAGCAGCACATCGAGCCAGCTGAGATCGCGCATGGTGCGGGGGATCAGCATGGCGGCGAACAGGAAGATGAGCGAGTTGGCCCAGAAGCCGAGCTGGCCCCAGGCGCCGTCCAGCTGCTCATAGGTCTTCGGCGCCATGCGCGTCCGTCCGACCGAGCCGATGGTGAGGCCAGCGACGACACAAGCGACCACGCCCGACACATGCAGGTAGTGCTCCGGCAGCAGGAAGCTCAGATAAGCAAGCGAGATGGTCAGGGTGATCTCGGCCGTCGACCAGCCGCGCACTAAAGCGAAGAGCAGGCAGGTAACCTGCCCTATGACGTAGCCGGCGAGCGCGCCGCCGAGAAAGCTGAACAGGAAGGTGCCGACCGCCGACCAGCCATTGATCGGGCTGCCCTGCAACAGGGCGTCGAGCAGCAGGATATAGAGGGCGATGGCCGCCGCGTCATTCAGCAGGCTTTCGCCTTCGACCAGCAGCGACAGGCGCCGCGGCGCGCCGATCTCGCGGAAGATGGCGACCACGGCGGCGGGATCGGTGGTGGCGACGATGGCGCCCAGCAACAGGCAGGCGGTCAGGCCATAGGGCGAGATGGCGGCCAGTGCATAGCCGCCGACGAAAGTGCAGATCACCACCGCCACCACCGCCATGGTCATGACCGGGGCGATATCGTCCAACAGCCGCCGGACATTGATCGCCAGCGCTGTCTCGAACAGCAGGGTGGGGACGAAAACGTAAAGGAAAGTCTCGGCCGAGATATCGAAATGCTGCAATGCAGCAATGAAATCGTCCAGCACCGGCCGGTGGCCGAGCGGCTGCGCATTGGCGAGGATGCCAAGCCCGCAGCCGACAATGGCCAGAAGCACCGAATATGGCAGCCGCAGGCGGCTTGCCAGGGCAGGCAACAGGCTGGTTACCGCCAGCAGGCCGGTCAGGCCGAAAACGATTAATCCTATGGTCGACATGGCACCCCTCTCGGGCGTGCAGCCTAAATGGCTAGGGCCGCAGAGGGAAGGGGTGGAACCTGCGGCGAGGAGTTGACTGTGATCCCGATCGCCCCTTTTGCCCAAGGCAATGGTTGCCGGAGCGCGCCGCCATCCCATTTATCTACAGAGGGGGTACCGATAGGAGATTTCCATGACTGGCCAGAATGCCCCTAAACTCGACTTCCGCCGTTTCGTCATTTCCCTCTCCGCTTCGCTCGCCACCCTGGCCCTGGCGGCTTCCGGTCCGGCTGCGGCTGAAACCAATCCGCCGGCCACCACAGCCCAGGCGGGAAATCCCGGGGCCGAAACCTCCGGCCAGGCGGCGCAAAACCAACCGCGGCTGACCTTTCCCCCGACTTCCGATTGCACATTCCTCGGCGGCGATGCGCAGAAGCGTTGCGAGGACCGGCGGGCCGGCGCCGAGAATGAATATGCCAGGGTCCGGTCAGGCAAGATAAAGCTGTCGCCCGGTGTGCCGTCCAGCAGTGGCGGCGAACTCACGCCCTTCTCCAATAGCGGCTCCCTGGGCGGCTTCAGCGAAAGCCAAACCATTCCCTCGGGCGGCGAGCCGGCGCCCTCAGCCAAGCCCTTCAATCCGAACAGCATCGGCAATCCCTGGGCGGGCACGCCCTATGATAACGGAACCGGCATTCCGCCACGTTAGGGTCGGATCGCTTCTCTTCTATAAGATAGAGGGCGATCCATGTGTTGAGTGGAAGCCGATCCGCCTCCACTTAAAAACGATCGCGCTCTAGAGATCGATCGGCCGCGATTGAGCCCGCCGTCATGAGGCCGGCGGCGCCGTCTCAGCCGGCCTTGCTCATAGCGATATAGACGCCGTCCCAGTCGGCGGGCGGCGGATACTGGCGGAATTCGGCAATGCGCCGGTCGTAAAGATCGTAGAAGCCGGCGATCGCGGCAGGCGCCACCTCGCGGCAGGCGGCCAGCGCGGCGGCGGCGACATCCCACTCGCATTGCCGGTAGGCGCCGAGCAGGGCGATGTGCCGGGCGCGCAATTCCCGGAAGGCTGCGCTGTCGGCGATTTGCGTATCACCCAGGGCAGTGAAGATGCGCACCGGCAGGATCTTGCCCTTGACCCTCACCTGATCCAATTCCAGCAAAGCGAAATCGGGTGCTGCCGCGGCGGTTTCGTGGCCGATCACCAGATCGACGCCGTAGGAGGCGGAGAGCGCTTCCAGGCGCGAGGCGGTGTTCACCGTATCGCCGAGGACGGTATAGGCAAGGCGCTGCTCGGAGCCCATATTGCCGACGCAGCCCGGACCCGAATTGAGGCCGATGCCAGCGCGCAGTTCCGGGATGGCGATACCGGTGCGGCTTGCCTCGACCTGGAATTCGGCGTTCAACCGGGCCAGGGAATCGCGCATCTCGAAAGCCGTCAAAATCGCCTCGCGCGCGTGCTGCGGCACGTCGAGCGGCGCGTTCCAGAAGGCCATGATGCAATCGCCGATATATTTGTCGATGGTGCCCTGGTGCCGCTGGATGATATCCGTCATCGGCGTGAAATAGCGGTTCATCAACTGTGTCAGCGCATGCGGGTCAAGGCTTTCTGAAATCTTGGTGAAGCCGCGGATATCGCTGAACATGATGGTGAGATCGCGGATCTCGCCGCCCAGGCCGCGCCGATCCGGATTCTGCCGCAACCGATCCACCATGACCGGCGACAGATAGAGCGAGAAAGTGTTGCGGACTTGGCGGCGCTCGCGCTCGGTGCGCAGGAAATTGATCATCGTCCCGGTGACGAAAATCAGGAAGATGGTTGCGCTGGGATAGATCGGATCGATCTGCAGACGCAGCAAACTGAAGAGATACCAGGAGCCGATGATGGCGATCGCCAGGGCCATGCAGGTCAGCCCCAGGCCAATCCAGGCGCCCCGTCGCCGCACTGCGACGATCATGCCGGAGCCGAACAGAAAGATGTAAAGCAGCTCGGTGCCGAAGGCCCAATAGGGACGGATCAACTGTCGCTCGTTCAGCAGCATCGACGCCAGGGCCTGCTCGATGGCCATGGCGTGAAACTCGACACCCGGCATGCTGGGTGTGATGGGGCTCGGTTTCCGGTCGTTCAATCCTTCGACCGTGGCGCCGATGAGAACAATGCGGCCCTCGACCAAACGACGGTCGAAATCCGGCTTTGTCAGGTCGGCTATGGAAAAAAACCGCTCTTCCTGATGCCCGGTGTCATACAGCAGAATGTCGCCGGACGGCGTGGTTGCGATGGACTTTTGCGAATTGAAGGCGCGGCCGATCTTTATTTGGCCGATACCGCGTCCCAGCCAGGTCAGAAGGCCCTCCTGGCCATTGCCGACGGACCGCAGCAAATAGGATGGCCCGCCGTCGGCAACCCGCAAGGCCTCGGCCGCAAGGGTCGGCACGAGGTCATTCCTAAAGCGCTGCACGAAGGGGACGCGTCGGATAATACCGTCGAAATCGGGTGCGACATTGACCGATCCCAAACCTGCCGCCGCCTGCTGCAACATCGGTAAGGGTGTGACGATATAGGAGTAGTTGCGGGTGAAGGCACTGGGGTCCTCGCCGGCGAAGGAAAATCCGCCGATCGGGCTCGGCTTGCCCTGAGGCCGCTTGGGATCCTCGTCGGCCATGCTGAAAGCGAGAACGACAGGCATGGGATGTGGGTCTTGCGCCTTCTGATGGATCGATTGCGCAAAGACGACGTCATTGCTCGGCAGACTGTTGAGGGCTTCCTTTGCAGCTTCGAGTTCCGGTGAATCCGGCAGGCGGTCGATAATCGCTTCGGGCGATGTCCGGTCGGGCTCGATGAACAGCACGTCGATCGCCACTTCGGCCGCGCCGAATTGATGCAGCCGGTTGATCAGCATGGCCAAGGTCGTGCGCGGCCAGGGCCACTGCCCGAATTTCTTCAAGCTCTGCTCGTCGATGCCGGCGATGCGCACCGGCAGGTCGGGTGCGTAAGTATGCGGCTTCAACCGCTGATAGGTGTCGAAGGTGACGTTGCGCAGGTACTGGATTGGGGTCGGATCGTTGTAGCGGACCAGCAATGCCCCGATCAGAATGGCGAGGGGAATGAGGATATCCGCCGCTGCCTGCAACCGGGTCCAGGCCTGGGCCAGGATTCCACGCTCTTTGCTCATGATCTCGTCAATCGTCCGGGTCCCCGGCGGACTATAACAGTTTCGCGACAGATCTGCACCCGGCCTTCCGCCTTGGCCAGACCGGTCATGAAGGTGTCGAACCGTCTTCCGCCGGATAAGACCCGGGGAAGACCCGGGGAAGACGTTGTCGGGAAAGCCGCCCTATGCTACCAGGGATGAATAAGGGGAGGCGTTCGATGGGCCGAGAAACCAACGACCGCGTCGCCAGCCGAAGCCAGGCGGTGGCGCAACTGCGGCAGCTGACCGACGATCGGGACGGTCCGGCAAGCCGCCGGGCGGACACGCCCAGCATGGCTGACCGGGCCGCGACAGCCGATCGTCTGGCGGATAAGGAAGCTGCGGATAAGACAAGCGGCGATAAATCCGCCGATCTCTGGCTCGGCCAGCAATTGCGTGTTCTGCGCCGCGGTCGCGGGCTTTCGCTGGTGGAGCTGGCCGACCGCACCGGGCTTTCCATCGGCAATATCAGCCAGATCGAGCGCGGCATCTGCTCGCCATCGGTGCGTTCGCTGAAAAAGCTCAGCGAGGCGCTGCAGGTCTCGATCGGCGATCTTTTTCAGGATGCGGATCTGCCGCCGGCTTCCGAGATCAATTACATCGTCCGCAAGAAGACCCGGCCGCTGCTGAAGCTCGGCGCTACCGGGGTGCAGAAGGAATTGCTGACGCCGACCACGCCGGGTGCGTTGCAGATGCTGATGGTGACGATCGCGCCGGGCGGCTCGTCCGGTCCCGACCATTACACGCATCGCGGCGAGGAATCCGGCCTGGTGCTGTCGGGATCGCTGGAGCTGTGGATCGAGGATGAATGCTTCATCCTGAAGGAAGGCGACACCTTCCGCTTCAAGAGCACACAACCGCATCGTTTCGCCAATGCCGGGGCCAATACGACGAGCGTGCTCTGGGTGCAGACGCCGCCGGGTTATTGAGCGGGATCGCGGCTTCCAGGCTATATCTGAGACAGAAAGCCGCCGGTACCTGTCGCGAGCAATACGCCTTAATTCGATCAGTTCAACTCAACCTGCCATGCCCGGGCTAGACCTGCCGGCGTAGGCCGATATGCGCCGGCGAGGCATCCATGGCAAAAGCGTGTGCGCTCTTTCTGATAGGCCCTCGGGCCAGGCCCGCGGGTGACAATTGCGCAATGACGGCGCCGACTTGAATCCCCGATCAATTCTTCAATGAAAGCGTTGATCTCGATTTCATTCTTCCCGTAAGCTCGCAATCTCGATGTGCCGCCGAAAAGAGCGGCAGCAAAAGACGTCATCGTGGCGGCGGATCTGTGCATCCGCCCGCACCAGATGACCGAACAAGGGAGCGAGCATGAGCGGCAAGACCATTGTGTTGTTTCCGGAGGCGGCTTTCGGCCCGGCCTTGAACTGCGTCGGCATCGCGCAGAGCTTGCGCGCGAAAGGCCATAATCCGGTCTTTGTCTGCGATAAGGGCTTCAAGGGCGTCTTCGAGAAATACGGCTTCGAAGAAAATCTCGTCGACATGTCAGGCGGCCTGTCGGATGAGGAGATCGCCCAGTTCTGGGCCAATTTCATCGCCGAGAAGCAGCCGCATTTTCGCCTGTCGCCGATCGATCAGCTGCCGACCTATGTCATTCCGGTCTGGGATGCGATTGTCGATTCCGCCATTCTCGCCGAGGGGGGATTGAACGCCCACCTGCAGCGCATCAAGCCGGATCTCGTTGCCGTCGACAACGTCATCCTGTTCCCGGCGATCAAGCGGGCGGGCTGCCCCTGGGTGCGTATCATCTCCTGCTCGGAGAATGAAATTCCCGATCCCGATATTCCCCCGCATCTCTCCGGCTGCCATGAGAATGACAAGCCCGGCTTCGCGGCCTTCGAGAACCGCTTCCTCGATCTGGTGAAGCCGGTCCATGCCCGGTTCAACGCGTTCCTCGCCAAGATCGGCCATCCGCCTTATCCGCTGGGCCAGTTCTTCGAAGCTTCGCCGCATATGAACCTGCTGCTTTATCCGAAGCCGCTCGCCTTCAAGCGGCGGACACCGCTCGACCAGAAACGGTTCCAGTATCTCGAAGGCTGCGTTCGTGACGAAGGCGTCTATCAGGTGCCGGATTTCATGAAGAACAACGACAAGCCGCTGATCTATGTCAGCTACGGCTCGCTGGGTGCCGCCGATATCGATCTCTACAAACGGCTGATCGCCGCTTTCGCCAAGCTGCCCTATCGTTTCCTGATGAATGTCGGTGACTATATCGACGAATACAAGGACGTGCCGGGCAACGTGCATCTGGAGAAATGGTATCCGCAGCCGGCGGTCATTCCCCATATCGATCTCTTCATCCATCACGGCGGTAATAACAGCTTCAATGAAGCGCTCTATTTCGGCAAGCCGGCGATCATCATGCCGTTCTGCTGGGACGGGCTCGACAACGCGGCGCGCATCCACGACACCGGCTATGGCGAGCAGCTGCCGCGCTACACCTGGACGGAAGAACAGCTTGCTGCCTGCATTGCGCGCCTGCTCGGCGACGGCGCGATGAAGACGCGGCTGCAGGCAATCGCCAAGCATATGCAGGCAGCACAGGGCACCGAGAAGGCGGCCAATATCCTCGCCGAAATCGCCACCACAGGGATCTTCAAGCCGTGAGTATCGAAAAGTGAGCACGAATCTCAATTCCAGCGCGCCGCATATCGTCGGGGCGCTCACCTATGACGATCTCGCCGATTGGGGCGAGCAGCCGGACTGCCTGGAAGGGCCATCGCGCTCCAGCGGCCGGTTGCTCTACAAGCGGCCGGATGCCAGTGTCGGCGGTAATTCGCCCGAGACCGGGCTCTGGGTCGTGACGCCGGGCAAATGGCCGCTTTCGATCCCACGCGACGAGTTCTGCCATTTCATCGCCGGGCGCGCCACTTATCAGCGTGACAATGGCGAGGTGATCGAGGTAACACCCGGGACCTGCGTTCATTTCACCGCCGGCTGGACCGGCATCTGCACGGTCCATGAGACCCTGCGAAACGTCTATATGCTGCGATAGGAAAAGCCATCATGACCACCACCACACCGGTGATCCGCAACCCGAAGGACGTGACCGAGCTGAAGGACTGGGGCCCCGTGCCGACCATGATCGAGGGGCAGTCGATGACCTCCGGCGTGTTGCTGTATAAGGGGCCGGACGGCGAGAACGAGACCGGCATCTGGGTCTGCACACCGGGCTTCTGGAACTGCCATGTGACGCGCGACGAATTCTGCCATTTCCTCCTCGGGCGCTGCACCTACACGCATGAATCCGGCGAGGTGATCGAGATCACGCCGGATACCATCGCCTTTTTTCCGAAGGACTGGAAAGGCACCTGCCGGGTGCATGAAACCGTGCGCAAGGTCTATATGATCCGCTGAACGCGGCCGTCTGCGCCGTCGCCGAACCAAGCCGTGTGCGACATCATGGCAAGCGCCCGCAATCCGCTTTCTTCGGCCGGCCCGGCGCTTTATCTTGGCGCGGGGAATCCTGGCGAAGGGATCAAGCGGGGCTGCCATGACACTGCGATCGACAGCAAGGCGTGAAAGAATGCGGCTCGGACCGGCATGGGGCGGTGCCGGCTTGATTTTCCTCATCACGGCGATGAGCCTTGCGGCCGCGCGGCCCGCCGGTGCTGATGCCCTGGCGGCGGAACAGGCGACCTCCTCGGTTACCGTCGATAAGGATGAGAAGGGCTTTCATATCCGCACGGAGAGCCGCTTCTATCTCTATAATTCCTTCGTCGCCGCAACCGTCGAGCCGACCACGACGGCACCCCTCTTGCGCCAGATCCTCCTGGTCGAAAAGGCGAGCACGCTCACCGAGGCCGATAATGAGGACCCGGCCTATGACCCCAGCGAGATCAAGGTAACGGTCTTTCCCTTGACCGGAAAAGGCAAAGGCGCTGCGCAATTCACCATCGCCACCGCGGGCGAAGAGGTGAAAGCGGAAGGCCCCGACCTTATCATCACGCGGCCCGGATGCTGCGTCGACTATACCACCAAGGCGGTCTATAGCCTGGAAACCGGCAAATACCTGTTCAACACGACCAATGATCAATGGGCGACGCTGGGCGCGAAGGGCGGCTTCGCCATGTCGCGCAGCGCCGCCGTCCATCTGGCCCCCAGCGCCGCCGATGACGATGTCTTCGGCAAGACGGAGCATGCCGCCGCGGTCATCACCTATGCCTCACCCACTGCACCGCTGCAGCGGCTCATGGTCATGCTGCCGCAGGATGCGGAGAGCGACGTGACCTTGAACTGGGACGGCACGCTGCTCTGGGTCTCCAGCGATTATCCGGATGGCACCAACCACATCTATGTCGACCGTGCGGACAAGCCCGAAAACGTCTTCACCGCGGCGACGCTGCGCCTGAAGCTCGAAGACGACAATGTCATCGATATCCCGCTGCGCGGCGACCGGCTTGATATCGCCGCCGCCAAATTGCCGAAAGGCTATGGCCTGAAGGAAATGCCGCTGCAATAGAAGCGCCGGCCGGGTGGGTCGCCTGGCTTGGGACGCCTGCCCCGAACTGCCTTGCGGATTTGCCGGCAGGGTGTCGGCGCGCTCAATGCCGCTGGTGTCAGTTGTCGTTGGCGGCGGGCGTGATCCAGCGCATCCAGCGGCAGGCGCGATAGCCGCTGCTGAGCCGCAGATGGCGCCAGCCAGCCCAAGCCGTCGCCCGCCAGATGATGCGGGGCAGCTGAATAGGCTGAAAAAGATCCGGCATGAATTTCGGTAGCATCTTCCGTTATCCCGGCTCGCTGGCAGACAGGTACACAGTCTGCCATGATCAACATAGCCGCCGATTTTGACGGCAGGCTGACCCTTTTGCGGCAGTTTTGCGACCCTTCCCGTGGGGTTCCGGAGAGCGCCACAACATGTCGCGACCAAACGATAACGCCGGCGGCGCGCCAAAAGTCCAATTTGCCAAAAGTCCAGTTTGGGGAACGGAGATAAAGGGCCGGTGGGCATTGGGGACGGTAACACCCACCGGCGGGCTCACCCGGCAGGGCCGGGATACCCAAGTAAGCGTTTGCGATACAATCGCAAACTTAGGGAACATCTACGCCGCTTCGCCCTCCAGCCGGTGATGCTGGCCCGGAAACCGGGACGGGAAGGAAACCGCGCAGGATAGATATAGGCGTGACGGCACCGGCTGCCTGTGACCGAGCGCACAGAGGGACCCCAAAAGGGGGAAGGCCAACCAGATCTTAATATCTGTGAAATCCGAAATCGCCGCGGTCCCGAGCCGACCCGCAAACATCACCTGGGGCTGGCCGGTCCAGGCCGGCGTGAGCCGGAACATGAGGGTGCCGGGCGGCGGCTGGCACCGCCCGGCCTCTGGCGGCAATCCCGCTCAGCGATAGTGATTGTAGGACGAGTAATAAAGCGGATAGCGCTTTTCATCAAAACCACGCTCAGCCGCCTCGTCGACCAGATCGGCGCTGACATAGGTCAGCGTGAAATCATGCCGGAAGCTGCCCTTGCGGCTGTCGAGCAGCAGCCAGGTATCGGGGGTCTGCCAGGACTCGGTCCACAGGCTTTCGTTCACCAGGCCCGGCTCGTTGCGCTTCTTCGGCGCGCCGAGCTGGTTGGTGAGCTGCTCGCGGGTCGCCGGCAGCAGATCATCCGGCAGCACGGCCTGGACAAACAGCAGCCGGTAATCGCCGCTGGATTCCGGCAGGAAGAAATAATTGATCGACTTCGCCTGCTTGCCCTCGATCTTCGGCAGGATCGGCGCCCACCAGGAGAGATTGACGGGGTCCGGCCGGAAAGCATTGCAACGAATGACGCCTGCTTGCTGCTCATCCGCCATCGGCCGCATGACCGCCATTGCGGTCGAATTGCGCAGTTCCGGATCGCCGGAGCAGAGCACGCGCGCATTGGGATATTTATCGCGATCAACTCCGGAAAGCTGCTTGAACGCGCTGAGGCGCATGCCGAGCGGGCTCGGCACCAGGTGGTTCTCAGGCCCCGTATCGGAGAGTGTCGTGCTGGCCAGCGTGGGCATCATCGCCAGCTGCGGATCGGCTTTCGCCGGAAGCGCCGTGGTAAGGGCGAGATTGAAGGAAAGCGGTGCGAAAAGCGTGAATGCAACCAGGAGCGGGCCGCGCAAAGCCATGTGAATATCCGATCGCTATTGTCCCAACTAGCGCAATCGACTTGGCGATGCTGGTTGTGCAGAGCGTTCGATCGACAGAAGTTGCCACCAGAAATCTTCCCGCTGAAAAAAGCGGATACCAGGCAGGTGGCTGAAATCACATACTGCAAATCAACTGAACGACTCGTCAGAGAACGACTCGGAGCATCGGCAAAATAGATCACGACTAACCTCCAAGCTATGGCACAGGTCCATGTGATGGCGGCGTTGGAAGGGTGTGATCATTTTGTGATTCCGGAAGGCTACTTGTGACATTGCGGAATCATCGCCGAAAAGTGAGCATGCAAAGCAATTTCTAAACGGAATTTTAAGGCTCCGATTCATGTTGAATCGTCAGCACGATCAGCGGCTACCGCGCGGCAGCCGCAGCGGGTTTACGTGCGCCTGCCTTGTCACATAAGTGTCAGAAAGCCTCTGCCGCTAACGCCATGAGGCTCGCTTTGCCGCTGGTCAGCGTGGTGAAGAGCAGATTGCTCTCGGGCAAAAGTCGCGTGACGAAGAAGCGCGCCGCAACGACCTTCGCCTGATAGAACGCGGCTTCCTCGCCTGCCTGCTTGGGCAATGCCACCGCTACCATCCGGCACCACATATAACCGAGCGCCACCAGGGCGAAGAGGCGCAGGTAATCGGTGGCCGCCGCTCCTGCTTCTTCCGGATCCTTCAAGCCGGCCTGTGCCAGCCAGGCGGTCGATTGCTGCAGTTTCGCGAAGGCCTTCGTCAGAGGCAGCACGAATTCCGCCATGGCCGGATCTTCGCTCGCGCTCTCGATATAGGCGGAGACCGGATGGAAGAAACGGCGCAACAGGCGTCCCGTGCCGATGCCAAGTTTCCGGCCGACGAGATCGAGCGCCTGGATGCCGTTGGTGCCTTCATAGATTTGCGTGATGCGGGCATCGCGCACCAATTGCTCCATGCCCCATTCGCGGATGAAGCCATGGCCGCCGAAGACCTGCACGCCGAGATTGGCGGCGTTGAATCCATGGTCGGTGAGATAGGCCTTGATCACAGGCGTGAGCAGCGCGACCAGGTCATCGGCCTCCTGCCGCCGTTCGGCATCGGGATGACGCGTCGAGATGTCGAGCTCCATGCCGGCCCAATAGGCGAGTGCGCGGCAGGCCTCGGTATTGGCCCGCTGGGTCAGCAGCATGCGGCGGATATCGGGATGCACGATGATGGGATCGGCCGGCTTGTCCGGCGCCTTGACGCCACTGAGGCTGCGCATCTGCAGCCGCTCCTTGGCATAGGCGACGGCGCCCTGATAGGCGGCCTCGGCGACACCGAGGCCCTGGATACCGACGGCAAGCCGCGCCGTGTTCATCATGGTGAACATTGCCGACATGCCCTTATGGGCCTTGCCGACCAGCCAGGCCTGCGCGCCGTCGAAATTCATCACGCAGGTTGAAGACGCCTTGATGCCCATCTTCTTCTCGATGGCGCCACAGGCGAGCTTGTTGCGCGTGCCGGGATTGTTGGCGGCGTCGGGCAGGAATTTCGGGCAGACGAACAGCGAGATGCCGCGAATGCCGGCCGGCGCGTCGGGCAGGCGCGCGAGGACAAGGTGGATGATATTCTCCGTCAGGTCATGCTCGCCGGCGGAGATGAAGATCTTGGTCCCGGTGATGAGATAGCTGCCGTCGCTCTGCGGCTCAGCGCGGGTCTTGATCAGACCGAGATCCGTCCCGCATTGCGGTTCCGTCAAACACATGGTGCCGGACCAGACACCGCTCACCAGTTTCGGCAGATAGGTCTGCTTCTGCTCCGCCGTGCCGTGCAAGTGAAGCGCGTTATAGGCGCCGTTGCTGAGGCCCGGATACATGCCGAAGGACAGATTGGCCGAGCAGATCATTTCCTCGACGGCGAAATTGATCGCCTTGGGCAGACCCTGGCCGCCGTAATCGGGATCGCAGGGCAGGCCGGCCCAGCCGCCTTCGACGAATTTCGCATAGGCTTCCTTGAAGCCCTGCGGTGTCGTCACCATGCCGTCCTCGAAGTGACAGCCTTCTTCATCGCCGGAATGATTGATCGGCTGCAGTTCCTGGGTACAGAACTTGGCCGCCTCTTCCAGGATGGCATCGACCACATCCGGCGTTGCATCGGCGAAGCCCGGCAGTTCGGCGAGCTGCTCGGCCTTCAGCACTTCGTTGAGGACAAAGCGGATATCGCGCAAGGGAGCGTTATAGGCTGGCATGATGGCGGCTCCTCAATTGCGTAGCGGTTTGCCGGTGGCGAGCATGTGTTCCATGCGGGCAAGCGTGGGTCCGGTGCGCAGCAGGTTCAGGAAGCCCTGCTTGGCGAGCTTGTTGACCTGGTCCTCGCCGATCACCTCGGTGAAATCCGTCTTGCCGCCGGTCAAGGCATCCGCCAGGGCAAGCGACACCGTGCGATCATGCGGCAGGGCCTTGCCCTGGGCCACGAAACCGTCGACCGCCAAGGTCAGCGCGGTCTTGCCGCTCGGTCCCGGCAGGCGCAACTCGGCCGGCTTCGGCGGCTGATATCCTGCAGCAACCAAAGCCAAAGCCTTGGCTTTGGCGTCAGCCAAGAGCCGGTCGCGATTCATGGTGATGGCATCGTCCTGGCGCAGGAACCTCAGATGCCTGGCCTCCGCCGCGGACTTCGCCACCTTGGCAAGCGAGATGGTCTCGAAGGCCTGCGCCACCGGCGGCATCGGACCCTTCGGATCCCTGGCGCTCTGCGGCTGATAGCGGATCAGCATCTCGGCGCAGCCG
>DATLJB010000208.1:0-15431 GCA_035539075.1 Terriglobia bacterium
GGCGGAACTGGTCGGCGAAGACCTGAAGGAAGCCGATGCCATCGGCAATCTCGCCAATCCCGACAAGATCGCCAACCCCGACAACATCAAGTTCTCGGAGAAGCTGCGCACGCTCTTCGTCGGCGAGGACAGCGGGCTGCATGTGAACAACTATCTCTGGGCCTTCAATGTCGACACCAAGAAGCTGTCGCGCATCCTCTCCACGCCGGCGGGTGCGGAATCGACCGGCCTGCAGGCGGTCGACGAGGTGAACGGCTTCACCTATATCATGAGCAACTTCCAGCATGCCGGCGATTGGGAGCTGAAGAAGGATGCGACCTCGGGCGCCATCACCGGCGGGTTGCATGCCAAGGTCTATGAAAAGCTCGATCCGCTGATCAAGAAGAACTACGCCGACAGCCGCGGCAAGCTCGGCGGTGCCGTCGGCTATCTGACCGGGCTGCCGGCCGGTGTCTGAGTAGACTGATCGCAGCCACTTCCGGAGACCGTGCATTGGGTTACCATGGACCCGCGGATCAAGCCCGCGGGCGACAAGGAGAGCATCAGCGCCAACGCCGCCTCTATTCCTGTCATGCCCGGGGCTCGGCCCCGGGCATCCATGCCAGTTCAGAGCACGGTCTCAACATTTCCGTGAAGAACGGACAAAAGTCTCAGCGCGGCCGGTCGTTCAAGCAGCTTTGATCGGCGCTTGTAGCCGCTGAGCTTGCCTTCGCTTTGTGCCGCGCACATGCTTGCGCCATGTGCTGGCTCTGCTATCGGCGCGGGATGCGACCCCTCCGCTTCACCCTGGCGTTATCCGCCGTTCTGCTGCCATTGGCAGGCTGCGCCGAGATTCCCAGCGTCGACGGCCAGATTGCGGCGGCGAAAACTTCTGCGCCGCAGATCGAAGGCGCCGACGGACCTTTGACTGCAAAGCGCAGCAAGGCTGTCCTGGCCGGCATCACCAAGGAGGCCGGCGATAGCGGCATGCTGGAGCGTCACCTGGCGATCGAGGAGGCGGTATCGGAAAGCCCGCTGGTCGCCGGCAATCGCACCACCCTGTTGCGTGACGGGCCGCGATCCTTCCGCGCGGTCTTTGACGCCATCGCGCAGGCCCGTGACCATATCAATCTGGAATACTATATCCTCGAAGACATCAAGTCGGAGGACCGCAGCCTCAGCGACCTGCTGGTGGCCAAGCGCCGGCAGGGCGTCGCCGTCAACATCATCTACGACAGCTATGGCTCGCTGAACACGCCAAAGCCTTTCTTTGACAAACTGCGAAAGGCCGGGGTCAATCTGGTCGAGTTCAATCCGGTCGACCCTTTATCCGCGAAGGCCGGCTATTCGCCGAATGACCGCGACCACCGCAAGATTCTGATCGTCGATGGCAGCCTCGCCATCATCGGCGGCGTCAATCTCAGCACCAGCTATCAGAGCATGACCTTCGGCAGATCGGGCAAGTCCGAGGGGCCGATACCGCAGCATTGGCGCGATACCGACCTGCAGATCGAGGGGCCGGCGGTGGCGCAGCTGTCGCGGCTGTTCGCGCGCCATTGGGCGGAACAGAAAGGGCCGGCGATCGACCAGAGCCATTTCTACCCGAAGGTCGAGCCGCGCGGAAAAGAGGTCATCCGCGTCATTGGCAGCCAGCCCAGCCACGAGATCTCGCGCTATTACGTGACGCTGATCTCGGCCATCCGCAATGCCGAGAAATCGATCTGGCTCAGCGCCGCCTATTTCGTACCGTCGCATCAGGAGAAGGAAGCGTTGGAAGAGGCGGCGAAGCGCGGCGTCGATGTGCGCCTGCTGCTGCCCGATGAGAGCGATTCCGAGGCGGCAGTTGCCGTTGCCCGCTCGCACTACGAGGACCTGATGGAAGCGGGGGTGAAGATCTATGAAACCCAGGGCATCGTGCTGCATTCGAAGACGGTGATCATCGACCATGTCTGGTCGGCGATCGGCTCGTCGAATTTCGATCAGCGCAGCGTGCTCTTCAACGACGAGGTCGATGCGGTGGTGCTGGGCAGCGATACCGCGGATGCCCTGGCCGCCATGTTCGAGGAAGATGTCGCCAAGGCAAAGCGCATCGATCCCGAGACCTGGGAGGACCGGCCGCTCGGCGAGAAGATGCACGAGCTCTTCGCCCGCACCTGGCAGAATTTGCTGTAGCCGCCGGCAGGTCCGGCGGCGCGGCGGATTATCTCGCTAACCCGCCCCCGCCCTGACCCTCCCCCGGCTCGGGGCAGGGTTAGGGCGGGGGTATCGGGATAGATCGATCAGAATTTCGGCGGATTGACGGTCAGATGCACCATGCGGGTATGGTCGCCCTCGATGCCGAAATCATCGTCATTGATGAGATAAAGATCATGGCCGCCCACCATGGTCATGCCTTCCAGCTTGGCCGGCATGCCGGGATGGTCACTGCTGATCTGCCACAGCTTCTTCTTTACCGGCACGATCTTGGCTTTGGCGAGGCCGTCATGGTCGAGCTGTTCCAGGCTGGGGCTGGTCGCCGCGTCGTCCCAGGCGGTGGCGAGGATATTGGTCGCCTTGCCGATCTCGACGTAATTAAGCTTGGTCGTGTTGGCGATGCGCTCCAGCACCACCAGCCTGTCGCTGCCGACCGCCATCAGCTCGGAGATGCGGACATCGCTTTGCTGCTTGGCGTCCTTGTCGTCGGGGAAGGTCTTGTAGTCATCGAGCGTGTAAACGTATTCGCCGATCACTTTCTCTTTGGCGCGATCGATCTTGATAAGCCGCGTGGCGATCGCCTTCTTGTAGGCGGCGGCGTCGGGATTGGCGAGCGGGTTCTGCACGATGGCATAGAGGTACTTCTCATCGGGCGAGAGCGCGATGCCCTCGATGCCGCGATTGAGCTGGCGCTTGGCGAGGATCGCCGGCAAGGCCGCCTTGACCGGATAGGTGGCGCCGGTGAGATCCTGGTCGATGCCGACCGGCACCAGGCGCTCGAGGATCCTGCCGTCGGCGGCGATATGGACCAGGCTCGGCGCATATTCCTCGCCCACCCAGAAGCTCTTATCTTTCAGCCGGATGAGGCCCTCGGTATCGAGCCCATTGGGATCGAACGCGATCTGCTTGCCGTCGACACCATAGGCCTTCTCGGTCTTGGCCGCCTTCAGGGGATTGCTGAGCCCGGTGATCGGCTTGCCGGCGGCATCGGCCAGCTTGATCGTTTGCAGGATCTTGAAGGTGCCGTCCTTCTCGACCTCGATCTTGCTGATGCTGGGGGTAAAGTCCGGGAAGGGGAAGAGCTTGCCCTTGTCGTCGCCCATGCAGATCTGCTGTGCCGAGAGGCCGGTCACTTCCTCGACATCGGCGCCGCAATCGATATTGGCGCCGCGATCGGTGATCGACCAGAAGACGTTCTTCGGGTCGGCCTTGGCATGGTAGAGCGAGGAGCCGATGCCGACCGTCAGATTGACGGTCTTGCCGCCGGGGAAACTGACGGTGCCGAGTTTCAGCGCCGGGTCCTGGCTGTCGATGATCTGCACCGCGCTGGAAGCGGCCAGGGCCGTGCAGGTGACGAAGCTGGCGGCAGCAAGCAGGACGGCAAGGCGAGCGAAGAAGCGGTGCGGCGGGCGCGAAGACTGAGCAGACATGTAAGCCCTCTGTCAGAATGGCGAGACTGCCCGTATAAGCGCGCTTGATGACGGTTTGATGATGGATGGCGGGGTCTATGACATGCCCATTGCCCCCTCGCCCCACGTTAGTGGGGAGAGGGTCGGGGTGAGGGGCGTTCAGCGCGATGAGGTGCTGGCAATCGGCGAGCGGGACATCGCGCCCGCATCTTCCGATTCTTACGGCAGCAGCACCACCGAGCCGGTGGTCTTGCGGCCCTCGAGATCGCGATGGGCTTGCGCCGCATCCTTCAGCGCATAGGTGTGATTGACGTTGATCTTGACGACGCCCTTGGTGATGACATCGATCACCGCCTTGGCGGAGAGCTCGAGATCCTCGCGGCTGGCGGTATAGGCCATCAGGGTTGGACGGGTGAGGAAGAGCGAGCCTTTCTGAGACAGCAGCAGCGGTTCGATCGCCGGTACCGGGCCGGAGGCATTGCCATAGGTCACCATATAGCCGCGTGGCCGCAGGCAATCCAGTGAGGGCATGAAGGTGTCCTTGCCGACGCCGTCATAGACCACATGCACGCCCTTGCCGCCGCTCGCCGCCTTGACCTTGGCCACCCAGTCGCCGTCGCGGTAGTTGATGACGAAATGACAGCCGAGTTCGGCGGCAATCTTCAGCTTCTCCGGCGAGCCCGCCGTACCGATGATGGTGGCGCCGAGATGGCGCAGCCACTGCGTGGCGATCTGGCCGACGCCGCCGGCCGCCGCATGCAGCAGCACGATATCGCCGGGCTTCACCGGATAGGTGCGGCGGATGAGATATTCCGCCGTCATGCCCTGCAGCATCATGGCGGCGGCGGTCTTGTCGTCGATCTCCTTCGGGATCTTGATCAGCCGCTCGGCCGGATAGTTGCGGCGCTCGGCATAAGCGCCAATCGGCGCCGAGCAATAGGCGACCCGGTCGCCCACGGCGAGGCCGCTGACATCGGGGCCGACCGCCTCGATCACGCCGGCGGCTTCCAGGCCGAGGCCGCTCGGCAGATTCATCGGATAGAGGCCGGAGCGATGATAGGTGTCGATGAAATTGACGCCGCAGGCGGTGTTGCGCAGCGTCACCTCGCCGGATTTCGGCGCGCCGACCTCGACCTCTTCCCAGCGCAGCTGTTCCGGGCCGCCGGTCTGATGAATACGGATAGCATGGTCTGTCATGAAGCTGGTCCTTGGCTTTGATGGGATGGCGGATCGGCGATCCGGCGCCGGAGAGTCCCGGCGGATGAGGCGATCAAAGCAAGTCGCGGCAGAGCTGTCCAGCCGGCAATGCGGCAGGGTAGAGAGGCAAGGGTGCGGGTGGAGGCGGCATCGCCAGCCCCCATCAAGGGGGTGGCGATGCCGGTCCGAAACGGTCAGGCAGCGGTGGCCTGAGCCCGGGCGTCGGCGGTTTCTTCGGTCGCCAGCCGGTAGGCGTGCAGTTCCTCGATGGTGAGGCAGGGGAAGCCATTGCGGCGGCCGTAATCGCGGGCGGCCTTGCCCCGCATCATGCTGCCGTCGCGCTTCATCAGCTCGCAGAGCACGCCGGCCGGCTTCAACCCGGCGAGGCGGGCGAGATCGACCGTGCCTTCGGTATGGCCGCGGCGTTCCAGGACACCGCCCGGCGACGCGCGTAGCGGAAAGATATGGCCGGGCCGGGCGAGATCGGCGGGGCCGGCCTTGTCGGCGATGGCCGCCTTGACGGTGGTCAGGCGGTCGGCGGCGCTGACCCCGGTGGTGACGCCATGGGTCGCCTCGATCGAGACGGTGAAGGCGGTGCCGTAACGGCTGTTGTTGCGCTCCACCATCGGCGGTAAGGCGAGACGGCGGACGGTGGCGTCGTCCAGGCACAGGCAGACGATGCCGCTGCAGTCGCGGATCAGCCGGGCCATCACGTCATGGTTCAAGGTTTCCGCCGCGGCCACGAGATCGGCCTCGTTTTCGCGGTCGTCGTCGTCGAACAGCACCACGGGGATGCCGCTGCGCATGGCCTCCAGGGCGGCTTCGACACGCTGGCGAATGCGGCTGTCGAGCTTCCGGGGCTGGTCGAAATTCTCAGGTGTGGAAAACTGCATATTCATCGAAACGCTCCTCGCATCTACTGGCGACAAACGTTTCAGGGCGGTTGATGGTCAGCGATATGCTTGACGGCCGCGACGGCACAATGCCGCCGAGCCCAGCTCTCTGGCCAGCGTCTTCTTTCATCCGGACTGTGACCGTCGGCCCAGGAATGGAGGGATGGCCCCTCGCACCTGATCTGCTGACCCGGCCTCTTGCGAAGCCGGCGCTCGCGGGCTCGACAGCAACCGATCTTGCGATCCGCCGCCGTCCTACCGCCGGTAGGGAGTTTCACCCTGCCCTGAAGACGTATTGACCCCGGCAGCCTGCAGAGAAATCCGGCGCACGTCAAGACAGGCAGCGGCGCGGATTTCTCCCGGACCGGCATGTTCCCGCATGTTTTTCTCATGGCCCGGTCCTATCCCCAGTCCTATCCCCGGATGGCCTTGTCCATTATGGGCCTGGCGGCGCAACCTCAAGGCGGCTGGCGCGGAAATCCGTCGCGGCGGCAGGATCGGCGCGGGGAAGGTCGCTTTGACTGCATTTTCTTTACTTTTGATCCTTAGATTAAGCGGATCGAGGAACAGGCCGCATAGAGCCGGATCGCGGGGAGCCGGCGCTTGTCATATGCAAATCAGGCCTGATCGGACGGCCTTGAATACGGACGTGGCAATTCCTGACCAGATTCCTAGCGGAAATGGGGCAGGTTGCACCGCCTTTGGTGGAGGAATGGGTTGCGCGTGGAGCGGGCAGCGCAGGCGATCGAGGGCAAGGAGCGGCGCCTCCTCTTGCAGGCGGGGCTGCAGCAGGCGGTCATCGCCCTGCAGGGCCGTGTCATCGCCGGTGCGGATCCGCTGCTCACCCTGAATGAGCTGCTGCGCATCCTGGTTGATCTCAGCGGCAGCGCCGCCGGCTTCATTGCCGAGGCCTGCCTTGGACCCGGTGCCGATCAAGGCGAAGCGCCAGCGGCGCCCGGGGGCGAGTGGCAGATCCTTGCCGCGGTCAACATACCGGCGGCCAATCTTCGCGATCCGGATGGCCAGCTATCGACCCGCCTGGCAACGCAGGAGGTGATCGCCGGAGCGGTCGGTGACGTGGCCGATGGGGCGCCTGACGGTGCGGGCGACCGTGCGGCGGCGGTCATTGCCCAGGCCTGGCCGCAGCTGCGACATTTCTGGCTGGCTGGCCTGTCCGGCGGCCCGTCCCTTGCACATGGCCTGATCTGCCTGCTTGACCGGCCGGAAGGCTATGATCCCGAAATCGGTGATCTGCTGCGCTCGGCAACCGAGGTTGCCGGCCACCTCCTGGGCGCGTCGCGCCGGCGGTTCGGCGCCGCAGCCTATCTCGCCGCCGAAGACGGCACGCCGGTGCAGACCCGGCTTGCCCAGGCGCATCTGGCGGAAGTCATGGGCGAGATCGCCGGCGTCGTCTGGTCGGCGAGCCTGCCGGATTTCGTGCTCGGCTATGTTTCGCCGTCGGTGCAGAAGCTGCTCGGCCACCGCGCCGAGGCTTTTTTGGCGCGACGGGAATTCCTCGACGAGATTACCCCGCCGGAAGACCAGGTGCTGCGGCTCGCGGCGCTGCATCGCACATTGGAGGGCGAGCCCTTCGATCTGGTGCATCGGCTGATCTGCGCCGACGGCTCGGTACGCTGGGTCAGATGCAAGGCCAATATGGTGACCGATCACCATGGCAGGCCGGTCCGCCTCGACGGCCTCCTCACCGACGTGACCACCGATCGCCTGGCGGTCGAGCGCGGGCGCCAGAGCGATGCGCTTTATCGCGCGGTGGTGGAGGATCAGCAGGAGGCCATTGTCCGTTTCAAACCTGACTGCACCATCACCTTTGCCAACCGCCAATATGCTGCCTTCTACAATCTGGCGCCGGAAGACCTGCTTGGCATCAAGCTCAGCGACCTGGTGACGCCGAAAGAGCTGCAGGACATTTTCGAGCACCTCGGCAGATTGTCTCCGGAGCAGCCGATCTGCCTGCATGAATATGAAAAGCCCTTGCCCGGCGGCGGCCGGCGCTCGCTGCGCTGGGTCAATCGCGCCCTGTTCGATGCCTTCGGCGCGGTCTCCGAATACCAATGCGTCGGTCACGACATCAGCGATCTGAAGCGGCTGGAAGCCGAACTGGAAGAAGGCCGCGAATTGCTGTCGCTGGCGGTGGCGAGCAGCGGCGACGGCATCTTCGAGTGGCATGTGGATGACAACCATGTCTGGTTGTCGCCGCGCTGGAAGGAGATGTTCGGTTATAGCGATGAGGAATTGCCGAACAGCCTCGCCACCTGGGAGAAATTGATCGAGCCGGATGACCGCACCCGCATCCTGACCGCGATCGACACCTATCTGCAAAGGCCGGCCGGGGTGCTGCGCGTGACCGGGCGCTACCGCCATCGCAACGGTGCCACCGTGCATGTCGAGAGCCGCATCATCAGCCGCCAGGCCGTGGGCGATGGCAAGGTGCGGCTGGTCGGCGCGATGACGGATATCACGGCCAAAGTGGTGGCGGACCGGCAGATGCGTGACGCCATCGAGAGCCTCAGCGACGGCTTCGCCTGGTTCGACGTCAATGACCACATGATCATGCACAACCAGCGCTTCCTGGAATTCTTCCCCTTCCTGGCGAAGATGGGCGATCTCACCGGCCTTCCTTTCATCGACATGGTACGCCACCCCGATGGCGAGATCGGCCGCATGCCTGATCCCGAGCGATATGTCCATGAGCGCATGACCATGCATCGCGAGGGCGGCAGCTTCGAACTGCCGCTGCATAACGGCGGCTGGGTGCGGGTCAGCGAAAGGCGCACCAAGGAAGGCGGCATCGTCAGCATCTGGTCCGACATCACCGAGCTGAAGCGGGCGCAGCAGCGCCTGCTGGATGCGGTGGCGGCGATGCAGGAGGGCTTCCTGCTGGTCGGACCGGACGATACCGTCATCCTTGCCAATCAGCGCTGCAAGGAGATCTATCAGATTGCCGGGCATCTGCTGGAGCCCGGCCGCTCCTATCGCGACTTCCTGCGCTACGGCGCCGAGAACGGCGAATTCGTCGAGGCGATCGGCCGTGCCGAAGATTATGTCGACGAGGTCCTGGAGCTGCTTCACAGCGGCGACAACCTGCGCGTCGAGCGCCCGCTATCCGGCGGCCGCTGGGTGCTGATCAGCCAGCAGCGCATGAGCGACGGCAGCGTCGTCGGCATCCGTACCGATCTGACGCCGCAGAAGCGCCGCGAGGCGGAGCTGGAAGCGGCACACAAGCAGCTGGAGAAGCAGGCGGGTACGCTGGTCGAGCTGGCGGAGAAGCTGGAGGAGGCGCGCCTCAGCGCCGTCGAGGCGAGCCGTGCCAAGACCCGCTTCCTCGCCCATATGAGCCATGAATTGCGGACGCCCTTGAATGCGGTGCTGGGTTTCACGCGGCTGATGGACGACGAATTGTTCGGCCCGATCGGCGTGCCGAAATACAAGGAATATATCGGCCTCATCCACGAGAGCGGCGCGCATCTGCTGTCGCTGATCAACGATGTGCTGGACCTCTCCAAGATCGAGGCCGGCCGGATGGAGCTCGACAAGCGGCACATTTCCGTCGCCGATCTCGCCGCCGGCTCGACCCGGTTGATGGAAGGCCTCGCCAAGGACCGCCAGATCAAGCTGCTGGTGCAGATCATGCCGGGCTGCGTGACAATCTATGGCGACGAGCGCAGCCTGAAGCAGATCGTCATCAATCTCTTGAGCAATGCGCTGAAATTCACCCGGGCCGGCGGCCGGGTGACGCTCAGCATCGCCCGCCACGATGACGGCGGCACGGCGTTGACGGTGGTCGATACCGGCATCGGCATGACCGCCGACGACATCCTGAAGGCGCTCGATCCCTTCGGCCAGGTGGATGGCGAGATCGCCCGTCAGCATCACGGCACCGGCCTCGGCCTGCCGCTGGTGAAGGCCATGGCCGAGGCCCATGGCGGCCTGCTCAGCATCGACAGCGAGCCCGGCCTCGGCAGCACCATGACCGTCTACCTGCCCGGCGCACCCGCCCTAATCGATGCAGATATGGCCGAGGCCGAGGCAGCAGAGGCGCTCGCCGCTGCGGCGCAGATGGAAGCGCCGACGGAGTTTCCCAACCTGACGGAAAGCTTCGGCGCGGCTGTCCCGGACGGGTCCTCGCTGCCGCGCATCCTGCTGGCCGAGGACAATGCGGTCAACCGCCGGCTGGTCCTGGATATCCTGCGTGAAATGCCGGTGGTGGTGGATTGCGTGGGCGATGGCGAGGCGGCATTGCGGCAAGTTGCCGGCACCGATTACCTGCTGGTGCTGATGGATATCCAGATGCCCGGCATGGGCGGGATCGAGGCGGCGGAGCGGATCCGCGGCAGCGGGCGCATGGCGAGCGAATTGCCGATCATCGCCCTCACGGCGCATGCCGGCGAGCATGATGCGGCACGGTTTCGCGCCGCCGGCATGGAGGAATATCTCGCCAAGCCCTTCGACGTCTCGGCGCTGGTCGGCCTGGTGCAGCGGCATCTGGCGGCCGCATCGCTGCGCCGCGCGCGGCTATCGGAAGCGGTCGGCTGATTCGGTGGCCGCCGGTCATCCGGGCGACTATGGCTAAAACAGCCGCTCCTGGCCGCTTTCCAGATCCAGCAGATAGGCCTTGGCATCGACGCCGAGATCGCTGGTATAGCCGCCGAGCCAATTGGTGCCGACGATGCGGTGGCAGGGAATGATGACGGCGATGGGGTTCTGTCCGCAGGCCTGGCCGACGAGTTGCGCCGGTGCCCCCAGGACATTGGCGACATCGCCATAGGTGCGGGTGCGGCCATAGGGGATCTTCAGCATCTCGGCCCAGACGCTTTTCGCGAAATCGCTGCCATCGGCCTGCAGCGGCAGATCGAAATGATGCAGATCGCCTCGCAGATAGGCGGCAAGCTGGCGCGCGGCGTCGCGCAGCAATGGCGTGGGCTCATGTTCGGCCGGCTTCTCGCGCTGCAGGAACAGGCGGGTGATGACGGTATCGGTGCCGGTGATACTGGCCCAACCGATCTCGGTTTGCAGAATGGCGTTGTTCGTCATGGTCGTTCTTCAATGCGTGGCGGGATTATCGGTTCTTCGCGGGCGGAGATCAATCGCGTGATCGAGGCGGCGGGGACGCAGCATCTGATCAGATCGCCTGTTCCGACAGGGCGCGGCGCAACGCATCGCTGTCGGTGATCGGCAGGCCGCAGGTCTGACCCCGGCAGATATAGATCGTGGCGCGGCCGTCGATCTGGCCCTTGCCGGCGGCCGGATGCTGCGCCGGCAGGCTGGCGCCCGGCGCCACTACCTGCAGCAGCTTGGTCGGCAGCGATTGTTCCTGGATGATCTTCAGCTGGGCCGCCGCCCCGGCTTCATCGCGCCGGCCGACCAGGACGAGCTGCAGGCAGTTGAGGTGGTAATCCACGGCATTGAGGAAAGTCGCGAGCGGAAAGAAGTTGCGGTGGATCTCGCCGCTGAAGGCGGTGACCAGCTGCATCGCCCGGCTGGCATAGGTGGCCTCGCCGGTCAGATGGTATAGCCGGCTCAGGACCTCGATCATGGTGCCGTTGCCGTTCGGTGTCGCGTTATCGGCGGCACTCTTGGTGCGAAGGATGACGTCGCCGACATCGTCGGCGGTGGCGAAGTAGCCGTGATCGGCGCGGTCCCAGAAATGCCTGTCGAGAGTCGCCACGAGTTCCCTGGCATCGGCGAGATAGGCATCCTCGCCGGTCGCTTCGTAGAGAGCCAAGGCGGCCGCGGCGAGATGGGCGTAATCGTCCAGCATGGCGCCGGCGCCGCTCTTGCCGGCGCGCCAGGCGTGATGCAGGCGCAGCGTGCCGCCGCCATCATTGTCGCTGCGGTCATTGCTGTCGCCGGCGCCGCGCCGCAGATGGCGCCGGACGAAGCGATAGGCGCTCTCCGCCAAGGCGAGCCAGGGCGGCCGGTCGAAAGCAAGCGCGGCGCGGGCGAGGCTGGTGATCATCATGCCGTTCCAGTCGGCGAGCACCTTGTCGTCCCAGCCGGGGCGCACGCGCCGGCTGCGCGCCGCCAGCAGCTTGCCGCGCAGGAGGATCAGCGTTTCTTCTTCCTGCGGCGCTGGCGCATCGCGCAAGGCGCGGCGATTGAGGATGCAATGGCCTTCCCAGTTGCCTTCCGCACGCACATCGTAGAAACGCTTGAAGAGCGCTGCCTCGGCGCCCAACACCTGGTCGATCTCGGCCTCATCCCAGACATAGAACTTGCCTTCGATGCCTTCGCTATCGGCATCGAGCGTGGCGGCGAAGGCGCGGTCGCCGCTGTCATCGGGATGGGTCAGCATCTCTCGTTCCAGCCAGCCGATGGTCTCGGCGATGCGCGCGGCATAGAGCGGGTCACGCACCTCCTGCCACACCTCGGTCAGGAGACCGAGGAGTGCGGCATTGTCGTAGAGCATCTTCTCGAAATGCGGCACCAGCCATTTGCCGTCGGTGGAATAGCGGGCGAAGCCGCCGCCGAGATGGTCGTAGATGCCGCCCTGGCACATGGCGGTGAGGGTGGTGATCACCGCCTCGCGCATCTGCAGATTGCCGCTCCTGAGCCAGCCGCGCCAGAACAACGCAAAAATGGGTATCTGCGGAAATTTTGGCGCGCCCTTGATGCCGCCATCGATGGTGTCGACCTCCTGCACCAGCCGCTCGGCGATCCGCTCGATGATATCGGGCGTCACCGCATCGCCGGCTTGCGGCCGGGCGAGCTTCTGCAGCGCCTCTTCCAGCGCGGCGACGTTCTTGCCGACGGAATCCGGATCGGTGACATAGGTCTCGGTGATGAGCCGCAGCACATCGGCGAAACCGGGCCGGCCCCAGCGGCTCTCCGGCGGAAAATAGGTGCCGCCCCAGAACGGCTTGCCGTCCGGCCGCAGGAACATGGTGAGCGGCCAGCCACCCTGCTGCCCCAGCAAGGCCAGGGCCTGCTGATAGATCGTGTCGAGATCCGGCCGTTCCTCGCGGTCGACCTTGATATTGATGAAGTGCTCGTTCATCTGCTGGGCGATGGTCGGGTTTTCGAAGCTTTCATGGGCCATGACATGGCACCAGTGGCAGGCGGCATAGCCGACCGAAAGCAGGATCGGCCGGTTGCTGGCCTTGGCTTCGGCCAATGCCGCCTCGCCCCAGGGCCACCAGTCGACCGGGTTATGCGCGTGTTGCAGCAGATAGGGGCTGACCTCGGCGGCGAGCCGGTTGCCGGGACGGCCGGGGATCGGATCGCCGGGAGCCTGGGGGCGACCGTTCTGGGTTGAATCGGCTTCGGTCATGGGACCCTTCCGTGCGTTGCGGGCGGCGGGTTGCAATCGAGGTGTCACAGTATAGCGCCTGCGCGCGGCGCTTGTTCCCGTTTCGGCGCGCCCGCGTGAAGGTCTTGGTCCAATATCTGGCATCGCCTGTTGCGTTGCACTATCCGCGCCTTGTGCCGCCACGCGCCGGGAGAGGGGCGAGCGGCGGCGGCCAGCACGGGAGGCCGGGGGTGTTTTCGCATCGCAAGGTTGCGGTGGGGCGGGCGGCATGGTTAAGGTGAGAGAGATTGCGAGGTGGATGATGAAAGTGAAGATCGATCTCGAATGCACGCCGGAAGAGGCGCGGACCTTTTTCGGCCTGCCGGACGTGCAGCCGATGCAGAAGGTCATGATGCAGGAAATGCAGGACCGCATGATGTCGGCGATGCGCGGCACCGATGCGGAGACCCTGCTGAAGACCTGGATGCCGGCCGGCGTCGCCGGGCTGGAGCAGATGCAGAAGCTGTTCTGGCAGCAATTCCGGCCGAGCGGTTCCAGCAGTGGCGGCAGCAGCGGCACCACGAGCGATAAGAAATAGCCCGTCCCGCCCCGGGGGTGGCGGCTTGGCATTGCCGCGTCCCCTCGGATAAGTATCTCTCCCGTGACGCGCCGGCCTTCTGACGGCGCCGCCATCCCCTTCCTGCCATTCCAAGTGAGCCAGATGACCGACAAGACCGACCGCAGCCTGCCCAACCGAAGCCTGGCGGGCGATCCGGCGCCCTATTACCAGGCCCATGTCTTCTGCTGCGTCAATGAGCGTCCTGCCGGACATCCGCGCGGCTGCTGCAAGACCAAGGGGGCGGAGAAGCTGCGCAATTATATGAAGGCGCGGGCCAAGGAGCTTGGCATCAAGGATGTCCGCATCAACCAGTCGGGCTGCCTCGATCGCTGCGAATTGGGGCCGACCGTGGTCATCTATCCCGAAGGCATCTGGTATTCGATCGCCTCGATCGAGGATGCCGAGGCGGTGCTGCAGGAGCATCTGATCGGCGGCAAGCGGGTCGAGCGGCTGATGCTGCAGCCCGGCGACAAGTTGCCGGAAGACCGCGCGGCGCGCAGAATGAGCGCCGAGTAACCAGCGCCGGCGCAAGCGGGCGGCGGCGGCTGCGACGCGAGGAAGGCGAGGATTGTCGAGATGACATCGGCTCAGGCGGTATTCGCGCCGGCAAATCGCCGGCGATCATGACGACCATCTATGCGCAGGCGACGGCGCCGGGCCAGGCGGGCGTCGCGGTCTTTCGTCTTTCGGGACCGGCGGCGGGGCCGACCTTGCAGGCCTTGACTCGGCGCCCCCTGCCGCCGCCGCGCCGCGCCGTGCGGCGCAATCTCTGGGCCAGCCTGGGCCCGGGCGATCTCGATACGCCCATTGCCGATACCGACGCCATCAATGGCCATGACCTGATCGACCAGGCGCTGGTCCTGTGGTTCCCCGCCCCGGCCAGCTTCACCGGCGAAGACGTCGTTGAGCTGCATATCCACGGCTCCAAGGCGGTGGCGGCCGCGCTGGCGCGCGAGCTGACCGACAGCCATCGCCTGCGCCTCGCCGCACCCGGCGAATTCACCCGTCGCGCCTTCGATCACGGCAAGCTTGATCTCACCGCCGTCGAAGGCCTTGCCGATCTCATCGCCGCGGAAACCGAAGCGCAGCGGCGCCAGGCCATGCGCCAGGCGGGCGGTGCCTTGGCCAAGCTCTATGACGGCTGGCGCGAGGCGCTGCTGATGGCGCTGGCCCGCTTCGAGGCGGCGATCGATTTCCCCGATGAGGACCTGCCGGACGACCTCATTCCGCGCGTCGATCGCGTCATGGCGGAAACGGCGCAGGCGATCGGCGATCACCTGGAAGATGGCCATCGCGGCGAGCGCCTGCGCGACGGGCTGTCGATTGCCATCCTCGGCGCCCCCAATGCCGGCAAATCCAGCCTGCTCAACCGCCTTGCGAAACGCGAGGCGGCGATCGTCTCGTCGCAGGCGGGGACGACGCGCGACGTCATCGAATTGCATCTCGATCTTGGCGGCTATCCGGTGACGCTGGCCGATACGGCGGGCCTGCGCGACACGGCGGACGCTATCGAGGCGGAAGGGGTGAAGCGCGCGCTGGCCAGGGCCGAGAGCGCCGACCTTAAACTGCTGGTGCTGGACGCCTCGCTGCTCGGCACGGAGCGGCCGCTGATCGACCACACCGCAGCGCATCTCATCGATGACGACGTGCTGCTGGTGTTGAACAAGGCCGATCTCGCGACGAAAGCGCCGCCGCCGGAAATCGACGGCCATGAGGTGCTGCCGGTCTCGGCGGTGACGGGGCAGGGGATCGAGGCGCTGGTCCTGTGGTTCCCCGCCCCGGCCAGCTTCACCGGCGAAGGCGTCGTTGAGCTGCATATCCACGGCTCCAAGGCGGTGGCGGCCGCGCTGGCGCGCGAGCTGACCGACAGCCATCGCCTGCGCCTCGCCGCACCC
>DATLJB010000209.1:0-5255 GCA_035539075.1 Terriglobia bacterium
GCCGGACGGCACCTGGGTGCCGGACCAGGGCGTGCCGCCCTATCGCGGTCGCGGCTAGACCCGCATGACGGCGCGGCGCGATGAGATCAAGGCCGAGGC
Organism: Terriglobia bacterium; assembly: GCA_035539075.1. Classification (GTDB taxonomy): domain Bacteria; phylum Pseudomonadota; class Alphaproteobacteria; order Dongiales; family Dongiaceae; genus Dongia_B. Next base: position 100 of record DATLJB010000209.1, read on the forward strand.
CTTGAAGCTCGGCTTCGACGCCGTCGGCTTCGCGCCCGCGACGCTTGCCGAGACCGCACGCCAGGATCTCGCGCAATTCATCGAGGAAGGCCGTCATGGCGAGATGCAATGGTTGGAAGACAAGGCCGAGCGGCGCGGCGATCCCAAGGTACTGTGGCCGGAAGCGTGCTCGGTCATCGTGCTCGGCCTCAACTATGCGCCGGCCAACGATCCATTCGATTTCAAGGAACGGCCGGAGACCGGCAATATCTCGGTCTATGCCCGGCATCGCGATTACCATGACACGGTCAAGAAGAAACTGAAGGCGCTGGGCCGCTGGATGGCAGAGCGTTATGACTGCGGCATCAAGGTCTTCGTCGACACCGCGCCGGTGATGGAAAAGCCGCTGGCGCAGCAGGCGCGGCTCGGCTGGCAGGGCAAGCATACCAATCTGGTCTCACGCGATTTCGGCTCCTGGCTGTTCCTGGGCGAGGTCTATACGACGCTCGATCTCGGCGCGGACGAGCCCGAGGCGGATCATTGCGGAAGTTGCCACCGTTGCCTCGATATCTGTCCGACACAGGCCTTCACCGGCCCCTACCGCATCGATGCCAGGCGTTGCATCTCCTATCTCACCATCGAGCACAAGGGACCGATCCCGCGCGACTTGCGGCCGCTGATGGGCAACCGCATCTATGGCTGCGACGACTGCCTCGCCATCTGTCCCTGGAACAAATATGCGCAGGTTTCCGCGCAAAGCGATTTCCAGCCGCGCGGCGCGTTGACGGCGCCGCGACTGCGCGAACTCGCCGCGCTCGACGACGAAACATTCCGCGCGCTTTTCACCGCCTCGCCGATCAAGCGCATCGGCCGTGATCGCTTCCTGCGCAATGTGCTGACCGCCATCGGCAATAGCGGGCATCGTGACCTTGCCGATTGCGCGATCAACCTGCTGGAGGATCCTTCGCCACTGGTGCGCGGCGCCGCAATATGGGCCCTGTCGCGTCTCGTCGAACGCCCGGGGATTGAACAGGAGGCCGCACGCTTCCGTGCCGCCGAGCGGGACGAAAGCGTGCGTGCGGAATGGGGCGCCGTACTTGGCCCTGATCAGGAACGCGGCTTCAGCTTGTCGGGATCGTAGAACGGAAACTTGACGACCCGGGCCGGGAGGCGCTTCTGCTGGCCGTCGATCTTGCCGATCTCCACTTCCGTGCCGATGGCGCTATAGGCGACATCCATGCGGCAGAGCGCGATATTCTTGTTGAGGATCGGCGAGCGGCAGCCGGAGGTGACGACACCGACCTGGGCGCGCCCCACATGCACGCAGGAGCCGTGGCCGCAGACCTCGCCGCCATCGATCTCCAATCCCACCAATACCCGTTGCGGATGCTCCTTGCGCCGGATCACCGCCGCGCGGCCGACGAATTCCTCATTGCCTTTGAGGGCCACCGTGAAGCCGATGCCGGCCTCGAAGGGATCGGTCTGGTCATTGAATTCATAATTGGCGAAGACGAGACCCGCCTCGATGCGCAGCATATCGAGCGCCTCCAGGCCCAGAGGCAGCATGCCGTGCTTCTGCCCCTCCTCCCAGATCGCATCCCAAACGGCCGGCGCGTCCTTGGGATGGCAGAAGACCTCATAGCCGAGCTCGCCGGAATAACCGGTGCGCGAAACGAGGACCGGGATGCCGGTATAGCCGCCGATGCGGCCGATGGTGAAATGGAACCATTGGATCTCATCGACCCGCGGCCGGGCCGGCGGCGTCCAGATGAGATTCTTCAGGATGTCGCGGCTCTTCGGCCCCTGCACCGCCACATTGTGCAACTGGTCGGTCGCCGACTTGACCCAGACATGCTTGAGGCCGCGCTTCTCCGCGAGATCGCGCAGCCACTGGCCGCCGAATTCGTCGCCGCCGATCCAGCGGAAGCGCTCGGCGCCCATGCGGAAGACGGTGCCGTCATCGACCATCCCGCCATGCTCGTAGCACATCGCCGTATAGACCACCTGGCCCTCGGCGAGGCGTCGGATGTTGCGGGTGCAGGCGATCTGCAGCAGATCTTCGGCATCCGGTCCCAGCACCTCGAACTTGCGCAAAGGCGAGAGGTCCATGATGACGGCCTTCTCACGCGCCGCCCAATATTCCGCCTGCGGCCCCGCATTGTTGAAGCGGTTGGGCAGCCAGAAGCCGCGATATTCGGTGAAATTGCGTGTGAGCGCGGCGGTCCGCGCATGAAAGCCGGTTTCCCGCGTGAGGCGTGGTTCTGATTCTGCGTTCATTCTGAAGGCCACCGCTCGTGAGAAAGTGTTCTGCGCCGCATAGACGCGGACATGAATATCGGTCGGGTTCCAGGCATTGGTCGCGTCTATATCGTCGGGGCAGGCCGAGGAGGCGCAGACCAGATCCTTCATCGCCCGCAGCAGCACGTAATCGCCTGGCCGCGACCAGGGATCATCGAGGAAGATCGCGTTCGCGGCATTGACGCCGGTATTGTAGAAGAGGTTGATCGCCTGCCAGCCGCGCCGCCGGTCGAGGCCGAAAGGATCGAGCTGGTTGTTGAAGTTCTCCGAGCAGCTCGGATGGCCGGGATAGCCGGCGTCCTCATAGAAGCGCGCGGTGCAGGCGAGGCCGAAGCTGTCATGCCGCCCGACCGTGTCGCGCACCACCTCGCAGAGCGGTTGCATATCCATGTCGAAATATTTCGAGGCGAGGCCCGGCCCGGGATAAAGCTGGCCGATCAAGGTGCGCGTCGTCGTCAGGTCGAGGCCGCGTTCCTTGCCCTTCTGCAATTGCGCCGCATCGAAGCAGAGGAAGTCGGAGCACTGCCGGCCGGCGACATCGATGATCTGGATGTACTGGCCTTCCTTGACCTCATAGGCCGAGGCGGTGCGGGCATCGATGCGGTACTCGGCGACGATATCACCGAGCGCTGGCGGCAGCGGCGGCATAGCGGCCGGCACGATGGTGGCGCGATAGACGATGACGGAAAGATCGGTCGGCGGATTGTCGGCATCGACTAGCATATCCCCGCCCGGCTGATCGGTACCGGCGGCGTGGAAGATGGCGTCGACATCGCGCTCGACCCGCAGCGAGACCTTGTCGCCCGGCCGGGTGTCGCCGTCGAGAATCCGCGCCGCCTGATCAACACCGGCGGGAATGCCGCGCTGGCGCAGATGGGCGGCGATCTGTGGTCCCGAGAGCCAGTCATCGCTACCCGCCTGGCCGCCGAGCAGCCGGTTGATCCCGGGCGAAGGCCGCGTCGCCTTGAGGCCCAGCGCCGCGAGATCCGGCTTGCCGCCGGCAGCGAAGGCGGCCACCTCGCAGGCCTGCCGTCCTTCGCGATCGATCACTTCAATCCGGTCTCCGGCGAAGAGGTGCAGGATGACGGCGCCATTGCCGAGCACGCGGTAATGCTCGATGCCGGGATCGAGGCGCGGCAGGCCGGGTTCGCGGACACGGATCTTCGGTGCTGTTGTGGCGGCGAGCATGTCACCCCTTCATCGATGAAGCATGTTGGGCGAAAGAGGCACGAAAAGGGCGCCCATTGCCGTGGTGCGACGGGCGCCGTCGTCTTTCTTACTTCTGCTTCAGGTAGCTTTCCAGCGAATCGTCCATCGCCTGCAGCCAGGGCGTATGATGCTTGGGCGACAGGTTGCCCGTCATCACCGAGCGATAGCTGTTGTTGCGGAAGCCCATGATGTCTTCCGCCTTGTGATGCTCCCATTCCATGAACATCTTGTTGACGGCCTCGATATCGAAGCTGGGATAATCGGTGAGGCCGATCAGCTCCTTCACGTAGTCGCCCTGGAACCAGATCATCTGCTCGGCGTCCTCCAGGGTCTCTTCGCGGGCGCGCCAGGCGGCGCTGTTCTTCTGCATCTCGGCGAGGCCCGGCAGCTTCTGGCGGCCGAGGATGACATCGCGCGAATACCAAGCCTGGGCGTCGAACATGTTGAAGGTATAGAACTGGTCCTGCATGCCGACATAATGCAGCTTCGGGTTCTTCTCCCAGACCACGCCGCGATAGAGATCGAGCGGCCAGAGGCGGTTTGCCGTCTTCAGGCGCAGATCATCCGGCAGGAAGGGGAAGGTGTGCTGGTAGCCGGTGCACAAGATGATCGCGTCGACCTCCTTGGTGGTGCCGTCCTTGAAATAGGCGGTGCGGTTCTCGACCTTCTGCAGCAGGGGCTTCTCTTCCCAGTTCGACGGCCATTTGAAGCCCATCGGCTTGGAGCGATAGCTGGTGGTGATCGACTTGGCGCCGTATTTGTAGCATTGCGAGCCGATATCCTCGGCCGAATAGGAGCGGCCGATGATCAGGATATCCTTGCCCTTGAACTCGACCGCGTCGCGGAAATCATGCGAGTGAAGGATGCGGCCGTTGAAAGTGCGGAAGCCGGGGAATTCCGGCACGTTCGGCACCGAGAAATGGCCCGAGGCGACGATCACATGATCGAACTCCTCGGTGGTGAAATGATCGTTCTTCAGGTCGTGCGCGGTCACCGAGAACTTGCCGGTCGCCTCGGCATACTCGACCTGGCGCACCGGCGTCCTGAACCGCACCCAGCCACGCACGCCGGCCTTCTCGACGCGGCCCTTGATGTAATCCCACAAGACGGCACGCGGCGGATAAGATGCGATCGGCCGGCCGAAATGCTCCTCGAAGGTATAATCGGCGAATTCCAGCGCTTCCTTGGGGCCGTTCGACCACAGGTAGCGGTACATGCTGCCATGAACCGGCTCGCCATATTCGTCGAGCCCGGTGCGCCAGGTGTAGTTCCACAAGCCGCCCCAATCATCCTGCTTCTCGAAGCAGACGATTTCCGGAATCTCGGCGCCCTTGGCGGCCGCCGATTGAAAGGCCCGCAGCACCGCCGTTCCCGACGGACCGGCACCAATAACGGCAACACGCTTTGTCATGACTCTCTCCCTACACGTACTTCGGCAATCTGGTGATGGCGATCTGGTTGTTATGGATCGGAGGCTGGCCGGCGGGATGCCGGGACCAGCCTCCGGGTGATCGATGATCTTCCTCTTTGCCTAGCTGAAGATCCAGTTGGCGATGAGGACGGTGGCGATGCCGCCGATGAGGGTCAGGTAGGGCAGCATGCCGGCCTTCTTGTGGCCGAGATCGCCCTCCTTGAGGCCGAGATCCTCCAGCATCTGCTTGGGGAACTTG
>DATLJB010000210.1:0-3778 GCA_035539075.1 Terriglobia bacterium
CGCCGAGGCGCCGACCACCTATCGCAACTGGAAGCTCAGCGACTACACCTTCTACGACACGATGGCGGGCATCCTGATCGACATGGGCATCATGTGCGAGCCCGATAGCCGCGAGCCCTGGTTCATCTCCTCGGCCCACGACCAGAAGTGCCTGGAAGAGACGCTCTCGAAGTTCGAGGAAGCGGTCGACCTCACGCTGGAAGAACTGGCCCTCGGCCGCGACGGCGACGGCAAGAAGCTGATGCCCGGCATCAGCGGCTGATAGATACGGTCAGAACTGGAATGAAGACGGCGCCGTCAGAAATGACGGCGCCGTTTTGTTTTGCGGCCATGAAGAAAATTGTTTCAGTAGTGGCCAAGACATGCCCCTTATTCTCTTTCGGTGTTAGATCCCTCCCCCTTATGACAGGAACAGGACGAAACAGATCGAGCTGGCGACGGGCGACCGCCATTCAAATGATGAACAAGATTTTCCTTGCTTATGTGCCCTAATCTACGCGACCAAAAAATCTCGGTGTCATCCTCCGCGAGCTCTTCAAGATCCTGTTTCGCTTCGGATAATTTCCTGAGGTGGCACCGCACATATGCACGAAGCAGAAGAGCGCAATTTAAATAATAGCAGTTGCCTTCTTTCTTTGAGCGATCGATCGCTGTCGTGAGGAAAGCCTCTGCATCTTTGTAGTCGCAAAATTCCGCAGCCCTCTGCCCAGCCCAATAAAGGTCTTCAATAGAACTATCTGGCCTCGTTACGAGTTCGCGTAAGATGGCATAGGCCTCATTGAGATCGCCGCCCGGAGACGCATGTGCAATGGATTTGAGACGCATGACGTCAGTATGACTACGGGCGGACTCTTCTAACTGCTCTATCATCGATATCGCATCATTTGCGCGATTTTGCTCAATCAGGTGCCGTAGCTGATCTAATGTCGGATCAAGGTCAGCAAAAGTCATAGATACCTCCTCTTCTTCGGCCGGTTCCTCGGCTCAGATCTCGCATTCCCGCCGCAGCCGATGGATAAACATCCCTTCATGCACTTGTCGAAATTCTTGTAGTATAGCTCCTTCGTCTTATCCGCCTTCGTCTTCCATGCGTCGACGCATATTCGGTGACAACCAGCGTATTCCTCGTCGCAGTCTTTTTCAGCGCTCTCCGACGGCTGTCGATCCACGGTGATAGGCACTGGCATGCCTGGCGAAATCGGCAATTCCGTCGTTATCGGCGACTGATGTTCGTCAAGCGCGCGACCGGCGGTTGATTTCGATGTCACTGCCAAAATACTCGCAACCAGGAAAGCCAAAGGACCAACTGTCGCTAATACTCCTTCTCCGGCCGCGGCCCCGGCCTCAGCTCCAAGTGCCTCACCTGCGCCGCTTGCTAGACCCACTGTAGGAGCGCTCACCCCTAGCACCGCGGCCGGCATTCCACTTGAGGCTCCCGATGTCCGCACATTCGGCGCCGCCGCTTGCTGGACAAGCGCATCATGATCGACCGGCGTCATCTTTTTGCCTGTCGCCGTTTCGGTCGCAGCAACATGCAGATCGACGGCCTTCCTGATTAATGCGGCTTGCTGTTCTCTCAGCGGATCTCTCGTCAAGTTATCGTTCGCTGCCTGCAGGCCGAGCTGCCCGAGGAGGTTGTCAACATTCGCTTTGTAGACCTGCTGCAGAGGAAGGTCGGAGGGTGGCTGGCCGCTCTTTAGATTGGCCTGCAAGTGCTGAAGCTGGCCGTAATCCTTGCTGTCGAGCTGCGCCATATAATTGGCGAGATCGAGCGCCTGGAACGCCGCGGGATCGTCGAGTGACTGATTTTTCAGCCGATAGTAAGTGACGGGATCCGTCTTTGGGCTGCCGTGCGCCGTCGCGTAATCCTGTAGCGCTCGCCGTCCCGGAATATCGATCTGCAGCAGAAGCTTCGCGGGAATAGTACTAAGATCACCACCTTGATCGATAATGGCCTTGGCTTGCGCCTTTGCCTCGCGCTGCTGATCCGTGAAAGCCGAAATCTCGCGTTGGGTCTTCAAGCGGATATTCGCGTCCACTTGTTGGCGGAGCACCGGGTCGGTGATCTTCACGACCTCTGCCAAGCGAGGTTGCAAATCCGGCGGCTGCGGGCCATCCACCCAGGGATCGAAGCCGAATTCTTGAACCCGCTCTGATCCAGCGGTCGGAGAAGCCGTCGCTGAAGCGGCGGCTTTCGAAGAAGCCGATGGCACATCCGTTGCCGGCGCGGGAATCGCCTGGCCTTCCGCCGCAATTTCTTCCGCTCCGGACGTTGTCGGATTTGCTGTTTGAGGATCGATGGTTTGAGTCGGCTCGCTGGGTGAATCGTCCATTGCATCCCTTTCGCTCAAAGGAAGGCTCCCAATCGGTTTATTGATATAAAGACAATGATATCATTTGTTTTTATTGTTTTAAACACAATTATCAAATCAACCGTCGAACCGGTGATCGTTGGCAATTTGTCGTTTCGATCAGCGACTACAAAAAACGGCGCCGTCATTTCTGACAGCGCCGTCCGTTGCAGCTTATGTCTGCGAAATCTATCTCACCCTGATCCCGTTCAGTTCCGCCACCACGTCCGACAGCATCGGCACGTAATCCTCCCCGCGGCCGGCGCCCACTGCAAGGGCGAAGGAATTCCGCACGGCAGCGCCCATCGGGTTGGCGAGGCCAAGAGCATTGGCGAAGGCCGCCAGATAGGTAGTGTCTTTGAGCGCGTTATTCAGGGTGAACTTGTGGGCATTGCGGTCGCCCTCGACCACGTATTTGAAGAAGGTCTGGTAGAAGCCGCAATCCATGCGGCCGCCGCGCAACACGCTGTCGAAGACCTTGACCGTCAACCCCGCCTTGGCGCCCAAAGCCAGCGCTTCCGAATAAAGCGCCGCATAGCCGAGCGAGATGAAGTTATTGAGGAGCTTCATCGTATGGCCGGTGCCGGTCGGGCCGGTCTCGATGATGCGGCCGGCAAAGGCTTCCAGGATCGGCCGCGCTCGCGCGACCGCCTCCGGCGCGCCACCCACCATGACATCGAGCGTCCCCGCCTGGGCATCGGCCGGGGTGCGGCTGAGCGGCGCGTCGATGAGCGTGATGCCTTTGGCTGTGAGTTCCGTGGCCAGGCGCATGGTGCTGGCCGGCTCCGAAGTCGAGCAATCGATCACCAGCAGCTTGCTGCCGGCAGATGCGAGGCCGTCCGGGCCATTGATCACCGCCTCGACCTGTAGGGAGCCTGTCACGCAGAGCACGACAACATCGCAATGCGAAGCGAGATCTTTGGGACTTGTCGCCTCGGCTGCGCCCCGCGACTTGAGGTCTTCAACAGGCGTCCGGTTGCGGTGGCCAAGCACCGTCACCGGCCAGCCCTTTTCGACCAGGTTCTTCGCCATGCCGTGGCCCATCAGGCCGACACCGATGAAACCAATTCGTTCCTTTGTCACAATTGCCTCCTTGGCAGCAGGATGATGCGGGACTGCTCCACGAAGACCGATGATAAAGTGCGACAAAAACTGAGGGCAAGAGGCCGGATCGGGCTCAACGCCGGAAGCTTGCCCCACCACCGATGGGCGCAAGCAAACCTGACCACCCAGGAAAGCGGTTTCCTTTTCAGGCGAGCGACACACCGAGTTTCAAGGCGAGATAGCTCTCGCAATCCTTGATTGCCGCCTTCGGCTTGAAGCGGGCTGGATAGATGATCGCCTGCAGCCAGTAGCCGTCGATCATGGCGATCAGAGGTGCCGCGATTTCACGCGCCTGCCGCGCGGCATCCGGCTGGCCCGCGAGA
>DATLJB010000211.1:0-3549 GCA_035539075.1 Terriglobia bacterium
GGTTGTTGTCGGACGTCCCAATTCCCTACTCCTCGACCCGGGCCGAATTGGGCCTGACGCTGCCGGCCTGATCCAGCTTCCCCGCCCATTTGTCATAAAATAGCCCGTTCACCCGGCCAGGGCAAATTGACCGGAGTCGCCAAGCCCGGCGGCAAACGGTATCAGGACGGCTAGGTAGCGCGCGGATTATTGCGTCTGGCGGTCGTCCCGCGGACGGCAGCCGAACTGATGCCGGTAGGCCTTGGCGAAGTGCGACAGGGCGACAAAGCCGCAGGCGACCGCGACCTCGGCGATGGAGAGGCTGGTCTGGCGCAGCATGCGCCGCGCCCGTTCCAGGCGCAGCCGCATGTGATAGCGGGCCGGCGTACAGCCCAGATAGCGGTTGCAGAGCCGCTCCAACTGGCGCTGGGAAACGCCCACCGCCGCCGCCAGAGAATGCGGCGGCACCGGCTCTTCCAAGGTCGATTCCATCAGCGTGACGGCACGCAGCACGACCGGGTTGGCGATGCCGAGCCGATGGCGCATGTCGCGCTGGTCATCCGCCGAAGCGCGGATCGCGCCGTGCAGGAATTGCTGTGCGATTGAGCGCGCGAGATCGGCCCCCTGATGCGCCTTGATCATCTGCAGCATCAGGTCGAGGGCGGCCGTCGCCCCGGCGCAGGTCACGACGCCGTCATCGATGACGAAAAGATCGTCGCAGAGCCGGTAATCAGGAAAGGCTTCGCGGAAGGAATCGAGATAATCCCAGTGAACCGTACATCTGCGGTCCTTCAGCAGCCCCGCCCGCGCCAGCAGGAAGCTGCCGGTGCTGACGGCAGCGATGGCGATGCCGTGCCGCTGCAGGCGGCGCAACAACGCCTCGGTTTCGAGGTCGCGATAGAGTTCGCCCTGGGTCGCCGCGCAGACCACCAGCATGTCGATGTTTTCAAGACGCATGTCCGACAGCGGCTGGGTCTGCAGTCCGATGCCGCTATTGGAGAGAACCTCGCCACCTTCGGCCGAATACAGGGCCCAGTCATACAGCGCCTTGCCCGACATGCGGTTGGCACCACGCGCCGGCTCGATCACCGAAGCGAAGGACATCAAGGCAAAGCCTGGGACCAGGAGCAGGCCGAGATGGAAAGCCGGCGCATCGGTACTTCGGGCGGCCAGGAAATGATCCGGGCTGCTCGCCGTCACAGCAAGATTGTCGGCCGCCTTCAGCAGGTCTTCCTTCACCAGGACGCGGCGGCGTTCGTGTCGCGGCATATCCAGGTTCAACATGGCGAGCCTCCCAACTGACGCAGGCAGCGAGGCGCTGCGACGACGATCTTCAGGTTGTCGGATCTTCCAGGCTGCGCAACGCGGCCAGCCCGACCGGCCCGCCCTCGAATTCCTTCATGGCATCGAGCAGCGCTGACCACAGGTAATCCGCCGAAGCGATGTCGGCGAGCAGATGATAGGCAGGCACCCGCCCGAGGTCGGCGCGAATGATGATGCCGCTCATCTTCGCCAGCGAGGTCTGGGCGATCCTGCCGACCGGAAACTTATGCAGGCGCAGGTCGACGCCGCAGATCTTGGCGAACATGTCCGGTGCCGAAGCGCCGGTAACCATCAGCCAGGCATGGCTGTCCTGGCGCGGCGTCGGATAGCCGATCGCCTTGCGTGGTGTCTCGGCGCCCCACTGCCAGGCCTGGTTGAGCCGCTGAATGAGGCCGCCGCTGCCGGCGAGAGCGTCGACCAGGAAAATCTCATTGGGCGCCAGACGGGCCGCCCATTCGCCGCCGCTCTGCCGGTAGGCGACATTGCTCTCGGCGCCGATGACGAGGCCCTGGCCGACGAGCCAATCGACCGTGCCGATGCCTTTGAAGCCGGTGCGCGGCAGAACCGACAGATCCGCCAGTCCCATGCGCCCGGCGCGATCGATCTCCACTTCGGCGGGACCGCCATAGCTGACGGCCACGGCGCCGCCATTGATCTCCGCGAATTGCGCGCCGGCCGCAACGGTCTGGCGGTAGATGAAGCTGCGGCGCTGGAAACCATGCGGGATGACTTTGGGAAGCGCGCTCATCTCACATCTCCTGCCGCTTGTTCTCGGGATCGAAGAAGGGTATCGGCACCACCTTTCCTTCGATCCGGCGCCCGCCGGCGATCTTGATCTCGAAGCTGCTGCCTGGCGCGGCATCGCTGGGATGCACATAAGCAAGCCCCACCACCTTGTTGAGGCTCGGCGAATGAACGGCCGAGGTCACACGCCCGACGATCTGCTCACCCTTCAGGACAAGGTGGCATTCCTCCGGACAGGGATCCGCAGGATTGGCCAAGGTGAAGCCCACAAGCTTGCGCGTCAGGCCATTCTTCAATTGGATATCGGTGGAGCGGCCGCCGACATAGAAAGGCTTAGTCTTGGCAATCGCCCAAGGCATGTCGGCCTCATGCACCGTGGTCAGGCCGTCGGTATCCTGGCTGACGATGATATGGCCTTTCTCCAGACGCAGCACGCGCTGCGCCTCGACGCCGAAGGGACGGATGTTATTGACGCCGCCGGCCGCCATCAGGACATCCCACAGAGCCTCGCCATAACCGGCCGGCACATGGATCTCATAGCCGAGTTCGCCGACGAAGCCGACCCGCATCAGACGTGCCGGAATGCCCGCCACCGTCCCCATGCGCACACCGAGATAGGGGAAACCCTCCGGCGACAGGTCGATGTCATGGCAGACTCGCGCCAGCACTTCGCGCGATTTCGGCCCGGCAATGTTCACACCGGCATAGGCCGCCGTCACATTGGCGATATCGACGTCGAGCCGCCATTGCGCGTTCCATTGCAGCATCTGGCGATAGGCCACGTCGACGCCGCTGGTCGTCGCCGTCACATAGAAATGCTCGTCATGAAACCGGCAGGCGACGCCGTCATCGGTGATGACGCCGGCCTGATCGGTCATCAGCACATAGCGCGAGCGGCCGACCTGCAGCTTCGAATAGGTGAAGGTATACATGCGGTTGAGAAATTCCGCCGCATCCGGACCGCGGACGTCGAGACCGCCCAGGGTCGAGACATCGATCAGGCCGACATTCTCGCGGACATTCATTACCTCTTCGCGGATCGCCTTCTCGCGATCGGCCTTGGCGCCGTAATAGCCCGGGCGCCACCAGATTCCAGCCGGCATCATCTGGGCGCCAAGCTCGACATGGCGATGATGCATGGCGGTGCGGCGCTCCGGATCGAAGATGCGGCCGGCGAGATGGCCGAACTTTTCCGGCGTGTAAGGCGGGCGCTGCGTGGTGACGCTCATGCTGCGGAGATCCGTGCCGGTCTCGCGCGAAACGATGCGCACAGCGGCCACCGCCGAATGCTTGCCCTGGCTGGGCCCCATGCCGACCGTGGAATAGCGTTTCAGCAGTTCGACGCTGTCATAGCCGTCATGGATGCCGTTGATCAGGTCCTCGATCTTGAGGTCTTCGTCGAAATCGACGAATTCCATGCCCTTGGCATGGGGGAAGATCGGCCAGGGATGGGTTTGATTCTCCGCGCCACGATCGACCGGCAGCTGCGGCTCGGCACCCTGT
>DATLJB010000212.1:0-59899 GCA_035539075.1 Terriglobia bacterium
GGCGCCAACAATCTGCAAACCGTCACCAATGCCGGGGGCAACCCCCATTTCTGCAAAAGCCAGTTTTCCGGCATCGGCGGCGGCCAGAATACCACCATAGCGCCGCGCCGTATCAAGTCGTGTCGAGATCAGCCGGCTGGCCCCGATTTCGGCATAAAGGGCGGCCAGTTCGGCCGCTTCGGCAATATCGCTGCCGGCGGCATGGACGACCACCATTTCGGCATCGACCGCCTGGGCCAATTCGCGCAATTGCTCCAAATCGCCAGCAATGAGCGGGTTGCTTCCCACGGTATCGATCAGAATCATGCCGGGAGCGCTTTCCGGCCCGGCCTCATGGCTGGCCAACTGATCCTTGGAGCGTTCCACCGCCCGCTGCAGCGCCAAGGCTGTCCGGGCTCGATAGGCTTGGATCTGCAGCGCCTTGCTATAGGTGGCGAGCTGCTCGACCGCACCGGCTTTGAGGAGGTCGCAGGTGATGGCCGTGACGGGCCAGTTTTTGCTGCGCGCGCAGGCGGCAAGTTTTGCCAGGGTGGAAGTTTTGCCGGCCCCCGGCAGGCCCACCAGCATGATGGGGCGCTCCGGCAGGCGTTCGGTCAATGGCATGACCGGGAAGCGGGTACGCAGGGCGCCGCCCAGGGCTTGATGCGGATTGTCGAGCAGGAAGTTCTCGGCACTGGCGAGAAGCCTTTCAGCCAGCGAACTCGGCACGCGGTGAAAGTCCAGCGCATGAGCAATGGCATCCAGCGGATTTTCCGCTTCGGTTGCCGCTTCGGATTTCCACTGGGTGAGAATGGCCTGATGGTCGACGCCGACTGTCAGCTTCACCGCCTGGCCGATTTGCTCGGTGGCCAGAATGACGACATCCGGGCCGAACTCGGCCTTCGCCATGCGGAGGGCTTCGGCTGCGGAAGTGGCTGAGAAGCTGCGGAGGCGCATCGCTCAGGTCACCTCAGATTTGTCCAAGCGTGCGGATCTTTGCCTTAGCATGAATCTCGTTTTGCGACATCACGGTCGTCAGAGGGCGAAAGCGTTCGATGATCGATCTCACATAGGGCCGAATCCCGGGACTGGTCAAGAGCACAGGGGATTCACCCAGAAGCGTAAACCGTTCAAAGGTCTGTCGGACGGTTTGAATGAATTGCTGCAATTGAGTGGGGGCCATGATCAGCTGTTTGTCGTCGCCTTCGCCATGCAGGGCGTTGGCGAAGGCCTGCTCCCAATCCGGGGACAGGGTGACAAGCGGAATGACACCGCTTTGATCGGTGACTGAATCGCTGATCTGGCGTGCAAGCCGCACCCGCACATGTTCGGTAATGGCGGTGATATTGCGTGAATATCCGCAGGCTTCGGAAATGCCTTCGAGAATGTTCGGCAGATCGCGGATCGAGACGCGCTCCGACAGCAGGCTTTGCAGAACGCGCTGTGTGCCGCCGACGGAGATCTGCGATGGAATGAGATCGGCGATCAGCTTCTGGTTCTCCTTCGGCAGGTCGTCCAGCAATTTCTGCGTCTCGGCATGCGACAGCAGCTCGGACATGTTGTCTTTGACGAGCTCGGTCAGATGCGTGGTGATGACCGTCGAGGGATCGACCACCGTATAGCCGCGGAACAGCGCCTCTTCCCGGGCGCTGGCATCGACCCACATGGCCGGCAGTCCGAAGGTCGGCTCGGTGGTTTCCTCGCCCGCCATATTGATCCGGTCGCCGCGCGGATCCATGACCAGCACCATATTGGGGCGCAGGTCGCCGCGTCCCGCCTCGATTTCCTTGATACGGACGATATAGGAGTTGGCGCTGATCTGCAGGTTGTCCTGGATGCGCACCGCCGGCAGGACATAGCCCATTTCCGTTGCCAATTGCCGGCGCAGGCCTTTGACCTGATCCGTCAGGCGGTGGCCTTGCTCGGTATTGATCAGGCCGAGCAGGCCGTAGCCCAGTTCGATGCGAATGGCGTCGATCTGCAGCGCGGTGCTGATCGGTTCTTCCATCACCGGCGCGGCCGCGGCCTGTTCCGTCTTTTCGACGACAGCGGCCGCTGCCACCTGCTTATGCTGGCGGGTGACGAAATAGGCGGCGCCGCCGGTCAGGCAGGCCAGCAACAGGAAGGGAATCTTGGGGATACCCGGCAAAATCGCCATGGTCAGCATCAGGAAGGATGCCATACCGAGAGCAGCCGGATAGCCGGAAAGCTGTTTGAAAAGAGCCTTGTCGGTGGAGCCCGTGATGCCCGCCTTGGTCACCAGCATGCCGGCGCCGGTCGAAACGATGAGGGCGGGGATCTGTGACACCAGGCCGTCGCCGACCGTCAGCAGGGTATAGGATTTGGCGGCATCGCCCATGCTGAGGCCCTGCTGGGCCACGCCGATGATCATGCCGCCGATGACGTTGATGAAGGTGATGACCAGGCCGGCGATAGCATCGCCGCGCACGAATTTTGCGGCGCCGTCCATCGCACCGAAGAAATTGCTCTCGTCTTCCAGATTCTTGCGGCGCTTCTTGGCCTCGGCTTCGTCGATCAGGCCGGCCGACAAATCGGCATCGACCGCCATTTGCTTGCCGGGCATGGCATCCAAGCTGAAGCGTGCCGAGACTTCGGCGATACGGCCCGAACCCTTGGTGATGACGACGAAGTTCACCAGGACCAGGATGGCAAAGACGATGATGCCGATGACATAATTGCCGCCCATGATGAAGCCGCCAAAGGCTTCGATGACATGCCCGGCCGCCGCCGTGCCCTCATGGCCGTGGGTCAGAATAAGTCGGGTTGATGCCAGGTTCAGCGATAGCCGCAGCATCGTCACGATCAGCAGGATCGTCGGGAAAGTGCTGAAATCGAGCGGCTTCTCGATGAACAGCACGACCATCAGAATGAGGACGGAGAGCGTGATCGACAGCGCCAGGCTGATATCGAGCATCCACGGCGGCATCGGGATGATGAGCACCGTCAGGATGGCAACCAATCCCAAAGCAAGCGCGATCTCGCCGCGCCGCAGTAGCTTGCTCAGGCTCTGGACACGCCCCAAAAATGCGCCCGGAGCGCCCGCGTTACCGCCCGCGCTGCTTCCCGCTGCTTCAGCCATAATGCCTTCCGCCGATCCCCATCATAATGCGCGCCGTTAGCTTAGAGCGCTGCCTGATCGCCTTCACCTGCAGGTGGAACCGCAAACCCCTCTTCGTTGTACTGCTTCAGCTTGTTGCGCAAGGTCCGGATCGAAATCCCGAGAATATTGGCCGCATGGGTGCGATTGCCGAGGCAGTGCTGCAAGGTGTCGATGATGAGGTCGCGTTCAACCGCGGCAACCGTCTTGCCGACCAAGCCTGCGGTCGCCGCCGCGGCCGATGATCCGGCCGTCGCCTTCGGCAGGCCGGCT
Organism: Terriglobia bacterium; assembly: GCA_035539075.1. Taxonomy (GTDB): domain Bacteria; phylum Pseudomonadota; class Alphaproteobacteria; order Dongiales; family Dongiaceae; genus Dongia_B. Next base: position 3,371 of record DATLJB010000212.1, read on the forward strand.
GTGCCGCCGGCAACGATCGGCTCCACCGTGGGCTGGATGGCGGACACGGGAATGCCGCGGCCGCCGGTCAGCAGAATGGCCTCGCGGCCGATGACGTCGCTCTGGGTCAGCAGGACGGCGCGATGCATGGTGTTTTCCAGCTCGCGCACATTGCCGCGCCAGTCGTGGGCGCGCAGGATGTCATAGACCTCGGGCGATACCGAGCTGATCTTGACGCCATTGGCCTCGGCATATTTCTTGATGAAATGATCGGCGAGGGCGGCGATGTCGCCCGGGCGCTCACGCAGCGGCGGCAGTTCCAGCGACATCACATTGAGGCGGAAATAAAGGTCCTCGCGGAAGGTGCCCTTGCGCACTTCGTCCTGCATGTCGCGGTTCGAGGTGGCGATCAGCCGGATATCGACCTTTACCGGCTGCGAGCCGCCGACCCGGTCAATGATACGCTCCTGGATGGCACGCAGCAGCTTGGCCTGCAGACGCGGATGCATCTCGCTGATTTCATCCAGCAGCAAGGTGCCGCCATTGGCCTCCTCGAACTTGCCGATGCGGCGCGCAACGGCGCCGGTGAACGCGCCCTTTTCGTGCCCGAACAACTCGGATTCCAGCAGGTTTTCGGGGATGGCCGCGCAGTTGACGGAGATGAAATTCTTCCCCGCCCGCTTGGAATGGGTGTGGATGTAACGCGCCATGACTTCCTTGCCGGTGCCGGATTCGCCGGTGATCAGGATGCTGGCGTCGGAGGGTGCGACCTGGTCGGCCAGGCGCAAAACGGCCTTCATGTTGGGGTCGTTGAAAATGAAAGCCGAGCTTTCCTCGGCGACGGCCGCCAGCACCGCGGCAATCAGTTCGGCATCGGGGGGCAGGGGGACGTATTCCTTGGCGCCCGCCTTGATCGCCTTGACTGCCGTTTCGGCGCTGGTGCCGATACCGCAGGCAACGACCGGCAGGTTGATACGTTCCTGCTTCAGGCTTTCGATCATGCGCTGGATGTCGAGATTGACATCGAACATGACGAGGTCGGCGCCCTGGCCGTTGCGCAAGGCGGTCATTGCCTGATCGACATCGTCGACATGCGCCACCTTGGCGCCGCGTGACAGAGCGATCTTTCCGGCGGCGCTGATATGGCCGTTCAATGAACCCACAATGAGCAATCGCATGCTACTCTCCTAGTCCATATGACGTACGGATACCGGCCCGGCGGCTCTGGAATCCGAGGATCGGGATGGCGGCTTCGTGCCGCTTACCGCGATCAGTTGAAGTATTTGATCTGTTGGCCTGCCGGCAGCAGGGTGTTCAGCAGCATCTCCAGCCGCCGGGGATTCTCCTGCCGCCCGATCGACTGCACGCCGAGCATGCAGATCTGGTGCAGGAGCAGGTCACCGGAAGCGTTGCGCTCGAGCTTGCTGGCGAGCGGCAGGAAGATCACATTGGCGAGTACTGCGCCGTAAAAGGTGGCGATCAGGGCGACAGCCATCGACGGCCCGATCCGTTCCGGACTGTTGAGGTTGCCGAGCATCTGCACGAGGCCCACCAGCGTGCCGATCAGGCCCATGGCCGGCGCCACTTCCGCGGCCCGCCGCAGCATGCCCACGGCGCGCTGGTAATCCTGCGCGGCTGCATGGATCTCAAAGGTCAGGTTACGCTCCACTTCGTCGACAGGGATGCCGTCGATCAGCATGGCCATCGCGCGCTGCAAGAAGGGGTCGCCCCGCAGCCCATAGATCTCGCCCTGCAACTGCAGCAGGCCGCGGCGGCGGGTGCGTTCGGCCAATTGCAGCAGGCGAATGCCGGTATTGTTGGGGTCGCGCGGCCGGCGCCACAGAACCTGTCCGATCAGCGGCAGGGCGAGCCGCAGCTCCCGGCCGCTGAAGGAGACGGCGGTGATCGCCAAGGTGCCCAGGATGACCATCAGGATCGAGGGGACGTCGAGAAACGCCGGGCCCGTACCGCCGAGGAAGACGGCAACGGCGATCAGGCCCAGGGCGGCGAGAAGACCAAAGACGGTCGATCGCTCGAGCATCAAGCCCTGCGGTTCGATGCGAACCGGCAGATCGCTATGCCGCGTATAGTCGTTATGCTCGGTTCCGGTCGTTTCAGCCATATCCTGCGCCCTGCGGCTTGCGCCGCTCCTGATGTCCAGCGTTAGCTGCGATCCGCCTTGATGATCTCGGTCATGGTGACGCCAAGGCGGTCTTCAACGACGACGACTTCGCCGCGCGCGACGAGACGGTTGTTGACGTAGATATCGACCGCTTCGCCTACTTTGCGATCCAGCTCCACCACGGCGCCACGGCCCAGCTTGAGAAGCTGGCTCACCTGCATCGAGGTCTTGCCGAGGACGGCAGAGACCTGCACCGGAATATCGTAGACGGCATCGAGGTCCTTGGCATTAGCGGGCGTTCTGCCACCGCTATCTGCAGCCGGTTCGGCCGGCATCTCCATCGGACTATCGAATTCCGCTAGTTCCAGGTTGTCGTCGTCACCCATTTCAATCTCCTTCGCCGGCCAAAACGGCCAATTTATACATCAAACTCTTGTTGCCGCCGCGGCCGCTAGGTCGCGGTCGCACCTTCCGCCGCATGTCCCTCGTCATGCTGTCCGAGGCAGCGGTCCAGCGCCGCTTCAATATCGGACCATAGCCGCCGCGTATCGCGTTCCAACCCGCCATCCGCCCATTCGATGCGGCAGTCGCTATCGGCCAGATCGGGATCTCCGATCAAGACGATGCGGCCTTCAAACCCGCGCGCCGCGGAAATCGATGCGACCCGCTCGTTGAGCGGATCCAGCAAATGGTTCGGCACATAGGCAACCAAACGAGGCTCGTTCTTCAACTGATCGAGACACGCTGCCAGCACCCCTTCCACCTCGTCGAGGCCGCGCTTAGCCGAGAGGGCAGGGTGCATCTTGCGCAGGATGGCCAAGGCCAGATCCGTCGCGGCCTGCGTGATCTCGACTGGCGCCTCGGTCGCCGCCCGCACCGCCAGGGTCAGCTGGGCGGAGATGGTCGACAGCGCGGCAGCCACCTGCGCTTCCAGGCGTTGCTGGCCTTCAGCCATGCCTCGCCGATGGCCTTCCTGCTCTCCCTGCCTGCGAGCTTCCTCGCAAGCGGCGGCCAGTTCCTCCTCGCTGAATGTCGGCGCCGCCGGTAGGACGGGCGGCTCCGGAACACTCACCGGCGCCGGTTTGCTGACGACCGGCGCCACCGCTGCCTTTTCCCTGATCGGCATCGGATCGTCGAAGTCGTTCTCAAACAGGAATTTCTTTGCCACGATCATATCCTGGTCCGACATCCGCCTCAGGTCAGTAAATCAACTCGTCTTCGCCCTTCTTGTCGGACAGGACGATTTCGCCCTTGGCCGCCAATTCCTTGGCGACGACAACCATCGCCGTCTGCGCTTCCTCGACTTCACGCAGCCGGACCGGTCCCATTGCCGCCATGTCTTCACGCAGCATCTTGCTGGCGCGTTCCGACATGTTGGAGAGGAACAGGTCGCGGACGCCTTCCGACGCGCCCTTGAGGGCGAGGGGCAGCTTGTCCTTCTCGACGTTGCGCAGCAGCGTCTGCACGCCGCCGGGGTCGAGCTTGCCGAGATCGTCGAAAGTGAACATGAGGGCCTTGACCTTCTCGGCCGAATCCCGGTTGCGTTCCTCAAGAGCGGTCATGAAGCGGGCTTCGGTAGAACGATCGAGGTTGTTGAATATGTCGGCAATCACCTCGTGCGCGTCGCGGCGCGTCGAGCGTGTCAGGTTGGTCAGGAATTCATTGCGCAGAGTGCGCTCGACGTCGTCGAGAACGTCCTTCTGCACAGCTTCCATGCGCAGCATGCGCATGATGACTTCCATGGCGAAAGCTTCCGGCAGCAGGCCGAGCACGCGCGAGGCATGGTCGGGCTTCACCTTGGAAAGCACGACGGCGACGGTCTGCGGATATTCATTCTTCAGATAGTTGGCGAGCACGGCTTCGTTGACGTTGCCGAGCTTGTCCCACATGGTCCGACCCGCGGGACCGCGGATCTCGTCCATGATGGCTTCGACCTTCGACTTGTCGAGCACCTTGAGCAGCAGGCGCTCGGTCGATTCGAAGGTGCCGGTCAGCGTGCCGGTCGAGGAGATCTGGTCGGCAAATTCGACGAACAGCCGCTCGACCACCGTCGCGCTGACTGTGCCGAGATTGGCCATGGTCTGCGAGATTTCGCGAATCTCGTCATCGTGCATCAAGCCGAACAGCCTGGACGCGCTCTCCTCGCCGACCGACATGAGCAGAAGGGCAGCTTTTTGCGTGCCACTCAGCGATCTGAAATCATCCTTGACGCGCATCGGTCACTTCACCCGTGTCACTATTGATCTCACGCTTCCTGATACATCCACTGCCGCATGATATTCACGGCCTGTTCCGGATGCTGCTCCACCAGTTCGGATATCTTCTTCAAGGACGAAGCCCTGACACGGCCTTCCACCTGGTTGATGTCGATCATCTGGTCGATCTCGTTGGCGATATTCTCGGCCGCCATCAGCCCTTGCTGCATGCTCTCGCTGGGCCCGCTGAGTGCCAGCGCGGCGGCGGCGCCCGGGGGCAGGGCAGCCGCGGCCTCGGCGGAAAGACCCGGCAGCAGGCCTTGCTCGGCCGATGCGGCGCCCGGCATCGCCAGCAGACGATTGAGCAGCGGACGCACCACCAGGAGCAGGACCAGCACGGCGACGGCCGCCAGCACCACCAACTCGACGATCCGCATCAGATCCTGCTTGTCGAGCCCCATGAAGATGGTGCCGTCGCTGATCGCCTCCTGATTTTGCGCGAAGGGCATATTGACGACCTGGACGACATCGCCCCGCTTTTCGTCATAGCCGATGGCTGACTTGACCAGGGTGGCGATCTTGTCGAGTTCTTCCTGCGAGCGCGGCGCATAGGCCTGCGTGCCGTTCGTGCCCGGCGTATAGGCGCCGTCAACCAGCACCGCAGCGGAGACTCGCTTCACCGTCCCATTGGTCTTGACCTGGGTTTCGCTGCGCTTCGAGATTTCGTAATTGACGGTCTCTTCGTTGCGCTCGTTCTGCGAATTCGAGCTATTGTTGTTGCCGCTGTTCTGCGACGGCGGATTGGGCACGTTATTGGCGACGCTGACGGAGCTGTCGCCCGATTTTTCCTGCGTGTTGCCCTTGTCTTCGACGGTCTGGGTGGAGCGCACCACCTGGCCGTTCGGGTCGAAGTTTTCGGTGTTCGTGGTGACCCGGCTGAAATCGATATCGGCCGTCACTTCGGCCCGCACCTTGCCCGCACCCAGCGTCTGCGCCAGCAGTTCCTCGATCGATTGCGCCATGCGGGCTTCATAGCCCTGGCGCATCTCTTCGCTGTTCGAGCTGTCGAATTCCTCGCCAGCCTCCTGGCCTTTCGCCAGAAGATTGCCGCGATTATCGATTACCGAAACATTGGTGGACTTCATGCCGGGAACGGCGGAAGCGACCAGATGCTGGATCGATTGGACCTGTTCCTTATCCAGGCTGCCTTGCAGCACCAGGACCACCGAGGCGGTGGGGTCATTGCGGTCGCGCGAAAACAGCTCTCGCTTCGGCAAGACCAGATGGACGCGGGCTGCCTTCACCTGGCGGAGCGAACGGATGGTCCGCGACAGCTCGCCTTCCAGGGCGCGAAGCTGGTTGATCTGTTGGACGAAGTTGGTCGTGCCCAGGGCATCCGCGCGATCGAAGATTTCATAGCCGACCGAACCGCCGGTCGGGATGCCTTCGCCGGCCATCGCCAGGCGCAAACGCGCGACCTGGTCTTCCGGCACATAGATCTGGTCACCGCTGCCGCGCAGCTCGTAAGGGATTTGCTGTGTTTCCAGGCGCTGAACGATCTGCTCGGAATCGGCGGCGTCGAGGCCGCTATAAAGCAAGCTCATTCCAGGCGATGTCAGTCGTGCTGCAAGAAAGACGAAGAAGGCAATGAGGCCGAGGGCGACGGCACCCAAAGCGGCAAGCTTCATCGGCCCTAAATTGCGCAAGGTCTGCATCAATGGATTCACAGCATTACCCTTAATCGAACGAACCAAGTCCCTAAGACCACCGGAGCGGCATCGGTGACTTCGCTGTTAAGTTGCCAACAAGACGCAGCCGGACCAGGGCTCGCCGACCGGGGGCAAGCCTAAGGCGTAGCGGTTAACAAGCAATTAAGGAAGGAAAAAATTGCCTAGTCATCGCTTCGCCGAAGAGCGAAACGATGTGCTGCAGAGTTGATGCTGTGGTAGCGAAACGACTTGATGCCGGCCTGGTTCCGGAGTGCCGACACATTTTCTTCACATGCGAATCGGGGAGGCTATTCTTCGCTGGGCGTGCCGTCATCGAGTCGGCGAGGAGACGCGCGATAATCCTGGAGCCGCGTGGTCCGCAAGCCCCGCATGCCGTGACGATCGATGGAACGTTGCCAAGAGAGGAACTCCTCCACCGACAGCGTGTATCGCGCACAAGCTTCCTCCAGGCTGATCAGACCAGCCCGCACGCCAGCGACCACCTCGGCCTTGCGCCGGATGACCCAGCGCTTCGTGCCCGGCGGCGGCAGATCCTCCAGACGCAGCCTATGGCCGTCGAGGATCGTGCTAATGGCTCGTTTTTGGTCCAGCTCCAATGCCATCGAGCTGCTCCGTCACCCTGAGACTTCGTAATTCCCGAGCGCAGAGCCTAACCAGGGTGGATTAAAGATTCGCTAAATCGACCGCTTGTGAGCACTCTGGGGTGAAATGAATTAGATAAAATTTTCGATATATTTTATCTGGTTAACGATAGCAGCCCCGGGCTCGGGGCGGGCTTCCTAGGCGGCGGCCGAGGTCGAGGTGGCCGGGGGCGTAGTCGCCGGGGTTTGCGGCTTGACGATCTTTTCGATCTGAGAAATCGGATAGTTGACGGCGCCGATATTAAGGCTGACTTGGCCATCCTTCACGTCGGCGGAATCGACCACGCCATAAACCGTGATTGGCGCGGAGAAGGTTTTGCCCGCCGTATCCTCGTATTGCACTGAAACCTGATACTGGCCGTCAGGCAGCTGGTTGCCGGTAGCGTCCTTGCCGTTCCAGTTCACCTGATAGGTGCCGACCCCTGAATTCGCTTCCTGGATTGCCACCAGATTGCCCTTGGCGTCGGCAATGCGCAGCAGCGCCTTGGCGCCTTGATTTTCGATCGTGTACTGGAAGGAGGCCTTGCCGTCCTTCAACGGCAGCTGGTCACTGTTCACCGCCACCGTCTGGCCCAGGAAATTGGCCGCCGCATAGGTGTTGGTGGAGGATTGCAGGTTGATCAGTTGATCCAGCCGCTTGTTCTGGTTGATCATCTGCTCGACGGAGCTGAACTGCACCAGCTGATTGGTGAACTGGGCAGTATCCATCGGATTGAGCGGATCCTGGTTTTGCAGCTGCTTGGTCAGCAGCAGCAGGAACTGATTGTATTGGTCGTTGAGCTTGGAAACGTCACCGTCGGTGCCGCTGCCGGACCCGGAACTTGCCCCCGCTGCGGCGTTGGCGTTCCGGTTGAGAATGTCCGCAACATTCGTACCCGTACCGGATGAGACTGGGGTGGTTGCCATGTCAAATTCCCTTTCGCAGCGCCCCGGTTCATACGCCAAATCGGCTCAGCCGCGCCCAACCGGTCCATTTCATCAATAGAAGGCGCTCGCGTTGTCCGCTCTGCCTCGAGCCGCCTCAGCGCAACAGCCTTCTAGACCGCAACATTGACCAGGCCATTGGCAGTATCCACTTCATTGCCTGCCGTCGCGGAAGAAACTTCCGCCAGGGTGGCACTATTTTCCTGCCCCGATGACCCGATCCGCCGCCCGTTTCCCTGGCTCCATCCCGGCGTATCAGAGGAATCCCCCTGATTTCCGCGCTGGAGCGAGAAGGACAGGCTGCCGCTATCAGTCTTCAATCCGGCCTCTTGCAAGGCGCGTTCCAACGCCTTTGTATCGCGTTGCAGCATATCCAAAGTCGCCGGCCGTTCGACTGTAATGGTGGCGGTGACGTTCTTGTCGTCATCGACACTCATCTTGACATGGATACGGCCGAGTTCGGTCGGCGACAGCTGGATGCTGATCTTGTCGACATTATCCTTGATCGCCCGCTGCATGTGGATGGCCACCTGATCCTGGATTGACGCTCCGGCCAGTTGTTGACGCAGTGCCGTCAAGGCATCTGCCTGCTTGCCGGCGACGGCCAGACTCCCGCCCGCAAGAAGTGGCGAATAGCTGCTGAAAGTCCTGAGATCGCTGCTGCTGTAGTCATCCGCGTCGAAACCCGTGCCGAAGCCGGTTGTCGGGGCTGTCTCGGCCGGACCCGTCTCGGCCGGGGTCGCCTCGGTTGGCTCTGCCGGAGAGAACGAGGCGTGATCGTTGCCGACCTTGACCAGCGGCTTCGGCATTTGCGGCGCGCTGTCGGTTTTGACAATGGAAATGCGCCCATTATCGGCCGCCGGCGCGGTGGATTGCGCGTTCTTGGCAACGATCGATGCAAAAGCGGTGGCGAGTTCTTGAGCCGCCGCCCGGCTCTGGGTGGGAGCGGCTGCACTCTGCGACAGCGGCGGCGCGGCGGTATTGTCGAGGCCGGCGGCAGAATCGGCTGCGGCGGCCGGCGCTGTTTCCGGCAAGACCGAGCCCGGCACCGGAGCGCCCTGGGCTGCCGCGGCGGCATTGGCCTGGGCCGCCATTGCGGTATCGAGCCCGGTGCCGGCTGCGCCGTTGCCACCGCCGGCGGCGGTGACGCCAGCCGGGCCAAGTCCGGTTGCGGTCGGTTGCGCGCCATTTGCCCCGTTGGCCGCTGGTGTCTGGCCCATCATGAGACCGGCCAGGACCGTCCCGGCGACACTATTCGCAAGGGCGATTCCATCGGCGGCCTGTTGCTGTGCCTGCTGGCCGCCGTCCTGTGCGCTATCGCCCTGGTCTGGATTCGAAGCCTGGTTCTGACCCTGGTCTTGGCCCTGGCCCTGCTGGCCATTGCCCGAAGTGCCATCATTGGCGGACTGGTCGGCTTGCAACGCAGGTTTGGTCGTATCGGCAGTGTTCGCATTGGCCGGCACGGACTGGCTGCCGGCAGCCTCCGAATCGTCGGCCGAATTAGCCTTGGGCTTTACCGGCTTGCGGGATGCCGGGGTCGCGCTGCTCTCTTGCGATGTCGACGACCCTTGCGACGCATCGCCTTTCACCGAATTACGCCGCGGTTCCGATTGGGTGCCGCTGCTCTCGCCCCGCGCATCGGCCTTGGTCGGGCGCTTGTCGCCTTCGCTGCTGCCGCGAACCTGATCGGTAGTTGCGGCGGCGGCGTTCGTCGTGCTGGCGGGGCGGCTTGCCGCATAGCTCGACGGCTGGTTCCGCCAATGCTGGCGATCGAGCTCGATCTGACGCTGCAGGTCTGCCTGCTCCAAAGCCCGCTTCTTCAACAATTCGGCGAAAGATGTGTCGCCGCCCGCTCCATCCTCCCCGAACTGCAGGCTCGATTTCGTATTGCTCTGGAACCGAGCGGTTAACAGGAGGGAGAGTTGCGTCGCGTCCATCTAAGTATCTACCGATCTGTCGGCCCGGGATGTCAGGCCAGGAAGTTGATGAGCGAAATCTTGGACGTCGTGGCGAAGGCGCCGAAAGCCGATTGCAGCTGGACCTGTGCCTGCTGGATCTTGGCGGCAACCTCGTTCGGGTCGACCCCTTCGATCTTGTCGGTCGAATTGGTCAATAGATTGACCGAGGTCTGATGCGAGAGCGTCGCAGCCGACATGACGGTGTCATTGATCGTGTTGTCGGTATGCATGGTGCGGATACCGACAAGCGCATCCCGTGCCAACTGCTTGGCGGTATCCATCTTGGCCTGATAGTTGGCCGGATCCTGCACTGCCGATTGCGCGTAGCGCAGCGACAAAACCAGCTTTTGCAGCGCCGGGTCGTTGGCGCTGAAGGTGTATTTCAGTGTCGTCTGATCGGCGATGGTGATGTCGGACCGGCTCCAGGCCAGGGCGGAATCGCTGGATTTCTGGTGGATGTTATAGTCGGTGGGGGTCGGGTTGGGCACGGTGGTCGGCTTGGTGATCGTGATCTTGCTATCGAGTGGCACGCCCGGCGTTCCCGTCAGAATCAACTGCCCGCTGCCCGTCACGCCGGGAACCGCCGAGGCCGGGAAGGGCGGCGTCGCTGCATTGATCAGCGCCGTCAGCTTGATGGCGATGGCGTCCATGTCCCGTTCCGTTCCATCGGTCGTATAGTCGATCGTCCGGCCGTTCACCGAAACCTCATAGATATCGCCCTTGCGGCCGGCAGGACCGCTCAGCGATATGGTATCCATCTGCGGCAGGGGACCTCCCGCGATATTGGCGACCACATTTGTTTGTACGGGAGCCGCCGTCGAAGTAGGCGGTGCATCTACCGTCAGCGCGGCGGCCATGGTGAAAGGCGTGCCGGGCGTGTTCGACGTCACCGAAAGATGGCCGCTTTTGACCACGGCGGTCACGCCGATACCGGCCGCATTGATCTGGCTTGCCATCTGCTGCGCCACCGTGGCCTCGTTATCCGAGGCGGTGGTCGTGACGGTGAAGGGGCCGGCGACAGGCGCCGTGAAATTGATCGTATAAACGTCACCGATATCGCCAAAGGGGCCGGGGAAGGTGACCTGGTCCTCCTGGGCGACAGGAGCCACCGTGCGCTGCGTGGTCGAGACATTCGCGCCTTCGCCGACCGCGGCATTGGAGATGAAGCTGCTGGTCGAGCTCAGTTGCAATGTCCCGTTGCCGGTATTGGTGGCAGTAACCGAGAAGGGCGGCTGGTAGTTGTTGACCAGACCGACCAGCTTGCCGGCGATCGCATTCAAATCCTTCTCGGTGCCGTCCGTGCGGTAGCTGATCGTCACCGGCAGGGTATGGGCCGGCGGGTCGGTAATGGTGACACTGTAGGTCTCGCCGATCACGCCGACCGGGCCGGAGAGCGCGATATTGTCGACCTGGCTGGCACCGAGCGGGATGTTAGGCTGCACAGTCTTGACCGTGCTGGGGGTCGGGTCGTTGCTGGCGATGGAGATCGTCACCGGCGTGCCGGGAGTCGTTGACTTGATCGTAAAGCCTGTCGCGTCGACGTCTTGCACGGTGACGCCGGGGACGGGCAGTCCGGTGATCGCCGCCGACATCTGTGCCGCCAGCTGCTGCTGGGTCAGCGGCCCGGTGAAGGTGAAGGGGTTGCCGTTGACGGTGATCGTCGTGTTCTGCCCGTTGCCGAGGTAGTCGGTAGTGATGCGCGATGTCTGGACGACCGTGCCCGGCGCGATCTGCTGGGTGGTGGCATCAATCGCGGCATTCTTGCTGCCGCTCGGGTCTGGCAGCCGCGTCAGGTCGACAACCGGCAGCAGGTCATTGCCGTTCAGGCCGCCGAAGAGGTAGTGGTCGCCGACCTGCTCGTTCAGCAATGCCTGGATCTGGATGAGCGCGTTGTTGACCTGGGCCACGATGGGCGAGATGTTGCCCTGTTGGGTCAGGCTGGCGGTAATGCCGTTCTGATTGCCGTTGGGGACATCGATAACGGAGGCCGAGACATTATAGTTCGGCCCTGCCGTCTTGCCGGTAATCGTGATGGTCGCACCGTTGGCCTTGGCCGAAGCCTGCAAAGGCGGAGTGTAGCTGTTGATCTGATTGGCCAGATTGCCGGCAATCTCGTCAAAGCTGCCTTCATTGCCATTGGTTACATAGCTGAAGACGACGCCATCGACCGTCACTTTATACGTATCGCCGATGTCGCCGATATCGCCGCTAAAGGTGATCTTGTTGATCTGAGCCGTGGGAGGATCCGTGTCAGGCGCCGTGAATGCCTGCTGCATCTGCGAGGTCACCTGCTCGAGCGTGGTGAAGACATTGTCATAGGCCTTCACGTCGGTCGCGGCCGTATTGATCGTGTTGACATAGCCCTGGCGCTTGCTGACCTCGGCCCGCAGACTGGTCAGGCGCGTGGTATCGGAACCATAAAAGGTCAGATCGCTCGACTTCTTGCCGGTATTGAGCTGCTGGGTCAGCGTCGTCAGCGAGGTCTGGATATTCTGAATCCCGCCGATATTGGCGAGATAGGCGGCGTAGCTGCTATAGGCGTTGATGGCCATGGCTATGTTCCTTCGCCCTTAGTGCGAGACCGCTTGCTGCAGCGTGTCGAACATCGTCTGGATGACGGTCAGCAACCGCGCCGAGGCCGAATAGGCGTTCTGCAGGACCTGCAGATTGGCGATTTCCTCGTCCAGATTGACGCCGGTCGACGACTGGTATTGCTGCTGCGTCATGGTCAGCGTGTCGCTGTTCAGCTGTGCCTGGTCTTTGACGGTCTTGGCATTCGTACTGGCCGTGCCGATCATGTTCGAAACCAGCCCGGAATAGGAGACGTTGGTCACCGACAGGCCGGTTGCGACGAAATTGCGGCTGCTGTTGTTCAAGGAATTGACGACGTCGGAAGCGGCGTTGCGTTTCAATTGCTGGCTGCCGTCCAGCAGGCTGGCGTTGATCGAAAAGCTGTACCGGTCCGTGCCGGTGAAGAAGCCGGATGTCAGTTCCGGTATCTGCCCGTTGACCGTGGTGCCGACGTCGAACGTGACATTGTTGTTGGCCGCTTGCAGCTGCAGCGAGCCGACGCCCGGCACGGCGGTCACGCCCAGGGTCGTGTCGGCATTGATTTTTGCCGATAGCTGTGCCGCGATCTGGTCGAGGCTGGTGTCGCTTGCGGTCGCCGTATAGCTGTAGGTCTTGCCGTTGATGGTTACGGCGAAGACGTCGCCCTGCTGCATGGTGCCGGAGAGACTGACCGTCGTCGATTGCGCCGTCGCTGCGGTGGCTTGGACCGTGGTGGCGAAGGTCGACACCACGCGCTGCGAGGCGGTCGCATTGTTATAGGCGCCGGCGAAGGTCGCCGGGTTTCCTGTCGTCGCGGTGAAGGCGGAAGCGATGAGGTCGAGCTGGGACTTCAGCTTGCGGATGACCTCGGTCCCAGGGTTGCTGCTGGCCGGCTGGTTGAGGCTGGAATTGTCCAACCGGAAATCCAGCTGTGCCCGCAACTTGCCTTCGCGGATCTGGTTGCTGACAGACTGGTTCGACTCGACGTCGATGACGTTGGTGCCGTCGAATGAGAATTTGCGCGGTGCGCCGTCAAGCAGTGACATGCCGCCGGTGGTGAAGAGGCTGACGGTTCCGTCGCTGCGCTCAATGGTGCGAACATCGACCAATTGCGCAACCTGCCGCACCAAGGCATCCCGCTGGTCGATCAGATCGCCATAGCCAACATCGTCCGGCTTCGTGCCCTTGAGCTGGACGTTGATGTTGTAGACCTGTTCGAGGAGATCGTTGAGGTTCTTGACGCTGGTGTCGGTATCGTTCCTTACCTGCAGGTCGAGCTGGTCGATCTGTGTCGCCGCGTCATTCACCGAGCCAGCGAAACGCTGCCCCAGGCTGATGACCTGCTGCTGCGCCGTCGCGCTGTCCGGATTGGCCTGATATTGCTGCCAGGCGGCGGTGAATTGCGACAGCAGGGTGGGAAGGGCGGCGGAATCCGTGCTGCTGCCCAGGATGTTCTGGACCTGAGCCAGGTAGTCGCTGGCTGTGCCCGTTGTGCTGTTCTGGGCAGTCAGCGCCTCGTACTGCTTGCGCATCGCTTCGTTGACGGCGCTGGAATAGCCGGCAACGACGACCCCGCCCGGCTGGTCGGGGCCGTTATAGAGCGTCTGCGTCGCCAACGTCTTCTTCGTGTAGTTCGGATCGTTGGCGTGAGCAACGTTGGACGACAACAGCTGAATGGCCGTTTGGTTGACCTTCAGTGAAGCGACTGCAGTATTAAGGGCGCTTGTCAGAGACATGCTTATCTTCCGGGCCCGTTATGCGTGTTAGCGCTTGATCGCGAGAATGTCCTGGAGCATTTCATCGGCGGTCGTAATGATCCGCGTATTGGCCGAATAGGCCCGCTGCGTGACGATCATCTTCGAGAATTCCTCGGCGATATCGACATTGGAGTCCTCGAGCGAGCTGCCGCGGATCGTGCCGGAGCCGTTGTCGCCGGCTTCCGAAAGACGCGCCGCGCCGCTATCGAAGGTTTCGACGAAGGCCTGTCCGTCTTCCCGCTTCAGCGAGGAGACATCCGAGAACTGGGCCAGGGGCACCTTGAAAAAGGTCTTCGTGTTGCCATTGTCGTAGGAGATCTGGACGCCGCCGTCCTTGCCGATGTTGACATCCTTCAGCAGACCCTGCGCCACGCCGTCCTGGTAGAATTTCTGGACATCGATGGTCGGCGTACCCGTGGCGCTGCCGTCATACTGCGTCAAGCCGTCATTCGTCTGGAAGCTGCCGAGATTGAGCTTCACCGTCTGCGGGCCCGTCCCATAATCAACCGTGAAGGTGATGACGGCGGGATCATCGGCGTTTTGCGAGGTCGGAATCTGGGCATTGCCAGAGAGATTGTACGCGTTGCTGATCTGAGCCAGCTTGCCGGCCGTCGTCGCCGTCGCACCGAACTGCACGTCGATAAACCCGGCGGTGGTGCCGTTGGTGGCGCTCGAGGCCGCGGCGAAGGGCGTGCCAGGCTTGCGGGCGATGAGGTTGATGGTGCCGCCGCTTACCGTCGCGTCAACACCGATCGAGGGGTTGGCATTGATCAGCGCTGCGAGGCCGTTGGCGACGTCGGTCAGTGTCGTCTCGGTGCCGTTATTGACGTAGCTGATCTGCGTGGTGCCGACGGTGATGGACCAGGTATCACCGACTTCCTGCGGGCCGACGGTGCCGGACAATACCATCGAATCGACCTGGGCAACCGGCGACACATTGGGGGTCGTGGTCGCTGACGTCGCACCCGCGGTGCCGCCGACGGTGGCCGCGAAGGATGTTCCGGGCTTGTCCGAGGTCACCTGGAAGGTGCCATTGCCGGCGACGTTCGGCGTGGTAACGGCGATGGTGGCGCCGCCCGTACCGCCGACCGTGGCGACGAAGGCGCTGCCGGGGGTGTTCGCGGTCAGCGACACGGTGCCGCCGCCGTCGGCGGCGGTGACGACTGCTGAAACTGTCGGATTGGCGGCAATGGCCGCCTGAAGGCCGGCGGAGACCTGCGCCGCGGTCTCCGCACCGGCCGCCGTATAGGTAACGGTGGTGCCGTTGACGGTGACGCTGACGGTCTGGCCGGCGGCCAAGCCGGCGCCGGGAATGGTGACCGTGTCGACTTCCGCCGTGCCGCCGACGCTGCTGATATTGCCGGCCGTGACCAGCGAGGACAGTGTCGGATCACCATTGATGGCCGCGACGACCGCCGCTGCCGCCTGGGCGCTGTTATAGCCGCCGGCGGGCGCCGTCACGACGATCGGCGTGGCGCCGATCGTATAGGTCACTGTCTGACCGGCTGCCATGGCCGGAACGGTGACGGTATCGACCTGGGCACCGGCAGGCGTATTCGGCGTAACGACCGCCGGGGCGGTAATCGCCTGGTCATTGACGCCGACAATGGTGCCGCCGACCGGGTCCAGGGTGCTGCCCGGCGCCTGGATGTCCAGCTTCCAGGCATTGTCGGCACGCTTGGACCATACCAGAGAGACGGTATGCGGATTGCCGAGGGCGTCATAGATGGAGATGTTATTGGGCGCCAGGGGCGGTGTCGGGTTGACAGTCGAATTGGCCGGCAAATTGCCGACGAAATCGATCTCCTTGGTCGCTGTCGGCGGATCGATCAGCTGGGTAATCTGAATGGGTGCGAGGAGCGCGGTATTGGCGGCGCCTGTGGTCTGATCGACCGGCCAGCCGTCGAGGTAGTAACCGCTCGCGTTGACCAGGTAGCCGTCGCGGTTCACTTCGAAATTGCCGGCGCGGGTATAGTAGTTCAGCGGATTGAAGCTGGTCCCCGTCGCGGTGACGCTGACCGGCTTGCTGACGACGAAGAAGCCGTTGCCACTGATCGCCAGGTTGGTGTTGTCCTGGGTCTGGGTGATATTACCCTGCAGGCCATTCGCGTAGAAAGGCGAGGAAATCACGCCGCCCGGCTGGTGGGTATTGGCGTTGGAAACCGTGATCAGGTTCTGGAAGCGGGTGTCGACCTTCTTATAGCCGGTCGTCTGCGAGTTCGCGATGTTGTCCGAGATGGCTCCCATCGCATTTGATTGAGCGTTGAGGCCGCTGACTGCCGTATACATCGCTCCAAGAATGCTCATTCTGTCCTCGCGCTGGAAAGAGTGTTGTCGTGGACTGATTAAGCAAATGTCGGGCCAACTTGGTCTTTTACAAAAAACATAGTTATTTCAATATGATATATATTGATCTGGAGTGAGGGCGGGGGGCTTGAAGAGGTTGTTGCCGGGACGTCTTGCCTGCCGGGCAGGTTTTGCCGGATGCTCTTACGGAGCCGCCGGCGGGGTTGGCGCGGCTATTGCTTGCGTTCTTGGATGAGCGTTTCAGCGGCAAATGCTGCAGCGCCGAATCGCCTCAGGATGGGACGGTGCCGCAATCGCCCATGCCTGGCAGCGGGATCGGGCTTTATTTTAAATTAACCATCGCGCGCCCAAGGTTTAGCGCGATTTGCGGCAGGCTTGGCCGCCTGAAGATGATCATTACTGGAGACCGACAATGACGTTCCGTGCCCCCCCGCTGCCGACCGACAATCGCGCGGCCCTGACCGAACGGCTGATCGAGACCGGCGGGACGGATACGCAGCGCTGGGCTCAGATGGAAAATCTGGCAACGCAGTGGGATGCGCGGGCGGAGATGGCGGCGAAGCTGATCGCGCCCGCCAGCCGCGTTCTCGATATCGGCGCGGGAGCCATGGCGTTGCGCGGCTTTCTGCCGCCCGATTGCCGGTATAGCCCGGCGGATGTGGTCGAGCGCTGTCCTGGATGTTTTGTCACCGACCTCAATGCCGGCGACTTCCCGCCAGGTGAGTATGACTACGTCACCTTCCTCGGCGTCCTCGAATATGTCCATGACGTGAAGCAGGTCTTGCGGAAGGCCGCGGCCGCGGCCCCGGCCATGATCGTGACCTATTGCACCGTTACGATGGCCGATCAGCAGCGCCGGCGCGGCATGGGATGGGTGAACGACTTCTCGGCGGCGGAGTTCGAAGCAATGCTGGCCGATAGCGGCTGGCAAATCCAAGGGCGCCAGGAAGTGAAGCGCGGCCCGGCCAATATCCAATATATGTATTCCTGCATCCGTCACGCCTAGGACGGCGCCGATGAGCGAAGCAGTCCTGGTGGTTGGCGGAGCCGGCTATATCGGCAGCCATGTCAGCCTAGCATTGCGGCGAAGCGGCTTCCTGCCGGTCGTCTTCGACGATCTCTCCTCCGGTCATGCTTGGGCCGTGCAGTGGGGGCCGATGGTTGAGGGCGATATCCGTGATGCGACGGCACTGGCTGCGGCCTTGGCCAAATGGGATTGCCGCGCGGTCATTCACCTTGCTGGCTGCATTTCCGTCGCCGAGTCCAAGATTGACCCGCTGAAATACTATGACATCAATGTCGCCGGATCGCTTGCGCTGTTCCGGGCCATGCAAGATGCCGGCACCGGCATCCTCATCTTTTCCAGTTCCGCGGCCGTCTATGGCAATGCCCGTCACGGCCTGGTTACTGAGAGCGCTCCCGTCGCCCCAATCAATCCCTATGGCGCCAGCAAGGCGATGATCGAGAGCGTCCTGCAGGATATGGCGGCATCGCACGAATGGCGGGCAGTCGCCCTGCGCTTCTTCAATGCCGCCGCAGCCGACCCGGAGGGCCGGATCGGCGAAGCGCATCTGCCGGAAACGCATCTGATCCCTTCAGTGCTCGATGCGGCCCGGGCCGGTCGGACAATGACCGTTCATGGTGCCGACTATGAAACGCCGGACGGCACATGCGTTCGCGATTACATTCATGTCGACGATATCGCCGAGGCCCATGTCCTGGCCCTGAAATTCCTCCGCGCAGCAAATACGCCGGTTTTCGAGGCGATCAATCTCGGCAGCAATCGCGGCTATTCGGTGTTGGAAATTCTCAAGACGATAGCGCATGCGACAGGTCTTCACGTGCCATACCGGGTCGGGCCGCGCCGTGCCGGCGACCCCGCCATCCTGGTTGCCTCCAACGAAAAGGCGCACGAAACGCTGGGATGGCAGATGCGGCGATCGGATATTGATACCATGATCGCCGATGCCTGGCGCTGGATGCAGCGTCAGGAGGCCGTTGCCGGCTTAATTCCGGCCTGACTTAAATCTGGCCTGACTGAAGCAGTGCGACATACTTTGCCAGCATGCCTTTGCGGTTGCCCTTGAAATGCACGAAGTATTTTTGTCTGAGGACGTCGGGGCTGTAATTGACGTTCGGCTCGAGCGTCACATTGAAATCGTCGCAGGGTAGGAAGGCGACGGTGGTGTCGTTGACAATCAGGCCATCGGTCTTGCGTTGCCCGAACTCGCGGTAGCCGGTCACCGCCGCCAGGGCAAACTGGTCACCCCACCAAGCTTTGATATCCCGGCTGAAATGTGCCGTAACCGCCGCCGTGGCGGCAAGGCGATCATAGCAGCCGCGAGCCTCGATCAGGAAATCGGTGCCGCGCGTGCCAGGTCCCACGAAGATCATGCCACCATTGAACGGCGCATCGGGAAAGCCTTGCCGCCAGGTCAATCCGATATCGAAATGTCGGCGAAAGACGTCGCATGGGTCGCGGTTGGTAACGACGTCGGTATCCATTAGCACGCTTGCGCGGCCGGCCGGACGTTCCTGCAGATAGGCGATTTGCAGACGCAACCGCTCATACATGATGCGATTGAGATCCATCGGCCGGCGGATGATCTGATGCGCGCCGATATCGGCCGCGAACTGCGTGGTCTCGTCAGTCAAAATAATACGCTGAGCCTTCGGTGCCTTCAGGGCAGCCGCTGTGAAGGCGAGGCGCAGCACCGCCTGATAGTCTATCGCCTCGTGAATGCCGCTGGGCGCGACCGGCAGATCGACATGGAAGACGACGAGGTCGATATTCTCTTGCGCGATCGTCGCCGTCTGTTCGATCATGGTCGGTACGCGCTGGGCGGCGACCGGAAAAGAAATAACGGCGAGCTGGGCCGCCAGGGAACGGACGGTTCGATCCATCGGCGCAGCCCGTAGCAGGGCGTCAATCATCGGCCGAGCCTGCTCTGGCTGTCCCGTGCTTAAATGGCGAAAGGCGTTCGCAGCCATCTGATTGAGGTCATTGGCGGCACCGGCATTGGACATGCTGAAATCCATCATCGATTGCGGCGTGAACTGGTTTTACGCCTTCAAATTCGGGTTCTGCAGATATTTGCTCTGCGTCGGCCACTCACATTCCGCTTCCGTCAGCTTCTGCGCGACAACCATCATCGCCAGCCGGTTCGGCGCTTCGGAAAACCCTTTGGTCGGCGGCATTTCGATCACCTGTGTCTGCAGGACCGGACCATGCAGGCCGTAGATCGGGCTCGCCAGCCGATTGCCCGACTGAGTGTAGAAGTCATGATAGAAGGTGGGGTGGAACGAATAGAAGCCGTGATTATAATAGTTCAGCGGATTCACATGGATGATGTAGCCGCCGATCTTGCACAGCGACAAGATGTTCCTGATGACCTGAGGGGCATTGAAGCAATGCTCCATGGTGCCGCCATCATAGACGATGTCGTATTGTCCGATCAGATCTTCCGGGATCGGGTGGTTCAAGTTGACGATGCGTTCAATGCCGCGCGACGCAACGATATCCAGGAAATCGCTGGCGATGCCGAGTTTGTCGAAGAGGCTGCGCGTGTCGGCTATACGCTGCATCTCTCCTTGCAGCCGGTGCCAACGCAGAATGGCCTCCGAGTCATCTCGATAAGAGATGCTCGCCGCGGTACCTGCGCCGCAGAGCTGATCGATCTGCTCTTCAGTGGCCAGCATGTCGGGGTAGCCGAGAGCCACCAGGTTGCATCGGCCATTGCCCAGCCGAACGATCTTGATGACCATTTCCAGGATGGAGGCGTTGATTGCCATGATCAGGCTCTTTCCATCGCCAGCAGTGATTGCGTCGCAGCCAGGAAAACGTCGAGTTGCCGCTTTGCCAGATTGCGGCGCTGCACGGCACGGCTGAAGTCATAGCCCTGCAACGACGGATCAGGCAGCGCGGTGATCAAGGGAAAATCCAGGCTTTGTGCAAAATAAGCCTGCCGCAAGTCGAAAGGGGTGAGGAAACTGACCTTGCCGAGCGAAAGACATTTCAGGTGAGCATGCAGGCGATTGCCGAAATGTATGTCGCTCTGCTTATAGAGCTCGATGAAATCCTGGCAGTTCTGGCTGCGGAAAAGCTCGTAGCCTTGCTGGCGCGCGTAGTCGCAAAGCTGCTCGTTGCCGTAATCCTGGTGCAGGGCATAGATCGCCCGTTCCGCCGGAAAAAGTTGTCGCGCAGCCGTCAAGATCGGCAATTGCGCCTGCAGATTGGTCCGCTCGGTCAGCGTTACCACCAGCTGTTGGTAGCGTGATTTGCGCTGGAAGCCGTCGTCGATTCCATCGACCGGATAGACGACCGGGCAGGAAGTCATCAGTATGTGATCGGCGTATTCCGGCAGCGAACGGACCAGATACTGTCTCGATGCGTCGCAGCGCACGGAGATATAAGGAAAGCGCTCGATCATGGCTGCAAACAGGGTACGCGAGGCCGGCGTCATGCCTTGGGTCACGGCCTCAACGCCGTAATGGCCGACGCCAAAGAGAATGACCGGGACCTTGATGCGCTTCAGCGTTTCCAAGGTGAAGCCGGTCGTCAGCTCGAAGTCATCTTTCAGCGTGTTGGCGCCTGCCGCGATGACAAAGCGGCCGGCATTGATCTGTTCGAGATTGAAGTCCGACAGAGGAGTCCGCGACGAGAAGACGGCGCTTGGCGCAGCCCCTATCAGCTTGACGCAGGAATCGAGAATGAATCCGTCGCCGATATTGACCTTTTTAGGAGAGCCGGGGGGCAGTAGATAAGGGGAAATAACCGTGTAATTGCCCCGGGGCAAGTCCGCGCACATATGTTTCTCGCTGGCAGCTTCGCGCGCAGGAACGTAACCAGCGCAGCCTTTCTGGCAGGATTGACGAGAAATCTTGATTTATCGTTAACCAAGATGGCAGCCCACAGGAGCGGGGCGCTTATGACCCGGTTCGCTGGGATCCCACCAGGGCTGCGGCGGATCGTCGCAGCCCTGGTGGGATCCCAAATGTTCTTGGTAGTTTTATATTGCAACGCCACATAATAGCAGTAATTTCACACAACTCGTCGTGGGACGAGTGTAGCTAACGTGAAAACCCTTGAAATGAGGGCAGAAATCGGCTTTTTTCGTGCCCGATTTTGCACCGGCTATTTGCCGCTTGTGACCATGCTTCGTCATGAAGCTGTCGACACCTGGTAGAGCTACGGCGAATTGGGTGACGACGAGCAATCCCTCTGTTGAGCTGATGAGATTATGAGCAATCTGAACCACGAGCGCGTTTTGGAGGTCCATCACTGGACCGACGATCTGTTCACTTTCAAGGCGACCCGCGACCCGTCCTTTCGCTTCCAGAACGGTCAGTTCACAATGATCGGCCTGGAGGTGAACGGCAAGCCGCTGCTGCGCGCCTACAGCATGGCGAGCGCCAATTATGAAGAGAACCTGGAGTTCTTCTCGATCAAAGTGAAGGATGGTCCGCTGACCTCGCGGCTGCAGCACCTGAAAGTGGGTGACACCATTCTCGTCGGCCGCAAGCCGACCGGCACCCTGCTGACCGCGAACCTGCTGCCTGGCAAGCACCTCTACCTGCTGGCGACCGGCACGGGTCTGGCACCCTTCCTCAGCCTGATCAAGGATCCGGAGGTCTACGATCTCTATGAAAAGGTCGTCCTGGTCCATGGCTGCCGCGGCGTGGCGGAGCTCGCCTACCAGGACATCATCACCAAGGAACTGCCGAACAACGAATTTTTCGGCGAGGGTGTGCGGAACAAGCTGATCTATTATCCGACGGTGACCCGCGAGCCATTCCGCAATCGCGGCCGGCTGACCGATCTGATCGAAAACGGCAAGTTGTTCGAGGATATCGGCCTGCCGGGGATGAGCGCCGAAGATGACCGTTTCATGCTCTGCGGCAGCCCGGCCATGTTGAAGGATATGCGCAGGATCCTGGATCAGCGCGGCTTCAAGGAGGGCAACCATGCGGAGCCCGGCCACTATGTGATCGAGAAAGCCTTCGTCGAACAATAACCGGCTCGACATCGCGAAAGACAGCAACGCCCGGCTATATGCCGGGCGTTGCCTTTCGGGGAACCGTCTCCACTCAATAAGATAGAGGGCGATCGCGCCCTAGGCTATGCGCAGCCAGGGCCAGCGCTGCTGGTAGCTCGCCGCCTTGCGCGCGAAGGCACTGGGATCGACGCAGTGCGGATTGGGCCGGAGGAGTCCCTGTGCAAGATCATCCCAGCCGTAAGGTGCGATAGCGACAATGCGACCGTCATCGCCTGGGCTGAGACCGAGGCAGGTTCCCAGCACAGGAAATCGGCTGACTGCCTCGGCAGCGGAAGCCATCGGCGGGCAGGGCACGCCAAAGCGATCCGGATACCACAGATGGATCCGCACCTGGTTACGCACTTCGATCACGGCGTCGATATCCTGGAAGATCAGCGCGGCGCGCTTGATGGCGCTGTCCTCGGCCTCGAAGCTGGGATCGGCCGGATCAAAGTAGAAAACGTCGTAATCGTTGATCTGGTCGGCGACGGCGCGCCCGCTGCGAAGGTTGAGAAAGGGCTGCCAGATGCAGCCCGCGACCAGGCAGGCTTGCGGCAGACCGAGCATCGGCAGGCGTTCGAGAATGCGACGATTGGTAGGATTGGCGAGGGCGGCGGCAATCGGGTCCATGGCGCGCAGTTTGCCGCTCGCTTTCGCAAACGGCAACCGCAACGACCGATAAAATGTCCGTTTCATAAGCGGTTGCTTCCATCCCCCGTCGCCGCGGCCTAGGATAAAAGA
The DNA here is from genome assembly GCA_035539075.1 of Terriglobia bacterium. Lineage (GTDB taxonomy): Bacteria > Pseudomonadota > Alphaproteobacteria > Dongiales > Dongiaceae > Dongia_B. The sequence continues at coordinate 26,310 of DATLJB010000212.1, forward strand.
CTGACAGCCGGTTATCGCGCGCAAGGCCCGACGCTGGCGGACCATGAGTGGGGAGTGGGTGATGAGTGAAGGGCGGATGAATTTCCAGCGGGTGAAGTCGCCGGACGAAGCCTTGGAGCGCCTGCAGCATCTGCATCAAACGGCGACCAACTCATTGCGCGCGGCGCTTGAGCGGTTTCTCACGTCCGGTACCCCGCCGAACGAGGCGGAAATGGCGTCGTTCCGCTATCCGGAGCTGCGCATCACCTATCAGCCGGAAGGCGTGATGCCGATCTCGCCGCGCGCCTACGCGAAATTCCAGGGTGCCGGCGTCTATAGCACGACGGTCACCCAGCCCGGCCATTTTGCCGGCTACCTGCGTGAGCAGATCGGTCTTTTGATGTCGGATTTTGACGCGGTTGTCGAAGTCGGCGTCAGCAAGCAGGAGATTCCATATCCCTATGTGGTCGACAGTGGCGACGAGCTCGGCAGCCACGGCGTTACGGCGGCGGAGCTGGCGCGTTTCTTTCCTGTGCCGCTTCTCGCCATGGTGGGAGACGAAATCGCCGACGGCCTGTGGGAATACCGGGACGGCGAGCCACGCCCCCTTGCTCTGTTTGATGCCATGCGGGTCGATTTCTCGCTGAAGCGGCTGACGCACTATACCGGCACCGACTGGCGGGCCATTCAACCCTGGATCCTGCTCACCAACTATCATCGTTATGTCGACCAGTTCGTCCGCTGGGGATTGGAGCAGCTGCAGTCCGGCGGCCGCTTCCAGCGCATGGTCCTGCCGGAAAACGTGACCATCGAACGTGACATGCCGGCGGATGAGGCGCTCGCCAAGGTGATGGGGATTGCCTGGCATCGCTTCCAGATGCCAGCCTATCACCTGATTGCCCAGGATGGACACGGCATCTCGCTCGTCAATATCGGCGTCGGTCCGGCCAATGCGAAAAACATCACCGATCACTTGGCGGTACTGCGGCCGCATTGCTGGCTGATGATCGGTCATTGCGGTGGCCTCAGACAGTCACAGACGATCGGTGACTATGTTCTGGCGCATGGCTATCTGCGCCAGGACGGCATCCTCGACGATGTCGTGCCGCCAGACATGCCGATTCCGGCACTGGCTGAGGTGCAAGTCGCCCTGCAGGAGGCGGCGGCGCAGGTGACCGGCGATCACGGCGAAGCGCTGAAGCGGAGACTGCGCACGGGCACCGTGATGACGAATGACGATCGCAACTGGGAGTTCCGCTGGCAGCAGGAACGGCGGCGCATCAATCTTTCGCGCGCCATCGCCGTCGATATGGAATCCGGCACGATTGCCGCGCAGGGCTATCGGCTAAGGGTGCCGTACGGGACCTTGCTCTGCGTTTCCGATAAGCCGCTGCACGGGGAAATCAAGCTGCCGGGTGCCGCCAATGCCTTCTACGAACGCGCGGTAGGGGAACATCTGGAAATCGGACTGACCGCCCTTGATCTGCTGCGGACCAATCGCGTCTCGCTGCATTCCCGCAAGCTGCGCAGCTTCGACGAGCCGCCGTTCCGGTGAGCCGCCAAGAAAAAACCCTCTCGCCGTGAGGCGAGAGGGCGAAGTGCGCCATATGCATAGCGCTGTCAGGAACTGGTACCGATCAGAACGGGAACAGGATGTCGTAGATCTGTTGTCCCACCCGCGGCTGCTGCACGTCGCTGACGGTGCCCTTGCCGCCATATGAGATGCGCGCTTCGGCGATCTTGTCGTAACTGATTTCGTTCAGCTGGCTGATATCCTCCGGCCGGATGACGCCGGACACCTGCAGGTCGCGCAATTCGTAGTTCACGCGGACCTGCTGCGTGCCCTGCAGAACGAAGTTGCCGTTCGGCAGGAGCTGGGTGATCAGGGCGGCAATGCGGAGCTGGATATCTTCCGTCCGATTGACCGAGCCGGAGCCGGTGCTCGAGCTGGCGCTGTCGGTCTTCACCAGGGCATTCGGATCGACGTTGTTGGGGAAAATCTTCTTCAGCATCGTTTCATAGCCGAGGAAGTTGGGGAGATCGGCGCTGTTGGTACCGTCCCGGGCATTGGTCGAGGCGTTGTTGAGCTTCGCCTGGTCCTTGATGGTGATGACGACGGTGAGGATGTCGCCGACCCGCGAAGCGCGCTGATCCTTGAAGAAGGCACGGCTGCCCTGGCGCCACAGCGAGGCCGGCTGCCTGAGGTCGGATGTGGGCGACGGCATCGGCAAGCTGACCGGCTTGTAGCCGGCCTGCGCGGTCGGATTCTGGATGTCATTCATCTGCGGCTCCTCGCCGACCCGCGAGATGCGATCCAGGGTATTGCCGCACCCCGTCAGCATCAGCACGGTGCTGAGGCTTCCGGCAAGCAGCGCGAACTTCAAGGTGAACGTTTTCGTTTGCATGGCGAAGTCCTCAGTTCATGGCCAACGGGCCGGCAGGTTGTATCAGCACGGTGGAGGCGTCTTTCACGGCGCCGACCAGCTGCTTCTTCGTGTTGACGTTCATGACATGGATGGTCTGGCCGACAGCGCCGTCTTCCAGCGCTTTGCCGCGCACCGTCAGGCTCATGTCGCGCGTCTGTACGGCGATGGTGATCAGATCGTTCTTATGCACGGTGGGCTCGCTGATCAGATCGGTGGCGCGCAGCACCTGACCCGGGCGCAGAGGGCGCTTGGCGATGCGGCCGACCATCTGCTGGGCATCGGTGACGGTGTTGCTTGCCAGCTGGTCGACGCGGCTGGACGTCCAGTCGATATCGTCCTGCTGGATGGTGTCCCCGGCGCTCACCAGGCGCTTCAGCACCGGCACCTGGGTCTTCTCATAGACGGTTCCGACCACCTGCTGTGTGTACAGCGTTGGTCCGCTCGCCGGTACGGTGAGAATGGCCAGGAAACGATTGTTCGCGGCGTCGAAATTCAGCCCTTGAACGGCAACCGTCGCCGGCACATTGGTCGGCAGGGTGAACTGCACTTCGCCGTTGTCGAAGACGATATCCATGTTTGCCGATTGCTCGGTGCGCTCGCTGATCGCCTGGACGATCGCCGCCGTCACCTCATCGGACTTGATCATCTGGCTTTTGCGCGCAACCAGGACATGATCGAAGGTTTCATTGTTGCTGATGTCGAGATGGTAGGCGCGCATCAACTGGCGCAGAAAGCGCGCATCGAGAGACACCGTCTGGCCCGGTTTGGGGGCTTGGGCGATCGGCGTGTCGCCGCCGGTGATGGGCCGGTCGAACAGATCGCCGAGCTTGATGACGGCGGAGTCGACCATGACATTCTGTTTCATCACCAGCGTCGACGGCGTCGCGGAGAGGTCCGGCTGGCCCTGGTCCAGCTCGGTCGAATTCCCCGACGCGGTGGCGAAGGCGAGGCCATTGCTGGCGGCAGCCCGCAAGGTCTGCTTCGTCGTCGATTGCGGCAGCGGCGCCGCTGCGGGGGTAGCATCCGTCAGCCTGGTCAGCTCATCGATGCTCGGCCAGGCGGCGGAGGCAATCTGATCCGCCCGCACCGCGACCGTGGCCGCAAGCGTCGCCGGCATGACCAGCGCGAAGGCGGCCATACGCGACCAGCGGCGGGACTTTATGTGAGAGCGCATCATCTCAGTTCTCCTGCGGCTCGTATCACCAGTCATCAGGTCTTCATGCTGACGACAGTGCTCATCATGTCGTCGGATGCCTGCACGACCTTGGAGTTCATTTCGTAATTGCGCTGGGCGGTGATGAGGTCGGTCATTTCCGACACCATGTTGACGTTCGAGCTTTCGAGGAAATTCTGCTGCAACTGCCCGAAGCCGACATCGCCCGGATTGCCGGTCGTCGGCGCGCCGGAAGCCTGGGTTTCGGTGAGGAGGTTGTCACCGATCGCATCGAGGCCCGCCGGATTGATGAAATTCGCCAACTGGATAGTGCCGACCAATTGCGGCGCGGTCTGGCCAGGGATGGTCGCCTCGACATCGCCGGTCGGGCTGATGCTCAATTCGGTGGCGTTGGCGGGAACGGTGAGGCCCGGCACGATGGGGAAGCCATCGGCGGTCGTGATCTGTCCGGTATCGTCGAGTTTCAGCGATCCGTCCCGCGTATAGGCAGTGGTGCCGTCGGGCATCGTCACCTGCAGGTAACCGCGTCCCTTGATGGCGACGTCCAGAGGGTTGGTCGTCTGGAGCAGGTTTCCCTGTTCATTGATGCGATAGACGGAGACCGTCTTGACGCCGACGCCGATCTGGATGCCGGCCGGAACGATGGTGCCGGTATTCGATGTCTGTGTACCGACGCGGCGCTGATCCTGGTACAGAAGATCGGCAAATTCGGCGCGTTGGCGCTTGAAACCCGTGGTCGACGAGTTCGCGATATTGTTGGAGATGACTTCGACGCTGAGCTGCTGGGCCTGCATGCCAAGCGCTGCGGTGGTGAGAGATCTCATTTTTATTCTCCCAAGCGATCTGCTGGATCGCTTTCGTTCAAGTGCTCGACGTGATGCTGCTGACGGCGTTCAACTGGCGCTGATGCTCTTCGTCCAGGAACTTCTGCACCGCCTGATAATTGCGGGTGACCGCGATCATGCTGGTCATCTGCACGATGGTCTGGACGTTGGAGTCTTCCAGCACGCCGCTCATGACCTTGGTGGAGCTGCCATTGGTCGCCGTGCCGGCAACCGGCAAGCCGACATTGGCCGTACCGAGGTCGGTGTTGGCGGGGCGAGGCGTCTGGCTGCCGGCGCTGTAGAAGTTATCCTGTTCCGGCACCAGGGCGTTCTTGTCGGCGAAGCTGACCACGTCGAGCCGGCCCACGACCTGCTGCTGCGTGCCGTTCTTGGCGCGATCGGTCGAAATCGTCCCGTCCTCGGCAACGTTGACCCGGCCATCATCCGGATTGACGGTGATGGGCGCGCCACCCGCCAGTACCGGATAGCCCTGGCTGGTGACGATCTGGCCGTCCTTGTCGAGCTGGAAGCGTCCAACCCGGGTATAGCGATTGCCCTGGGGGGTCTGTACGACGAAGAAACCGTCACCCTGGAGGGCGAGGTCGAGATCATTGCCGGTGGCGCGCAACGGACCGTCGCGAAAGTCGCGTGCGGTGGCAAAATCCTGGACATAGGACAGCTTGACCGGCCGCTCGGCGCGAATCTTGTACTCCGACATCACGACTTCCTCGGTTTTGAAGCCGGGGGTCGAAGCATTCGCTATGTTGTTCGCCACCACATCCATCTGCCGCTGCAGCACGACCTGTCGCGACAAAGCGATATATGTTGGTGTTTCCATGACAGCGCCCTTCTTGGCATTTTACGTCGGATCTTTGTCCGCTGGCTGGAAGGATGCACAGGGCGTGCCAGATTAATATCGAGCAAAAACAATGCGATGCAGGGTGGGCGGGACCGTCAAGCGTGCGGTGTATGCCGGCCCGGGAAGCTGGAGGGTGGCACAAATTGCCGACCGCCACAGGCCGGAATGGCCGCCTTCAAGGGGAAGACGCCGCCGCCATCGCTGCCGCTGCGATCGGCAGGAATGCGCGGCAAAAATGGTGCATCCATTTCACGAGATGTTAACCATCATTCACTTACTTTGGGCCGCTTTTAACGATTGTCCTCGCAAGCCGGCGATGACGCGGTCGGATCAAATAGGAATCTGGAATGGCAGAGAAAGAAGAAGGCGCAGAGGCCGCACCGGTTGCACGGAAAAAGATGAGCGGCAAGAAGCTGGTCTTGTTCATCATTCTGCCATTGCTGCTGCTCGGTGGCGGTGCCGCTGCCGGCTATTTCCTGCTTTTCGCCCATGGCGACAAGGACAAGCAGCAGGCAGCCGAGCAGGCGCCGGCAAATGAAAGTGAAGATGCCGTTGCTGTCGATGAGGGTAAGCCGCCGGTCTATGTCGATATGGACGACATGCTGGTCAACCTAGTCAGCACCACCAACAAGGCCAACTACCTGAAGTTGAAACTGGCGCTCGAATTGACCACGCCGGAAGACCAGGACAAGGTCAAGTCGGTGATGCCGCGAATCGTCGACCAGTTCCTGGTTTATCTGCGCGGGTTGCGAGTCGACGATCTGCAGGGATCAGAGGGGCTTCAGCGTCTGCGCGAAGAATTGCTGCTGCGGGCGCGCATGGCCGGCAAGCCCATCAAGATCAAAGATGTACTGTTCAAGATGGTGCAAGTTCAATAGCCTGGGCATGATTCGGTTGTAGAGTTAACAGCTTGAATTTTGATCCTGCACGAGATTGGCGACTTCGATGATCGATGACGAAGAACTAAGCGAAGAAGAAAAGGCGGCTGCGGCCGCCTGGGAAGCGATGGACGATTCTGGCGCCGATGATACGGCTTCCGGTCCCATGTCCAACCGCGTGCTCGATCAGGATGAAATCGACAGCCTGCTCGGTATCGCCGGGGGCGGCGAGGGCGGGAAAGACCGACCCTCCGGTATCCAGGCGATCCTCAACAGCGCCCTGGTGTCTTATGAACGCCTGCCGATGCTGGAGATCGTCTTCGATCGCCTCGTCCGCATGCTCTCGACGTCGCTGCGTAACTTCACGTCGGATAACGTCGAAGTCTCGCTCGACAACATCACGGCGATTCGTTTCGGCGATTATCTGAACTCCATTCCGCTGCCGGCCATGCTCGGCGTCTTCAAGGCCGAGGAATGGGACAATTTTGGCCTGCTGATGGTCGACAGTACGCTGACCTATTCCATCGTCGACGTCCTGCTCGGCGGGCGCCGCGGCACGGCGGCGATGCGGATCGAGGGCCGCCCCTATACGACGATTGAACGCAATCTCGTCGAGCGCCTGATCAGCGTCGTGTTGAACGATCTCACCTCCACCTTCGACCCGTTGTCGCCGGTGACATTCCGCTTCGAACGGCTGGAAACCAATCCGCGTTTCGCCGCCATCGCGCGCCCCGCCAACGCCGCGGTTCTGGCTCGCCTGCGTGTCGATATGGAGGATCGTGGCGGTCGCATGGAGCTGTTGCTGCCCTATGCAACCCTGGAACCGGTGCGCGAGCTGCTGCTGCAGATGTTCATGGGCGAGAAGTTCGGGCGTGACTCCATCTGGGAAACCCACCTTTCCGGGGAGCTATGGCAGACCGATGTCGAAATCAACGCGGTGCTGGACGAGTTTCCCATGACTCTGGGCGAGGTGCTGGCCTGGAAGCCTGGCACGAAGCTGGATCTCGATTGCACGCCGCAATCCATGGTCGAATTGCGCTGCGGCGATGTCCAATTGTTCCGCGGCCCCATGGGGCGGCGGGGTGGGCATATTGCGGTCAAGATCCAAGATCGCCTGATGAAATAGGCGGGTATCGAGATGTCTGCTGCCCTGTCCATGATCAGCGATGCCGTCCTCATCGTCCTTTTGGCGGTGACGTTGGTGGCAATCTATCGCTTCAATCGGAAGCTGGCGGAACTCCGCCAGGGACGCGAAGCATTCGAGCGCCTGATCGCTGAATTCCGCCAGGCCACCGGGCAGGCCGACAACAGTTTGCAGCAATTGCGGCACCTCGCGGACACGCGCGGCCGCGAGCTGCAGGAGCGGACCGAGGTGGCGGCGGACGTTCTGGGCAGTGTCGAACAGACCAGCGCCGATCTGCGACTGCTGATCGAGCGCGCCGAACGGGCCAGCGACCGGCTGGAGGAAGCCGTCGCGGAAAGCCGGCGGATTCCGCAGGCGCCGCCCGCCCAGCTCAGCGAGAGCACCGGCCTGTTCGCCCGGACGCCGCTGGTGACGCCGGCCCAGGGCGATGAGCCGGCCGTGCGGGAGCCGGCGCCGATCGCCGCCCAGCCGGACCTTCAGAAGCCGGATTCCGCAGGGAAGTCTGCGCCGCTCGAGCCTTCCAAGCGAAGCTCCATGTTATCGACCCTGGCAGGCATCCGATGACCCGTCCGCAGCGCTCCACCGAAACCGGCCAGGGCAGGGCGGTGCAAAAATCGCTCGTCAGCCGGCTTCGCCTGGGGCCGCTCGTCATGATCGCCGTCCTTGCGACCATCAGTGTCAAGGCCAACCATCTCTGGCATGGCCTCAGCGTTTCTTTCGGCCGCGCCTCGGAGGCGCAGGCAGCCAACAATCAGGCGGGCAGCAACCAGGCCGCCGGCCAGCCGGCGCAGCAGCCGGCCAGTCCAACCGGCGCGCCGACCCAGTTGGGAGGTGGACAATCGAGCCAGCCGCCGGCCGCCGGCACGGGACAACAGCCCCCGGCTCCGGCTCCGGCGCCGCAGACGGCGCAGGTGCAGCCACCGCCGCCAGCCGCGCAACCGGCGAATGCTCCGGCACCGGCTGGTGCTCCGGCGCCGGGCGGACAGGGCAGCGGTGGCGGAGCGGGTAGTCCGGCTGGGCCGGAGGCTGTTGGCGGCGAAGGGCAGGGCCAGGATCTGCTGGCGCAGGATCAGCAGCGCAAATTGCAGCGCGATCCGTTCAATTACACCGATGAGGAGGTCGACGTTCTGCAGCAATTGGCGAAGCGCCGCGCTGAACTCGACCAGCGGGCCCGCCAACTGGACGAGCGCGAGGCGCTGGTCAAGGCGGCGGAGCAACGCATGGACCAGAAGATGGCGGAGCTCAAGGCTTTGCAGGCGACGGTTCAGGATCTGCTGAAGCAACGTAACGCGGCGGATGAGCAACAGCTGCAAAGCCTCGTAAAAGTCTACGAAAACATGAAGCCGAAAGCAGCGGCGCAAATCTTTGAAGAGATGGACATGGATGTGCTGCTGGACGTCGTCTCGCGCATGAGCGAGCGCAAGGTGGCGCCGATTTTGGCTCTGGTCAGTCCGACCCGCGCCAAGGAATTGACCTTTGAGCTGGCGCAACGCAGGCAGATGCCGATTCCGCAGTGAGACGGCATGTGAAGCGCCGGGCGGCGTTAAAGGGCCTGCCCTTCGTTTGAAACAAAGCGGATGTGGCGGCCGACAGCCAAATGATTACGGCTATTTACGGCAGCTTAACCAATTATGGCTTTAAGTACGGGATGTGTAAGGCACGGTGGGCAAGCCCGTCGTGACGCGGGAGAGGAAGAGGTTACCCCGATGTCTGTAGACATGAATATGAGTATCCTGATCGTTGACGACTATAAGACGATGTTGCGGATCATCCGCAACCTGTTGAAGCAGCTCGGCTTCAACAATGTCGATGAGGCGACGGATGGCAGCATGGCGTTGCAGAAGCTGCGCGACAAAGATTATGGCCTCGTCATCTCCGACTGGAATATGGAGCCGATGACCGGCATCCAGCTTCTCCGCGAAGTGCGGGCAGATACCAAATTGAAGGCATTGCCCTTCATCATGATCACCGCCGAAAGCAAGACCGAGAACGTGGTTGCTGCGAAAGAGGCGGGCGTCAACAACTACATCGTCAAGCCGTTCAATGCCGCGACGCTGAAAACCAAGCTGACAACGGTCCTGGGTAATTTCTGAACCGCCGGCCGGGGAGAAGTCCATGACCATAGCCGTTCCGCCGGAACTCGTCGCTCGCCTGAGTGCGCTGCGTTCGCGCGGCCAATCCTACAGCCGCGAGGAAATTGCCGAGATCGTCACCGGCCTTCTCTCGACCCTTGATGGCGACCTGTCGGATGTCAATCTGAAGCTCTACGCCGAGCTTGAGGATCTCGCACAGTATATCCTCGCGGCGAAGAAAGAGATCGCTTCGCTGCTGCCGGACGACATCACCTCGACGCATCTGCCGACGGCGACGGATGAACTCGATGCCATCGTCGGCGCGACCGAAGAGGCGACGAATGGCATCCTACAGGCGGTCGAAGTGATCGAGAGCCTGACCGCCGAGATGGACCCCGCGGTGGCGGAGAAGATCACCGATGCGGTGACGCAGGTCTACGAATCGTGCAATTTCCAAGACATTACCGGCCAGCGCATCACCAAGGTGGTCAAGGCGCTGAAGCATATCGAAAACAAGGTGGATGCTCTTGTTGCGGCCTTCGGCGACGAAATCCAGAAGTATCGCGAGATCCATCCGCAAAAGCCGGCAGCCGAGCAGCCGGCAGTGACCGATGCAGATCTGCTGAATGGACCGCAGATGCCTGACGATGCCGTGAAGCAGGCGGAGATCGATGCCTTGCTCGCGAGCTTCGACTAGCGGCGGATATCGTCGATGACCGCCAGCGGCTCCTCGACCGGCACACCTGTCGCGTCGGGTGCCGGTGCCTCACATGGCGGACACCCGGCTGCGCCGGTTGCCGGTGCCCTGCAGTCACGCATCGGCCATCTGCCGCAGATGACGTTCCGTCAGGCCGGTATCCGCAATCCCAGTCTGCCGACGCTGCTGAGCCTGTTCTTCCTGCTGCTTGCCTTCTTCATCGTCCTCAACAGCTTGTCACAACGCGATAGCGGCAAGCAGAGCAGCGTCGCCGCCAGTGTCGACCAGGCTTTCGGTGGCCTCGGCAATGCCGATCCGCTGTCGGCCGCGCAGAACGCGCAGCAAAGCACGACCGGCATTCTGCGGGGTCTGGCCAGCTATTTCGGCGTGTTGCTGCCGGCGGATCGCCAGAAGATTCTTATCTCGGCCAATCAGCTCACCATGCGGCTGCCGACCGAGCTGTTCTTCAAGACCGGCCCCGACGGCGCCGTCACCAGCCAGCAATCGGAACAGGCACCGGCGATCTTGCGCCAGATTGGCGAGGCTCTCGACAAGCGGCCGGCCGATTGGGGATGCGAGGTGCATATTGAGCTGACTGCACCGTTGCCAGGCCAGCTCGAGGTGGAGCGTGCCGGGCAATTGGCCGTTGTGCTGAGCCGGACGGCGTCCCAGCGCCGCAACGACCTGTCGGTCGGGTTGAATACCGGTGACCCACGCTGGCTTACCATCGCCATTCGCTTGCGTCCGCCGGAAATGCCGGATTTGCCCGGACAACGCAGATCGGGCCAGGAGATGCCGAATGATCGGGCTGGCGCTGCTCCACGAGTTGCGCCATGATCAAAACGGTTAAGGTTAATATTGAGCAGCCGCAATCGATGGATGGTCATCAGCCGTTATGGCTGATCACTTTCGCCGATCTGATCGGGCTGCTTCTGGTTTTCTTCGTGTTGCTGTTTTCGATGTCGAGCCTGCAGACGTCCAAATTGCAGAAGATCAGCGAGGGCGTGCCTGGTGCCCGTGTCGAAGCGCGCTCGGATGCCGATGCGCCCAATCAGGCAATGCCTGATCCGCAGGTCGAGGAGGGGCGCGACCCCGGCTATCTGACGTCCTTGATCAAGGCGAAATTCGCCAACGAGCCGGCCTTGAAGAATCTGCCGATATCCGGCCTCGGTGACCGGGCCATCATCTCGCTCTCGGTGGCGGAGCTGCAGGCTTCAATCGGTGCCGACGCCGTCGGCGGCAAGAGCAATATGCTGCATGCTCTGGCCGACGTCTTGCGTGTGTTGCCGAATCAGATCGTTGTCGATAGTCGCCTGGCGCCGATGGGCGATCTGCCGGAACAGGCAGACCTGCTGCGTTGGCAGAAGTCCTTGCAGGCAGCCCTGGCTGTGAGCAGTGCGTTGGCGCAGGGCGGCGTGACGTCTCCCATCCTGGCACGCGGCCATGTGGTCGATCGCGGTGCGACACCGACCATCGATGTCATCGTCATGTCGAATACCGCGCCGGAACCAAGCGCCGGAGCCGCCCCGTGACAGCTCGCAGGAAGCCGGCATTCCTGGCAGCCTGTCTGTCAGCTTCGTTGATGACGTTTCTCGCCGCAAAGGCGGATGATGCAATCCTCGCGCGCGGCTGGACCCATGAGACCTATGGCCGCTTGGTGCTGGATACCGGCACAGCGGAGCTAAGCGATGTCAAAGCGACCGGCAACGTCATGGTGATCACCTTCAAGCGGCCGGTCAGCGTCGATATCGGCGCCGCGATCACCAATCTGCAGCCCTATCTCAGCGCCGCAACGCCGTCCGCCGATAGGCGCCAACTGACATTGCGTTTGAAGCAGGCAGTCAACTTCCGGCAGTTCGATGACAATGGGAACCTGGTGATCGACCTTGGCGTTCCAGCCATAGTGCCGGCAGCGAACAAGGCGGCACCGCCCGCCTCGCCGGCACAAGCGGCTCGCGCCAGCGCCACCGATACGGCAGCCGGGACGCCCGGAAAGGCTGCCCCAGCCGTGATACAGCCGCGGGTCGGCGAGCATGGCGGCTATAGTCGCATTGCCTTTGACTTGCCGGAAACAGTCGGCGTTGCCGTGCGGCAGGACGGCAATCGCGTGACACTGACCTTCTCCGGCGGCAATGGGCTGGATCTCACCAAATTGCAGCGTGACCTGCCGCCGCGTTTACAAGCAGCCCTTACGCAATCGGGACCTGACGGCCAGCGCGTCACCCTGTCGACCAAGCCGGGGGTGGAGCTGCGGAGCCTGCAGCAGGGTCGAACCGTTGTTCTCGATCTTTATGACGCAGGCAAGGCGCCGGCCGGTGGGAAGCGCGCGCCGCTTGATGTCGCCGCGGCCAAGGCCGCCGCTCCAGCCGCAACCGCATCAGGCGTTCCTGCTCCTCCGACTGCGCCGGCAGCAGCGAATGGCGCGCCAAAGCCTGCGGAAGCTTCGCTCTTTCAAGGGCTGGTGCCGATATCGGCGCTGCCGGGCCGCTCGCCATCGACGCAGCCGGCGCCATCGGGCGGGAATCAGACTGCATCTGCGGCTCCGTCGCCTGCCACGGCTCCCACGGCCTCGACGCCGGCGGCTGCCGCAGGATTGGCGATGACGCCGGTGCCGAGTTTGCCGGCGGAGACGTCGCCGCAGACAGCGGCACCGCCAAGCGCCGTCGACGTGCCGGTCATTGTCGCGCCGGAGGCGGGAGGCGGAGCGATCGTCACCTTCCAGTGGCCGAAGCCTGTGCAGATGGCGGCCTTCAAACGCGGCGACGCCCTCTGGCTGGTGTTCGACGCGCCGGCCGGATTCTCGTCCCAGGCATTCAACAACCCGCTTCTAAGTGCGCTCGGCCGGGTCGATCCGATCGTCGACAAGTATGCTTCCGGCCTGCGTCTCAGCGGCGGCCGTACCCCGACGCCGGTCATCCATAGCAGCGGCAATACCTGGATCATCGATCTCAACACGACGCAGCAGGGCGGCGCTGCCAAGACCATCCCGCAGCGGCGCGAAACCTTGGCGCAAGGTGGTGCAAGCCTGCTGCTGCAGGCGGCCAATCCCGGCCCCGCCTTGACCCTGGCTGATCCGACGATCGGCGATCAGTTGAAGGTGATCGGTCTGCGCGATGCCGGCCTCGGCGTGTCTGAACAGGCGGTGTGGCCCGAATTCAAATTGTTGCCCAGTTATCAGGGCGTGGTGGTGATGCCGCTGGCGGACAATGTGTCTGTCCAGGCCCTGCCGAACGGCGTTGTGGTGACAACGGCCCCCGCTGCCAGGCAGCCGGTCGCGGCGGCCGCGCCCGGCAATCCGCCGGAGGCCAGCTCCGTGCCGGCGAGCCCGGCGGTGACGGCACCCGCCCAGCCAGGCAGCGGCGATACGATCGGCATGGCTGGCCTTTTCGATCTGCCCGCCTGGCGGCGCGGTGGACAGGCAACCTTCCTGCAGGACCGCGACATCCTCGAAGAGGAGATTACCAAGGCTTCGCCGTCGAAGCGCAATGCGGCGCGATTGCAACTTGCGGAGTTTCTTTTCGCCAACGGCCTGGTGCCGGAAGCGGCCGGCATGCTCGATTTGATCGCCGGCGATACCGGCGCACTGCCGATGGACAACAAGGGCTTTCTGACGCTGCGGGCAGCCGCCCACGCGCTCAAGGGCGATGACGAAATGGCGGCAAAACTGCTGGCCGATCCGCTCGCGGGCAATTCGCCGGAAGCAAGCTTGTTCCGGGGCTTGCTGGCCGTTCATAAGGACGACGCGGCCGCGGCCGCGACGATCTTCAACGAGCCGCTGCCGATCCTGAAGGACTATCCGAAAGCGCTGCGGACCGATCTCAGCCTGATGATTGCCAGGGCCCTGATTGAAGGCGGCAATCCGATGCAGGCGCAGGTCTTTACCGACGCCGTGCGGCGGGACATGCCGGATGCCGATACCACCGACCGCATCGCCTATCTGGAGGGATTGCGACAGCTGAAGCTGGGCCAGCAGGCGGCGGCGTTCCAGACCTGGGACGGCTTGAAGAACAGTGCCGTCGAAGAAGTTCGGGCGGATTCGCAATATGCGGTCATCATGGAGAAGCTGCACAGCAAGCAGATGACCCAGGCCGATGCGATCGGCCCGCTGGAGGAGTTGCGTTTCCTGGCGCGCGGCGGCGATTTCGAATTTCACCTGCTGCGCCGCCTCGGCGAAGCGTATCTCGCTTCCGGCTCGCCGCGCAAAGGCTTGCTGACTTTGCGCCAAGCGGTGACGAATTTTCCCAACAGGTCCGATATCAAGGACGTGGCGCAGGAAATGAGTGATGCATTCGCGCATCTCTATCTCGGCGGCGGGGCGGATGCACTCAGCCCGATGACGGCGGTCGCACTTTATGACGAATTCCGCGAGCTGACGCCAAGCGGCGCGGACGGTGATCGCATGATCGCCGCCCTGGCGGATCGCCTGGTGAAGGTCGATCTGCTCGACGGCGCCGCGAAGCTCTTGGACGGCCAGGTCAAGCATCGCTTGAACAGCATCGATAAGGCGCGCGCCGGCGCGCGGCTGGCGGCGATCTATCTGCTGGACAACAAGCCGGATCAGGCGGGGCAGGCGCTGAAGGACAGCCTTGTCGCCGATCCGTTGCCCGGCGATCTTTCGGCGTTGCGGCTTCGCCTGCAATCGCAGGCTGATTTTGGCGCCGGCCAGACCCTGAAGGCGCTCGACGAGATCAATGGCGATGACAGCCTGCCGGCGCGCTGGCAGCGTGCCGACATGCTGTGGCAGTTGCAGGAATGGCCGGCGGCGGCGGGCGCGTTGGGCAAGGTGATCGAGGGCGAAGAACAGGCATTGGCGCAGCAGGCGGCGCAGATCATGGCCCGCGGCAATGTCGCGATCGATCCGGCGGCGGCCTTGCGCGACATCATCCCGCAGGCGCCCAGCGCCAATCCGCCGGCGAATTCCGGCGTCGCCTCGAATGCCGGTGCGCCATCGCAGCCGGCTGTCGCGCCGACCTTCGGCGATGTGCTGGCGCAGGTGCGTGCCGATGCCTTCAAGAAGCGCCTGGCTAAGGTCGTCCTCAACAGGGCCGTGGCCCTTTCGCTCGCCAATGACCGGCCGGAGCTCAGAAAGCTCGCCCGGGATTACGGCAAGGACATGCAGCAGACCGATCTGGCGAAAACCTTCGCCATGCTGACCTCTCCCGGCAATGGCCTGGCGGAATCGGTGACGGCCGAAATGTCGAGCATCGATCAGATCAACAGTTTCGTCGACGAGTACCGCAACCTGATGCGGCAGGCCAGCCTGAGTTCTTCGTCGCTGACCAACTGAGCGCAGCCAAGCCCGGTTCGAGGCGACGGCGATTCCGCAGCGCCTAAAGGCGCTCTATCATATTAAATAGAGACGGAGTCACGTTTCAGATCGAAGCACTTCGTGATGCGATCTGAAACGATCTGGCTCTAACTGCCGCCGGTGAAGCTGCGAACAAGGCTGCCGGCGACCAGATACCAGCCGTCGACCAGGACGAAGAAGATCAGCTTGAAGGGCAGGGCGATCATGACCGGGGGCAGCATCATCATGCCCATCGACATCAGGATCGAAGCCACCACCATATCGATGATGAGAAAGGGCACGAACAGCAGGAAGCCCATCTCAAAGGCGCGCCGCATTTCGCCGATCATGAAAGCCGGGATCAGGACCTGCAGCGGGGTATCCTGCGGCGTTGGCACCGCTTCGATATCGGCGAGATCCATGAAGAGGCGCAGATCCTTCTCCCGCACCTGAGACAGCATGAAATCCCTGAAGGGGATCGTGACGCGCTCGATCGCCGTCTTCTCGTCGATCTGCTGGGTCAGCAGCGGCGAGATCGCCGTGTCATAGGCTCTTTCGAAGGTGGGCGCCATGACGAAGGCGGTCAGGAACAGAGACAGGCTGACCAGCACCACGTTGGGTGGCGTCGTTTGCGTGCCGAGTGCCGAGCGCAGCAGCGACAGGACGATGACGATGCGGGTGAAGGACGTCACCATCATCAGGATGCCGGGGGCGAGGCTGAGGACGGTGGTGAGCGCGATGATCTGGAATACCCGGCCGGTCAGGCCGCCATTGGCGTTCTGATCGCCGAGATTGAGCGTGAAGCTCTGCGCTGCCGCGGGATGTGCGAGCACGAAGCAGCCAAGAGCAAAGGCGCCCAGCGTGAAGCAGGCGGTGGCGAGGCGCATCAGCAACGGCATCCATTGCCGGTGGCGCTGCGGCGAGGCAGGACTGATCCGTCGGTCGGGTACCAGGGGAAATCGCCGCATTAATTCCGCTCGTCGGTTGAAGTCGTATGTCGGGTATCTGCATCGGTGCCGGAGCGGTCCTCAAGCACTTTTGCAAAGGAACCGGCGGTGCCGCCTATGCCGCTTTCGACCACCACATCGCCTTGCGGCCCGATCAGGATGAGGTGCTCGACCTCGTCCCGGCGCACGAGAACCAGCCGATGGCGCGGCCCCAGCGGCAAAGTTTCCACGGCGGACAGGCGCCGGCCACGGCCGAGTTTGGGTCCGATACCGCTTCTTCGCAGGAAAAAAGCCGCCAAGGCCAGCAGGCCGAGAACCAGAACCAGCGCCAAAACGAAACGCAGATAACTCTCGCCATCCATCTTGGATCAGGTGCTCATCACTCGTTGGATTGATCGTCTGGGTGCTTGGTCGTATCGGGCGACGTCGTCATGGACGGCAGAACGCGGCCATAGGCCTGCTTGGCCCGCAGCCGCCGGTCCGCAGCTTCGACATTTAAGGCAAGCTGCACGCGTTCGCGCCGCAGCGTTCCTTCGAGCATGTCGAGGTGGCCAAGCAATGCCTCCAGATCGCCCCGAAAGGGACGGCCGATGGCGGGATCGGCATTGCAAATCGCATCACACAAGACGGCGACCCGCATCGCCAGGAGATCGATATTCACCTGTTCGCCGCGCCGCGCGAGATCGTTCGCGACGTCGAACAGCTCCATCATCTCCTGGATGGCGGCGTGCAGATCATCGATCGGCTGGTCTGCGCCTGCCGGGGATGTCGAGGCGTCGTCGAGCGGCTTCAAAAGCGCCGGCTGTGGCGATGCGCCGATGGGCGAGGGGATGGACGGCGCTGCGCTGTCCGGCCCGGCGGGGTGCCTATCCTTTTCGGAAGTCGCCATTATTCAGAACTCCTGCCGAGGACGGTTTACATGGCCGGACTCGGCCTTTCCCGTCTGGTCGCCTGACGGAGTTTCGTCCGGCGACGCCTCGCGGGTGGTCCGATTGTAGCGGTAGAGATAGGAAAGGATCTCGGCCACGGCGGCTAGGGCATCGATCGGGATTTCGCTATCCACATCGACGGTCGAGAGTATTTCGGCAAGGTCAGCATCCTCGCGCACCGGGATGCCCTTGGCGAAAGCGAGCGCCAGGATCTGCTCGGCTACCGGTCCGCGTCCGCTGGCAGCGACGCGCGGCCGGCCTGGCGCAGTGCGCCCCGTCGTCTTGTAATCGAGGGCAACGGCGATGGCCGGCCGGCTTCGTTCCTTGCCTGGCCAGCTCGGCTGCTTCGCCCCGATCTCGTCCTTCGCCATTCTGCCATGCTTTCGCTAGACGACAGTCCAAGCAAACCGATGCGCCGGACGGTACAGGTCAGTGTTGATCGGTTTGCTTAATAGAATGTTAATATGAGCCCAGAAATCTACATAAATCAACGGCTTCCCTCGGCATTTTCGACTGGACCCGGACACTGATTCGGGTGATGCTTTGCGTTAGTGGGTTATTAAGCAAAATCAGCAATGGTGTAGCGGTCGCATCAGGTGCAAAAGGTCGGGTCCGGAAGGCCGGGCCGGAGCAGTTGTGGGTTGTCGACGAAGGAACGACGGTAATGGATTTCACGAAACTTCCGCTCTTTCAGCGTCTGTCCGATCGGATGGGATGGCTGAATGCGCGCCAGGACGTGCTGTCACAGAACGTCGCCAATGCCGATACGCCCGCCTACACGCCGCGCGACCTCAAGGCGGAAAGTTTCGACGACCATCTGCAGAAGCTTTCGGCGGTGCAGCCCGAACTGACCAGCCCAATGCATCTGCAGGGAACCATTCCCGTCGAGAAGGGGCCGGGCAGTGAGAAGAGCAAGACGCAGTACGAATCCGCTCCAGCAGGCAATTCAGTAATCCTGGAAGAGCAGATGATGAAAGTTCAGCAGACGCAGATGAACTATCAGCTCATCACCAGCCTGTACCGCAAGCATGTCGATATCATGAAGCGGGCAATCGGCACCTGAAAAGGCCGTTGCCGTGACCGCTTCACCCCTTACCCCGTGCGAGAGGGACGATTATGGATCTGAATGACTCCTTGTTTATTGCCGCCGCCGGTATGCGCGCGCAGGGCGAGCGCCTCAGGGTCATTTCCGAGAACTTGGCCAATGCTGACTCGGTCGGCGAGCGGCAGGGGGCCGATCCCTATCGCCGCAAGACCATCAGTTTCAAGAACGCGCTCGACAAGGAGCTCGGGGTTCCGACCGTGCAGGTCGCCAAGATCGGCCAGGACCAGAGCGACTTCCGCAAGAAATATGATCCCGGTAATCCCGCTGCGGACCAGAACGGCTATGTCTCCCTGCCCAATGTCAATACGCTGATCGAATTGACCGATATGCGCGAGGCCGAACGTTCCTATGAGGCCAATCTGAAGACGATCGAAGCTGCGCGCACCATGCTGCAGCGGACGGTCGATATCCTGCGCTAGACGCGAACTTGAATTCGGGCTGCGGCGGTAACGCGAACGGCACGGGAGGTTGAATATGGCGAATACGACGATCAATAACGCGATGGCGGCCTATAACAATGCGGCCCAGCAATTGGGCGGCAAGCCGCTTGCGCAAGAGGAACCGCAGACCGGGCCGAGCTTCGGCGAAGTGCTCCAGAGCTTCGGCGACCAGGCCCTGGCGACGGGGCGCGCGGACGAGAAGCAGACGCTGGCGGCGACGACGGGCAAGGCCGACATGTCGGAAGTGGTCATGGCCGTTTCCAATGCGGAGCTGACCGTGCAGACCGTGACGGCGGTGCGCGACAAGGTGGTTGCCGCGTATCAGGAAGTGTTGCGCATGCCGATCTGACGATCGGCATTTCGATCCGTAAAGAGAATAGGCGACGCTATGGATGAATCAGCCGTCCTTGAGGTCGGCCGAGATGCCGTCATCGTCATGCTCAAGATCAGCGCGCCGATCATGCTGATCTCGCTGATCGTCGGCCTGATCATCTCGCTTTTCCAGGCGCTTACGCAAATCCAGGAAATGACCCTGACCTTCGTGCCGAAGATGCTGGTGGTATTCATTTCGATCCTGCTGCTCGGCCCGTTCATGCTGCACACGCTGGTCGACTTCACCGAGCAGATGATGAGCCGGATGGCTTCCGGCTGAGCCGGCATTGAGTGCGAAAGCAGGCCGGTGATGAATCTTGAGCAGTTCCTAGCTGTCAATATTTTCCAGTTTTTCCTGGTCTTCGCCCGGATCGGCGGCGCGATGATCGTGCTGCCGGGATATGGCGAAGCCTATGTTTCGCCGCAGATAAGGCTGGTCCTGGGTTTGGCCGTCAGCCTTGTCGCGATGCCGATGCTGCAGTCGCATTTGCCGCAGATGCCGCAGCGGCTCGACATTTTCGCGCTGTTGCTGGGCAGCGAACTGGGCGTTGGCGTGTTCTTCGGTTCGGTGGCCCGTGTCCTTCTATTGGCGACGCAGTCGGCCGGCATGATCATCGCGCTGCAGATCGGCGTGGCGAATGCCCTGGTCGCCGATCCGATCACGGCGCAGCAGGGCGCGGTTCCCGGCAACTTCATGCTGGCCCTTGCCTTGGCGCTGATCTTCGTCACCGGCCTCGATCACATGGCGATCAAATCGCTGATCGGCACTTATGCGGTCATCGTGCCCGGCGTCATGCCCCCCATGGGCGATGTCGCCGACTTCATGTCGCGGACGGTGGCGGATAGTATCGTGCTCGCTGTCCAACTGGCGACGCCCTTTCTGGTCTATGGCGTGGTCTTCGCGGTTGGGCTTGGTCTGCTGGCGCGGCTGATGCCGGCTTTGCAGGTCTTCTTCATTGCAACACCTTTGCAGCTGCTGGGCGGCATCTCCATCATCGCTGTCAGCCTGACGACGGCTTCTATCTGGTTCCTCAACTCCTACGAGGAGCATCTCTCCAATTTCCTCGGCCAGGCAAGATGATGCAGCTTCTTCATCCCGCCGGGAGCAGGTGAGCCATGGCAGAGACCGATGACTCACAAAAAACCGAAGACCCGACAAGTAAGCGGCTGGATGACGCGCGCAAGCAGGGTCAGGTCGCCAATTCGCGCGAGGTCAACAATCTCTTCATGATGATGGCGCTGACCCTGTCAGTCGCCATGTTCGGTCCCGGTATCGCCGGCGATATCAGGGATCTGATCTTACCTTTCGTCGAAAGCCCCGATCGCATCCCGACCGATATCGGGCACCTGCAGATGCTGGGATGGCGATTCCTGACCCGCATCCTGATGGTCGGCATCGTGCCGCTGATCCTGGCCTTGTTCGCGGCTTTCGGCTCGGGATATCTGCAATTCGGCCTGCTATGGTCGGCCGAGCATCTGATGCCGAGCCTCAACAAGATATCGCCACTTGCCGGTTTCGGACGCATTTTCTCGATGCGCTCCTTGACCGAGTTCCTGAAGGGGTTGGCCAAGATCGCCATTGTCGGATCCGTTGCGACCAGCCTGCTGCTGCCCGCCGTGCGCGACGTTCATCATCTGATTGGTTTGGAGCCCATGCAGATACTCGCCACCACCAAATCGATGGTGGTGCACCTGCTTTTCGGCGTCCTCTCGGTCATCTTCGCAATCACTATTTTCGATTTCTTCTACCAGCGCTTCCAGCATATCCGCGGCCTGCGCATGTCGCGCCAGGAATTGAAGGAAGAATTCCGCGATACCGAAGGCGATCCGCTGGTCAAAGGCCGCCTGCGGCAATTGCGCATGGAGCGGGCGAAGCGCCGGATGATGGCGGAAGTGCCCAAATCCGACGTCATCGTCACCAACCCGACCCACTATGCCGTTGCCCTGCGTTATGACCAATCGACGATGGGCGCGCCACGCGTCATCGCCAAAGGTATCGATAAGGCGGCGCAGCGTATCCGCGAGATCGCCAAGGAACACGATATCCCGGTGATCGAAAATCCGCCGCTTGCACGCGGCCTACATGCGGCCGTCGAGGTTGATCAGGAAATCCCGCCGGAATTCTATAAGGCCGTCGCGGAAGTGATCAGCTATATCATGAAGCTGAAGCGCGGCCGGCGCTGAGAAACAAGGCTGAGAAATGGAACGGTCAATGCGCGACAAAGGGGAATCGCCGCTTGAGGTGGTGATGGCGATCAATGCCATGGAGGCGCAGCTGCGCCAGGCCATGCTGACCGCCGATACCGAGGCGCTGGAAGTATTGCTGGCCCCGGATATGATCTTTGTCGATGTCCAGGGCCGGGTTCTCGACAAGGCCGCGGATTTGGCCATCCATCGGTCCGGCCTGCTGCGGCTCGACCAGCTGGATTTTGCTGAAACCGATGTCCGCCCGATGGGAGACGTCGCGGTTGTCGTGACCCGCTGCAGCCTGCGCGGCAGCTATCAGGGTGAGGCTTTTGGCGGCGACTTTCGCTATACCCGCGTCTGGCGCCGCAGCGGTGGCGTCTGGCGCGTTGCTGCCGGCCATTGCTCGGCGGTGATATAGAACGATTGTCGGGCCGTATTCACCTCCCGTCGCCGATATACTCTCTATTTTGTCTTGGCCGCGGCGACGATCTCATACGATCGCAACCTATCAGCATGATGATAGAAATCGGAATTGATCATCAGTTCGTCGGCGCCGGTTCGGGCAAGAAAGTCTTCGAGCTTGCTGCGGACCGTTTCCGGACCGCCGACAATGGCGGCGCCGAAGAAGCGGTCGACGCCGGCCTTCTCGCGCGCGTCCCATAGCCCTTCCATGCTGTCGACGGGCGGCTGCAATGGCTTGCGATCGCCACGGATCAGGCCGAGGAACTTCATTTGCGCCGAAGTCGCAAGACGCGCGGCCTCGGCATCGCTCTCCGCGGCAATGACCGGCAGGCCCACCATTGCATAGGGCTTATCGAGGACCTCGGAAGGGCGGAAATGCTCGCGATAGAGCGACAGCGCCAATGCCATGCCGGCGGGAGCGAACTGGCCGGCAAAGGCATAGGGCAAGCCAAGCAGTCCGGCGAGCTGGGCGCTGAAGTCACTTGATCCCAGCAGCCAGACCGGCACATTCGAATCCCGGCCGGGAATGGCCTGGACATATTGATTGGGCTGTGCCGGCCCCAGGAGAGCCCGCAATTCCTGCACGTCGCGCGGAAAATTCTCGGCATCCATCGGATCGACGCGCAGGGCCCGCAGCGTCAACTGATCGGTGCCCGGGGCGCGGCCGAGGCCGAGGTCGATACGGCCGGGGTAAAGCGCCTCCAAGGTGCCGAAAGCCTCTGCCACAACCAGCGGGGCGTGGTTGGGCAGCATGATGCCGCCGGAGCCGACACGGATCCTGCTTGTGCCGCCGGCCACATAGCCGATCAGAACCGGCGTCGCGGAGCTGGCGATCCCTGCGATGTTGTGATGTTCGGCCAACCAGTAGCGCTGGTATCCCAACCGCTCGACAAGGCGGGCGAGATCCAGCGTGTTGCGGAATGTCTCGGAAACGCTGCCGCCTTCGGTGACGGGCGCGAGATCGAGAACGGAGAGGGGGGTATCGGCGAGCTTGGCCATCGGCAGTCCTGGCTGTGCGAGGGTAGGGATTAGATAGGATTCTCATCGCCCTCTGCCAAGATGGGGGCGCGGATGGCCGCTATGCGCCAGGCTGCCGGCTCTAATTGTTAGCACTAGACGGATAGTATCGCGCCATGAGCGATGGAAACCATTAGCCGGCCGTGGGTTTTACTGGCGGAGCTTTCCCGCGAATGACACACTGGTGGGAATGGTTGGGCAGAAGGCGCTTGCGGCGCGCTGGCGACGCCAGGCGCTCGCGGGGGGATAGTGCCTAGCTCGTGACGATAGTTGCGATAGACTGCCCCAGTGGCGACTCGGATGGGGGCACCATACGGGGATGGACGACAGAGTGAACCGGGATCGGATGCATCAGCTTTTCCGACAGAGCGCCAGCTTTGGCTTGCGTAAAGCTCTCGTCGTGCCGTTATGCGTCATGTCGGTATGGCTGGGCGTTGCCGGACCGCAGATTTCCGCCCATGCTCAGTCCCAGGAGATGGCGCCTCTCACCTCGGCACCAGTGACAGCCGCGCCGTTGGCGATGCAATCCTGGATGACGGACGGCGTCATCGCCGTGCTGACTGCGGCGGTGCTCATTCTGGCCTTGGCCTTCTGGCACAGCTACCGGCGTGCCGCCCTGCTGCGGGACAGTCTGGATGTCACGGCGCGTGGGCGACAGCTGGTCGACGGCGCCGGCCGCGTTCGCTTCGTCAACGCCGCCTATGGCAAAGTTTTCCCCAATAGCGACGTGCCGCTACCCAGCACCTTGAGTGGTTTGATCGCAGCCGGTTCGGAAGCCGCCCGCAATCTGCAGCAGCTGACATTGGCCCTGGAACAGACAGGGTATGGCCGCGCTGATATCGACCTCATCATGCTCAATGGCGAGCGGGAGATTCTGGATATTTCCGCCAGCCAGTTGACCGGCTTTCCCGGCCACGTGCTGTGGAGCATCGATGTCGTCACTTCGCAGCGGCAGATCGAAGAATATATCCGGCTGGATCATGAGAAATTCGCCGATCTCGTGGAGCAGGCGCCGATCGGTTTCTACTCGGTCGATGAGAACGGCGAGTTCCAGTTCGTCAATGAGACCCTGGCGAGTTGGCTCGATCTGCGGGCCAATGAAAGCGGCCGGTTCGATCAAAAGCTGCATGATCTGATCGGCGAGACCCTGCCGCCGGGAACGCCGGCTTACAGCCCCTTCGCCGACCCCGCCGCCCGTTCCGGCGAAGTGATGCTGCGTCGCGCCAATGGCCAGCCGTTGCTCGCTTACATCCGCCACGCCGTGGCGGTGGTGCAGTCCGGCGGAAAGAGAGCAGGCATTCGTACCCGCTCCGTCGTGCATGACCTGTCGCGCGAGCACGAGCTGGAGAAGGCACTGCGGGTTTCCGAGCAGTATTTTCGTCGTTTCTTCGAGGAAGCGCCGACCGGTATCGCGCTGCTTGATACGGAAGGGCGGATCGAGCAGGGTAACCGCGCTTTTCAGCAACTGGCGGAGGCGGAGGTCCGGAAAGGCAGCAAGCTGGCCGATCTTGTCCTCAGCGAGGACCGCGCCGCACTGGTAGAGCATCTGTCGGCCGTGCTGGCCAATAGTCGCCTCGCCGGGCCGCTGACCGTGCGGCTCGCGGGTACGGCCCAGCGCAGCGTGACGATCTTTGCCTCGCGACGTGAGGAAAATCCGGGCCAGCCGCAGGGAATCATCGCGCATTTCATCGATGCGACCGAGCAGAAGCGGCTGGAAGTGCAGTTCGCCCAGTCGCAGAAGATGCAGGCCGTGGGCCTGCTGGCGGGCGGCATCGCGCATGACTTCAACAACCTGCTGACGGCGATGATTGGTTTCTGCGATCTGCTGCTGCTGCGTCACCGCGCCGGCGACCAGTCTTTTGCCGATATCATGCAGATCAAGCAGAACGCCAATCGCGCCGCCAATCTGGTGCGCCAGCTGCTGGCCTTCTCGCGCCAGCAGACCTTGCAGCCGCGCGTGCTGTTGATCACCGATGTGCTGGCGGAGCTGTCGCATCTGCTGCGCCGGCTGATCGGCGAGAATATCGAGCTGCATATGATCCATGGCCGTGATCTCAAGCCGGTACGGGTCGACCAGGGCCAGCTGGAACAGGTCATCATCAATCTCGCGGTCAATGCCCGCGACGCCATGCCGGACGGCGGCGACCTCACCATCCGCACGGAGAACGTCACCACGGCCGAGGCGCTGCAACGCGGTGCCGAAGTCATGCCGCCGGGCAATTATGTGCTGGTCGAGATGAAGGACAGCGGTACCGGCATCCCGCCGGAAATCATGGACCGCATTTTCGAACCGTTTTTCTCCACCAAGGCGATCGGTTCGGGAACCGGGCTTGGCCTCTCCACCGTTTACGGCATCGTCCGCCAGACCGGCGGATTTGTCTTCGTCGATAGCAATCCGGGGGTGGGGGCGACCTTCCGCATCTATCTGCCCCAGCATATGACCGGGCTGGACAAGAACGCGAAATCGGAAAGCGGCGAAGAGAGTCCCCGCGACTTGACCGGCATCGGCACCATCCTGCTGGTCGAAGACGAAGATGCGGTGCGGCTGTTCAGTGCGCGCGCCTTGCGCAACAAGGGCTACCAGGTGCTGGAAGCGCGCAGCGGCGAAGGGGCGCTGGAAATCATCAACGAGCATCTCAGCGACATCAACCTCATCATCAGCGATGTGGTGATGCCGAAGATGGACGGGCCGACGATGATCAAAGAGGCGCGGGCACGGCGCGTCGACGTGCCGGTGATCTTCATTTCCGGCTATGCGGAAGACGCTTTCCGGCGACGAGTCGATACCGGCGAGGAGGCCCATTTCCTCCTGAAACCCTTCACCCTGAAGCAGCTGGCTGCCAAGGTGAAGGAAGTCTTGGATAAGCCGTAACAGAGCTGATATCCGATTGATTATCCTGTGAAAAATTAATTTGTTCCGGTTTTGATCTTTTGTCTTTACCGCGAGAACAAAATGTGTACGATGGGCTGCATCGAAAGAGGCGATGCGGCTGTAACGGGGCCGTCGTTGTCAGGGTCTGGTGGCTGTGGTCTAACAGGAGGGCGGCTCATGTCGCAGAACGTGGTTCGTATCGCCGACAGGGATGGAATGGACAAGAACAAGGCTTTAGACGCAGCTTTGGCACAGATCGAACGTGCCTTTGGCAAGGGTTCGATCATGCGCCTCGGGCAGCGCGAAAGTGCGGTGGAAACCGAAGCGATTTCCACCGGCTCGCTGGGACTGGATATCGCGCTTGGCATCGGTGGTCTGCCGCGTGGCCGCATCATCGAGATCTACGGGCCGGAGAGCTCGGGCAAGACGACGTTGGCCCTGCAGGTGGTCGCCGAGGCTCAGAAAGTCGGCGGCGCTTGCGCCTTCATCGATGCCGAGCATGCCTTGGATCCTTCTTATGCCGTCAAGCTTGGCGTCAATGTCGATGACCTGCTGATCTCGCAACCGGATGCCGGCGAACAGGCGTTGGAAATCGCCGATACTTTGGTGCGGTCGGGTGCGATCGATGTACTGGTGATCGACTCCGTCGCCGCCCTGGTGCCGCGCGCCGAATTGGAAGGTGAGATGGGTGATTCCCATGTCGGCCTCCAGGCGCGCCTGATGAGCCAGGCCTTGCGCAAGCTGACGGGCTCGATCTCGCGCTCGCGCTGCATGGTGATCTTCATCAACCAGATCCGCATGAAGATCGGCGTGATGTTCGGTAATCCGGAGACCACGACCGGTGGTAATGCGCTGAAATTCTACGCCTCGGTCCGCCTCGATATCCGCCGCATTGGCGCCATCAAGGACAAGGAAAACGTGATCGGCAACCAGACCCGGGTGAAGGTCGTCAAGAACAAAGTGGCGCCGCCTTTCCGCGTGGTCGAGTTCGACATCATGTATGGCGAGGGCATTTCCAAAACCGGCGAGCTGATCGATCTCGGCGTTGCCGCCAACGTGGTCGAAAAGTCAGGTGCCTGGTTCTCTTATAACACCCAGCGTATCGGCCAGGGCCGTGAGAATGCCAAGGTCTTCCTGCGCGACAATCCGCAGATCGCCGCGGAGATCGAGGCCAAAATCCGCCAGAATGCCGGTCTGGTGGCCGGGGTAATGCTCGATAAGAGCGGCGGCGAAGAATCCGACGACGAATAATCGGCGTCACATAGATCTGAGCTACGGCTCAGTAAGAGTTCTCTCCGGGGGCGCAGATGTGGGTAACCACGCTGCGCCCCAAGCTTTTCTACAGCCTAAATTTCTAAGCAGTCTCATCGGGGTCAGAGCCGAATCGCTTCAATGAGATAGAGGCGTTTCACGTCTCAGGTAGGACTTGAAACGATCGCGCTCTATGGACGATAGCCATCTGTCAGCGTCTTCAGGAAGGCGACGATGTCGTCGATCTCGGCATCGGTGAGGCGCTGCGGATGACCCGGTTTGTCGTCGAAAGGCGGATCCGTATTGAGGTTGCCGCGATAGCGCATCGGTAGGTCGTTGAACTTGTCGATGCTGCCGTCGGCCCGCTTGGGATACCAGCGGCCGGGATCGCTGTCGCGCGTCGCATAGAAGGCGACCGCATCCCGCAGGTTGTGGATGAAGCCATTATGGAAGAACACGTGGCGAGTGGCGACATTGCGCAATGTCGGCGTACGGAATAGGCCGCAATAATCGGCATGATTCTTGAAGTCGGTGCGCTGGGGGCCGCACAGGCCGAGATCGACATAACCTGGATCTCTATTGGCCGGAATGGCGGGATTGCGCGGCAGGCCGATGGCGATGAGGCCGTAATCGGTGAATTGCGGCGCGCTGCCGTCCAAGGCGCGCTCGGCGATATGGCAGCTCGCGCAATTGCCCTTGTTCTCATCGCTGAAGGCAACGAGGCCGCGCTGCTCCTGCGGCGTCAGTGTCGCTTTGCCGGCGAGATATGCGTCGTATTTGCTGTCATAGGGATAGAAGCTGGCAGGATCCTGCTGATAGACCTGCACGGCGAGCAGCACGGCATCGAAGGCGGCCGTCTTATCTTTTGTCGCAGCCGGCCCCAATATCTTGGCAAGCTCAGCGAGGTAGCCCCCTTTGCCGGCCGCATCGACGACATCATCGGGACTGCGATTGCCCATTTCGAAACTGGAGAGCAGGGGGATACGAGCCTGATCCATCTTGCTGTCGGCCCGGCCATCCCAGGTCAGGCCGCCGGTCGGGCCATTATCCACGCTTTCATCGGCCTCATCCTCGCTGTCAAAGAAATGCTCACTGAATTGCGGCACCGCTTGCAGATATTTGAGCGACGGCACGGCCCGCAGGCCGGATTCATGCAGATCGCCGCCGCCGAGCTGCACCGCCCGGTTGTTGCTCTGGGCGAAAGCATTGTCCGGATCATGGCAGGAACTGCAGGCCAGCTGGCCGGAACCGGAGAGATGCGGGTCGCGAAACAGCCGCGCGCCGATGGCCGTCAGGGCTTTTGCCTGTGCATAAGCCTGTTCCCGGCTAAGCGCGGCTGGACGGCCGGCGGCCCCTGCATCCGTGGTTGTGGTGGGGGCGGATTCTCCTATCTGCGGCGGATTCTGCGCTGCCGTCGCTTCGGCCCCGGCCGGTGCCGGCAGAGTCGCTGAAACCGCGAAGATGGTCATCATCTGGAGCGCTAAATATATGGCTGCCTTTGACTTCCGCCCGCAGCGGGCCGGACGGGAATGGGCGCGGAAGCGATCGCCTGCGGCGCTTTTGCGGAAGGCTGAGCTGAGACCGGAAAGCGCGCAGGAAGGCGTTTCGAGTGTCGATTTGCATTCCCTTAACACGCATCTCCCCTTTCAAGTCACAGCCATGTCACTTTAAATCACATAGCGGCCATATCATGATGGCCGTCTATTGCAGATCAAAGAATGCCTCGAAATGAAATTCGGGCCAAATTTTCAAGTGGGATGATCTTAAGGGATGAGACGCATGAAATTGAAATCGAGCCTGTTGCTCGCAGGGTCGGCCCTGTCGACCGCCCTGGCGCTTGCGGCCTGCGCCACGACATCGCCGGCGACTTCGGCCATGAAGTCGATCGATACCGTGGTGGTGATCTATGCGGAGAACCGCAGCTTCGACAACCTCTATGGCAACTACCCCAATGCGGATGGTCTTGCCAATGCCTCGGCCGTCTCGCAGCGGCAGCTGGATGTGAATGGCCAGCCGCTCAGCGAGCTGCCGCCGGTCTGGGGCGGCCTGACCGCCAAGGGCGTCACGCCGGCGATCACCGAAGCGATGACGGCGCATATGCCCAACGGCCCCTTCGCGATCGACGATCCGAAGGGCTATGCGCTCGCGCAATCGGTTGTCACCCACGACCTGTGGCACCGCTTCTACCAGAACCAGATGCAGATCGACGGCGGCAAGAACGACAAGTTCGCCGCCTATGCCGATTCCGGCGGCCTGGTGATGGGCACCTATGACGGCTCGAAGACGGCGATGTGGCAGGTGGCGCAGAAATATACGCTCGCCGACCATTTCTTCATGGGCGCTTTCGGCGGTTCCTTCCTCAATCACCAATGGCTCGCTTGCGCGTGCGCGCCTTACTACGCGAATGCGGATAAGAGCCCGGCCAAGCCGAGCATTGCTGCGGTGGACGCCGATGGCGTGACGCTGACGGCAGCCGCCGATACGCCGAAATCGGCCCTGAATGGCATTCCGAAATTCGTCAGCGACGGAAATCTGACGCCCGATTTCTATGCCGTGAACACTATGCAGCCGCCCTATCAGCCGAGCGCCAACAAGCCGGCCGCCGGCGGCGACAAGGCCTATGCCGATCCGGGCAAGGCGACCACCTTGCCACCGCAAACGGCCGAGACGATCGGTGATGCCTTGAGCAAGAAGGGCGTCAGCTGGGCCTGGTATGCCGGCGCATGGAATTCGGTCCTCGCCAATGGCAATGCTTCGCCGGTGCCGAACTTCCAGTACCATCATCAGCCGTTCAACTATTACGCCAATTATGCGCCGGGTACGGCGGCGCGCACCGAGCATCTGCGTGACGGCGGCCTCGGCGGTTCGGAGTTCATCAAGGCGATCGACAGCGGCACCCTGCCGCAGGTCACCTTCTATAAGCCGCAGGGGAACTTGAATCAGCATGCCGGCTATGCCGACGTGCAGTCGGGCGACGCGCATCTGGCGGATCTCGTCAGCCATCTGGAAAAGAGCCCGCAGTGGTCGCATATGCTGGTCGTCATCACCTATGACGAAAACGGCGGCTTCTGGGATCACGTGGCACCGCCGAAGGCGGATCGCTGGGGCCCGGGCACCCGTATTCCGGCCATCCTCGTCGGGCCGACGGTGAGGCGGGGCTTCGTCGATCACACTGAATACGACACGACCTCAATCCTGAAATTCATCACCGAGCGCTTCAACCTGGAGGAACTGCCGGGCCTCAAGACCCGCGACGTCTCGCTCCTGGCGCACGGCAACCCGCCGCTGGGGGATTTCAGCTCAGCCTTGCAATAACTGCTGGGTCGCCAACCGCTGCGGGCCGAAACCCGGCTCCCAGCGGTTGGCTATTCAGGCTTAGCCACCAAAATGCGCAAGACCGCCTGACCATTCACATCGGCAAGCGGCAGATAGAGACGGTGGGTTGCCGAATCTACCGCGACGGAATGCGCGCCCTTACCTATGAACGTGTCTCCCATTGAGCGAGGAGAGGCCGGGTCGGTGATATCGAGGCTCGAGAGATCGCCACCCTCGCCGGCGACATAAAGGCGTCTGGCGCCCGGATCTACGGCCAAGACATCAGGGTCTCGCGCGATGGCATTGCGGGCCAAGACTTTTCCCGTGGTGAGGTCGATTGTCAGCAGGCGATCATTGCCATCACAGGCAACATATCCAATCGCTTTGCCTGGAGCGATGATCAGTCCGTGGGGATGGTCGGCGCCAACCAGCTCATAGCGCTTCACAAACGTGTTGGTTGCAGGATCGATCATGGCAAGTGCGTTTTTCGACTGCACTGCCACATAGACTTTCGATGTCTGCGGATCGTATCGAACATTGCCAGCTTCGCCGCCGATATCGATCCTGGCGATCATCTGATCCTTGTCCGCATTGATCACCAGAACCGCGGTGCCGAATTCATCGGAGACGAAAACCTTCCGGTCCTTCGGATCATAAGCAATGCCGTCGGGAAAAACGCCGCCCGGCAAGCGGGTAATTTCGTGCAGATTACCGGCATCGAGCACGGCGACGGCGCCACGCCCCGCTGAAAGGCCAACGATGCCGAGGGCCACATGGAGCGAGGGAATGAGCCCGGCTCCCGGCACGCTGGCATAGACCTTGTGTAATTCCGGCACGACGAGGACACCAGTCACTTTCGGAAAATTGTCGAGTGTGGCCGCCAGCCTTTCCTGTTCGAGATCGAAGCTCAGCAACTGCTCGGCGCCCATCTTGGCGATATAGATCCGGCGCGCGGCCGCGTCGACACTCTGATAGTCGATCCGATCAGTGGTCGTTCCCAGCGGGTAGTCGCCGATATAGCTGAAGAGGGGTGCAAAACTGTTTGCCCCAGGCTGTGAAGTCTCCTGGGCCATACAACTATTGATCGTAAGTATGAGAACGATCGCCTTGCTCAGCAGCAGTGACAGTCGCTTTGTCATGGCTGGTCTCCGACCGGGCCAACCCAAATACAACGGCCTGGACCTCGGCCGGTTGCATCCTTCATCGCCGGGCGCTTGGTGCAACTCGGCCGCTTTTGCCGGTGGGGCGGCACTGGCGTGGCCGGAGGTACCGCGTTTCAACCCGGCTCGCGTCTTAAATCCCTTGTCCCGAGGCCCGAAAACCTCAATATTCACAATAGGACATGCGGGTTAGAGCCGGTTTGACCGGCCCTTGCCTCACCCTGGAACCGGGTTCCGACGGCTGACCGGCCCCAATGGGTGGCAGCAGCGGGGCCTTTTGCCCGTTTTTATGGATCAATCATGCAGACCGCGAACGACATACGCCGTACTTTTCTGGACTACTTCCGCAAGGAAGGGCACGAAATCGTGCCGTCCAGCCCGCTTGTGCCGCGCAACGACCCGACCTTGATGTTCACCAATGCCGGGATGGTGCAGTTCAAGAACGTCTTCACCGGGGCCGAAAAGCGCGACTATGTCCGAGCTTCCACCGCACAGAAATGCGTGCGCGCCGGCGGCAAGCATAACGATCTGGAGAATGTCGGCTACACCGCCCGGCACCACACCTTCTTCGAGATGCTCGGCAACTTCTCCTTCGGCGATTATTTCAAGGAGCGCGCGATCGACCTCGCCTGGCGCCTGATCACCAAGGAATTCGGCCTGCCGAAGGACAAGCTGCTGGTCACCGTCTATTCCGAGGACGATGAGGCCTATGGCCTGTGGCAGAAGATCGCCGGCCTGCCGGCGGAGAAGATCATCCGCATCCCGACCTCGGACAATTTCTGGGCGATGGGCGATACCGGCCCCTGCGGCCCGTGCTCCGAGATCTTCTACGATCATGGCCCCTCGATCCCGGGCGGCCCTCCGGGCAGCCCGGACCAGGACGGCGACCGCTTCATCGAGATCTGGAACCTGGTCTTCATGCAATATGAGCAGGTGACCAAGGATGAGCGGGTCAACCTGCCGCGCCCCTCGATCGACACCGGCATGGGGCTGGAACGATTGGCGGCCGTGCTGCAGGGCAAGCACGACAACTACGATATCGACCTGATGCGGGCGCTGATCGAGGCTTCGGCTGCGGCCTCCAACACCGACGCGGACGGGCCGATGAAGGTCTCGCACCGGGTGATTGCCGACCACCTGCGGTCCTGCAGCTTCCTGGTCGCCGACGGCGTGCTGCCGGCCAATGAAGGCCGTGGCTATGTGCTGCGCCGGATCATGCGCCGCGCCATGCGCCACGCCCATAAGCTCGGCTGCCAGGAGCCGCTGATGTGGCGTCTCGTCCCGGCCCTGATCGCGCAGATGGGCCAGGCCTATCCGGAGCTGATCCGCGCCGAAGCGGTGATCACCGAGACCTTCAAGCTGGAAGAGGGCCGCTTCAAGCAGATGCTCGATCGCGGTCTGCGGCTGCTCGACGACGAGACCGAGAAGCTCAGCACCAACCAGAAACTGCCGGGCGAGGTTGCCTTCAAGCTCTACGACACCTTCGGCTTCCCGCTCGACCTCACTGAGGACATTCTGCGCGGCCAGGGTCGCGGCGTCGACAAGGCCGGCTTCGATGCGGCGATGGAACACCAGCGCGAAACCGCCCGCAAAGCCTGGCAGGGCTCGGGCGAGGCGGCGACCGAAGCCGTCTGGTTCGATCTGCGCGAAAAGGTCGGGGCGACCGATTTCCTCGGCTATGCGACGGAACGCGCCGAGGGTCAGATCAAGGCGATCCTCAAGGGTGGCAAGGAAGTCGACAAGGCCGGTGCCGGCGACGAGGTGGCGGTGATTGCCAACCAGACGCCGTTCTATGGCGAATCCGGCGGCCAGATGGGCGATACCGGAACCATTGTCACGGCAGGCGGCGGAGAGATCAGTGTCACGGATACGCTGAAAAAGCTTGGCGACATGCATGTGCATTTCGGCAAGGTGACCAAGGGCGCCGTGACGGTGGGCGAGGCAGCCGATTTCAAGGTTGACGGCAAGCGCCGTGCGGCCTTGCGCGCGCATCACTCCTCGACCCATCTATTGCATGAAGCGCTGCGCCGTCGGCTCGGCGCGCATGTGACACAGAAGGGCTCGCTGGTCGCACCTGACCGCCTGCGCTTCGACTTCAGCCATCCGCGCGCCTTGACGGCCGAGGATATCGCCGTGGTCGAGCAGGAAGTGAATGACCGTATCCGCAAGAACGACGAAGTCACCACGCGGTTG
>DATLJB010000213.1:0-16446 GCA_035539075.1 Terriglobia bacterium
CCCGACGCGCCCCTTCACGGTCAATACCGTGGACGAGCATCTCGACATGCTGATGGTCTGTCACCACCTCGATAAGCGTATCCCCGAGGATATCGCCTTCGCCGAGAGCCGTATCCGCCGCGAGACCATCGCCGCCGAGGACATCCTGCATGATATCGGCGCCATGAGCATGATGTCATCGGACAGCCAGGCCATGGGCCGCATCGGCGAGGTCATCATCCGCACCTGGCAGACGGCGCATAAGATGAAGACCCAGCGTGGCGCGTTGCCGGGCGAGGTCAGTAATGACAATCTGCGGGTTAAGCGCTACATCGCCAAGTACACCATCAACCCGGCGATCTCCCATGGCATCGGCCAATGGGTCGGCTCGGTCGAGGTTGGCAAGCTCGCCGATCTGGTTCTCTGGAAACCGGCTTTCTTTGGCGTGAAGCCTGAATTGGTTCTGAAATGCGGCAGCATTGCCGCGGCGGCGATGGGCGATCCGAACGCCTCGATCCCGACGCCGCAGCCGATTCATTATCGCCCGATGTTCGGTGCCTTCGGCCGCGCGATGACCGCCAGCGCCGTCACCTTCGTCAGCCAAGCGGCGCAGGAAAACGGCGTTGCCGGCCAGCTGGGATTGCAGCGCGAGACCTTGCCGGTCAGCGGCACCCGTGGCCTGACCAAGGCGGCGATGAAGCTCAATGATGCCTGCCCGCATATCGAGGTGGATTCCGAGACCTATGAGGTCAGGGCGGATGGCGAATTGCTGACCTGCGAGCCGGCGCGCGAACTGCCGCTGGCACAACGCTATTTCCTGTTCTGAGGGTTTCATGCGTCGCGCATCCGTTCATGTTCTCGCCGGTTCCTGGCCCAAAGCGGAGAAAGGCGGGACGATTACCCTGGATTGGGGCGACCGCCACCGCCGCCGCGTGCTACTGACCGATGACGACGGTGGCGAATTCCTGCTCGATTTACCGCAAGCCTCGCATCTCGCGGATGGCGACGGCCTGCAGCTGGATGAGGGCGGCTGGATCGAGGTGAGGGCTGCCGACGAAGCGGTGATGGACGTGACCGCACGCGATGCCGCGGCCCTGGCGCGCCTCGCCTGGCATATCGGCAATCGCCATAAGCCGGTTCAGATTCTCTCCGCCGGTGCCCTGCGCCTGCCGCAGGATCACGTACTGGAAGAAATGATCCGCGGTCTCGGCGGCGCTGTCCTGCAGAAGCAGGCGCCCTTCCAGCCTGAGCCCGGCGCCTATGCTACCGGCAAAGGCGGTCCCTTCGCGCATGGCCATGATCACGGATATGGTCACGACCATGGTGATCATGATCATCACCATGATGATCACGGCCACGACGATCATGGCCACGACCACCATCATCACGGGCAGGATCATCGCCATGGCTGACGGCCGCAACGGCGTCGATGTCTTGCCCGGCTTGCCGGCGCGGCAGATGCTGCATCTGCTCGCCTGGCTGTCGCCGGCTTTTCCGGTTGGCGCCTTCAGCTATTCCCATGGCATCGAACAGGCGGTGGAACGCGGGCTGGTCCATGATCGCGTCACGACGGCCGATTGGATCGGCGCCATCCTGCGCCTCGGTGCAGGATGGATCGATGCCGGCCTGTTCCTGGCCGCACATCGTGCGGTCGTTGCCGGAGATGAAACGGCGCTGCAGGCGGTTGCGATCCTGGGAAATGCTTGGCGCGGAACTTCCGAGACGGCGCTGGAATCGGCAGCGCAGGGGACAGCCTTCGTCGCCACCTTGCGTGCGGGCTGGGATCTGCCGCGGGCTGTAAATTGGTTCGAAAGGCTGAAGGTGGCGCCGGTCTATCCGATCGCCGTTGCCATCGCCGCGGCGACGAATGATATCGCCGAAGATATTGCCCTGGCTGCCTATCTGCAGTCCTTCGCCGGTAACCTCATCAGTGCTGCCCAGCGCCTGGTGCCTCTCGGCCAAACCGATGGACAGCGCATTCTCGCAGCCTTGACCGCAGAGATCGGTGATATCGTCAGTTCTGCGCGCGACACATCCCTCGATGATCTCGGCAGTTCCGCCCTGATGGTCGATTGGACCAGTGCCCAACATGAAACCCAATATACGAGGTTGTTCCGCTCATGAGCTCGCCCCTTCGTGTCGGTATCGGCGGTCCCGTCGGCTCCGGAAAAACGGCGCTGATGGACCGCTTATGTAAATATCTGCGCGACCACTACGACATCGCCGCCATCACCAACGACATCTATACGCGCGAGGATGCCGAATTCCTGACGAGGTCCGGCGCCCTCGTGCCGGAGCGCATCATGGGGGTCGAGACCGGCGGCTGCCCGCATACGGCGATCCGCGAAGACGCATCGATCAATCTTGCTGCCGTCGCCGACATGTCGGCGCGCTTCCCGACTTTGGAGATCATCCTGGTGGAATCCGGCGGCGACAATCTTTCCGCCACCTTCTCGCCGGAGCTTGCCGATATCACCATCTATGTGATCGACGTTGCCGCCGGCGATAAGATTCCCCGCAAGGGCGGCCCGGGCATCACCCGCTCCGATCTCCTGGTCATCAACAAGACCGATCTCGCACCGCTGGTTGGAGCCAGTCTCGAGGTGATGGATCGCGACGCCAAGCGTATGCGCGGAGCGAGGCCGTTTATCTTTACCAATCTTAAGGCCGGCGATGGCGTTACCGAAGTTGCGAGCTTCATCGTCAAGGCGGGCGGCTTGCCGCAACGTTTAGCGGCCTAGGGCTGCGAAAAATGGAGCCCCATACCCGGGGCGACAGGGCTTTTCGCCAGCCATGTTCATATATGCAGAACGCGCTTCGCACCGGCGCTTTCCGTTTACGCGAACATCTGATTGAATAGGACCGTGCCTGCCCTGACAGGGAGACCCACATGTCAGCCGGAGCCGGACCATCAAAACCTGCTATGTCTTTCTTGCGCCCCGTCTCTCGGCGCTGTGCGATCATTGGCGGTGGGGCCTTTATTTTATCGAGCGGCTGGCCGGCGGCGGCCGATCAACAGCCGGACGCATCGGTCGATATCGAGCAGGTGCAGATTGCCTTTATCGGCAGCGGCAATCTCGGCGGCGGCAAGCTGCACTTCCAGGGCAACGCCTATCCCTTTACTGTCGGCGGGCTTGGTATCGGCGGTATCGGCATTTCCAAGATGCAGGCAATCGGCTCCGTCTACAGCCTGAAGCGCCTGGCGGATTTTCCCGGCGCTTATGTTCAGGGCCGCTACGGCGTCGCCGTCGGCGGTGCCGGCAGCGGCGAGCTGTGGCTGAAGAATCCCAATGGCGTCGAGATGCAGCTGAAGACGAAGCGTCAGGGACTTGCCCTGTCGCTGGGCGGTGATGCGGTTTACATTGATCTGGATTGATCAGGCGAGGAAATACGCCATGCGACACACTCGTCTCCTTTGTATCGCGGCTGGCATCCTGATATCGCAGGCCGGCGCCCTGTCGACCTTGGCTGCGGCTAAGGTCGATCAGACGATCCGGGCCTTCTCTGTCTGGCATGCCGATAGCAAGCTGGGAGCGGGCGAAGCCGGAACGCAAGTCTTCGACGGAACGGTCAATGGACCCTTCTATGTTGATACCGAAAAAGGGCCGGTCAATTCAGGTACCATCTCGTGCAAGGCCAGATTGACGATCAAGGATGCCGACAAGACCCAACAGGGACGAGCTGACTGCGTCATCACTGCCAAGGATGGCGCGACCGTGCAGGGCAGGATCAATTGCCACGGCGTCTTCCAGGTCGGTTGCCGTGGCAGGATCGAACTGACCGATGGAACCGGGCGGTTCCAGGGGATCCAGGGCGGTGGCGCGGTGGTCATCCGCAGCGATTTCGCCGACCTGCAATCCCAGGGCACGGCCAATCCGGCAAGCCTGCAATCCGGGCTGATGTATTTTCCGGCGATGCGCTATCAGCTGCCCTGATCCGGCAAGACGAGTTCGCCTTAAGTGCTCTCGCGCGCCATCAGGGTGAAGCCGAGATCCATCACCTGCGTTTCCGGCTCTTCGCCTTCCAGCAAGGTCAGCAGGGTCGTCGCCGCATGGCGGCCGATCTGATAGCGAGGGGTCGCGATCGTCGTCAGCGTCGGCGAGGTCCAGGCCGATGCGGGAAGATCGTTGAAGCCGGCGATGGCCAATTGCTTCGGCACTTCGATCTTACGGCGGTGGCATTGGAACAAGGCGCCCTGCGCCAGATCGTCGTTGCAGAAAAAGACGGCATCGCAATCAGGCACGTCGGCCAGCAAGCGGTCGAGGAGATTGGCTCCCATGCTGATCGACGAGGGATCCGGCACCATCAATTCACGCTTCGGGTCGTAGAGGCCGGCATCGCGCAAAGCCTGGCGATAGCCTTCGGCGCGTGCAAGGGTGCGGGGATCGAGTTGCGCCGCCACGAAACCGATATGCTTATAGCCGCGATCGATCAGGTGCTTCGCCATGGCGTAACCGCCATCGAATTGCGAGAAGCCGACACAGGGATATCCCTCGCGGCTTTCGTTCTCCATCATATGCACGGTCGGCCGGCCGAGCCTTTCCAGCCGGGCCCAGGTCGTCGGCAGATGATCCGTGCCGGTCAGCAACAGGCCGTCCGGCAGGAACTCGAGATAGGTCTGCAGCAAGCGCTCTTCTTCAAGCGGCGAATAGCGCGTCACGCCGATCAGCATCTGATAGCCGCGCGGATAGAGCACTTCATGGATGCCGGCCAGCATCTCCACGAAGACCATGTTCGTCATTGAAGGGATCAGCACGACAACATTCATCGATGGGGCCCCGGCCAGGGCGCTGGCCACCCGGTTCGGCACATAGCCGAGTTCCTGGGCATGGGCGAAAATGCGCTTGCGCAGATCTTCCGTTACCAGATCGGGTTTCTTGAAGGCGCGCGAGACGGTAATCGTGCTGACACCTGCCAGTTTCGCGATGTCCGCCATGGTGACGCGGCCCGTACTGGAGGATCTCGGCTTTCTCGAACGCATGATCTGCCTCGCAAGGGAAAACGATGTCCCAGGCATACAAGGAAAAGGGCCTTTACAGCCAGTGATGTTACCGATAACAGTTGGCTTGGGCAAACAAGATTGGCGACCTGATGACTGGAAGCCTATCGCGGTACTTGTCGCCAGCCATGATAACGGTGACAGCGCGAACGGCAGTGGCGCCGCCGGCTGGACAAATAAAACCCGGCGCGCCAAAAGCTCGGGAAGAGGGGCCTCGCAAGAAGGGGCTGCGGGGAAGACGAGCAATGACCCGTCGCGAGTCGCAAAGTCATGGCTGAAATAGCGGTGCATGCCGAGCCATGAGTGTCACGGTCAGGGCCAAGATCCTCATTCTGATGGGCGTTTCAGGTTGCGGCAAATCGACAATCGCTCGCC
This sequence comes from Terriglobia bacterium, assembly GCA_035539075.1. Taxonomy (GTDB): domain Bacteria; phylum Pseudomonadota; class Alphaproteobacteria; order Dongiales; family Dongiaceae; genus Dongia_B. The sequence continues at coordinate 5,354 of DATLJB010000213.1, forward strand.
TGCTCGCGGACGAATTGGGCTGGCCGCTCCTGGAAGGGGATGAATTCCATTCGCTTGCCAATATCGCCAAGATGCGTGGCGGCGTTCCATTGAGCGACACTGACCGGTTGCCCTGGCTGGACGCCATTGCCGGACATTTGGCGCAATGGCGCGGGGCGGGCGGCGCCGGCATCGTTACCTGCTCTGCGTTAAAGCGGCGATATCGCGCGCGACTGGTGGCCGACTGTAAAGACGCCTGGTTCGTCTATCTCAAAGGCAGCCCCGATCTGATCCGATCGCGCTTGGTGAAACGACTTGGCCATTTCATGCCGGTCGATTTGCTGGAGAGCCAGTTCGCCGCGTTGGAGGAGCCCGATAGCGGCGAACGGGCGATTACCGTCCCTGTGGCCGGCTCGCCGGTAGAGATCATCGGCGAGATCGTCAGCCGGATACCGCATCTCGCCTAACATGTCTGAAGCCGCGCGGATAAGGCTCCGACACGCTATCGGTCTGGATAACAACTTATAATTGTAAAATATTTTATAACACACTTAATTCTTGATTTGTTCTTTGGCGCGGCTATATTGATGACGTTCAACCAATGAGTTTGGAGAATACAATGAAGCTCTTCAATGGCGGGTACTGCTCTCCGGCGATCCATCGTATCGCCGTTGCTGTGTCTGCTCTCACCATCAGCCTTTCCGGCAGCCTCCCCGCAGTGGCGGCCGGCCTCGCCAATCCCTTTCCCGAGGCCGAGCATCTCAGCCAGGACGAGATCAGCCAGATCAGTGCGGCTTTCGAACAGGCGCTGCAGGCTGCAAAGCCGGGAACGGTTGTGGTTTGGAAATCAGCGGAGAGCGGTAGGGCGGGGCAGGTGCGGGTATTGCGGGCCTGGGACGGTGAAAGCGGCCATTGCGTCGAATTGGAGCAGCGCTTCAACAAGGGCAACAAGGCGGTCTATGAAGTGCCCTACTGCCAGGGACAGGACGGCAGCTGGAAAGTAACCTTCTGAGAACGGCCTGCCGCGAATGACCGCGTCGCCGCTGGCAGACCGCTCAAGGAAGGTTGTCGCAATAAAATAATCGGCCGGTATGAGGCATAGCTCTCATACCGGCCTTGTCTATTCCCAGCCATGGCAGCCGAATCTCGGCAGCGGAAAATCCGGATGTTTCAATGCGTTTCCTGCACCGGCCGGCGCGCATATCGCCGGGCGATGGCAGCGCAGGCCATCAGTTGTACCTGATGGAACAGCATCAGGGGCAGTACCATCAAGCCGACCGTTTGCGCAGGAAACAGCACATTGGCGATCGGAATGCCACTAGCGAGGCTTTTCTTTGAGCCGCAGAACACGATGGCGATCTCGTCTTCCTTGGAGAAGCCCATGCGGCGGCTGATGATGGTGGTCAGCACCAGAACCACGGTGAGAAGAATAAGATTGGCGACCAGCAGCAGCAGCAGGCTTTGAATATCGATCTGCGACCAGATGCCATTCACCACGCCTTCACTGAAGGCCGTGTATACGACAAGCAGGATCGAACCGCGATCGACCAGGCCCAAAAGAAATTTATGCTTGCCGACGAAACCCTTCAGCCAGGGACGCAAGATCTGGCCCGCCAGAAACGGCACCAGCAATTGCAGCACGATATCCTTGATGGATGAGGCTGAGATGCCGGCATCGTGCCGCGCCAGCAGCAGGGCGACAAGGAGCGGCGAGATGAAGATGCCGAGCAGGTTAGATATGGACGCGCTGCAGAGGGCGGCGGCGACATTACCGCGGGCGATCGAGGTGAAGGCGATCGAGGATTGCACGGTCGACGGCAGCAGGCAGAGGAACAGCAATCCCAGCGACAGGGACGGGCCGAGCAATCCCTGGAAAAGGTGACTGAAGGCGAGGCCGAGCAACGGAAACAGCAGGAAGGTGCTGAGCAGTACCGTGACCTGCAGCCGCCAATTGGTCAGGCCCTGGATGATGGTCTCGACCGGCAGCCGCGCCCCGTAGAGAAAGAACAGCAAGGAGATGGCTGCGTAGGTAACGCCGTTCATTACCACGGCCGCCTGGCCGCGGCACGGGAGGATCGAGGCAAGCACCACCATCATGACGATGGCAAGGATATAGGGATCGACGCGCAGGCGCTGGAGAAGGGAGCGTTTCATGAGATCAAACTGCTTTTATCGGGGTTGCGTTGCGGTCAGTAGCCGATGGCGCAGCCATCCTTGCGCGGATCGGACCCACCTGTCAGCGTGCCCCTCTCCCAGTCGATGCGGATAGCCTGACCGCCACCCAGGGGTTCTGGAGAGACTTCGACAGCGTGGCCGCGCTGTTGCAGCCCGGCGATGCTCGCGGCTGGCAGGCTGCGTTCGACCTGGACGCGGCCGCTGCTATAGAAGACGCGCGACAGATCGAGGGCGGCCTGGGGATCGAGGCCGAAATCCAGCACATTGGTCAGGAAATGCACGTGGCCGAAGGGTTGGTAGTCGCCACCCATGACGCCATAGGGCATCAGCGCCCGCCCATCCTTCATGGCAAAGCCCGGCATGATGGTATGCATCGGCCGCTTATTGGGCGCGATGCAGTTCGGATGCTTGGGGTCGAGCTTGAAGCTGGAGCCCCGGTTTTGCAGCACGACGCCGCTCTTCGGGCTGACCAAGCCGCTGCCGAAAGAATAATAGGTGGAATTGATGAAGCTGACCGCATTGCGGTCGCGGTCAACCACCGACAGATAGACCGTGTCGGACTCCTGCATCAGGGGCGGCGGCAGATCGATGGCGGCCTGGTCCCGCCGGATGCGGGACGTCAGCTTGGCGGCGTAATCTTTCGAGAGCAGCTTATCGACCGGCACCGGCCCATGTGTCGGATCGGCAATGAAGGCGTCGCGGTCGCGGTAGGCGAGGCGGCCGGCTTCGACTTCCAGATGCAATCTCTCGGCGCCTACGGGATCGAGCGCTCCGAGATCGAAGCCGGAAAGAATGTTGAGCATGAGGAGGGCCGTGAGGCCCTGGTTGTTTGGCGGCAGCTGGAAGAGATCGACGCCACGATAGCTGCTGGTGACAGGCTCGACATAATCGCCCTTGGTGGCGGCGAAATCGCTGAGCTCGTGCAGGCCGCCGAGGCTCTTCAGATAGTCGACCATGTCGGCGGCAACCCGCCCCTCGTAAAATCCGGCGCGGCCTTCTTTGGCGATGATCTTCAGCGTCTCGGCCAATTCCGGCTGACGATGCACCTCGCCCGCTTGCGGCGCCTTGCCTCCCGGCAACAAGATCCGCGCGGCATTGGCGTCCTGCGCAAGTTGACCCGCGGTTTCAAGCCAGTCGGCGGCAACGCGGTCATGCACGACGTAGCCATGTTCAGCATAGTGGATGGCGGGAGCGAGAATTTCCGCGAAATCCCTGCGGCCGTGATCGGCATGCAGGCGGCACCAGGCGTCGATGGCGCCGGGCACGGTGACGGCATGCGGTCCGTAGGTCGGCACGGCGGTAAAGCCTTGTTCCAGGTACCAGGACAGCTTGGCCGCGGCCGGTGAGCGGCCGGAGCCGTTGAAGGCGAGGGGCCTGCTTTGCCCTTTCGGCACATAGAGCACGAAGCAATCGCCGCCGATGCCGGTGGATTGCGGTTCCACCACGGCCAGTACCGCCGCAGCGCAGATCGCCGCGTCAATGGCGTTGCCGCCGTTCTTCAGGAGATCGAGCGCCGCGGCGCTTGCCAGCGGATGCGAGGTCGCCACCATGGCCTCGGTGGTGCGGACCGGCGAGCGGCCGGGAAATTGAAAATCGCGCAAGATATTCTCCTCTTAGCAATCGGGTGATCTTATTCGGGCCGCCCGGCCCCGGCAACATTGCCGCCTTTCGCATCATCGCGCGCTCTGGCACCACTCTCCGGCTCGTCGTTGTCGACTGCCTGGGCCGCCCGGGGCGTGAAGGGGGCGAGCTTCGCCAGCATGTTGTTGCGAACCGCGTCGATATGCCGGCGCATCATGTCCTCGGCCTGGTCCACATCCCGGTTGCCGATCGCCTCGACAACTTCGCGATGATGCGCGCGGTAGATATGAAGGCGGTCCGGTGTCTGCGACGTCTCACGCAACCGGCGCCAGTTTTCCTGGCTGCGAATAGCATTGAAGGCATCGAAGATCGAAATCAGCATATTGTTATGGGTTGCCTGAGCGATGGCCCGATGCAGCGTACCGTCCCATAACTCCCATGTCTCGGCATCGCGCGCAGCCTCGCTCTTGTCGATCAGGTAGCGCATATTGTCGATATCGGCTTCGGTTGCATGCAGGGCCGCCAGGCGCGCCAGCGCCGGCTCGATAATCAGGCGCGTGTCCAAAACTTCGATCGGATTGGTGTCGATCGCGGCCACAGCCAGGCCATTGCGCTCGCGGGCCGGCTTGCCGCCGACAAAAGTGCCTTTGCCGATATGCCGCCAGATGCGCCCCTCGGCCTCGAGAATTTCCAGGCCTTCGCGCAGCGCGCTTCTGCTGATGCCAAGATCGAGGCAGAGCTGGCGCTCCGCCGGCAGGCGGCTCTGCGCCGGAAAATGGTTGCTGTCCAGCAGTCTGCGCAGCTTTGCGGTGGCGTCATCACGTCGGGACATGTTTGATGCCAATCAATAATTGGTTTCAGTTTCTCTTATACAGGTATCAAGTTATACTCTGCAATGCCAGTGAATATTGGAATTTATGTAAATTGACCAATCCATATGTTTGACACCTTTTTGCTGGATGGTTACAGTCGCGGCTCATAATGAGGTGAGCGCCGGATAAACGACGCCTGATAGCAACTTGTGGAGGAGCAGCAAATGACGCGATTGATGCGATTGGTCCGTCCTGCCGCCGCGGTGGCGGTCTTGACGGTTTTGGCCGCTGCCGGTGCAATGGCAGCCGTGGCGGATGAGATCACCGTGCCAGATGCGATCAAGCAGGCCGGCAAACTGGAGATCTGTTCGGATATTTCCGGTCCGCCTTTGGGCTATTTCGATGAAAACGGCAAGCCTGTCGGTGTCGAGATCGATCTCGGCGCGGAACTGGCGAAACGCCTCGGCGTCACGGCGTCGTGGAACAATACGCAGTTCGACGGCATCATCCCGGCCCTCCAGGCCAAGCATTGCGACGTCATCATGTCGCAGCTCTTTGATAAGCCGGCGCGGCGCGAGGTCGTCGATTTCGTCGACTACATGAAGGCGAGCGAGTCGATCCTCGTCGACAAGGGAAATCCGCAGCAGATCAAGTCGCTGGAGGACCTTTCCGGCCGCAAGATCGCGGTTGAGAACGGCACCACCATCCAGAGCCTGATTGACGAGCAGAACAAGAAATTCGCCGCGGCCGGCAAGCCGCCGGCACAGGTCATCGTCTATCCCAAGGACAGCGATGCCTTGCAGGCCCTGCAGTTCAAACAGGTGGACGCCTATGGCACGACGCTGGAAAGCGCCTCCTATTTCATCACCAAGGCGCCGGATGTCTTTGAGGTCTCCGGTGAGCCCTTCGCGCAGATGACGGTCGGTGCCGCTTTCCGCAAGGACGATCAGGCACTGCGGAACGCTTTCGCAGCAGCTTTGGAGGCGATGCAGAAGGACGGCACCTATCTCGCCATTCTGAAGCACTGGAATCTCCAGGGCGATGCGTATCCCTGAGTGTATGTCCGGAAACCATTATGCATTTTGACTGGGCGTTTTTCTGGCGGTACCTGTTCGAGCCAAGCAGTATTTACCTGCACGGATTGTGGCTGACATTGAGCATCAGCGTCATCTGCCAGCTCGCCGGCACCATCATCGGTTTGTTTGCGGCTCTGGGACGACTCTCGTCGTTCCGGAGCCTGCAGATGGTGGTGCGGCTCTATACCTGGGTCATGCGCGGGACACCCCTGCTGGTCCAGGTGGTCTTCATCTATACGGCGCTGGCAGCGGCAAATATTTTCCGCTTCCAGGATATCGATCTCGGTTTCGTCGTCCTGCCTGGCAATATCCAGGCCGGTATCATCGCCCTCAGCCTGAACGAGGGCGCCTATATGGCGGAGATCATCCGCGCCGCAATCGCGTCGGTCGATAGCGGCCAGGTCGAGGCTTCGAAATCGCTCGGCATGCGGTATCACCTGTTCATGCGGCGCATCATCCTGCCCCAGGCGGCACGCTTCGTCATTCCGCCGCTCGGCAACGAATTCAATTCCATGCTGAAGAACACGACCTTGCTCAGCGTTATCGGCGTCCCGGAATTGCTGCTGGCGACCCAGATGGTGACCTCGGCGACCTTCAAGGTATTTGAGCTCTATACCGTGGTGGCACTTTATTATCTGTCGCTGACGACGCTCTGGGGTTGTGTCCAGCGGCGCATCGAATTGCGTTTCAGTGAGCCGCATCTGCGGCGCCAGGGGACCACGATGCCGGGAGGCTGGCGACGCCTCTTCGCCGCGACGAAAGGGTGAGCGGGTCATGATTATCGCCAATCAAGAGGGAGCGTCGGTGCGGGCCGATCTCAGCAATGACGTGATCGTCGAGGCGGTCGATGTCGAGAAATCTTTCGGCGAGGTCACGGTATTGAAGGGTGTCAGCCTGACGGTCCGACGCCAGGAAGTCGTCGTCATCGTCGGTGCGTCGGGGTCCGGGAAAACAACCTTCATCCGATGTATCAATCACCTGGAGAAGATCCAGGGAGGCCGCATTCTGGTGAACGGCCATCTGATCGGATACCGCGATGTCCGTGGGCGTCTGGTCGAGGACAATGAACGCAATATCGCCCGCCAGCGCCAGGAGATCGGCATGGTGTTTCAGCGCTTCAATCTCTTTCCGCACAAGACAGCGCTGGAGAATATCAGCGAGGCGCCCATTCACGTGCGCAAGGTGAAACCTGCGGAAGCGATCGAGACGGCGCGCGGGCTGTTGGCCCGGGTCGGTCTGGCGGACAAGGCGGATTCTTATCCGGCCCAGCTTTCCGGCGGCCAGCAGCAGCGCGTGGCAATTGCCCGTGCCCTTGCGATGAAGCCGGCTCTGATGCTGTTCGACGAGCCGACCAGCGCGCTCGATCCGGAGACTGTCGGCGAGGTGCTTGACGTTATGAAGGAGCTCGCCCGCGATGGCATGACCATGATCGTCGTCACCCACGAAATGGGCTTTGCCCGGGAGGTTGCCGATCGCGTCGTCATGATGGATGATGGCCGGATCGTCGAGGAAGCGGCGCCGGAGACATTTTTCTCGGCGCCACGCTCCGATCGCACCAGGGCTTTTCTGGCCCGCATTCTCAAATGACCTGGCTCTGACGGCAGATCACGGCTCGTCAGAGTTCTTGCTGAAGGAAAATTCTCATGGATCTGCGTCGCCTGGGTCGTTCGGATTTGCGCTTTGCCCCATTGATGTTCGGCGGAAACGTCTTCGGCTGGACCGCCGACGAGGCGATGTCGCATCGTCTGCTCGATGCCTTCGTCGATGCCGGCTTTAATGCCATCGATACGGCGGACGTGTATTCCACCTGGGTACCCGGCCACCAGGGCGGCGAATCCGAAGCAGTCATCGGCCGCTGGCTGAAGAAGCGGGGCAACCGCCAGAAGGTCATCATTGCGACCAAGGTTGGTTCGGATATGGGGGGCGGAAAGAAGGGCCTTGCGCCGGCCTATATCAAGCAAGCGGTGGAGGATTCCCTCCGCCGGCTGCAGACCGATTATATCGACCTCTATCAATCGCACCAGGATGACCAGGAGTCGGCGCAAGAAGATACAATGCAGGCCTATGCCGACCTCATCGGCGAGGGTAAGGTACGGGTCGTTGGCGCTTCCAATTTTACAGCCGAGCGCCTCGCTGGTGCCCAGGAGGCAAGCGCCGCCAAGGGGCTGCCACGCTATGAAAGCCTGCAACCCTGTTACAATCTCTATGATCGCTGGGAATATGAAGGCGCGCTGCAGGATCTCTGTGTCCGGCAAGAGATCGGCGTCATCAGCTACTTTTCGCTCGCCAGCGGGTTTTTGACCGGCAAATACCGGGGCAAGGAAGATCTCGGCCAGAGCGCCCGCGGCGAGGATATCGAGAAATATCTCGATGCCCGTGGGCTGCGTATCCTTGCTGCATTGGACGAGGTCGCGGCGCGCTATAGCGCCAAGCCGGCGCAGATCGCCCTCGCCTGGCTGCTGACCCGTTCCGGCATCGTTGCGCCCATCGCCAGCGCAACCTCTCTGGCGCAACTGGAGACCTTGACCGCAGCGGCGCGGTTGCAGCTCGATGCTGACGCGATTTCGCTGCTCACGAAAGCCAGCGACCGTGATCAAAGAAGCTAAAGAAATCCGTGGTACCAGGCGATCGCCCTCATACGACCTTTCATATGGCTTGCGCCGGTAAAATCGGCCCCGGCGGCCGTGTCGAAATCCTGTCAAAGCGGTCGGACACAGGCAGGACGGATGGGTGGCAATCGTCAGCCTGGATAACTGCATCAAAAAGGTAAGTCCGAAGTCTTACGGCGGCTTGAAGGTGCGGTTGTTCAAGGCCTTGTGATTTCTGGGTTGGCCGCCTGTCCTTTAGGCTGGTGCATGGGGGTGGATGCCTGCGGAGCTATCGAAGCGGGAAACCATCAAGATGTCGGCTATCGTCGCGTATCAAGTGCAAATGTTAATGGCGTAATTGACGTCGATCGAGATTGTACGATCGGAGAGACGACCATTGTTTACAGCGTGTCCGCGTCCCGCGGGCGGCGGCGCTTGTCTCCGAGCCGTTTGCAATTTCGTCGGCACCCCAATTCACTCTGAGGTTGGTGGTCGATGGCGCGTCCGAACAGAACCATCATCACGGCAGCTCTTCTGTTGTGGCCCCTCGCGGGCTGCGGCGGCGTGCTCGATCCGCATGGGCCGGTCGGTTCGGCGGAGAAGCTCATCCTCATTGATTCGCTGGCGATCATGCTGGCGATCGTCGTGCCGGTGATCATCGCTACGATCGGGTTCGCTTGGTGGTTTCGTGCCTCCAATTCACGGGCAACCTATTTGCCTAACTGGAGCTTTTCCGGTCATCTCGAGCTGATCGTCTGGGCAATCCCCATGCTCGTCATCACTTTCCTCGGCGGCATCGCGTGGTTTGGATCGCATGCGCTCGATCCCTATAGGGCGCTTCCCACCACGACGAAACCGGTCGAGGTCGAGGTCGTTTCGCTCGATTGGAAATGGCTATTCATCTATCCAGCCGAGGGTGTGGCGACGGTCAATCAGCTGGTGCTTCCCGTCGCAACACCTGTGCATTTCCGGCTCACCTCCTCAGGTGTCATGAACAGCTTCTTCGTGCCACAGCTTGGCAGCCAGATTTACACGATGGCGGGAATGACCTCGCAGCTCAGCCTGCAGGCAGACCACCCCGGGAGGTATCAAGGAATTTCAGCACAATTCAGTGGTGAAGGCTTTGCCGATATGAGCTTCACCGTCAGCGCGGTGTCGAGCGAAGCCTATGCGAAATGGATCAGCGATACCAAGGCAAACGGGCAGATGCTCGATCAGGAAGGCTATGTTGCCCTGATGGAACCCAGCAAGAGCGTCACGCCGACAAGCTACAGAGCGGTCGTGCCAGGCCTGTTCGACTCAATCGTGAATGAAACCGTGGGAGCGGCCGCCGGTCCTCACGGCGGTTCCGGTGGCAGTCCTGATGGTCAGGACCAGTCGTCGCCGAAAAAGGGGATGTAATGCTCGGCAAGCTGAACTGGTCCGCCATTCCGTTCGACCAGCCCATTCCGCTGGTCACCTCGATTGTCGTGATTGTCGCCGTTCTGGCGGTCCTGGGCTGGGTCACGAGCAAGGGATATTGGCCATATCTGTGGCGCGACTGGATCACCTCGGTCGACCATAAGCGGATTGGCATCATGTATTGCCTTCTGGCGCTGCTGATGCTGCTGCGCGGCTTTGCCGATGCCATCATGATGCGTGGCCAGCAGGCCTTGGCCTATCATTCCCAAGGCTATCTGCCGCCCGAGCATTTCGACCAGATCTTCTCGGCCCATGGCACCATCATGATTTTCTTCGTGGCGATGACATTCATGATCGGGCTGATGAACCTCGTCGTGCCGCTGCAGCTCGGCATCCGGGATGTGGCTTTCTCGACCTTCAACTCGGTCAGCCTGTGGCTGACCGCCTCAGCGGTCCTGCTTGTCAACTTATCGCTTTTCATCGGCGAGTTCGCCCAGACCGGTTGGCTCGTCTATCCGCCGCTATCTGAACTCAAGTTCTCCCCCGGTGTCGGCGTCGACTACTATTTATGGTCGATCCAGATATCCGGCATCGGCACGCTCCTGACCGGTGTCAATTTCGTCACCACGATTCTGAAAATTCGGACGCCGGGCATGACCTTGACACGCATGCCGATCTTCTGCTGGACCGCGCTGGCGGCAAGCCTGCTGATTGTCGCGGCCTTTCCCATCTTGACCGCAACATTGGGAATGCTGCTGCTCGACCGCTATCTCGGATTTCATTTCTTCACGGTCGACCTCGGCGGCAACCCGATGATGTACATCAACCTCATCTGGGCATGGGGGCACCCCGAGGTCTATATTCTGATCCTGCCGGCTTTCGGCGTTTTCTCCGAGGTGATCTCGACTTTTTCCGGCAAGCCGCTGTTTGGCTATCGCTCGATGATCATCGCGACCATGGCGATCTGCATTCTCTCTTTCCTGGTTTGGCTGCATCATTTCTTCACCATGGGAGCCGGCGCCGACGTCAACGGCTTCTTCGGCATCGCCACCATGATCATCGCGGTGCCGACGGGGGTGAAAATCTTCAACTGGCTTTTTACCATGTGGGGCGGGCGTGTCCGCTTCGAGGTTCCAATGCTGTGGTCGATCGCCTTCATGGTCACCTTTGTGATCGGTGGCATGACCGGCGTTCTGCTGGCGGTGCCGCCGGCCGATTTCGTGCTGCACAATTCGCTCTTTCTGGTCGCCCACTTCCACAATGTCGTGATCGGCGGGGTGCTGTTCGGCGCTTTCGCCGGATATAGCTATTGGTTCCCCAAGGCTTTCGGCTTCCGGCTCGACGAACGTCTCGGCAAGGCAGCCTTCTGGCTTTGGACCATCGGTTTCTATGTCGCCTTCATGCCGCTTTATGTCCTGGGTCTCGAGGGCATGACCCGGCGCATGCAGCATTACGACGTTCCCGAATGGCATCCTTGGCTC